>NZ_JAAFGM010000003.1 GCF_012931985.1 Candidatus Roseilinea sp. NK_OTU-006
GGATGCGGTCGCCGTCTTCCCCGGCTGTGCTGGGGTCTGGGGCAGGCGGGGAAAGCTGGCCGGCGGTGTGATCTACGCGCCGGTGTTTGTAACGACCGTCGGCGGTGTCGGCGTTGTCGGCCCAGTCGCCCTGCACCCACTCCAGGTAGGCCAGGCGCGGGCAATAGGCGTATTCGTTGACCATGCGGGCCGGGACGAGGTCGGGCGGGGCGAGCAGGGCGTCGTCGGACATGGCAGTGGGTTAGTGGCCGGCGGGCACGAACAAGCCGAGGCCGAAGTGGCAAAAGTTGCCGAGAGCTGCGCGCTAAATTGCTATTGGCGGGGTAAATGCCCGATATTTACCAACAGTAATTCGTTGTGTGCGATAGACCTCCACGATCCCGAGCGGTGACAACTCGCCGCGTGGTGGCTTGTCGGCCTGCAGGGCCGGCAAGGCGAGGATGGAGCGCACCACCGCGACGCTCAAGAAACCACTCCAAATCGGCCATGTCCAGAAAGTATCGTCTTTGCCGGAACCGCGAAAGCCCGTCGTCTTCAGTTTGGTTCCTGCCGGAAAGACGGGGCACAGAGGCAACCCTTCTGCTGCCAAACGATTGGCGCCCCAAACTGTCTTGATGGGGTCTTTGTCAGGGCTTTTCCAGCGTAAGGCATGACGACGGTCCTCGCTTGGATCGAAGCGTAAATTGAGCTTCTCGTCCTGATACTGCCAACCAAAGAGCGCCTCGTCAATGTGTTTCTTCTCCAACCTTTCCTGTAGAGAGCGTATCTGCTTAAGAAAGTGCTGGTGGCCCTGGCCGCTCATCGTTCGGAAAGCTGTGTCCTCAACATGTTCGCCATCGGTGACTACATCACATGCCAATGCTGCTGCCCACTCCGCTGGCCGATGATCGGCATTGCTTGCGCGGAAGAAAAGGTCTCTCGCCTTGGACGCGTACTCGCGGTACTTTTCGGGCGGGATGTCGTGCGTGTCATTCCAACACTGAGCCGGATGCTTTTCCATCCTTTTCAACGACGGCCTGGAGGGCGACGTGTTCTCGCTCGTCGGGCAACACTGAGCCGGATGCTTTTCCATCCTTTTCAACTCCTCGAAGATGGCATTGACGATCACCGCCTTTTGGCCGACCTCGTCCCTGCCATCCAAATCGGCATGGCTGGCGCGCAGAACGGGCCGCCAGGGTGCGCCGATTTGTTGCCACTTCATTTTCACTTCGGAGTCGGGCCAGGCATTGCTCAACGTGCGCAGGATGCCCAGCGCGCACAGAAAGCCCAGCGGGTTGGCCCCATCGGGGCCGGTGAGGGTGAGTTCAACTGTTGCCATAGTTCACTTGCCCATATCCTTTTGACTCTGGCGGTGGTCGGCCAGCCGGAAGATGGTTTCCAGATAAGCCAGCCCCCACCAGCCGTATTTTCGGGTCAGTTTCCAGAAGCGCTCGGCCACGCCGCTGTCCAGCTGTTCCAAGCCGGTGCGCGTCGCGCCGCGGAGTGTGTGGCCGTAGAGCTCCACTTCCACCGTCTCCGGCTTGGGGTCGTCCACCACCGGCGCAAAGGGGCGGCAGCGCCCGTGATGGCTGGCGATGAGGTGGAGCACCAGGTCCCAATCGTGCGCCTGCGCTTTCAGGTGTTCGTTGTTTTGAATCAGGCTGACCGAGAGCAGTTCGTGGCGCGCGCCGTCGGGGTAGCCGCTTTCGGCTTTCGCTTCCCACTTGCGGGCTTCGGTTCTCGCTTTGGCTTTGGCGATGAGTTTGCTGCGCCCGCGCACGTAGCGTGCATTCATACAGCCATATAGCCAGTCCTGAAAGCGCGGATCGGCCTTGCCTGCATCGTGGAATTGGCCGGCCAGTCGAAAATCTTCCACCAGTTCGTCCGGCAGGCCGCACTGCTTGGCGAACTGCACGGCCAGGTTGGTCACTCCGTCAACGTGCTGTTTGAGCGTCACAAATCCATTAAGCGAGAGTTCGTCATCCTCTTCTGCAAGCGTCGGCTCGTTTCCTGCCTTAGTTGGGGGCGAGGGGAGTCTTCCGGTGATCACCCAGCCAGGGGCGGCTTGTTCATCGCGAGCCGGATACTCCTCGGCCTTGAGTTGCGCGCCTGCCAGCGCCTTGAACAGTTCACGCAGATGCTCCGGCCCGGATTGCGCCAGTTCTTCAAAAGCCGTTTTGACTTCTTCGAGGTCAGGCTTGTCCTCGGCATTGGCGGCTTCCAGCAGCGCACTTCGCGCCGAGCCGTCGGGCAAGTAGGCCAGTAGCTTCGGATGAAGGCGGAACACCAGGTGTCGGCGGGCCTGAAAGCGCGCGGCCTCGGCGATGTCGGGCCGCTCCGGGTTGAGTAGATGGCCGAAGAGGTCCCAGCCGCCATACTCAGCGGGAATGACCACCGTGTCGCCCGGCAGGATGTCGTCCGGGTTGTTGGTGACGCGGCTCTCCATCCTTTCACCCTGGCCGCCGAGACGTTCGCGGCCTCGCTTCTTGTTCTTTGGGCCGCGCCAGATAAGCACGTAGCGGCCATGCTTGTTCGAGTCGCGATCTTCAATCAGGCGCGCACTTTCCACATCGGCCAGGCTATCATCGGCGGCGCGGTCCTTTTGGCGGAGCCAGCGCTTCACCAGATACAGTGGCGCTTGCAGGGCCTCGACGGAAGTCGGTGGGCAGAGGGCGACGGTATCAATGCACGGATCTTCGTTTTGCTCGCTTAACTCTGGCAGGTCTGCCCGCCACACCAATTGCACTTCGGCCTGGCCGCGCTGCGGGCCGTGCAGGAAGATGGACACATCGGGCGTGGGCAGGGGCATCGGCGAGGTCTGCGCCCAGGCGTCAATGTGCGCGGGGAGCATCACCGGCGCATTGAGCGAGTCCTGCAAGAGCGAGTTGCGGTCTTCTTTTTTGTCCTTGTCCAGCGCGTCGAGGTGCGGCTGGAGCGCGGCAATGCCCAAGTCCACGCGCTTGTCGCCTTTGGCGGCTTTTGACTTCTTGCCGCCCTTGCCTTTGGCAGGCTTCTCGCCCGCTGACAAGGTGTTCAGCCACTTCCAGGTCTCCGCCAGCGCCGCGCCATACACCGGGTCATCTTTGGAGTCTTTGGCCTGGCTGGCTTGAATCACCAGCACGCCTTCCGCTTCCGCCGGAATCTTGCGCCCCATGCGGTTGAGGCGGCCAAAGCGCTGGCGTAGGGCGTCCAGACTTGCACACTCGCTCACCAGCCCGTCGAAGTCCAGATTGGCGCCCACTTCAAGGGTTTGGGTGGCCACCACGAACACCGGCGCCTCGAGTTGGCGCGTCTCGCTCTTGTCGGCCAGCAGCAGCTCGAAGTCGGCCCCGCGCTGAACGAGGTCGCGGTCGAAGGGCCGCATGCGCCCAATGAGCAGGAGCGATTTGTGACCTTTGGCTGCCAGCGCGGCGTGAACGGCTTTGGCCGTCGCCACGCGATTGACCATGATGCCGATGGCTTTCAGCCCATTGTTTGCCAGCCTCTCGGCCTGTTCCACCATCGCGCTCACCAGCGCTTCGCGCAGTTTCGATTTGTCATCTTCAGCATTGCCCACCGGCGCAAGCAGGAGGGTCGGCTTGGAAGCGTTCAGCCGACGCGAAAGGATCGGGTGGTTTCGATCCTCATCGTCCAGCTCGAACGGCTCGCCCGCTTCTTCCGGCGGCGTAGCCGTCATGGTGACGAAGTGGAACGGGCCGGGCAGGGGCGTTTCGGCGCACTTGCGGTAACGCGCGATTGCGCTGGCGGTTTGGTAGAACGGCTGGGAGCAGTGGGCCTCGTCCAGCACGATGAGCATGTCGAACGCTGCCAATCCGGCGTGGATAGGATAAGTGAAACCGCTAACGAAGCCGTAACTGCGAAAGAGCAGGCGCGAGCCGATCTGGTCAACGGTGCTGGTGATGAGCGTGGGCTGGGTAGGGGTGCGCGCCCAGTCGTCGTCGCGGTACATGCCACCGCGCAGTTGAAAGCATTGCAGGGGAACAGTCGAATCCGGGCCGGCCAGGCTGAGCAGGGCATCCGCCACTTCCTTCAGGATGCCGTTCTTTGCCTCGGCCAGTCGCCTGGCGATTTTCTCGGCTCGCTTGTGCGCCTCGTCCACGATCACGCGCCGGTCCACCACGAAGGCCATACGGCGCGGGGTGGTGCGCTGGCAGGCGGGCAGAGCGGCCTGCGCCGCCAGCGCATAGACCCACACATCAATCAGTGCTGTCTTGCCGCTGGCGGTGGGCAGTTTCACTGTTTGGGGCCATTCTCCCGCCAACACTTTCGCGGCCAGCCGCTTCTGCCACGGGAACGGTTCGGGCGTGAACGCCTCGGTCTTGTGCAGTTCGGAAAAGAACTTGGCGAAGCGCTCCGGCGTCAACGTCGTCATTCGTCACCTCCCGAACGATAGGGGCGGCATAGACCGTAACCACGGTAGCGCCCTGCGCCCAACAGCACCGGCCCGCGCACCGGCTGATCGAAAATCAACAGCGCGTGGGTGTGCTGGTCGCGCGTCTTGCCGAATTTTTTCGGCAGGGCTGGGAAGCGTCTGGCCGGGGGAACGGCGGTGAACAGCGAACCGGGCATGAGCACGACTTCACGCGGGCGCGGCAGGGCGATACGTTCACACGCCGCAGCGACCATCTCCTCGGCTTCGCTTTCGCCCTTCTTCGGGTAGCGGTCGAGCACAATCGGCGTGACAGTGGCCCAGCGTTCGGCGGGGCCGAGCCACACGGACTTGCGCAGCGTGACCATGCGCGGGAACGAGCTGGTCTCCTGTTCGAGCCGCCACACCCCGAGGCGGCCCAGAGTCAGTTCCAGCGGCCGGGCTTCGTTGGTCTGCTCATCCCACGGAAAGAGCGCGTCCAGCAGCTTAGTCTGTTCGTCTTTGGTCACGTCTTGCGGAATGGCCAGCGCCACGCCTTTCAGCTCGCCATCGGCGTGTTCGTGGCCCACGTTCGGCAGGGCCACAAAGGCCAGATGGCCGTTCTCGCGGCGGCTGCGTTCCCCTTCCGACGTGTGGCCGCTGAGCCATTCCGGGACGGGCGGTCCGATGTGCTTTTCCCACAGGCTGATGGCGGCATCGCGCAGGGTTTTCGCCAGCCAGAGCGCATCGGTGATGTCCAGCGTCGGGCCGGCGGTGCGGCGCAGCACCAGCAGTTCGGCAAAGTGCGAAGAAGGTGTGGGTGCCTTCTCCTCTTCTGGTTCTCGGTAGTAGCCCCACTTGAACGTGCGCGGGCGATACTCGCCGGCCTCTTTATCGCGTTCGTAATCTGTCGTCAGTTCGCCAAGCGTGCGGAACACGCGCAGGCGGCGGGAGTAGTGGCGCTCGTCGGTCGGCACCAGCGTGGGCGGCGGCGGGTTGTCCTCCACCCACATCTGCACCAACGAGGAGGTGTCGCCCAGGTAGCCCACTTTGGCGCACAGCCGCTCCAGCGCGGCGCGGTGTTCGGCGGGCAGTTCCGCACCCGGCCAGATGAGGTACACCGTGTCGCTTTCGGGGATGACGGCGGGGAAGTATCGTTTGTTGCGTTTGCGCTCGGACGGCATCAGTTTGATGAGAGATTTCATCTCTCTCCGGTCGCCATTTGCCGGCACATATACAGGCACAGGCGCACGTTCCTCGGCATTTAAGTCGCGCCTAAAGATAGTGCTTGCTGCATGAAGCTCGTAGTTCAATGAAGCGCTAATTTTGGGGGCATGCAGCGCTTGCAAAAAAAGCAAGCAGTTCTCCTCATCCGAGTCGGCTCCCGTTTCAGCCCAGGCCGCCACCAGCGCCATGAACACACGATCGGGGTGTGGGGGCCATTCCGGCTCCTCTTTCTTGTTGGATGCGGCGGAGGCCCAGCCGCACAGATAACGGATGGCGATGGAGAACATCACGCCTCCTCCTCGCCCTGCTCCTCACCGCCGCGCTCACGGCTGCGAAGAACCATCTCGACCAGATCGTCGCGCGGCGTTAATTTCATGCCGGCTGCGTTCCAGGGCAAACCGGCGTTCTGCGCTTCTTTGACGGCCTGATTGAAAAGTTTCACCGCATCCTCGGCGTTCAAAGAGAAAGCCTCGTTCTGACCTGGAATTTCCCACTGCGGCACACCGGAGGCAACCAGGTCACATTGCGAGCGCAGGTTGTAGCCTTTCTCGCTGCTCAACGTTGCCGCGCATAAGGCGAGCGCAGTGAGCGCCACGCGGCCGGGGAGATCGGCATTGTTGTTGCCGTTCACCGGGAAGCGCAGGCGACGCAGGGCCGGAAGCGAAATCACGGTGATTTGCTGGGCGCGGTCAATGGTGAAGCCGCCGATGGGTATAGGTTTGTCGAACTCATCCAGAATCGGTTGGTCTCTGTTGTCTTTTTGGACGACCAGAGATGGCGTGACATTCCCGTGATTGATCTCGGATGGCTTGCCCTTTTCGCCATAGAGAGCAGGAACTTCGTTCCCATGCTTATCCTTCTTGCGCTTCGCTTTGGTAGGGTCAAGGGTCCAGTCACCGTCCTCCGTCTCATAAACCGGCCCCGCTTTCGAGCTGATTTGCAGCGGATCAAGACGGCCACCCGTGCGCTGGCCGGGCACTGCACCGATACCGATGATCTCGGAAACAATGGCGCGCGGGAATTTGACTCCCAGTCCGCCGCGTGCGCCGGTGGAGTCCCACATGCCAAACACCAGCGCGGTTGGGCAATACCCAAACAGCGCCGTGGCATTTTGCAGGCTCGCGGCGTCCAACGCCGCCCCCGCAGGCGTCTTGCGAAACGGCACTTTCTTTCCCTTGCCATCATCCCAGTTGCTGTCGCGCAAAATCGCGTCGGCGATGCGGTGTGGAGCCTCAAGACTTGTGACCCTGCCGATGAACCAGGCCCCCGTGTCGGAGAAATCCACAGTGATTACCGGCAGCGAAATTCGCCTCTCGTCTACGGCCTCTTGCAGCGCCAACTCCATTCGATTCGCTTGTGATTGCACTGAGTCAAGCAGCACGCAGTCCACAAGCTCACCATTAATCCGGCGCTTTTCAGTGGCGTATTTGCCGCCTTCGTAGGTAGGCGGAAACACCTTCGCCCCTGGCCCGCCGGCGGGTTGCAACTCCACCACGCGCCGCAGGGCAGCGGCATTCCCTGAGACGATCTCTTTCAATCTGTCGAGCGTGAGCGAGTTCATCTGAAAGCCCTCCTTCTCTCTCTATTTGATTGACAAAGGTTTGCGAGGAGTTTTACCCCTCCTCGGTGCACCTAATGTTCACTTTCCCGCGTATAGCGCGGCCGTCTTCCGCGCCTCCTCGGCCACGGCCCGCCGCAGCGATTCGGGCGCGAGCACCTGCGCGTGGCTGCCGTACTGCATCACCCAGCGCTGTATCTCGCCCAGCCCACTCGTCCACAGCCGCAGCGTCAGGCGGCCATCGTTGTGCTCTTCGAGTTGGGCAGTGGCGTGCCAGCGCCGCACGCGCTCTTCGGTTTGCTCCACCAGCACGCGCATCGGCAAGCAATAAACCAGCCGGCGCGGTGTTTGCTTGCGGATTTCGTCACCTGCATAGCGCCGGCGCCATAGCCATGCCAGCACAATGGCCTCGGTCTTGCCGGCGCCGGTGGGCGCCTCCAGCAGGGCGGGCCAAGGGGCGGCCTCGGCCAGCCGCGCTTGATAGTCGTAGGGCAGGTTGCCTGTTGCTTTTTCGAAGAAGCACTCAAAGCTCATTTTCTTGCTCATGGCCTTGATTATATCATGTAGTTTTTTTAAAGCGCGAACACGTATCTAAATCCTTCATTTATTAAGATTTAGTTATAAATTTAATAATTCACATTTCTTGAATATTATACCCCGTGCACACCACATGTATTTCCACCTCCTACGCATAGATTTTTGCTGCGGCGCTGAGGCTCTCGGCAACCCGCTGACGCAACGCCAGCGGAGCGAGCACTTCGCAATCCGGCCCCCACTGGCGAATCCAGGGCAGCATCTCCATCGGCTCGCTCACGCGCACATGAAAATCGCACCCTCCATCCGCCCGTGGGACGATGCGTTGGGTGGGGTGCCAGCAGCTCTCTTGCACGCGCTCGGCGGCCGCACCGGGGCGAAAGCGCAGGTGAACCTCGGTAGGCTCAGCCGTCCCATCTCCCCAGTTCACCCCCCATGCCCGCGCCAGCAAGGCGTAGGGATCGAAGTCAGGCGGGATGGTGTACTGCTCCGAGGTGCGCGTGACGCGAAGGATGCGCTCCACGGCGAAGGTGCGCAGCTTGTTGCGGGAATGGTCGAAGCCAAAGACATAGGTTAGGCGCGTGCCCAGCGGGCTTGGCTCAATGAAGTACACGTCGAACGGGCGCGCCAAATCCCCTGTGTTCTTGTAGTGCACCAGCACCCGCCAGCGTCGCTCCCACGCTTCGGTCAATGCGTTCAACACCTGGACATAGGTTTCATCGTGCGCATCGCGTTGATCGCAAATCTCCGCCGTGCGCCGAATGTGAGCCGCCAGGACCGGCGCGATTCCTTGGGTGGCCTGGGACAGGGCGAACAGGGCGCGCGCGGTGGCCGGGAGGCGCTTATCCTGCTGATAGGCATGGGTGCGCGCGGCCAAGAAGAGCGCCATCACCTCCTGTAAGCCCAGCCGCACATTCAGCTTGTAATTCTGGGGCGGCAGATACACCCCCAGGCGTCCGCGCTCCAGCAGCACACCACATTCATGCTCCAGGTCGCGCAGCATCCGAAAGACCTTGGAGCGATGGCAAGCGAAACGCTCGGTCAGCTCCTGAATCGTCACCCACCGACCGGCCCGGCAAAGATACTCAGCCAGTTCAACCAGTTGCGTCGCACGTTTTGAGGCCAGCATGTCTAAGTTTTAGCAGATCGGGGAGCGGAAAATGGCAACTTTGCTGCGCAGCGAAGCGATGAGTTGCGTCGCGAAGGCGGGAACCATTTGCGCAACAGGCTGAAACGCCCCTTGTGTTCGCATGGCAACTCCCCGAGCTTCTCTAAAACGAGCAAATCGTCGTAAATCGTCGTTTTGCTCACTCCCAAGCAGCCGGCCAGCTCCTCGGCGCTGGCCTCGCGCTCGCTCAGGATGGCGACGAGCTTCCTCAGGCGCTGATGCTTCGTCTGCTTATCACCGAACATAGCGGCATATCTCCGGCTGGCTTGCTTTGGCTATACAGTAGCAAGGCCGAGTCGCAAATTCGGCGACTGTGGGTGTGCCTTTCGTGCTTCACGCCTCGCTGCGAAGGAAACCCTCTGGCGCGTGCGAACGGCGCCGCCGTGTGCAGGGCTTACGCATCAGAAGCTTTAAGGTTCTGCGCGGCGTAAGCTAGGACTGTGAGCAGGAAGTCATCGCCGCGGGCTACGCGCAGGTGTCTGGCCTTGCTCCCGCGCTCGCCTCCAATTGAGGACGCTCAGCGCCACCCGACGCAAGACCGCGCAGTTCTCCGCGCTCCGCCCGGCGTGCACTCGGCTGAGGTCTTCGCCGGACACCACATCCAGCACCCAGTGCGCGCCGCACGCGCAAAGTGCTGCACATCCTGCTTTCAGACTGGTTACACTTGCTCCCGTTCGGTCTGGCCCACACGCCGCCCGCGCGCACATCCCCCACCGCCCCCGCTTCGGCCAGGCATCTACCTCCGCCGCGCATGATTGCCTTTGAGCGCAAACCCATACTCGCCCCTGCGCTGCTGGTTGCGGCGCGCGTTTCGCTTTTGCGGATGCGCCGCGTCGGCGGACCACCCCACGCCCGCGCCGCGTGACCTGCTTGAGCGCTTCAGGCAACGCCGCAATCTCGTTGCGGGCCGCTTCCGGGCGCACCACGCCCTCAGCCGCCGATGCAGTGAGGTGCGCGCTCGCCAGAAGGCGACATGGCTAAGGTGTCTCGTCACTCATCACCGTGATTCTGACTGTGGTGCGTAAGCCCTGCAATTCCCCCCGCGAATGATTGATGCGCCGCGCCTGGGCTGATATAATTTGCTCACGCGCCCAGGTGGTGGAATTGGCAGACACGCTATCTTGAGGGGGTAGTGCCGAAAGGCTTGCAGGTTCAAATCCTGTCCTGGGCATGTCAAGCGCCTTGGTTGCGCAAAGCAGCCAAGGCGCAACCGCTTCTCGCCGACGCGATGGGCACGCTCACACCGCATGAATCCCAGCGGCGGTGGTCGGTCGGCCTGGTGATATAAAGGGGCCATGGCATCCCCAACATGCTATGCCTTCGTCGGCACCTACACCAACGGCCGGCGCGAGGGAATTTTTGTCTTCCGCTTCGACGCGGAACGTGGGACGGCGCAGTCGCTCGGCGCAACCGAGGGCTTGTCCAATCCGTCGTTCCTGGCCATCCATCCTTCGCGGCGCTTCCTATACGCCGTGAGCGAGGTGGGGGACTTCGGCGGCAAACCGGCCGGCGCAGTGAGCGCATTCGCCATCGAAGCGCAAACCGGCACGCTCCGCATGCTCAACCAGCAATCCTCGGTCGGCTCGGGGCCGTGCCACCTGAGTGTGGACGCGACCGGGCGATGGGTCCTCGTCGCCAACTACGGCAGCGGCAGCGTCGCCGTGCTGCCGATCAATGCAGATGGATCACTGGCCGAAGCCAGCGACTTCGTGCAGCATCACGGCGCCAGCGTCAACCCGCAGCGACAAGAGGGGCCGCACGCGCACTCGGTCATCCTCGATCCGGCCAATCGCTTCGCCTTCGTCGCCGATCTCGGTCTAGACCGGGTGATGATCTATCGCTTCGACGCCGAGCGCGGCAAGCTGACGCCCAACGAGCCGGCGTTCGCGCCGGTGAAACCGGGCGCCGGCCCGCGCCACTTCACCTTTCATCCCGGCGGTCGCTTCGCCTACGTCATCAACGAGCTGGACAACACGGTGACCGCGTTCGCCTACGACGCCGAGTGCGGCGCGCTGCGCGCGCTGCAGACGATCTCCACGCTGCCGGAAGGCTACGCGCAGACCAGCTACGGCGCCGATGTGCACATCGCGCCAGCGGGGCGCTTCCTGTACGGCTCAAACCGCGGACATGACAGCATCGCCATCTTCGCCATCGCGGACGACGGTCGGCTATCGCCGCGCGGCCAGGCGCCGACGCATGGGCGCTGGCCGCGCAACTTCGCGCTGGATCCCACCGGCCGCTTCATGTGGATCGCCAACCAGGAAAGCAACGCCGTGACGCTCTGCACAGTGGACGAAGCAACCGGCCAGCTCTCAACGCGCGATCAGTTTCACGTCCCCAAGCCGGTTTGCGTGAAGTTCGTCGTCGCAGGCGGCGGCTGAGGGAGCGTCTTCAAAGGGTCGGTCTGTGAAGTCGGCGATGATCCCCCACGCCGGTGCGCCGCCCGTCACCCGGCCGAGCGCGATTCGATGATAATCATGGGGTGTGGATCGGTATTGATGCCAGCCGCGCGACCGGCGCGCGTCCGACCGGAACCGAGCGTTACTCGCGCGAAATCATCGCCGCGCTCCTGGGCATCGCGCCGCAGCATTGCTTTCGCCTCTATCTGCGCGAGGCACCCGACGAGCGCGCCCCCTGGCTTCTGCTTCGCCGGTCAGACGGCATTCAGCCGGTCGTCATCTCCCGCCGCCGGCTGTGGACGCACCTTGGGCTGGCGCGCGAGCTGCGCGCGTGCCCGCCCGATGCGCTGTTTGTGCCGGCGCATGTGCTGCCGATATCCTTCATTCGCCCGTCGGCGCGACGGCGCATCCATACCGTGGTCACCGTGCACGACGTAGGCTATCGGCGCTTCCCGAATGCGCATCCGCCGGTCCAGCGCTGGTATCTCGACCTCGGCACGCGGCTTTCGGTGCGCTGCGCCGATGTCATCATCGCCGACTCTGAAGCCACCCGACGCGACGTGATCTACTTCTACGGCAGGGGCGTCGCCGATGATCGCGTCGTCGTGGCCCATCCCGGCCCGTTGCTGCCGGTAGCCGTGCGGGAGGACGAGGCGCGCCGCGCGCTGGCCAAGTTCGGGCTGGATGGCGGGCAGCCGTATGTGCTGCACATCGGCACGCTTCAGCCGCGCAAGAACCTGCGCCGCCTGATCCAAGCCTGGGCGCGCTTCGTGGGCCGATCCGGTGCGTCGGAGATTCGCCTGGTGCTGGCCGGTGGGCGCGGGTGGGGCCGCGAAGACCCGCGCGCGGAGGTTGAAGCGGCCGGTGTGCGCGCCTCGGTCGTCTTCGCGGGGTACGTGAGCGAGATCGAGAAAGCGGCATTGATGCGCCACGCGCGGGCGTACGTCTTCCCCTCGCTGCACGAAGGCTTTGGCTTTCCGGTGCTCGAGGCGCAATCGGTCGGCGTGCCGGTCGCGTGCAGCAACATCTCGTCGCTGCCGGAAGTCGCCGGCGAAGCGGCGCTGCTGTTTGACCCGTTCGACGTCGAGGCGATTGCGCGCGCGCTGGAGATGATCCTCGGCGACGAGGCAATGCGCGCGCGGCTGATCGAAGCCGGGCGCCGCAATTTGGCGCGCTTCTCCTGGGATGCCTGTGCGCGCGTCGTGCTCGCAAGCCTTGAAGGAGCAAAACGGGGAGCGTAAACGCATGTCTGAAGCCTTGCCATGCAAGGCAGCGCGACCCGGGCCGGTGGCGGCCATCGTCCTGGCCGCCGGAACCTCGTCGCGCCATCGCGGCGTCAACAAGCTCTTGTTGCCTTTCAAAGATGGCGCGGTGATTCACTGCGCGGTGCGGGCCGCGCGCGACGCCGGCGTCGCGCCTCTCGTTGTCGTAACCGGTCACCAGCGCGAGCGCATCGAAGCGGCGCTTGCTGGGCTGCCCGTGACCTTCGCGCACAACCCGCGCTACCGCGAAGGGGAGATGCTCTCTTCGATCAAGGTTGGCCTGGCTCGCTTGGAGGGCACGGATGTCGAGGCGGCGTTCATCGTGCCCGGCGACCAGCCTCTGCTGCCGACGTGGCTGTTCCGGCGCATGCAACAAGCGTTTGTCCAGGGCTGCGGCGAAATCATCGCCCCCAAGTTCGGCGCCGCGCGCGGGCATCCCGTGCTTATAGCGCGGCGATGGTGGCCGATGGCCCTGGCGTTGCCGGACGGCGCGCAGATGCGCGCGTTGTTGCACGCTCATCCCCAGGCCGTCGCTCACATCCTGGTCAACACCGACGAAGTGCTGCTCGATGTGGATACACCCGAAGCCTATCAGCAGGCGTTAGGACGTCTGTGACAATCACCACTGATCCAGATACAAGTCCAGGTCGTCCGGCGAATCGAGGTCGAGGCAAATTGAATCCGAGCGAAACCAGATCGGTTGTATGCCATGTGCGAGGGCGCGCCGGGCGTGGCGCAGCGCGCTGTTCGCCCCAAAGTCGAAGTCAATGACGTCAGGTGGCTTGAGCAGAAGCGCATTTGTGCCGCGGCCGTGTCGGTCGGGTGCGATGACGACGCAGCGCTCGCCGGCGTGCTGCGCCGCCGCGAGCATGCCCTGCACGTCCGTGAGGCTCAACGCTGCCAGGTCAGAGGGCAGCACCAACACAGCCGAAGCGCGCGCATAGCGCGCGCGTGCTTCGCGCAGCGCCGCGTTCAGCCCGCGCCGGTGCTCGCGCATATGCCCGACGCGCCAGCATTCGGCCCACGCCGCCACGCGCGCGTCGCGGCTGATGACGATGATGTCGCCGACGCCCGGCGTGGACTGCAACGTGTGCACAATGCGGCGCAGCGAGCTGCGCGTCAGCTCGATTCGGTGCGCCAAGTCGAGCTTTCCGCTCAGGCGCGACTTGCCATCGTTGAGCGGCTTGACCGGGATAAATGCAGTGACGCGGGAGGCGGTTGGATGGCGGTCAGCATCACCGATTTGCATCCGTGGATCGGACAGGTTGTTTTTGCGGCGGCAAAGATAGGTTGAGCTTGCAGCCGCCCATCTTCTCCGGGCGCAGCCGGTCGGCGAAAGTGACGACTTCGCACGCCAGCCGCGCGCGGTCATCGGCATTGCGCATGAGCGTGTCGGCCAGCAGTACGCCCATCCCCATCGCCTCGATGCGCGGTTGAAGCTCAGCGTCGCGCTCGTCGAGCACGAACCCGTTGAGGAACTCGGCATAGTGCTGGGCGACAGCAGCAGCCGAGGGTTCGTCGCCCAGCTCGCGCATCAGTTTGGCCGCTGGCCCTTTCACCGCCTCACCGCCGATGATCGGCGTGACGGCGATGATCGGCGCGCTGGCGTTCAGCAGCGCATCGCGCATGCCCGGAACCGCCAAGATCGGGTCTATGCTCAGGTATAGGTTGGATGGCGCAATGACGATCGTGTCGGCTGTCTCGATGGCGCGCAACGCAGCGGGCAACGGCTCCGCTTCCCCTGCCCCCTCATAAATCAAGCTGCGCACTTCGGGTTGCCAGTGCAGCTTGACGAAGTATTCCTGGAAGTGATACAGGCCCTCCTCGGTGTCCACGACCGTGCGCACGCGATCGTTTGTCATGGGCAGGATGCGCGCCGTGACGCCCAGGCGTTCGGATAGGATTCGTGTCGCTTCGGCCAACGTTGCGCCGTCGCGCAGCATCTGCGTGCGCAGCAGATGAGTGGCCATGTCGCGATCGCCGATGTGAAACCAAGGCGACGCGCCATATCGCGCGAGCATGTCAAAGTTGTGAAAAGTGTCGCCTGCGATCCCCCAGCCAGTCTCGGGATTGGCGATGCCGGCCAGCGTGTACATCACCGTGTCAAGATCCGGCGAGATGTGCAAGCCGTAGAGTTCGAAGTCGTCGGCGGTGTTGACGATGATCGTCAGCGACGCATCATCCATGCTGCGCGCCATGCCGTCGGCAAGCTTCGCGCCGCCCACACCGCCGGCAAAAACCACGAAATTCATGCGCTCCATTGTGCGCCAGACCCCCTGATCGCGCAAGCAAACGGACTGACGGGAGCGCCGGCGCAGCGAGGGCGGGCATCATCGCTGCGTACAGTCGGCGTTGAGCAGGCTCTGGGCGCGCATCTGCGCCAGCGGGAGCATGTCCTCCAGCGGCTGACCCTCAATGATCTGACGCAGCGCGTTCGACAGCTCCGCCTGCACGCACGGCCAGCCGCTCAGCAACGGCGCCGGCCGGGCGACCGGCGCAATCTGCCGCAGCGCTTGAATGCGCAGCGCGTCGAGCGGCTCTTCGGGGTTCAGATCCATCGCGGCGAGCGCGGAGATGCGCGCCGGAATCTCCTCGGCTTCCATCGCCCACTGCGCGGTCTGTTCCGCCTCCAACAGCCAGCGGATGAACTTCCACGCAGCGCGCCGGCGGTCGTCGGTCTTCCTCAGGACCACCCACAACGGCGCACGGATCGAAACGCTGGGTGAGTTCGTCGCCGAAGGCCATGTGCCTACGTCCAGGCCGAAGTTGCTGCGTTCGCGCACCGTCTGCACGAAGTCGCGCAGATGCTCGGTCGAAGTGAACGCCAGCAGCACGCGCGCCGCGGCGAATTCGTCGCGGCTTCGCTCCGGCGTGATCGTCCGGTATGCACGTCCCGACTGCAAGTAGTTGAGCAGCGCTTCGAGCGCTGATACCACGTTGGCTGAAGCAATTTGCACTTGTTGGGTCAGCGGGTCGTAGATCGGCGCGCCATGCGCATACAGCCAGTCCTCGGCCGAGGGGGCGTTCGGGTCGAAGCCAAAGCACGTTGTGCCGGCAATGCGATCGGTCGCGCCGTCGCAGACCTTGCCGAATGTCTCCCAATCCGCCGGCATCTCGGCCTGCCCCAGCGAACCCATCCAGTCTCGGTTGCGCAGCATCACCTGCATCTCGCCGCCGAACGGCACGCCCAGCAATTGTCCTTGTGGCGCTCGCCCTGCCTGTTGCACAAACGGGAACAGGTCGGCCCGGTCGGCGGCGTCCCAGTGTATCGTCGCGTCTTCGCTGTCGGCGAACGGATCGAGTGGAGCCAGCAGCCCGCGCTGTGCGTAGAGTGCCGCTTCCGCCGGCTGGACGAGCACGAGGTCGGGCAATAAACTTGCTGCGGCGCCCTCCAGCAAAGCGCGATGCTGCGCTGCGGGATCGCGACGCTCGGGCACAATGACGACGCCCTCGCCGTTGGTCTGGTTCCACCGATCAACAAGACGCAAGAGGGCGCGTTCGCGCGCGCCGCTCAGGGTGTGCCATGCCACGATCACCCGTTGGGGCTGCACGTTGGCGCACGCGGTGAGCACGAGCAGGCTGAAGGCGAGCCACGCGTGCGCAGCCCGGCGTTTGCGGTTCAGTCTCATTCGGCCGCCCCTCCCGTTTCGAGCGGGATGACCGAGAACAATCCCCTGTCGTTGCGCGCCAAACGGCCCACGGGGTGGCGGGTGTCATGGCAGGAGATGAGCGCAGCGCCTCGCTCGAATGCCCAGCCCTGCCAGCGCCGTTTGGTCTCGATCGTCACCATGGGCAGCACGTCGTAGGCCGTGACCCAGGGCAAGCGCTCGAAATGGATCATAAATGGCGCCATGTCGCCGATGAGGAACACGGGCGGGGCCGTCTCGTCTGTGGAGGTGGATTCCACGATCACGCTTTGGTGGCCAGCGGTGTGGCCGGGTGTGGGCACCACGCGCACCGAGGCGGTGATTTGCGCCTCGCCGTCCAGCATCGTCAACACGCCGTGGCGCATGAGCGGCACGAAGTTCTCGGCGAAGTAGGTGTTGCGCGTGCGCTCGTTCGGATGGGTCGCGTCCACGTATTCCTGGCGCTGCACGTAGTAGCGCGCGTTGGTGAACGTCGGCGCAGGGTCGTGCGCCGACGCTGCTGCTTCGCCTATGGGCCGTGTGTGCGCGTCCAACGTCGTCGCCCAGCCGGCATGGTCGCCGTGCAGGTGGGTGAGGATCACGATGTCAATGTCTGCCGGGCGCAGGCCGCGCCGCGCGAGGTCGTCCAGGAGCGTGCCGTGTGGCCGTCGCACGTCGTACTGAGTCGCGATCAGGTCATTCGGCTTGTCGCCGACGCCGCAGTCCACCAAGATGCGCTTGCCGTCGGCCTCGATCAGCACGCAGCGCAATTCTTGCGGGACGCGGTTGAGGTCGTCGGGGGGCAACAGGTTCATCCACCGGACGCGCGGCACCAGCCCGAAGGCGCCGCCGCCGTCCCAGTAGGCGACGCCATCGCTGAGCAGGTGAATGCGCGCCCGGCCGCATCGCAGCGTGATTGGATTCGCGTTCATGATGGGTTCATGTCAACTATAGCGCGAGCAGCTTTGGAACGCCGCCGCTGAGCGCATTTCTCCACCGGGCGAGGCAATGCCTGCACAATCCATGCCGGCAGTGCCCTGGCCGCCTCTCACACTCCGCTGATCTTCTTGCGGTATGATGACGGGTGCATGAAAGTAGACGGCCGGGGCCCCGGAGCTACGGATTACCGGTTCACCGAACTCAGGAGAAATGGAATCATGGCAAAACCAGTCGTTCTGACCGATACCAACTTTGAAGAGATGGTGGAGAAGCGCAAGGGCGTGGTGCTCGTGGATTTCTGGGCGGAGTGGTGCGGCCCTTGCAAGATGATCGCGCCGATCGTCGAGCAGATCGCGGAGGAGAACGCCGGTAAATTGACCGTCGGCAAACTCGATGTGGACGCGAACGGCGAAACAGCGATGAGGTTCGGCGTGATGAGCATTCCGACGTTGATTTTGTTCAAGAATGGCGAACCGGTGGAGCGCCTCGTCGGCTATCGCCCCAAAGAGCAACTCATGGCGAAGATCCGCCCGCATTTGAGCTGAACACTCCGCATCGCCGCTCCGGGCATCGGATCACGTCCGTGCTGCGCTCGGAGCGGTTTCCGTTGTGGGGCTTGGCTATGGCGTGGGGGTCGGCGGGCGGGCCTGCGAGGCGAGCGGCCGCGTGATGACCAGCACGACCTCGAGCTTATCGAAATCCACGCCAGGGCGCACGATCGCTTGGCGCGTCGTCTCGACATCCTGGCTGATCACGCGCTCGACGACGCCCACCGGCAACGCTTGAGGTAACGTGCCGCCCAGTCCGCTGGTCACGATCAAGTCGCCCGGTTTTAATGCTTCGCCTTGCGGCACATTCTGCAATAGGAGTATCCCTTCGCTCGTGCCGGCTACGGTGCCCGAGGCGCGCGATTCGATCAGCCGGACGTTGATGAACGACGCCGGATCGGTGAGCAATTGCACCTGTGACGTGGCGTAGCTCACTTCGCCCACCCGCCCCACCAAGGCTAATCCGCCGGCGACGACCGGCATGCCGACCTGGATGCCGTCGCGCTCCCCCACGTCTATGGTGATGTAGCGCACGAATGGGCTGACGTCGCCCGCAATGACGTTGGCGCACTTGCCCGCATCCGGCATGGTTGGCGCTTTGCCCTTGCAGCGGATTGCATCGGCAATGCCGATCACGTCGGCCCCCACCAGCTCATAAGCAGGGTTGTCGTTGGCGAAGTTGAGCAAGTCGCGGTACTGTTGGACCTCCGCCTGAAATTCGCGCAGGCGCACGTTCTCCGCTCGCAGCGCGGTCACCTCGCGCTGAAGCGCTTCGGCGCGAGCGCGCAGATCTATCAGTTCGCCGGTCGAGCGGAAGAAGTCGTTGATGACGCGCCTGGCGTTGCTCATCACCTGCTGGATGGGTCCGATGACCACCGAGAGGGGCCCCTGGGCGATTGGCGTCTGAGCGAGAAAGCCCAACAAGAGCAAGATCACGCTGATTGCTAGAAGCCCGAGGGCTAGGATAGGCGAATACGAACGGGGACGCCTCATAGCGCTTCAGCCGTGCGCAACGTGTCGTTGCCGCCCGCCGGCGTTTAGGCGACGCGCCTGGCGATGCTCGTCGCCGACCGCGAGGTGCTGTTGCGCTCCAACCCGACCAGCACCTGGCGCAGTTCATCCAAGTTTGCCAACACTGCTTCTGCGCCACGCGCGACGCAGGTGAGCGCATCCTCGGCGACCCAGGTGTGGATGTTGGTCTCGTCGGCGATGCGCTCAACTAGCCCCTGCAGCAGCGCACCGCCGCCGGCCAGTGCGATGCCGGTCTCCATCAGGTCGCTCACCAGCTCCGGCGGCGTCTCGTCCAGCGTGCTGCGCACCGTCTCAACGATGGTGTTGACCGAGTTCGACAATGCCTCGCGGATCTCGATCGAGGAGACCTCGACCGATTCCGGCAGGCCCGTCACCAGGTTGCGCCCGCGCAGCGTCATCGTCTTCTCTTCGGGCAGTGAAAAGGCGGAGCCAATCGCGATCTTGATTTTCTCGGCCATGCGCTCGCCGATCAACAAATTGTATTTCTGCCGCGCGTAGTTGATAATGTCCTCGTCCATCTCGTCGCCGGCGACGCGGATGGATCGGCTGACCACGATGCCGCCTAGGGAGAACACGGCGACTTCAGTCGTGCCGCCGCCGATGTCCACCACCATCGAACCGTGCGCTTCAGTCACCGGCAGGCCAGCGCCAATCGCTGCGGCCATCGGCTCTTCGATCAGATAGACCTCGCGCGCACCGGCGGAGAGCGCTGCGTCGTACACTGCGCGCTTCTCCACTTCCGTCACGCCAGAGGGGATGCCGATCACCACGCGCGGCCGAGGCACGTTGAACAGGTTGCGACTGTGCGCCTTGCGAATGAAGTAATCCAGCATCGCCTCGGTGACCTCAAAGTCGGAAATCACGCCGTCGCGCAGCGGACGAATGGCGACAATCTTGGCGGGTGTGCGGCCTACCATCTCCTTAGCTTCGGCACCGACGGCAAGCACCTGGCGCGTTTTGCGATTGATAGCGACCCATGAAGGCTCGTTGATCACAATGCCCTGTCCGCGAACGGCAACGAGGGTGTTGGCTGTGCCCAAGTCAATCCCCAGGTCAAGCGAGAATAACCCAAGGAATCGGTCTATGATGCTTGGCATGTCTCAGTCCTCATCAACCAGTCGGTTGTCCGGGCAGTACGCCGATGCCCCCATCTTGGATTGGCGCGCAAGGCGGTTGGCAGGCCCTCCGCCTGCGCGCGTGTGGAATCCGTTGTCGGGTGCCGGGATGCACGGTATAACCAAGGCTATTATAGTTGGCCTGCCTGTACACGGCTTCTGCCGAATCGAGTCTTTCTCGGCGCGCGGCCTGAGGGCGCGCGCCGGAGGTTCAGTCATCCACAGGAGATTCACAAAATTATGCTCTTCGATTCACAGGTTGCTTTCATAGGCGGTGGGGTGATGGGCGAGGCGATCATCAAAAGCCTGCTTCGCTCCGGTACATTGCAGCCCGCTCAAATCACGCTCTCCGAGCCGAACACCGACCGGCGCGCCCTGGTCAGCGACCAGTATCACGTGCATGCCTACGCCGACAACGCCAGTTGCGCGCACCACGCCGATGTGGTCGTGCTCGCCGTCAAGCCTCAGGTGATGGATGAGGTGCTTGAAGACCTGCGCGGCGCGATCCGGCCGGAGGCGCTGATCTTCTCGATCGCCGCCGGCATCTCCATCGCGACGCTGCGCGAAGGGCTAGGCGGCCACCAGCACATCGTTCGCGCGATGCCCAATACGCCAGCGCAGATCGGCCAGGGCATCTCGGTTTGGACGTGCACCGATGCAGTCACCGACGTGCAGCGCGAGCAAGCCATACAGATCCTCAAGGCGATGGGAGAAGAAATTTTCGTCGAGGATGAACAGTACCTGGACATGGCGACGGCGCTCAGCGGCACCGGCCCAGCTTATGTTTTCTTGTTCATGGAAGCACTGATAGACGCCGGCGTCCACATGGGCTTCTCGCGGCCCATCGCCGAGCGGCTGGTGATTCAGACCATCCGGGGAAGCATCGAGTACGCCGCTGCTTCTAAGCTGCACGCGGCGCAACTGCGCAACCAGGTCACTTCGCCGGGCGGCACGACTGCAGCGGCGCTCTACCAGCTCGAAAAGGGCGCCTTCCGCACGGTGATCTCCAAAGCGGTGTGGGCCGCCTACGAGCGCAGCGTGCAGTTAGGAAAGAAGAAGTAGGCTGCGGATGCAGGCGTCGCGCGTTTGGCCCGCTTCACTTCACGCGCAGCGGCGCGCCGGCGACGAGGAAGTAGGCTTCGTCGGCGGCGCGCATGACCATCTGGTTAGCCCGCCCGAGCGCGTCGCGATAGGCCCGCGCAGCCGGATGCTCGGGCACGATGCTCATGCCGACCTCGTTGCTGACGACGATCCAATGAGCGCTTGAGTCGCGCATGGCCGCGAGCAGGTCGCCCACCAGCGCGGCAGCCTCGTCCTCGGCGTTGGCCGGCAGGTGGCTGCCCATGAAGAGCGCGCCGCCGACGAAAAGCGACAGGCAATCGAGCAAGATGACCCGCGCGCCGTTAATTGCGCGCAATTGCGCGCGCCAGCGGTCGTCCAGCGTCACGGTCGGCCAGGTTTCCGGCCGGTTGGCGCGGTGTCGCCGGATGCGCTGCTGCATCTCTGCATCGGCGACGTCCTCGCGTAGCGTCGCCACGTAGCAAACGGCGTCCCCGCCGCATCGTTGCGCCAATTCCTGCGCAAAGGCGCTTTTGCCGCTGCGCGCGCCGCCAATGACGAAGGTGAGGTGCATCGTTGACATCGCGTCTGGGATTGCGGATTTCCAATCGCGGATTTCCGATCCGCCCATCGGAAGCGCCGCACATCGTAGATGGCAATGCTCAGATCGTCAACAGCCGATCAACCGCGCCCATCCTAATGGATTCCGTCCTCTCCGCCGCCGATGAGCGCAGGTCGCAGGCGTTTTCGCTGGACAGCCGGCTGCGCCGCGCGTTCTTCGAGCTGCCGGCCGGCACAATCTGGGAGCTGGCCGAGGCGTAAATTTATGCCCTCCGTCTGCAAGACGGCGTCATCTGCGCAGGTATCCAATGCACATCTAATCCTGCTTGAGCATGCTTCCGCGCTTGGGTGTAACCTAATCACGATGCGCTTGCGCGTGAAGAAAGCGTAACACGGCTCTCAGCGCGCTTTTAAACATGCGCCTATATATGCTGTTGGATCGTTACGGCTGATCAGAGCCGAGGCAAAAAGCCCTGCCGGAGGGGTGAAGGCGCAGCCTTCGCCCAACTTAGCCGCACTTCCCGCCGTCTCAGATCATGCGGTCGGCTTATCGGTCGGGAGTTGAAGGCGGCTCGCAAAAGGTAAGACGCAGAGCATACTGGAGGATAGTTATGATCCATGTTGAAGGCTTGAAGAAGTCTTATGGCGCAATCCAGGCGCTTCGCGGCGTGAGCTTTCAGGTGGCCGCCGGCGAGATCGTCGGCCTGCTCGGGCCAAACGGCGCCGGCAAGTCCACCATCATCAAAATCCTCACCGGCTATCTGCAGCCGGACGAGGGCATCGTCGAGGTGGACGGCCTGGATGTGCTCACTCAGCGGCTGGAAGTACAGGCGCGCCTGGGCTACCTGCCCGAGAATACGCCGCTATATCCCGACATGACCGTCCAGGCGTATCTCAGAATGATGGCCGACCTGCGCCGCATCCCCGAAGATAAACAACTGGAATATATCTCCGAGGCGGTGTATGCCACCGATATCGCCGGCTTCCTCAACCGGCCGATCGGCAAGCTGAGCAAAGGCATGCGCCAGCGCGTCGGCCTGGCCCAGGCTATCCTGCACAAGCCGCGCTTGCTCATCCTCGACGAGCCAACGATCGGCCTGGACCCGACGCAACTGGCAGAGATCCGGCAGCTCATCCGCCGGTTGGCGCAAAACAGCACCGTCCTCTTCTCCAGCCATATCCTGCCGGAAGTTGAGGCAGTCTGTCACCGCGCGATCATCATTATGAATGGCGAGATCAAGGCCGATGCGCGGCTGGCCGATTTGGCCGCCACCCACAACGCCATCGTTGCGTTGCAGCGGCCGGTCGCTGATTTCGACAAGGCGCTGCGCAGCATTCGCGGCGTGAAGCGCGTGGAGGCGCTGCCGGCGGCCAACGGCGCGCCACAGTATCGCGTGTACGGCGAAGGCGATGTGGACCTGTGCCCGGCGCTCTACGCAGCCGCGACGCAAATGAGCTGGCCGCTGCGCGAACTACGCGCCGACACGCGCACGCTGGAGAGCGTGTTCAACGAGCTGGCCACGCGCGGCTGACGCGCAGCCCATCCAGACGCGAGCATTTCAACGGGGTTGAGCATCACATGGAGATATTGCGTATGAAGACCATCCTGGCGATTGCGCGCAAAGAATGGAACAACTACTTCAGCTCACCGCAGGCGTTGATCTTCATCGGCGTGTTTCTGGCGGCGAGCCTGCTCGTCTTCTTCTGGGTCGAGACGTTCTTCGCCCGGGGCGTGGCCGAGATGCGCCCCTTGTTCCGCTGGATGCCGCTGCTGCTCATCTTCCTCGTCGCGGCGCTCACCATGCGCCAGTGGAGCGAGGAGCAACGCAGCGGCTCGCTGGAGATGCTGCTGACCCTGCCGGTGCCCGCCGGGCAACTGGTGGCCGGCAAGTTCCTGGCGGTGATGGGGCTTGTGGCGCTGGCGCTGGCGCTCACCTTGCCGCTCACGCTCACCGTGGCGCTGTTGGGCAACCTGGACTGGGGCCCGGTGATTGGCGGCTACATCGCGGCGCTGTTGATGGCCTCGGCCTATGCTGCGATCGGCTTGTTCGTCTCCTCACGCACCGATAACCAGATCGTCGCCTTGATTCTCACCGCCTTAGTGGGCGGGGCGTTTTACTTGATCGGCAGTCCCCTGGTGGTGGATTTCGTGAGCGGCAGCACGGCCGAGTTCTTCCGCGCGCTGGGCACCGGCAGCCGCTTCGAGAGCATCGAGCGCGGCGTGATTGACCTGCGCGACCTGGTTTACTACGTCACCCTGGCGCTGGTCTTCCTCACGCTGAACGCTTGGTCGCTGGACCGCAAGCGCTGGAGCGCCGGCCCGCGCTCGGCCGAATATCGGCGCGCCGCCCACTTGACGAGCGGCCTGGTCGCGCTGAACCTGATCGCCGTGAACGCATGGATGGGTCCGCTGCAGGCCCTGCGCGCCGACTTGACCGCCCAGCGCGAGTTCAGCCTCTCGGCGGCCACGCTGAATTTGCTCGCCGACCTGCAGGAGCCGCTGCTCATCCGTGCCTACATCAGCGAGAAGACCCACCCGCTGCTGGCCCCGCTGACGCCGCGCGTGCGCGACTTGCTTCAGGAATACCAGATTGCCGGGCGGGGGCGCGTCACCGCCGAGGTAGTGGACCCGATCACCGACCCGAACCTGGAGGCGGAGGCCGCGCGCACGTATGGCATCCAGCCTACGCCGGTGCAAGTGGCCGGCCGTTACGAGGCGTCCATCATTAACACCTACTTCGACATCCTGGTGCGCTACGGCGACCAAAGCACCGTGTTGAACTTCCGCGACTTGATCGAGGTGGAGCAGCGCCGCGACGGCACAGTCGACGTGCGCCTGCGCAACCTCGAATACGACCTCACCCGCGCCATCAAAAAGGTGACCAGCGGCTTCCGCGGCGTCGAGTCGGTCTTCGCTGCGCTCCAGCAGCCGGCCCGCCTGACCATCCTCGTCACTCGCCAGACGCTGCCCGAGGCGTTCAAGGACGTGCCGGCGCTGATGGAGAAGGTGGCCCAAGAGCTGCAGCAAAAATCCGGCGGCAAGTTCGAATACAAAGTGGTGGATCCCGACCAGCCCAACGTGACCTTCACCCGTCAGATACTAGCCGAACGCTACGGCTTGCGCCCCACACCGGTCTCGCTTTTCGGCTTGGAGTCGTTTTACCTGAACATGCTGTTGGAGATAGACGACAAGACCCAGCCCATCTATCCCGAAGGCGAGTTCACCGAGTCATCCATTCGCACCGCGCTGGAGTCGGCATTGAAGCGCAACGTCGGTGGTTTCCTCAACGTCATCGGTTTGTGGACGCCGCCCGCGCCGCCCAGCATGTTCGGCGCACCGAACCCAAACCCCTGGCAGCTCATTCGCGAGCAACTGAGCCGCGAATATACTGTGCGCGACGTGGACCTCTCCACCGGCCAGGTGCCGCCCGACGTGAATGCGCTTCTCGTCATCGGCCCGCGCAACCTGGACGACAAAGCGCGCTACGCCATTGACCAGTACCTGATGCAAGGCGGCGCGGTGGTCATCGCCGGCGGCAACTACGCGCTGATGCTCGGCTTCGGCTCGCCCATCCTCGAGCCGGTGCAGAGCGGGCTGGCCGAGATGCTGGCGCACTACGGGGTGAGGCTCGGCAGCGGCCTGGTGATGGATCCGCAGAACGAGCCATTCCCGGTGGAGGTCAACCGCAACATCGGCGGTTTGATCGTGCGCGAGATCCAAGCGGTGAATTACCCGTTCTTCGTGGATGTGCGTCCCAACGGCATGGATCGCGCCAGCCCGATTGTATCGCGGCTGCCGGCTGTCACGATGAATTTCGTCTCGCCGATCGAGGTGGATGAGCAGAAGAACGCGAATCGCAAGGTGACGTTGCTGCTCCGCTCCACCGATCAATCCTGGGTGCGCAACAACACGAACGTTCAGCCCGACTTTCAGACTTACCCCGAATTTGGCTTTCCAGTGGAGGGCGAGCGCAAATCGCGCAATCTAGCCGTTGCCATTCAGGGGAGCTTCGAGAGTTTCTTCAAGGGCAAGCCCTCGCCTTTGCAGGCCACACCCACGCCGGCCCCGACGCCTGCGCCAGGCGCTACGCCCGAGCCTACGCCGACGCCAGCGCCGGTGCGCCCGGTCGGCGCCACCGTCGAGCAATCGCCCGACACAGCGCGCCTGGTGGTCATCGGCAGCGCCGACTTCTTGAACGATGCGCTGCTGAACCTCTCGGCGCAGCTCGGCCAACAACGTTACTTGAACAACTTGCAATTCATGCAAAACGTGGCCGACTGGACGGTGGAAGAGTTGGACTTGCTGGACATCCGCACGCGCGGCACGGTGACGCGCGCATTGCGCCCGTTGACCGAAGGGGAGCGTCGCGCGTGGGAGATCGCCAACTACGCTGTGGTGGTGGCCGCGTTGTTCGCGATCGGCTTGATCTGGCAGTTGCGCCAGCGCGCCGAGCCGCCCATGCAACTTGCGCCGGCGACCGTCCCAATCCGCGCCGGCGACGTTCGTGCGCCGCAAAAGGAGGGAAGATAAACGATGAATCGCCGCAACCAGATTCTCGCCATCTTGCTGGCCGTCCAGATTGTCGTGACGGCCATCGCGCTCGTGCTCCCTGCGCAGGCGTCTAACCGCACGCTGAAGCCGCTGATGACTCAGGTCACCGCAGCCGACGTGACGGCTTTGACCATCCAGGAACGGCCCGATCGTCGTGTGCACATCGCTAAACAGGGCGATGCTTGGGTGCTGCCGGATGTCGAAGACTTTCCGGTGAACGCGACAAAGGTCACCGAGCTGCTGGATAAGTTGGCCGGCATCCAAGTGGGTCAGCCGGTGGCGACGACGGCGACCAGCCACGCGCGCTTGCAAGTGAGCGAAGAGAACTTCGCGCGGCGTGTGGACCTGACCACGAAGGCCGGCGACCGGACGTTGTTCCTCGGCTCGGCGCGCGGCGGCAGCTCGCACGTGCGCCTGGGCGGCTCGGATGATGTCTTCCTCACCCCGAAGCTGGCCACGTACGATGTGCCGAGCGACCTGGGAAGCTGGATCAACACCACTTACTTCACTGTCACCGAATCGGCAGTGGGGCAGGTTGCACTTGCCAACATCAGCGGCACGCTTCAGTTCCAGCGCAACGTGAGCGACGTTTGGGAGTTCAAGGGGCTGGCAGCCGGCGAGCGCTTCAACCCTAGCCGCTTGGAGACCATCCTCAGCCGCGTGTCGTCGCTCTACATGGTGCGCCCGCTGGGCAAGACCCCCAAGCCGGCGTATGGCTTCGACCGGCCGACGGCAACCCTCACGCTCACGCTCAAGTCCGACCTGTCCAGCTTGGCGCCGCTGGTGTTGCAGATCGGCGCGAAGCAAGAGAGCGACAGCGCCTATGTCGTCAAGGCGAGTAATTCGCCCTGGTATGTGCTGGTGAACAGCTTCATCGTCGAGGACATCGTAAACGCCAAACGCGAGGACTTTGTGGAGCCAGAGCCAACGATTACGCCGCCGCCCACGCTCACACCGCCGCCCACGCCAACGCCGTGAAGTGATGCCCCAGCGGGATAAGCCATAGACCGTGTGCGCGGGCGCTGCCGGGGCCAATACGCCGAGCTGATAACCCGGCCGGCTTGCGTCGCCATCCGCATTGCCGGCCCCGGGTGAAAGGCAGTGAGTTCGTTGCCAAGCCTAGACCAAATGTCCGCAGCGGGAGCGACTTGTACGAGCGCTTTGTGGGACGGCACATTTTTGCAGGCCCCAAAAGGCAATCCTTGGCGGGGGAGGATAAAACCGCTCCTGGGACGATGAGCTAGCGCACAGTTTGTTCCTGCCCTACTCCCCTGTCACCCGGCCAGGAGAGGGTGACCAACTGACGTAGAAATCCCGCGCGCAGTTGTCTCGGTCGCTGCCGGGCGGGTAGCGCTTGAGCGACGCCCCCCACGGGAAGGCGTCCTCTGGGGCCAATGGGAAGGGGATCACATTTGCGCGCGGCTCCCCGCCCCAGGCCGCGCTATCCACCGGCGCGCCGTCGGGCCTCAGCAGCAAGACCTCATCTTGCGCGTTTCCCAGCGCCAGGCCGAAACCGTCCCAGGCGCTCACCGGAATCAGGTCCGGCACCAGCAGGTCGCAGTCCGTCCACTCATAGGCTGGGTTGAAGCCGTAAGCGCGGGCGAAGTTCGTCGCGCAGGCTGCCAGCAGCATCACCTGCCCCCTTAGGAGTTGCGCTCCCGACGGCAAGGCGTATCGGCCGTCCCCATAATCCCCGATGTTGACGGCATCCCCGATCGTCCAGCCGGCGATGCTCACCGTCGGGCCGGGGTTGTGGAGTTCTATCCACTCGTACCCCGCGTCAGGGCCGACGGGGTTGATGAAGACTTCGCTCACCAACGGGTAGTCAGCCGGAGGGAGGTAGTCCAACATCGCCATTGGGAGATATAGGGGAAAGACCAGCGGCGCGTGCGCGCGCGCCCAGTCGTGCTCAAAAACGTTCATCAGAAAGTCGTAGGCCTCGGCAGAGGCCAGTTGCAGCGCCAACTCGCGGTTGGCTTTGTTGGACGTCTCGGTGCCGTTGACGCTGCCGATATGCGCCCACTTCTCGCCACCGACCCGCACGAAGAAGGCCTTGGCGTGAACGCCCAGCCCTGTCACGTTCCCCAGGCGACAGGAGAGGAGGATGGACTCCGCCCGGGCCAGGCCGTTCAGATACAGGCAAGCGGCGAGGTTGGCGCCGGTGTCGTAGTACTTGTCCAGCAACAGCCGCACCGCTGCACCCCGGCGGGCCGCTGCCACCATCGCTGCTATGCGGGGATTCAGCCCGACATCCCCCACTCCAGCGGTCCACGTGACTGACTCGTTCAGTTGCATCGCGGCGACCGAATTCCCCGCGCCGGCTCGGCTCAGCAACCCCAGCAGGCCGTCGTCGGGGCGGAGGAGATGCTCGGGACCGTGTAGGACAGTGAGGGTAGTCGCGGTCGTCGCCAGCAATTGGCTGAAGGGCGCCGTGTAGGTAGTCCAATCAGGTGGGGGCAGGGGGACGTAGCCGGCGGGTGGTGCGTGGGTGGCATCATCGTACAGCACGATGTCTGCGTGGGTCGGGTCGGCGTCCCGTCGGAAGAGGTCCACCAGCCGAGCCACGACGCCGGGGCTATCCGTCGCTAACAGGAAGCCTCGGTGGCCCGCTGTGCCGTTGACGATGAGATCCGAAGGCATGGAGCGCTCGGTGAAGTTGTCGGTGCTGACCAACGCCAGGCGGTCGTCCACCAGGATGTACTTGGCATGGTGGAAGCGGTAACGCGCGCCCCTCTGCCCGATGAAGTACACCGTGGAATTGGGTGGGGTGTGCAACCGCTGCGCGATCCACTTCTCATCGAGCGACATTCCGCCGGTGGGCGCGCTCTCTAGGAGGATGGTCACCATCACCCCAGCCTGGATGCGCTCGCGGATCGCCTCGTAGAGGGGGATGCTCTCCAGGGTGTAGGCCGCGATCTTCAGGGAATGCCGCGCTGCGCTAATGGTCTGGCGGGTGAGGGAAAGAGCACCCTCGGGGACGACGGCGACCGTCACCCGCGCCGATGCAGTGATTTCGGCGGGGAAGAAGAGGTCTTCCAAGTCCCAGCCGGGGTAGCGGAGTTTGCGACCCAATAGGGGATCAGCGGGGTCCTGAGCCCAGTCAGCAGCTCGGTCGGTGTCGGGGACGGGGAAGCCGGTGGCAGGGTCCAGTTTGCGGTAGAGGACCTGTCCGGGGGCAAAGCCAGGGTACGGGTAGGGAATGGCCGGGCCGTCCCAGCCCTGGGTGGCAGAGCCGCTGCCATAGGCCAGCGCGTCCACCACAGTCGTGCCGGAGACCAGATAGGCCGCCTCGCCGCCATCGGTGAAGCCGGGCCAAGAGCCCGGGAGGGACGGGAGCGAGCGCTCGCTTACGCTGTCGGCCCAATCCGCATCAAAGCCCCAAATCGGGTAGAAGCTGTCGCCGTTCTGGGCCAACCAAAGGACGCGGCCGGGACCGATTTCAGCCCCGGCGGGGAAGCAGACGCGGGAGGTGGAGGCCGGAGCATCGTCCAGACACCAGCCGGCAAGAGTGGCCGTGTATGAGCCGAGGTTGGCCAGGGCTGCTGCTTCGCCGCCCCCAGAGTAATTGACAGGGGCCAGCGCATAGAGACGGACGGCGGGAAGGACGGGCGCGCTCCAGGACGCGGTGGCGATCCCTCCGCTCGATTCGGTTGCAGTGGCGACGAGGGCCGGCGTGCCGGAGAGGGCTGCCCCGGCACGCAGTGCGACCGTGATGAGGATGGACGCACCGGGTGGGAGGTCGCCCACATCCCAGCGGAGGAGGTCTGGCGCAGGCCGGCTGAAGGGCAAGGGCGCAGTCTGCGTGATGAAATCTACTTCCGCCGGCAGCGCGTCGGTGAGGACAACAGCGGAGGCGGTCAGGTCGCCAGTATTGCCCAGGCTGAAGACAGCGCTGAAGGCCGCGCCGGCCAGGATGACCGGCGGGCCGCTGCGGGCCAACGTCAGCGCCGGCGCAGAGGGCTGAATCTGGGTGACAGCCTGGGCAAAGTTGTTCGTTGTTGTCACCTCCGGCGTGGCGGTGGTAGCCTCGGCGGCATTGGTGATCACCGCTGCCCCCGGCGTCTCCGTGACCTGCGCGGTGACGGTGATGAGGGCAGAAGTTGCGGCGGGGGGGAGGTCGCCCATCTCCCAGACCAGCGTGGCGAGGCCGAGCTGAGTGAAAGTGTAGGGTGAGGTCTGAGTCATAAAGGCCAGTTCTGTCGGAAGCGTGTCGGTAAGATGGACGGCGGCAGCGGTGAGCGAGTAAGCGTTCCGCACCAACAGGGTGTAGGTCACCAGTCCGCCGGGGCGGGCCGGCGCAGGCGCGGATTTCTCCACCACCAGGTCGGCGCGGGAGATGGAGTTGCGGGCTTTCGGCGTCCCGTTGATAGGATTACCCGAGGCGTCCAGGCCGTTGCGGGTAAGGCCGTCGTTGGAGGCCCAGTTGGCGTCGGTGTCAGGTGCGGCGGGGTCTATGCGCTCCATGGAGCGATAGCCTGCTCCGCTAGAGCCGGCGGGCCATGCGCCCCCGTTGCCATTGGCGGTGTCTATGACCTGGCCCAGGGGAGTGGTGAGCGTGAGGATTTCGCCCGAGTTGCTCAGGCCGGAGCCGAAATTGCCGACCCAATCGGCAGGTGTATCGGAGATGGCCTGGTCGGTGCCACGTTCGATAAGGTAGTAGCCGAAGACCGGGATGATCCCGCTGAGGGTGATGCTGGGCCCGCCGTCGGAGGAGACAAGCTGCCAGCCGTCCAGGGAGATGGGCTGGTCGGTGGTGTTGTAGAGTTCAATCCACTCGTGGGCAGCGTTGGCAGCAGTGCCGCCCCAGGCCACTTCGTTGATGACGACGGCGCCCGCGGAGGTATGAACGCCGGCTATCCCAAGCTCGGCGCCCAGGGGCACAGGACGCTGAAGCAGCGCTTCTTCCTCTTGTCCTTCAGCCTGGCCGAGGGTGAGGAGAATTAAAGCCAAGCCGACTAAGCTCAGGCAAAGGGCGAGGGAGATTTTGTGACGCGATCGCATGGTGACCGTCCATTGTCTCTTGAAACGCCGTGCCTGTAACGACATTGTCCTGCACGGCTTCACGCATCCAACGCCATCCAGCCAGGCGCTTGACCCAGGGTGTACGCATCAGAAATTGTAAGGTTTTACGCAGCGAAAGCCAAGACCGCCGGAAGTCATCGTTGCGTGCACGCAGGCGTTGTCTTCTCGCGGAGCGCTCCACACCGCCGCGCATGGTTGCCTTTGAGCGCACACACACGCGCCCCCGCGCCTCTGGAGTTGGCACATGTTTCGCTTATCGGCACTGCCCACGACAGCGATGATCGCCAGGACGTCACATACCACAATGGGTAACGCTTTCCCAGATCGCGACGGAAGTCTGGAATCTGTTTGGCTTGCCCGTCCGGCAATGTGATGGCTCAAAGTGTCTCATCACTCATCGCCGTGATTACCCCCTGATGTGATGCGTAAGCTCTGGACTGTCCGCTCGTGCGCTTTTCAGCCGGCAGGCGCGGCGCTAGAATGCCCGCTATGAGTGCTCTCGACCCTAAACGCACCATCCAAGAATTGCAAGAGCTGCGCGCGTTGACCAGCGACCCCAACACCGGCGGCGCGATGCGCGTGGCATGGACCGATACCTGGCTGAAGGCGCGCGATTGGCTGCGCGAAAAGGCCAGCGGCATGCCCTTAGAGATTCACAACGACGAAGCCGGCAACACCTGGTATACCCTGCCCGGCAAGAGCAAGAAAGCACTGCTGATCGGCGGGCACATGGACAGCGTGCCGAATGGCGGTTGGCTGGACGGCTGCTTGAATGTGCTTGCCGGCCTGGAAGTGTTGCGGCGCATCAACGATCAGTACCAGGGGAGGCCGCCGATCACCGTGCGGCTGGTGGACTGGGCAGATGAGGAAGGCGCGCGCTTCGGGCGCAGCCTGCTCGGCTCCAGCGCCTGCAGCGGTCACGCCACGCCCAACGCAGACCGCAACCGCACCGACAAAGACGGCATCCGGCTCGAAGACGCCCTGCGGCGCTGCGGTGTGGACATTGACCAAATGGGCAAAAGCAAGAAAGAGCTGAAGAATGCCGCCGCTTACTTGGAGCTGCACATCGAGCAAGGGCCGGTGTTGGAAAGCCTGGGGTTGCCGCTGGGCGCCGTGCTTGGCACGTTTGGCGTCGAGCGCCATGCCATCAAGTTCATCGGCCAGGCGGCCCACTCCGGCAGCACGCCGATGGACAAGCGACGCGACGCGCTGGCTGCTGCGGCCAAGCTGGCGCTGGAGATCCGCCCGATTGCCCACAAGTACGGCGGCGTGTGCACCGTCGGCAGTTGCGTCACCAAGCCCGGCATCGTCACCGCCGTCGTTGGCGAGTGCGACATCACCCTCGACCAGCGCAACCTGAGCGCGAGCAAGCTGGCGCGCATGTACAACGACGCCGTCAAGGCCAGCAAGCGCTTCGCCAAAGAGGAAAAGTGCGAGGTGAGCTGGAGCCACATCTGGAACATCGAGCCGATCCTTTTCAACAAAGACCTGATCAAGATGTGCTACGACAGTTGCGTCGAAGTGGCCGGCAAAGCGCATAAGCTTCCCAGCGGACCGCTGCACGACGCCGCCGAAGTGGCGCGCGCCGGCGTGCCCACCGTGATGATGTTTGTGCAGAGCCTGCGCGGCATCTCCCACAACCCCATCGAGGACACCAAGTTGGAGCACGTCGAAATGAGCGTGCGCGCGCTGGACCGGCTGGCCGACAAAGCCATGGCGTGGATTCAGCGTGGGTAAGCGGCACACACGGTAAACAGCGCACAAAGCGCGCAGGCCGCCGGGATGGCCATCCTCGGCGGCCTGCGTGTTTGGCGCGACCAGCCCCTGGCCCGCTTCATGGATACAGGCGGTTGAGCAGGCGCGGGAACGGCGATGCCTCACGCACGTGTTCAATGCCGCAAATCCACGCCACCGTGCGCTCCACCCCTAAGCCGAATCCGCTGTGCGGCACGCTGCCGTATTTGCGCAGCTCGACATACCACTTGTAGGGCTCCATCGGCAAACCGTGTTCGCGGATGCGTCGCTCGAGCAGCGCGCCATCGCTGATGCGCTCGCTGCCGCCGATGATTTCGCCGTAGCCTTCCGGGGCGAGTAAGTCGGCGCTCTTGCACACTTCCGGCCGGTCAGGATACGGTTCCATATAAAACGCCTTCACCGCGCTGGGGAAGCCGGTGACGAACACCGGCTTATCGTAGAGCTGCGTCAGCGCCGTCTCGTGCGGGCTGCCGAAATCCGTGCCCCACTCGATGCGCAGCAGGTCCGGGTCCTCGATGCCCTGCAGCGGCGTCCCGTCGTAAGCGGTGACGGTCTCGCCGGCCTTCATCCGCACGTGCATCTCCTGCAGCGTCCGCACGGCGTCATCATAGGTGATGCGCGGGAAGGGCGGCGCGACGCGCTGTAGCCGGCCCACGTCGCGGCCGAGCAGCTTGAGCTCGTTGGCGTTCTCGCGCAGGCAGGTCTGCACCACGTAGCTGACGAACTGCTCCTCGATCTCCAGGAGCTGCTCGAGGTCGCAGAACGCGATTTCCGGCTCCACCATCCAGAATTCGGTCAGGTGGCGGCGGGTCTTGCTCTTCTCGGCGCGGAAGGTCGGCCCGAAGCAATACACGCGGCCGAAGGCGAAGATGTTGGCTTCGTTGTAGAGCTGGCCGGTTTGCGCCAGATAGGCTTTCTCATCGAAGTAGGCCACCTCGAACAGGTTTGTCGTGCCTTCGGCAGCGCTGGGGGTAAGGATAGGCGTGCTCACTTCGATGAAGCCGTGGCCGTCCAACCAAGCGCGGATGGCGCGCATGACTGTGGCGCGCACGCGCAGCACCGCCCATTGTCGGGACGAGCGAATCCACAGGTGGCGGTGATCCATCAAAAATTCAACACCGTGTTCTTTGGGGCCGATGGGGTAATCCTCGGCGCGCTGGACGACCTCGAGCGATTGCACGTCCAGCTCATAGCCGCCCGGCACGCCTGGCGCGCGGGCATCGGCGCGGACGGCGCCGGTCACGATCAGGCTGCTTTCCTGCGGTAACTTGTCGGCGATGGCAAAAATCTCGTCGCCAACATTCGGGCGAAAGACTACGCATTGGCAGATGCCGGTGCCGTCGCGCACCTGAAGGAAGGCCAGCTTACCCTTGCCGGTTTTGTTATAGAGCCAGCCGCGCAGCGTGACGGCCTGGCCGACGTGTTGCGGGAGCGCAGCGATGGAGACGATGGGTGCGTGCATGGCCGCGATTCTATACGCGCTCGAGACAAGCGCATGGCGGAGCGCAGGTCGCGCCTACACCACACGGGCGATACTGCCGCGCGGGGTCTTGCGCACCTCGATCTGCGCGGGGAAGGCGTCCTTCAGCTCATCAATGTGAGTGATGACGAAGATGCGCTCGAAGTCGTCCTCGATCGCCTTGATGGCTTCGATCAGTCGCTCGCGCCCTTGGGCGTCCTGTGTGCCGAAGCCTTCATCTATGAACAAGGTCTGCAGCCGGGCGTTGGCACGGTGGGCCAGCAGCCGGCTCAGCGCAATGCGAATGGCAAAGTTCACCCGGAAGGCCTCGCCGCCGCTGAACATCTCGTAGGCGCGCTCGCCCAGTTCGTCGCTGATGCGAATTTCGAGCGTCTCGCTGGTCTCGCCTTTTTGCGTCAGCCGCTGCGTCTCGAAGCGCACGTTCATCCGGCCGTTGGTCATGCGGCCCAGTAGGGCATTGGCTGCAGCCTCCAGCTCCGGCAGCACGCTCTCGATGATCATGGCCGGCACGCCGTTCCTGCCAAAAGCGACGCGCAGTTCCTCAAAGCGGGCTTGTTGCTTCTTGCAAGCGGTCAGTTCGGCGTCCAGCCGGTCGCGCACGCTGCGCATGGCCTGCGCCGACTGCACGCGCTGATTCGCTTCGCCCACCCGGCGTTGCGCGCGCAAGAAATCGTCGCGGGCGCGCTCTAACGTCGCCCGCGCCTGTGGTTCGCGTTGTAGCTCGCGCTCGCAACTTGAGATCGCAGCCTGCAATTCTTCAAGCGACTTCTCCTCGCTAGATTTTTGTTCCAGCAGTGTCGCCTCGCGCAGGTTGAGCGTCTCGAGCGCGCGCTGTTCACTTTGGATGGCGATCTCGGCGCGGTCGAGTTGTGCTTTGCGTTCCGCGTAGGGGGCCAAGCGGGTCTGGATGTCTTGGCGTAGCCGGTTGTGCGCGGCGGCGTCGTAGCCCAACTGGGCGAGTGCTTGTGTCACCTGCGCCAGCGTGTGATGCGCATCGCGTGCGTAGTCCTGCTGCTCCAGCCGCGCGGCTAATGCATCCACAGCCGCTTCGGCTTCCGGCAGTTGTGCCTCGGCCTCCTGAGCGCACGCGATGCGGTCGGCCAGCGCGGCGTGTTCGCGTTGCAGCGCCGGCAGGTCGCGCAGCACGTGGTCAAGCTCAGCGATCCGCGCTTCGAGTTGGGCGCGTCGCTCGTTGAGTTGCTTGATGCGCGCTTCGTTGGCGCGGTAAGCGTCGCCGCGTTCCTTGCCGCGCGCCTGCCATTCCGCCAGCAAGCGAGCGCGGTCTTCCTCAGACAACTCGCGCCCGCAGGTCGGGCAGATGGCGCCGACGCTGCTGAGCGCGTCAATGCGCGTCTTGAGTTCGCGCATCTCTTGGCGCAGCGTTTCGTTCTGCGCTTTCGCTTCGCCCTGCTGCTCACGCGCCTCGCTCAGTTGGCGCTGCTGTTCGTCACGCTCACGCCGAGCCGCCTCCATTTGGGCGAGGTGTTCACTCACCTCGCGTTGCTTTACTTCCAGCGACTGGTCGGCGGCCAATTGGCGCAGCTCATTCAGCCGGCGGCGCGCGTCGGCCAGGTCGCGCTCGAGCACATGGCGCGCCTCGGCGATGGCCCGTTCGGCGGCGTATTTGCGCTCGTTCAGGCCGGCCATGCTGGCCAGCTTCACGTTGAGCGCCTCGTTCGATGCACGGGCCTGCTCCAACTCCGCGAAACCCCGCTCGATCTCTTCACGTTGGCGTAGGGTGTTCTGGTATTGCTCGAGCAACGCCACGTGCTGTTCGCGCTCGGCGCGCAGCTTATCGAGGTCCGCCTGCAAGGTGCGCAGGCGAGCTGCGATCTGCGCCTGCTGCGCGCGCAGCGTCCGGGCGCGTTCGCGTTGGCGCTCGATCTCGGTCATGTCTGCCTCGGCCTGCTGCAGGACGCGTTCCGCCTCGTGCGCGACGGTCTGCGCTTCGCGCAGCGCGCGCTCGTATTCGGGCAATCGGGCGATCTCGGCTTCGGCCTGGTCGAGTTCGGCCTTGAGCTTGAGTTGCTCGCCTTCTAGCGCGGCGAGGCGATCCCTGGCGCGCGCCTCGTAGGCTTGCCAAATGTCCAGGTTGAGAATTTCGCTCAACACGGCTTTGCGCTGGGCCGGCGGCTTCAGCGTAAATTCGTCGGCGCGCCCCTGTTTGAGGTACGCCGAGTTGATGAACGTCTCGTATGTCAGATTGAGTGTGCGGATGATCTTCTCTTGAGTGTCGGCGATGCGCGCTTCGGTGAGCATGGTCCAGCCGTTGTCGGCGGTTTTCACAAAGAAGTCCAGCGTGCCGCTGGAGGTCGGCGCTTTGCCTTTGGCGGCTTTGCCGATCTTGCGCGTGCGCACCACCTGGTAGACATGCGGGCCTTCGCTGAAGGTGAGGGCGACGCGCATCTCGGTCGCGCCTTGGTGGATCAGCTCATCGTCGCGCTTGGCGCGGGCCTGGCCCCAGAGCGCCCAGGTGATCGCATCGAGCAGCGTGCTCTTGCCGGCGCCATTCTCGCCGGTGAGCACTGCGACGTGCAGCCCGCTGAAGTCCAGCGGCGCCATGTCGCGGTAGGCCATGAAGTTCTTCAGTTCGAGTTTGAGCGGGATCATGGCAAATTCCGCATCGGTTCCTCAGCGTCAGGCGTTGTGAGCGCGTCGAGCGCCTGCCATTCGTAGTCCACGCGCCCATCCTCGTGCAAGGTCAGCCATCCGATGCGCGGCGACTCTTTGGAGCGCAGCTCCGCCGAGGCAGAGATGGCGCCGGGGTTGAAATATAACGCGCCGCCCCGCCGCACGGCGCAGCTCATATGCGAGTGTCCGAACACGACAACGGTTGCTTCGGGGGGCTTCAGGCGAGCCAGCCGGGCGATCAATTTTTCGTTGATGCGGGAGAGCGAGTGTCGTCCACCGATACCGGCGAACTTGTCGAGCACGGAGTGGGCGAAGCTGATATGGCCGTGCGTCACCCAGATGACGTGCCGGCCTGCGCGCAGCGTCACGCACAGCGGCAGGTCTTGGTCGTGCAGGCCGGTGCTGAACTGCCAGTGCAAGTTGCCGCGCACGGCGTAGGTCGGCGCGATCGCCTGCAGCGGCGGCAGGATATCCGGCGTCTCCAGATCGCCCGCATGCAAGATGACATCGCTGCCGCGCAACAGCTCGTACACCTGCGGCGGCATCGCTTTCAATCGGTGTGGGATGTGCGTGTCAGCCAGTATGCCAATGCGCCGGCAACCATCCAGCTCGATCGGTGGCGGATGAAGTGCGTCGTTCACGGTTCAACGCGCGATGTTACCATTGCCAACATATCGCCCGTTCAGACGCAATCATCATGCATCGCGACAATCGCTCGATCCTGGAGACCATCATCGAACACAAGCGGAATGACGAACTGCCTCAACGCAAACGTCAGATGCCGCCGGCCGAAGTGCGTCGCCTAGCCGAAACCGCCGGCGCGCCCACGCGCGACTTCGCCGCGGCGCTGCGCCGAGCCGATGGGCGGGTCGCGCTCATTGCCGAGATCAAGCGCGCCTCGCCTTCCAAAGGGGAACTGGCGCGGGGCGCGTTTCGGCCGGAAGCGCTGGCGCGCATCTATGCCACCCACGGCGCATCGGCCATCAGTGTGTTGACCGATGAACGCTTCTTCAAAGGGGCGCTGGATCATCTGCGGGAGGTGCGCGCTGTGGTGGATGTGCCGCTGTTGCGCAAAGATTTCATCCTCGATCCCTATCAGGTCTATGAGGCGCGCGCAGCCGGCGCCGATGCGGTGCTGTTGATCGCTGCCGCGCTCGATGACGCTGCGCTGCGCGACCTGTTCGCGCTCGCGCGCGAACTTGGCTTGACGCCGCTGGTCGAAGTGCATGACGAGCATGAGACCGACCGCGCGCTGGCCGTCGGCGCGCGCGTGATCGGCGTCAACAACCGCGACTTGCGCACCTTCGCCACCGACATTGAGGCCACGGCGCGATGTGCGGCGCGCATCCTCAGCGCCGGCTCACAAGCGGACAGTTGCACGCTTGTCTCCGAGAGCGGCATCTTCACCGCCGACGATGTTGCGCGCGTCGCCGCCATGGGCGCCCAGGCAGTCCTGGTCGGCGAATCCATCATCACGTCGGACGATATGGCAGCGCAGGTGCAGATGCTGTCGGGCGTGGTCAGACCGGCCGCTCGGCGCGGCACCCAGTCCGCTTAAGGCTCAATCCTTCTTGAGCAGGTCGCGAATTTCGGTGAGCAGCTTGACTTCCGCCGGCGGTTCAGCAGGCGGCGGGGCCGGCCGCTTGTAAATCTTGTTCGCTGCGCGCACGAGAAAGAACATCGCAACGGCGATGACCAGGAAGTTGATCACCGTCTGGAGAAAGCGCCCCCAGGCGATCACCGGCGCGTCGGCCGCCTGCGCAGCGGCGAGCGAGACGTACTGCTTCCCATCGAGCGCGATGAACAAATTGGAGAAGTTGACGCCACCCAGGATCAGCCCGATGGGGGGCATGACGATGTCGTTGACGAGTGAGTGCACGATCGCCCCGAACGCAGCCCCCATGACCAAACCGACGGCCAAATCCACAACGTTGCCGCGGGCGATAAACTCTCGGAACTCCTTCCACACAGTGCGCTTTCTCCTCCTGGTTCGATGTCGCCTAAAAGCTCACCGAATCCGCGCGTGTTATACCATTGCCAGGCGGTTGGAACGGGTCGCGTGGCGCAGCCCGAAGCTTCGCGCCTCTTGCGCTGTTCTATAATCTCGTGCTTGCACCTGCACGCAGGTGTGCATCCCTAACCCAAGGAAGCATGAATGAAAGTCTCGTGCCTGCAGGAAAACCTCGCGCGCGGGTTGAGCATCGTCAGCCGCGCCGTCGCCCCACGAACGGCCACGCTACCTGTGCTTACGCACATCGTGCTTGCCACCGACCACGGGCGCTTGAAGATCGCAGCCACCAACCTCGAGCTGGGGATTAGCTGTTGGATCGGCGCGAAGGTGGAGGACGAGGGGGCGATCACCGTGCCGGCGCGCACATTCACCGACCTGGTCGCCCTGCTGCCTGCCGATCGGGTAGACCTCGAGCTGAACATCCGCACGCAGACGCTGCGAGTGCACAGCGGCCGCACCGACGCCAACATCAAGGGCATTGACGCGCAAGAGTTCCCGATCATCCCAACCTTTCAAGAGGGCGCTGCCGCATGCATCGAGCCGGCTGTGCTGAAGAAGATGATCGCCCAAGTGGTGTTCGCGGCGGCCACCGACGAGAGCCGCCCAACGCTGACCGGCGTGCTCACCAAGCTGGAAGGCGACAAGATCACCATGGCGGCGACGGATGGGTTTCGTCTGAGCGTGCGATCCGACCGATTGAAGGAGCCGGTGGGCGAACCGCGCACGATCCTCATCCCGGCCAAAGCGCTGGTGGAAGTGGGGCGCGTCATGGGCGACCAGGACGAGCCGGTGGCCATCAGCATCACGCCCTCGCACGGCCAGGTGCTCTTCCACATGAAAGACGTGGACGTCGTCGCGCAGTTGATTGATCAGAAGTTCCCCGACTACGAGCCGATCATCCCGAAGCGCCACGACACGCGCACGATCGTGAACACCGCCGAGATGCTGAAAGCGTGCCGACAAGCCAGCATCTTCGCCCGCGATTCGCTCGATACCGTGCGCGTGCTCATCAAGCCGGGCGAGGAACTCGAACCGGGCAAAGTGACCGTGGTCGCCCGCGCCGACGAGACCGGCGATAACCAGAGCGAGCTAGAGGCGACCGTCGTCGGCAACGAGATCGAGATTGGTTTCAACGTCAGGTATCTGATCGAAGCCTTCTCTGCGGTGGATACGCCGCAGACGGCAATCGAGACCACCCAGCCGCGCAGCCCGGCGGTCATCCGCGCCCTCGGCGATGACCACTTCTTCCACCTGGTGATGCCGATGCATTTGCCGAAGGGGTGAGCGATGGAGCGGGTGGCTGCGCCTTGAGCCAACCACAGATCGCGCCCGCGGCGAATCACTCACCGGCCTATAGCACCCTGCTGACGCGCAGCCAGGCATTGCCCATCTCAGCGTTGGCGCTTTCGATGTTCTGCGACGCACCCATCACCACAACGCGGCCGCGCGCGCTCACATCGTCCAGGATGTCGGCGAAACGCACGAAATCCTGCGGCGTGGTGCCAAGCACCTCATCGCGGATGCGCTGGCGCGCTTCCTCGCTATCGCTGGCCAGGTAACGCACCATCGAAGTGAAGCCCTTGGCGTCGGGCAGCATGTAATCGTCTATATCGCCGATCACGCCGATGATGGTGCGCGTCACCTCCGCTTCGCTGGGTGGGTGCTGACGCAGGAAAGCGGCGGCGCCGTCGTAGTTGCGAATCGTGCCGAGCAGGTTGGGGTCGCGATACGAGAGGAAGGTCCATGCGCCGCTGCGCGTGTCGAAGGTGCAGAAGCCGCCGTAGGCGCCACCCTGCATACGCACGCGCTCCCACAGGTAGCCGGTGCGCAGGTAGTTCTGCACCGGCAGCCATGTCCCACTGAGCCGATGGCCGAGGGCATAGAGGTCTGCACCTTTGCCCACATAGTTGACCTGCGCTGGGATGGTCAGACCTTCGTTGCCGGCTTCGCCGCCGTCGGGCCAATCGAAAAGTGGAGAGTGGGAAGTGGGGAGTTGGTCAATGAAGGCGGAAAGTTTGGGTTGGAGTTGAGACCAGTTCGCCGCGTCGAGCGTGACGTTGGCGACCATGCCCTGGCGCGTGATCAGCCGGTCGCGCACGCGCGTCAGCCGGGCCAGCACCCCGTCCCAGTCGCGCTCCACTTGTTCGGCCAGCCGGCGCAAGAAGAAGAGCTGGCTCACACCGCCGATCTGCTCGGCAGCCCAGTCGGTCTGGCTAAAAACCGACCGCAGGCGAACGTTGACAAACGCATGGCCGCTGGGGACGAGGCCGCCCTCTATGCTGGCCTTGTTCTCCAGCACGATCTGTTTGAAGCGTTCGCGGTTGTCGAGTCGGGCGTTCAGCAGCACGTCGCGCAGGATGTCGAGCAGGTCGTCGAACTGGGCGACGGTGCTCTTGGCGCGCAGGAAGAAGCGTCCGACGGGTTGGCGACCCTCGCGCGAGATGGTGTTCAACGTGCTGGAGCTGATGCCGCCGGTCTTGCGCCCAATGCGCTGCAGCAGCTTGACGAAATCTTCCTTATCGGTGCCCATCTGCAACAGGACGCGGCCGATGAGCGCAGCATACGGCACGTCTTCGGGAGGCAGGGCGCGCAGATCGAAGCCAAGATCCAGGTAGACGATGCCGTTCGTGAACAGGTCGTGATAGAGGATGGTCGTGCCGTCTGCCTCTTTGAAGATCTCAATCGGGATTACTTTATTCTTCCGATCCAGGTCGCTGAGCTTGAGCGAAGGGATGGCCGCCAGCGCCTCGGGCGGGTCGGGCGTGAGCTGCATTGCCTTGAGCGTCTGAGTGTCGGCGAGGATGCGCTGAAGGTCGGCGTCGCTCATTTGTGCGCGCGCTGCATCCAGCCGGGCGCGCTCTTTGGCGGCCAGTTCCTGGCGTATGGTTGCGTCGGGGATCAGGATCACCGTCGTGCGATGCGGGTTATCGAGGAAGTATTTTTGGATCAAGTCGGTGAAGACCGGTTCGCCGCGCCCCAGGCGCGCCTTGATGGACTGCAGCGGCCGCTCGAAGGCCAACAGCGCAAACGGATCGCCGCCGTAGAGCCAGGTTCGCAGCGCCATGGTCATGAAGACGATACCGCGCGGAAAGCTGCCGAAGTTGCTCTCGCGCAGACGGAACTCAACGGTATTGACCGAGGCCTCAACCTGATCCGGCGCGAACCCGTCGCGGGCCAGCTTGGACAGGGTGTCGAGCACGAGTTGCTCCAGCTTATCGGCGTCCGCAGGATTCATGCCTTTCAATCCGACGGAGAACGTGGACTGGCGCAGCTCATCATCATAGCCGCTGCTGGTCAAGTTCTCGCCAAGCCCGCTGTCGATCAGCGCCTTGCGCAAGGGCGAGGCCGGCGTGCCCACCAGCATGTGCGACAGAATGTTGAGGGCGAGCGTCATCTCCGGGTCCCTTTCGTCGGTCAGCAGCCAATTGATCGAAACCATGCCGCGCTTGGTCTGCGGCTCGTCGCCGGCATCGTAGCGCTCGACGATACGTCGCGGCGCCTGCCAGCGCGGTTGTAAGCCGATCTCCGGCTTCACCTCGATGCGGTCAAACGCGCTCAACCAGGCATCCAGATAGCGCAGCCGCTCTTCCGGGTCGTCGTTGCCGTAGAAGACGATGCGCGCGTTGGAGGGGTGATAGTATGTCTCGTGGAACTTCTTGAACTGCGCGTAGGTCAGGTCGGGAATGACGGCCGGGTCGCCGCCGGAGTCGAACCGATAGACGGTATCGGGGAAGAGCGTGTGCTGGATCGTGCGGGCAAGCACGTTGTCGGGCGACGAATAAGCCCCTTTCATCTCATTGAAGACGACGCCCTTGAACTGCAATGGCTGATTCGGTTCTTCCAGCTCATAATGCCAGCCTTCCTGCATGAGCGTCCATGGCGTGATGCGCGGGTAGAACACCGCGTCGAGGTACACGTCTATCAGGTTGTAGAGGTCTTTGACGTTCTGGCTGGCGACCGGGTAAATGGTGCGGTCGGGATAGGTCATCGCGTTCAGGAAGGTGTTCAGCGACCCTTTGGCCAGCTCGATGAACGGCTCCTTGACCGGATACTTGCGCGAGCCGCACAGCACGCTATGTTCGAGGATGTGAGGGAGGCCGGTCGAATCCTGCGGCGGCGTAGCAAATGCAATGCCGAAGACTTTGTTCTCGTCGTCGTTAATCAACGAAAGCAACTGGGCGCCGGTCTTGACGTGGCGATAAAGCCGCGCCGTCGAGTTGATCTCGGCGAGGGTCTCTTCGCGGACCAGCTCGAAGCCATAGGTAACGCTCATGGGCAGGAGGATACCACTACGACATTTGAGGATTAGAATAGAGGGTGTGAAAGGCGAGCGAGGCGCCCAAGCACGATGGAGGAGCACCGTACGGTCCAATCTCTCGATGAGCTGCTCAGGCTGATGGCGCCAAGGAGCAGCAGCGCAGACCTTGTGCTCGTCGAGCGTGCCTACCGCTTGGCCGAAGCTGCGCATATTGACCAGAAGCGCTCGACCGGCGAGCCGTATATCACGCACCCACTAGCCGTGGCGGGCATCCTCGCCCAGACCAAGCTCGATCCTCCGACTGTTGCGGCGGCGCTGCTGCACGACGTGGCAGAAGATACGTCGGTCACGGTGGACGACATCCGCGCCCAGTTTGGCGATGAGATCGCCAAGCTCGTGGATGCTGTGACGAAGCTCAGCAAGCGCGAAGGCATCAAGCGCGAGTTCACCGTCGGCGAAGGCGCAAAAGATGAAGCGTCGCAGACGTTCAACTACCGCACCGAGCGCGACGCCGAAAGCCTGCGCAAGATGATGCTGGGGTTGGCCGAGGACGTGCGCGTGGTGTTGATCAAGCTGGCCGACCGGCTGCACAACATGTATACGCTGGACGCGCTGCCGCCGGAGAAGCAGCGCCGCATCGCGCGTGAGACGCTGGACATCTACGCGCCGCTGGCCAACCGCCTGGGCATCTGGGAGTGGAAAACGCAGCTCGAAGACTTGGGCTTCCGCTACGCCGACCCCGAGCAGTATGCCTTCCTCTCGCGCATGGTCGAAGCCGGCGCCGAGGAGCGCGAACGACGGGTGCGCCGTTACATTCTGGCGCTGCGCGACGCGCTGGCCGAGGCCGGCATCTACCATGTCGAAATTACCGGCCGCGCCAAGCAGATCTACAGCATCTGGCGCAAGATGCAGCGTAAGCACACCTCGTTCGACCAGATCAACGACACACAAGCCATCCGCGTCATCATCGAAGATGGCAGCGACGAAGCGCCCGAGTCCGAGCCGCAGCCCGACCTGCCGGTGGACGACGAGGGCAGCGAAGTGAACGTGGATGCGATCGTCAACGAGCTGCAGAAAGAGGCGCAGCAGGATCGCGCTGCGAAGAACCGCGAACGCAAGCTGGCGGAGCAAGCGCAATTGATGGCCCAGCCGGCCGTGCAGACCTGCTACATCGTGCTCGGCATCGTGCATCGCCTGTGGAAGCCCATCCCCGGTGAGTTCGACGACTACATCGCCGTGCCGAAGGACAACCGCTACCAAAGCCTGCACACCGCGGTGATCACCGAGGACGGCAAGACGCTGGAGGTGCAAATCCGCACGCGGGCGATGCACCGGGCCGCCGAGTACGGTGTGGCCGCCCACTGGCTCTACAAAGACGACGCGCAGATCAGCGGCGCATATCAAAAACACATCGAGCAACTGCGCGAGGCCATCAAGTCCATCGGCAGCGAGGCGGAAGACGCCGCGTCGTTCGTGGACGCGCTGAAGACCGACCAGTTCAAGGACACCGTCTTCTGCTTCACTCCCAAAGGCAAGCTGATCGAACTGCCCGCTGGCTCTACCATCATTGACTTTGCCTACCGCATCCATACCGAGATCGGCGACCATTGCCGAGGCGCAAAAGTCAACGGGCGCATGGAGCCGCTGACCTACAAGCTCAAGAACGGCGACCAGGTCGAAGTGATCACCCGGCCGAACGCCCAGCCCAGCCGCGACTGGCTGCACGACCCGTCCTATATCGCGACCTCGGCGGCGCGAAACAAGGTGCGCCAGTGGTTCCGCAGACAAGACCGCGCGCAAAACATCGCCGCCGGCCGCGAGATGATCGAGCGTGAACTCAAGCGCATAGGCGTGTCGGACTGGATGAAATTGGCCGACGTGTATCGCCTGTTCAAGGTCGAGCCCGGCAAAGAGGATGACTTCCTGGAGAAGGTGGGTTACGGCACCATCACGCTGATGAGCGTGTCGTCGCGCGTGCTGGAGGAGGAGCGCCGCCGGCAGAAGCAGCGCGAGGAACGGCTGCCCGGCCTGGCCGGCTTGACCAACCTGATCCGGCCCAAGCGCAACGGCGACACCCTGACAAAGGGCGGTCAGTTCATCGTCGCCGGCGTACACGGCATGTATTGCACGCCGGCGCAGTGCTGCAACCCGCTGCCCGGCGATGAGGTGATCGGCTACGTCACGCGCGGCCAGGGCGTCAAGGTGCACAGGCGCGACTGCAAGAACATCTTGAACGCCGAGCAAGAGCGCTTGATCGAGGTCGTCTACGTCGGCCATCCCGACGAAACGTATCCTGTGCAATTCATGGTCATCGCTGCCGAGCGCACCGGCCTGTTGGCCGAGCTGACCCACGTGCTGGCCGAGAACAAGATCAACATCACCGACGTGAGCATTGCCAAGCGCGACCTGCAACACGGCGAAGTTCAGGTGTGGCTCAAGGCGGAGCTGGCCAGCGCCGATCAGGTCACGCCGGTGATGAACAGGCTCAAGCAGGTCAGGAACGTCTTCGAGGTCAACCGCGTGTTCGGCGGGCGCGGCCGCTGATCAGATCAGCGCCCTCCCTTGCATGTGCCCGGGCACCGACAGGCCCAACGCGCGGAGCACGGTCGGCGCGATGTCCATCAATTGCGCGCCCTCAACCTTGCGACCGTTGCCGGGCCGGCGCGGGTCGCGCCAGATAAACAGCCCATTCTGCGCATGGTTGCAATCGTCCGGCCCGGTGTCGTTCTCGAAGGTGTAAATGCGGCCGTGGCCCAGCGAGCCGACCGAGCGCCACAACAAATCGCCGAAATACACGATGAGGTCCGGCGCGACGCCGTTGACCTGCTGGTAGATTTCCTGCGGTTTGAAAACGCGCGTGCCGATGGCCTCGCCGCGATGATTTGGGATCGCCGCGAGTTTCTCCGCCAATTCGTCGCGCACGGCCTCATACTCGGTGAGGGCAACTGCGCCTTCCGGCTCGCGGCCTTGCACGTTGAGGAAGACGCGCCCATAGTAGCCGCCGCTGCCCCAGGCCCGTGTGCGTGACCAGTCCACCGCGTCGCGCTCGATCAGCTTCTCCAGCGTGACGATCTGGCCTGGCTGCGGCGCTTCCTTCAACGCCAGGTAGCCTTCGCGCCACAGCCACTCGTTCAGGCAGATGCCGCCGTCCAGACGCTTCGCACCGTGGTCGGACACCACCAGCACGATGGCATCCTCAGGGAGCATCGCTAGCCACGCGCCGATCTTGGCGTCCAGATAGACGTAGTAATCGTGAATGGCGCGCTCGTAGGGATTGCCGGCTTGGTAACGCCAGTGGCGCGGGTCATGGTAGCGCCAGAAGCCATGATGAATGCGATCCACACCGATCTCCATCACCATGAAGAAGTCCCACGGCTCACTCCTCAGCAGCGCGTCCACCACCTTGAAGCGCGCTTCGGTCATCGCGTAGATCTGTCGGAGCAGCCAATCTTTGTCCTCGGTGCGGAACTCGTTGACGTCGAACGCGTAGTCCGGCGCGATGCGCAGCACCTCGTCTTTCAGGCGGGGGGGATAGGCGAACGGGCTGTGCCGGCCCGGCGTCAGGAAGTCTGAGATCAGACAGCCGTTGAGCGGCTTCACCGGAAAGGTCTGCGGAACGCCGATGACCACGCTGCGCTTGCCGGCCTCGGTCAGGTAATCCCACACGCGCTTCTCTTTGACGTGCTCCGCGTTCGCCGTGAACATGCGCCCATAGGACGTGTCGGCGCGATTGCGAAAGCCGTAGATGCCGAGCACACCAGGATCGCGCGAAGAGAGCATCGAACTCCACGCCGGCACGGTGATCGCCGGGATGCACGACTTTAGCTCGCCCCATACGCCGCCGGCGGCCAGGCGCGAGAGATTCGGCAAATCGTCGCGCCAGCGGTCGAACACCAGCTCGGGCGCGGCGCAGTCCAGCCCCACGACAAAGACGCGCGGGGGCGAACGCCGGAAGAAGGATGGCAGCTTCACGCTGGCGAATTCTATATCCGCCCCCCGCCGGTGGATTAGAGGGCGCATTCGCCAAAATAAGGGAGACGTGTTCGCGAGGGCGCGCTCGGCCCCATTCGCGGCATATCGAGGTGCGGGAACGGAGTCCGCGCTCGACCATGCGCCCGTTGCCCCTATACACGAATGCACCCATATTAAATCCGCTTAAACACAACATGCCTATACTTCCCGCCACATGGCTCGTCGCCAACCCGATATTGTGCTGCTCGTGCTCGACACGCGCAGGGTAGATCGTTTCGCTTGCCTCGGCTACCCCACCCCCACCTCGCCGAACCTCGACGCATTCGCCCAAGAATGCACGCGCTTCGAATGGGCTATCGCGCCTGCGCAATGGAGCATTCCGGCGCACGCCTCGCTCTTTACGGGCGAGTATCCGTCCGTCCACGGCATGTTCCAAACGACCAGCGTGCTCGCCGATGCGCTGCCCACGCTGGCCGAGCGCCTGTGTGACGGTGGCTATTTCACGGCCGCCTTTTGCAACAACCCGCTCGTCGGCGTGGTGAACAATGGGCTGCGGCGCGGCTTCCAGAGCTTCCTCAACTACGTCGGCCTGATCACTACGCATCCCAATCAGGCCAGCCCGCAGTCCGGGCTGCTGGACAAATACCGGCAATGGTTCAAGCGTAAATTCGCCGAATCCGTCTCCAGCGTGCAGGGCGTCGTTGCAAATTCGGAGCGGCTGACCGAGCTGTCGTTCACGCCGCTCTTCTTCCCAATCTGGCAGGCGGCGCTGAGCTTGAAGGGCAATTCGGCGCGTTCACTCAGCGACGCTGCCCACCTGCTCATCCGGCGCGAGGGGCTTTCGCCGCGCCAGCCGGTCTTTTGTTTCATCAATCTGATGGATACGCACATGCCGTATCACGCGCCGCGCCGGCTGGTGGAGCGCTTCGCCCCGCAGTTCTTCCGCAATCGTGAGCTGCAAGCGTATCTGCGCCGCTTCAACAGCGATGCTTTCGGATGGCTCGCGCCGCTGGAAGAGGAGATCGCGCCGGAGCATAAAGCGCTGTTGGACGGCATGTACGACGCGCAGGCGGCTTGGCAGGATGAAATGGTCGGCGCGTTCTTCGACCGACTGCGCGCAAGTGGCGCGCTCGAGCGTACGCTGTTCATCGTCACATCCGACCACGGCGAGCACCTGGGCGAGCGGCAACTGGTCGGCCATACCATCTCGCTCTACAACGAATTGATCCATGTGCCGCTGCTCGTGCGTGACCCGACGGGCGAATTTGCGCCTGGGACGGGCGTGGACCATTTCGTATCGTCGCGACGGTTGTTCCACACGGCGCTCGCCGCTGCTGGCGTCGCCTCTCCGGTAGAGCGGGCGCTCTCGCTGGTGAACGTCGGTGCAAGTGACCCGGAGCAGGGCGAGGCGTTCTCCGAAGCCATCTTGCCGCTGAACGTACAGCACATGCTCATACGCCGCAAGCCGGAGCTGGCCCGCCGGCGCGGCGCGGATCAGCGGCGCATCGCTGTATGCAGCGGGCGCTATAAGCTCATCCAGACCGGCGCTGATCGCTTCGAACTGTATGACCTGTCGCGCGATCCCGGCGAGATGGAGAACCTGTGCGACAAACTGCCGGTGCAGGTTGAGGCGCTGCGAGAGCGCCTGCGCGCGTTCGCGCTACGGCAGTCGGGGCGCCAAGCGGCAGAACAAGCCGTGACGAGCGACGATCCGCTCGTGCTGAACCGCTTGAGGGATTTGGGTTATCTGGAGTGAATGCGATGTATCCACCGGTTGGCCCTGTGTTGATCGAGATCGGTCCGCTCTCGCTGCGCTGGTATGGCGTGCTGATGGTGACCGCGTTCATCGTCGCTGCGGCGATCGCTGCACGCTACGTGGAGCGCAAAGCGCAGCGCAGCAGCAACGTGTGGGACGGGTTGCTTTGGGTGCTGGTCGGTGCGGTGATCGGCGCGCGGCTGTACTACGTGTTCATCCAATCGCCGCGCGGGCCGAACGGCATCGAGCGTTACCTGACCCACCCGCTCGAAATCCTCAACGTGATGGGAGGCGGGTTGCATATCTTCGGCGGGTTCATCGGCGGCGCGCTTGCGCTGCTGCTTTACACGCGCCGGCGGAACTTGCCGGCGGCGATTTACCTCGACGGCGCTGCGTTGGGCATGCCGCTCGGCCAAGCCATCGCCCGGCTGGGCAACTTCATCAACCAGGAACTCTACGGGCCGCCCACAACGCTGCCGTGGGGCCTGCGGATTGACCCGCCCCATCGCATCCCGCCGTTCGACGATCTAATGCGCTATCCGGAGAGCACGCGCTTCCACCCGCTGTTCCTCTATGAGGCGATCTGGAACCTGGTGGGATTTGCGCTGCTGAACATCATCTCGCGCCGGTTCGAGAAGCAACTGCGCGATGGCGACTTGATCCTCATGTATGCCATCTGGTATCCGCTGGGTCGGTTCTTCCTCGAGTTCCTGCGCACCGACTCGTGGTTCTTCCCGGGCACGCCGTTCAACGTGGTGCATGTGCTGTCATTCCTGGCGATCTGCGGCGCGGCGGCGCTGCTGGTCTGGCGACATCGCGCGCTGGCAAAGGTGGCGTCTGCCCAGGCATGACGCCGGACTCAGCGAGAGCAGACGAGCGAGGTTAGCCAGCGACCGGAGACTTGTACAACCCGCAGCGAAGCCGACATGAGGCTAGCATCGCTGCGGGTTGCCTGCGGATTCGTCCGCCTTGTGAGTGCTGCGGTTATTTCGCCGTCGCTGCGCGCGCCCGACGGGCATCTACGAACGACTTCACGCACAGGGCGAAGAACGCACCGCTGATCACGAACATCGCGACGTTCGACCAGAACGCGACGCCCAGTTCGCCGCCGGCGGTCAGGCCGGGGATGATGCGCGATAGCGGCGCCAACGTCCCAATTAGGCCGACGACCGCCGCGATGTGCATGGCGGTCTTTTCGTTGCCCCGACCAGCCCACCAGCCCAATCCAACCAGCGCCAGGCCAAATAGCGCGGGGATCAGCGCGGTGAAGCTGGAGGCGCCGCCCAGCAGGTATCCGCCCAAACCGGCGACGATCAATGCGATACCGAAACCTATCGTTGTGCGCGACATTTTTAGTCACCTCCTGAATCTCAACGCATGCTGCCAGTTCTCCATGATATGCAGTAAGCTGAGTATTGCGTTAACCCCTGGCAGATTCCGCGCATCCTCCCTATAATCGCCGGCGTTCGAGGTTGATATCCCCGTATGCTCCGGCTGCTCGCCTTCCTAAAACCGCATCGGAAGCTCGTTATCGCCCTGGTTCTCGTCAACTTCTTCCTCTCGGCAATGCTGACCGTCGCGCCGCTGGTCATCAAGGCCATCGTGGACGATGTGATCGGCGCACAGCGGCTCGAGCTATTGTTGCCCTATTTGGCCTTGCTGTTGCTCGTCACCGGCGCGCGCGCAGCGGCGACCTACTTCTATTCGTATGGGCAGAACAAACTCGGCCAACTGGTGATGACCGACGTACGCGCGGCGTTGTACCGCAAGCTGCTCGTGCTTCCCTACAGCTTCTACGACAAGGAGCAGACCGGCCGGCTGATGAGCCGGGTGAGCAGCGACGTGGAGAGCACGCGCATCTTCCTATCCCAAATCCTGGTCGAGTCGCTCAATCATGCGATGACGATCGTGCTGGCGACTGTTGCTCTGTTTGAGCAGAGCGTGATTTTGGCGCTGCTTGCTGCAGGGCCGATGGTCGCCTCCGGCCTCGCCATGTATGCGGCGCATCGCCGCCTGAGCGAGCCCTGGGCGCTTCAGCATCAACGCTTTGCCAAGATGTCGGCGACCTTGCAGGACAGCTTGGCCGGCGTGAAAGTGGTCAAAGCGTTCGCGCAAGAGGCGCAGGAGGAACACAAGTTCATGGCGACCGTGGCCGAGGTGCGCGCCGGTAGCCTACGCATCAACGACCTGTGGAACAGACGCTGGGCCGTGATCGGCAGCATCGGTCGCTTTATGCAACTCTTGATGATCGGGGTGGGCGGGTACATGGTGATGGCCGGCAGCCTGAGCCTGGGCGCGCTGGTCGCAGCGATCAGCTTGAGCCTGCTGCTGCTCGGCGCAGTGAATGCGCTCGGCACGCAGCTCAACGCCTTCAGCCAAACGGCGACGGCGTCGGTGCGCATCTTCGAGCTGCTCGACGAGCCGGTGACGATCCGCAGCCCGGCGCGCCCACAGCGCCTGAGCGGTGAACTGCGCGGAGAGATCGAATTCGAGCAGGTGAGCTTCCGCTACCCCACGTCGCGGGCGAACACGCTGCGGGATATCAACTTGCGCATCCCCGCCGGCTCGTCGCTCGCCGTGGTGGGCGCGACCGGCAGCGGCAAGAGCACACTGGTGCACCTGATCGGGCGCTTCTACGACCCGAGGGCCGGCCGGGTGCTGGTGGATGGACATGACGTGCGCACGCTCGATTTGGCTGATCTGCGCCGGCAGATCGGTATGGTGGCGCAGGATGCGCTGCTATTCTCGGCCTCGATCGCCGAGAACATCGCCTTTGGCCGACCCGACGCGCCGCGCGAAGCGATTGAACGCGCCGCAAAACTGGCGCAGGCGCACGATTTCATCGTCCAGTTGCCGGACGGCTACGACACCAAGATCGGCGAGCGCGGCATCGGGCTATCCGGCGGGCAACGCCAGCGCATCGCCATCGCCCGCGCCATCCTGCTCGACCCGCGCATTTTGATCCTGGACGACTCGATGTCGGCGGTGGATGCCGAGACCGAGAAGCTGCTGCAGGCCGCCATCCGCACAGTCATGCGCGGCCGGACGACCATCCTCATCGCCCACCGACTATCCACTGTGGAGCAGGCCGATCGCATCATCGTGCTGCGCGAGGGACGGATCGTCGAGCAGGGCACGCACGCCGAGCTGGCCCGCAGCAGCGGCTACTACCGCCACGTGTTGGAGATGCAGCGCATGAGCGCCGCCGAGACCATGAGTGAGACACTCCCCACCGCCCCACAGACGGTGGGCATTTGTTAGGATTGTGATGCTCCGCAGTTTGGCCAAACCCCTCGGGCGCGCCGACCAGGACGAACCGCCCTCTTCGCCGCCGCATCACACACTGAGCCGGCTGTTCTCATACCTGCGGCCCTATCGCCTCCGCATGCTGGTCACCCTGGGCATCTACGTCGTGTGTGTCACGCTGGCGCAGCTCTACCCATTCGTTGACCGCAAGTTGATTGATGAGCACATCGCCGTCGGCAACCCGGATGGCTTTTTGCCGCTGCTGTTCCTGGCGGTGGTGATGCACGCCGTGAACTGGGGCGGGGTGTATGTGCGGTCGCAACTGATCCAGCGCATTAGCTGGGACATTCTGGTTAACCTGCGCCGGCAGCTCTTCCGCCATGTCGCCGGTCTGTCCTTCAAGTTTCACGAGAACGAGCCGGTCGGCAAGACCATGACGCGCTTCATCAGCGACGCCAGCACGCTGAACGACTTCCTCACCAACCAAGTGGCCAACGTGGTCAACGACGTGATGTCCGGCCTGATTGTGATCGTGCTGATGTTCGCCATCAACCCGATGCTTACGCTGATTGCGCTGTGCATGTTGCCGGTGCTCACCGCAATCGGCTTGTATATGCGCCCACGGCTATACGAGGGGTGGGAGCGCGTGCGCGAGAACATGACGCGCTTCAACATCTTCCTCGCCGAGAACATCGCCGGCATGCGCGTCATCCAGGCGTTCGTCCGCGAGAACGTCAACCTCGGACAATTTCAGGCGGCCAACCAGCGCGTGGTGACCGAGTGGATGAAGGTGATCGGATTGCAATCGTGGTTCTCGCCGCTGGTGGAAATCACGCGCTCGGTCGCGCTGGTCATCGTGCTGTTCATCGCGGCCAACCGGCTCGGCGTCGGCGGCGAAGCGCTCACCGTCGGCACCCTGGTCGCCTTCACGGCCTACATCAACAACCTGTGGGCGCCGATCAGCACGCTCACCAACATGTACGTGGTGCTGCAGGCCACGTTGGCCTCGGCCGACAAGGTGTTCCAGTTGCTGGACACCCAGCCGACGATCACCGATGCGCCCAATGCCGTCACCCTGCCGCCCATCAAAGGCGAGATCGTCTTCGACCATGTGGATTTTGGCTACGACGAATCGCGCAACGTCCTGGAGGATGTTTCGCTGCGTATTGAGCCGGGGCAACTGGTCGCCCTGGTCGGGCAAACCGGCTCCGGCAAGACAACGCTGGCCAGCCTGGTGTGCCGCTTCTACGACGTGACCGGCGGGCGCATCACGGTGGATGGCTACGATGTGCGCGCAGTCACGCAGCAATCGCTCCGTTCGCAGATCGGCGTGGTGTTGCAAGAGCCGTTCATCTTTAGCGACACCATCGCTAACAACATCCGCTACGGTCGTCCCGACGCCACGATGGAAGAGGTGATCGCCGCGGCTAAGCAAGCAAACTGTCATGACTTCATCATGCAACTGAGCGACGGCTACGAGACGGTGGCGCATGAACGCGGCTCGCAGTTCTCCGTCGGCCAGCGCCAGCTCCTCTCGATTGCGCGCGCCATCCTGGCCAACCCGCGCGTGATCGTGCTGGACGAAGCGACCTCCGCGGTGGATACCGAGACCGAACGGCTGATTCAAGATGCGTTTGAAAAGCTGATGGCAGCCGCAGATTCGCCGCACGGCCGGCGGACGGCCATCGTGATTGCCCATCGCCTCTCGACCATCCGCAAGGCCGATCAGATCGTGGTGCTCAAGCACGGCCGAATTGTCGAAGTGGGCAACCACCAGACGCTGGTGAACAAGCCGGGAGGCTACTACGCTGCGCTGGTGCGGGCGCAGGCGAGCGGTCACTGAGCCTCCTCCCCTGCGACCCAGCCGGCTAACTCCGCGCGGCCGACCAGGGCGCAGCCAGTCTCCTGGGCCAACTTGCGCGCATCCGCGCCAAAGGCGCCGTTGGTAATCACCATCGCCGCGTCGCATGCGTAGCGCGCCCGGCGGTCGTTGGCATAGCGGATCGTTCCGGGCGAGAGTGGCTTGTTGTAGCGCACGGCGCAGACGACATACGACGCCCGGTCTTTGACGGCGATTAACTCCAGCCCAGAGTCTCGCTCGGCCTCGTCATGGCCCGGCGGAAGCCGCACAGTGTAGCCCTGCTTCTGCAGCAGGCCGGCCACAAACTGGCGAAATTCGGCCTGCGACATCCGATCTACCCTGAACGTCGCCAGCGCCGCCTCCGTGCGGGTTTGCTGCTGTCGCGCGTCGGCCTGGTCCTTGATGAACGCGACGGCCACATAGCCCAGGAAGGCGAACAGCGCCAGGATGGGCGCGCTCAAGCAGAGCGAGGCCGGATTCGTGAGCGGATCGAAGCTGAGGTTCAAGCTCATTGTGAGAAGCTGTGAGCTACGAGCCGCGAGCTACGAACTGTGAGCTGTTGAGGGCTATGCGCTCGGCTCTGGACTCTGGACTCTGACTTCTGGACTCTGACTTCTGGATTCTGACTTCTGACCTCTGACTTCTGGATTCTGACTTCTGACCTCTGACCTCTGAACCAACTTCAACGTGTAGCACAGTGGGTTCGACGTATGCGCACGCAGCGTGAATCCGGCGCTTTCGGCCCAGCGCATCACCGTGCGCCAACCGACATATTCCGGCTCGATCCACTCTTCGCCGACGATGAGGACACCGTCCGGCTTGAGCACGCGCCGCGCTTCGCTCAGCGCGGCGCTGCGGTCGTGCAACATCGGCAGGACAGAGATCATCAGCACCGCGTCGAAGGTGTGCGCCTCGAACGGCAGTCGGGTGGCCGGCGCAACGTGCACGACGACATTATCGAGGCCCGCCCGGCACAGGCGGCGGCGCAAGGCTGCCACCATTGCCGGCTGCACGTCCACCGCGTGTATGCGGCGCACATAGCGCGCGAGCGGCAGCGTGAACGCGCCGTTGCCGCAGCCCAGGTCCAGCACCGTCCAGTCGGGCTTCGGCTCGAGGAAGCGCAAGAGTCGCGATGGCGCGCGGTAGGCCATGCGCAGCGGGCTGAGCAACAGGGGCGCGCAAGCCGGCGGCGTGATGAGCGCAGCGCGGCGTGTAACCCAGCGCACGGCCAGCGTTGCGCCGGTGGCCAGGCCAAGCACGAAAAGCGCCAAACGAACAATCCGCGCGCGCATCCCCAACCTCGATTGTAACGGCGCGCCAGGGGATGCCCCGGATCACTTGTCGTAGATGGCGCTCGATTGATCGCTCAGTTCGCCGATGTGCCCGTTCAAGACGCAGTGATGCAGCGCGAAGTTTACCCAGGCGAGATGCTCATTTCCACCCTCGCACCAGGCGATGCGGTCGCATGAAAGTTGGGCTGTCGTCTTGCATCGTGCCGACATGTTAGGCGTGCGGCGCACCGCCAGCCCGCCCAAGTGAGCCGGTCACTCCACCAGCGCGCGTTCGATCCACGCGCCAACATGCAGCGCCCGTTCATCTTCGCCGAAGGGTGTGATCACCTGGACGCCGACCGGCAACCCATCGCACTGTGCGAACGGCAGCGACAGCGCCGGCACGCCGGCAAAGGCCGCCGGCGCGGTCAGGTGCAGGATCGCCTGGCGCAGGTTCTTCGCGCCAGATTCCAAGCCGATCTCCACCGTACCGCGCAGCGGGGCGACGCATGGCGCTGATGGCATCAACAGGGCATCGGCGTCTTGCAGCGCACGGTGGAGCGCCGCGCGCATTTCCCCCTGGCGCTGTTTAGCCTCCAAGTACTGCACTGCGCTGAACTGATAGCCGCGCATCAGCGCTTCGCGCACGCCGGGCGCGAACGCCTCCGGCTGCGTCTCCAGCGCGCGGCGATGCACCATCACCGACTCCGCGCGCAAAGGCAGGAAAGCCTCGCCGGCGTTGCCGATGTCCAGCATGACATCGGCGACCGATGCGCCGACGGCCTCCAGGCGCGCGACGAACGCCTCGAACGCAGCGCGCACATCGGGCGTCAGCGCGCCTGCCAGATAGGCGCGCGGAACGACGAAGCGCGGCGCGCCATCGCCGAAGTCCCACAGAGCCGGCGGAGCGCCGCGGCGAGCCGACAGGACCGCGAACATCGTCGCGGCATCGGCCACCGTGCGGGTGATCGGCCCGGCATGATCGCAACTGGGGATCAGCGCCAGCGCACCTTCGAGCGAGACTGCGCCAAACGATGGCTTGAAGCCTACCACGCCGCAAAACGAGGCCGGCAAGCGGATCGAGCCGGCGGTGTCGCTGCCCAAAGAGCCATAGCCAATGCCGATCGCCGTCGCAGCCGCCGAGCCGGACGACGAACCGCCTGCTTGGTGCGCCGGATCGTGCGGGTTCTTCACGTCGCCGGTCCAGGGGTTCTCCCCGTTCAACCCCAGCGCGATCTCCTGCATGTTGGTTTTGGCGAGGATGATCGCGCCGGCTTCGCGCAGCCGTGTCACGGCAATTGCCTCGTCGGGTTCGATAGGCGGCAGCGGCGCATTCGCGCCGGCTTTCGTGGGCATGCCGCGCACGTTGAACAGATCCTTGACCGTGATCGGCACGCCATGTAGCGGGCCACGGATAGGCCCGCTGCGCGCTTCTCGTTCAAGCACGCGCGCTTCGGCCAGGGCGCGGTCGGCGTCGAGGAAGGCAATTGTGTTCAAGTCTTGGAAACGCGCGACGCGCGCAAGGGCATCTTCGACCAGGGCGACCGGTGAGCAGGTGCCGGCGCGCACAGCAGCAGCCGCAGCGGCGAGCGTGGGGGGGATGATCGGGCGATCGCTTTCAGTCGGCATCTGTGGTTGGCAAGGGAGAGGCGCAGCGCGGCGTCGGCATGTTAGCGCGCCGCTTTGAGCGCTCGGCGCAGCCGTTCCGGCGTGACCGGCAGATCGTTGATCCACACACCGGTCGCGTCGTGGATCGCGGCGATGACTGCCGGCGCGACGACGAGGAACGGCATCTCGGCCATGCCGCGGATGCCCAGCACACCCTGCGGGTCGGGGTTCTCCACGAGCACCGCCTCAACGCGATCGGGCACGTCGAGCACCGAGGGGATCAGGTAGGTGCTGAAGTGCGAAGACAGCACATGTCCGTCGCGCATGACAAAGTTCTCCAGGCTGGTCCAGCCCAGCGCCTGCACCACGCCGCCTTCGATCTGCCCAATGACCTGTTGCGGGTTGACGGCTCGCCCTACGTCGTCGGCGCATACGATGCGCTGCACGCGGACGTGGCCGGTTTCTACGTCCACTGCGACCTCGGCGTATTGTGCGACGTAGCCATAGGTAATGTTCGGATCGCCCTGGCCGGTCGCTTCGTCCATCGGCGTCGTAGGGCGCGGGCGGTAGACGTAATGCGCGATGGCCGGCCGCTCCTCGTCACGCCATTTGTCCAGGGCCGCGGCGATCGCGCCCTGGATGGCGTGCGCCGCCATGAACGTCAGGCGCGAGGCGGACGCGCTGCCGCTGCTGCCGCTGGTCGCAGTGTCGCTGAGCACCAACTCGATCTTCTCGACCGGCAGATGTAACATCTCGGCGGCGAGCTGAAGGAAGGCGGTGTGCGCGCCTTGGCCGCATTCGGCGCCGGCGTGCCGGACTACGGCGCGCTCGATCTCCGCGCCGCCGTGCAATTCCACCGTGGCTTCGCAGCGCTCCGGGAAGCCGAACGAGAAGCCGACGTTCTTGTGCCCACAGGCGAAGCCGCGCCCACGCCGGAGAAATGGAGAATTGAGAATTGAGAATTGAGAAGGAGGCACTTCTTCCTTTTCAATTTGCGCGGCGCAGCGCGCGATCACGTCGGCGATGGTGCAGCCGGGCGGGATGGGCGTGTTGTTGACGGTGAGGCTGCCGTCGCGCAGGGCGTTCTTCAGGCGCAGCGCGATCGGATCCATGCCCAACTTCTCGGCCAGCTTGTTCATCTGCGTCTCGGCCACGAAGAGCGCCTGCGGCGCGCCGAAGCCGCGGAATGCGCCGCTGGGCACGTTGTTGGTGACCACGGCGCACGCATCCACCGCGACATTCGGGATTTCGTATGGCCCGACGCACGTCACCGTCGTGTTGCCCAGCACCTTGGTCGAGGTGTAGGCGTACGGGCCGGCGTCGGCGCGCACCTCGACCTGCGCAGCCAGCAGCCGGCCGTCGCGCGTCGCGCCGAGCTTGGCATGGAACCACATCGGGTGGCGCTTGTGGTGGCCGATGATGCTCTCTTCGCGCGTCCAGACGATCTTGACCGGCCGGCGCAGTTTCCACGCCGCCAGCGCCAGCACGATCTGCACGCTCATATCTTCGCGCCCGCCGAATGCGCCGCCGATGGCCGGGTAGATCACCCGCACCTGATCGAGCGGTAGGCCCAGCGCATGCGCGATCTGATGCTGGTCTTCGTGCGCCCACTGGCCGGCCACCTGAACGGTGACGCAGCCGGATCCGTCCATGTAAGCCAGGCCGGCCTCGGGTTGTAAATAGGCGTGCTCCTGCGCGCCGGTGGTGTAGATGTCTTCGACGATGACATCGCACTGCGCGAATGCGGCTGCGACGTCGCCCTTGCGGATGCGATAGCGCTTCATCACATTGCCGGGGTAATGTGGATGAATCTGCGGCGCATCGGGCTGCAGCGCGGCGTGCATGTCGGTCAACGGCGGCAGGTCGTCGTATTCCACGCGGATCAGATCGCGCGCGCGTTCGGCGATGCGCTCGGTCTCGGCCACGATGAAAGCCAGCTTTTCGCCGACATGGCGGACGACGCCGTCGAACGGTTTTGCAGCCCGACTCCCGACTGCCCACTTCCCATCTGGGAAGGCCGGAGTCGGGAGTTGCGTCTCAGCGCTTACCATGACCGGCGCGTCGAAGAGCACCAGGCCGTATTCGTTGTTCGGCACGTCTGCGCCGGTGAAGATGGCGATAACGCCGGGTAGTGCGAGCGCCTCCCGCAGGTCAATGGACTTGACGCGCGCATGCGGCCGTCGCGCAAATAGCACCTTGGCGTGTGCCATGCCCGGTAGGGTGAGGTCGCCCGGGTAGAGCGCCTGGCCGGTGACTTTTGCGCGGGCGTCTATGCGCGGCAAAGAGATGCCAACCGCCATAAACGTCACTTGCACTTGCTCGTGTTTGATCGGGGATGATAGCAGAGCGCGAGTCAGCAGGGGCGGCGCTATTGCCCAGCCGCCGAGGTAATAGCCGCGCCAAGACGCTCGGCCGCGCGCTGAGAGGCGCGGCGCTTATTCGCAGCGGTTCTCGAACCGAAAGCCGTGGCCGCGCACGGTGACGATGTATTCGTGGTCGGAGTCGTACTCGGCGATGCGGGCTCGCAGGCGTCGCACCAGCGCGTCAATCGCCTGCTCGCTCACGCCGCAGGCACTTTCGTCCTCCCACACATGCTCGACGATGTCCTGACGGGAGACCAAACCACCGTTGGCGTCCATGAGCAGCTCCAGCAGGCGATACTGCTGCAACGAGAGTGGCGGCTCAAGCTCCCGCTCGACGATATAAACGCGGTGGCTCTCTTTGTCAATGCAAATGCCGCGCACTCCCGGCTGCGTAGCCCTGCGGGCATTGAGCGGCGCGGTTGCGTCGCTGCCGACGAAGATGATCTTGACGCACAGCGCGATCTGGATCTCGTCGCCATCCTGGAGCAACTTGGGCTCCTTCACCTCTTTGCCGTTCAGGAATGTGCCGTTCTTGCTATTCAGGTCGGTCAGCACAAATCCTTGCGGGGTGCGTTCGATCTTGGCGTGGCGACGCGACACCTGGCGCTCGGGCAGCATCAGGTCAACAACGCCCACTTCGCGACCGATGATCAACACATCGCTGGCGATGAGCCAGCGATGGCCGGCTAACTGGCCGCTTTCAATGATGAGCATGGGCGCATCCTGCTTCATCGCACGCCGGCCATTTTATCAATCCCGCGTCGTCCGGCGTCTCCCCCGCACGCCGTGTTGGAAGCGGCCTCGCCATGTGTTCGCCGATGCGCCGATGTTCAAACCTCGTCTGCACAGTCGTCGGCGGCGCGGATCAGGCGCATGACCTCGTCCAGGTCATCGGTCAGGTGCAGCAGCGCAGGGTCATCTGGGCCGATCAACCGGCGCGCCGCCAGCGCGCCGGTGATCCAGTCCAGCAGCGGCTGCCAGAATTCGCGGCCGACAAGGATGATCGGCACAGCGCCGTTGGACTTGCCGGTCTGCACTAGGGTCAGGATGGTGAAGAGCTCATCCAGCGTGCCGTAGCCGCCTGGGAAGAACACGTAGGCCAAGGCTGAGTAGTCCAACATGAACTTACGGCTGAAGAAGTACTGGAAGCCCATGCCCTCCTTGACATAGGGGTTGAGTTTCTGCTCCGTGGGCAACTGAATATTCAACCCGACGGAGTGGCCGCCGGCCTCTGTTGCACCGCGATTGCCGGCTTCCATGATGCCCGGGCCGCCGCCCGTCACGACCGTGTAGTGGGCCCGGGCCAGCCGCCGGCCAAGCTCCTGCGCCAGCCCGTAGTAAACGTCCTTTTCAGTGAGGCGCGCCGAGCCGAAGATCGTCACCGTGCGCTCCAGGTTGGAGAGGAACTCGAACCCTTGCACAAACTCGGCGGTGATGCGCAGCACTTCCCAGGCAAGGCCGGCGTGGTGGTCGGCAAAAGTAAGTTGCATGCGCTGAATCGGCGATTTGCGCTCTTGGCGGGGGATGGATTTGGCGCTGTTCATCATTGAAGCGAGCGCCCAATGTGGCGCAGCGTTTCAAAGTGTTGCGTTGCCCTGTCGGCGCAGCCCATTTTGACGGCGGACGAAGGTAAGCACGGTGAATGCCTCGCTAATGTCATCGAGGCTGATCAAGCCCAGGTAGCGCGAGCCGTCGAACACGGCAGCCAACTGTGCGCCGCTTTCCATCAAGATTTCGCGCACCTCGTCCAGCGATCTGTGCGCTTCGACGCGCAGGAAGTCACGCTGCATAATCTCGGTCACGTAGCGGTCAATGCTGTCGGTGGCCAGCGTGCGCAGCACATCGTTGCGGGTGATCACGCCGATGATTTGGTTGCCTTGCATGACGGCGAAATCGGGCTGGTAGCTGGTGAGGATGTATTCCACGACGGTGCTTACGCGATCGCCGATCTGCAAACTCAGGGCGTGTTTGTTGTAGGCGTCCCCAACGCGCAGCGTGTTCAACACAGTCCGCGCCTCGGTTAAGCCGCGCTCCTGTCCGGCGCTGAAGAAGATGAACAGCGCGATCAACGTGAGCAAGAGCTGGCCGTTGGCGATGCCGAGGATGCCGAGGAGCACGGCGGAAATTTGGCCGATGGTCGAAGCGATGCGCGTGGCGCGCGCGTTGCCCAGGCCCATGGCCAACACGGCGCGCAAGATGCGCCCGCCATCGAGCGGGAAAGCCGGGATCAGGTTGAACACCACGAGGCTGATGTTGGCAAATAACAGCCAGATCAGCATGGTGATGAGCGATGGCTCACGCAGCGTCACCAATAGCGCGTTCACATCCAAATTGACGCCGATGCCGCCAGTCGCGAGGAACAACAGGGCGGCGATGAGTACGTTCACCGCCGGCCCGGCTGCGGCAATCAGCAGTTCGTGCCATGGCTTCTCCGGGCTTTTGGCGATCATCGCCACGCCGCCCAGCGGCAGCAGCACGATCTCGCGCACCGGGATATTGAAGAGTTGGGCGACGATGCTGTGGCCGAGTTCGTGCAGCGTGACGCAGGTGAAGAGCAAGATCATGAGCATCATGCCGAACAGCGCGCCTTCTAGAGGGTTGCCGGGCACGCTGCCGGCCCACTGCAGCGCGCCGAAGATCAGGATGAGGAAGAAGGTGGCGTGAACCTTGATGTCAATGCCGCGCACGCGGGCAATGTTGAATGACCAGCCCATAGAACTTGTTAGATGTTATCACCCTTTTCTTGACCCGGGATATCGCTGTAGGTGGGCGAGGACGAATAAGCTTGTTGTTACGCTCGGCGAGCGATGCCCGGATGGGAAATCGCGCGGAAGCATTCAAGGCGCCGACCTGCCGGCGGCGTAAGGCATGAACACCTCCAGCAATCGGCCGGGGATGCGCCCGCTGAGCACCACGCTGCGTTCTTCAGGCAGCTCGCTGTCCACCGCGCCCTCGCGCCGGAAGAGCGCCATCAGATCGCTGGCTTTGTAGGGCAGCCGCACCCGTATCGGCACCAGCCGCTCGAACAGTACGGCTTCTACTTCGGCCAGCAGTGTATCCAGGCCTTCCCGGCGCAGCGCGGAGATGAAGATGCCTTCGCCGAGCGCGCCGGTCGCCAGGCGCCGGCGCTGCTCCGGCGAGAGCTGCTCGGCCTTGTTCAGCACCGTCACGACCGGCTTGGCGCCGGCGCCCAGTTCCCTCAGCGTGTCTATGACCGTCTGGGCTTGCTCGAAAGCGCTGGGGTGGGTGATGTCCACCACGTGCAGCAGTGCATCGGCTTCGGTGATCTCTTCAAGCGTGGCGCGGAAGGCGGCCACCAGTTGCGTCGGCAGCTTCTGAATGAAGCCGACGGTGTCGGTGAATAGCGCCAGGTGGCCGTGTGGCAATCGCACCCGGCGCGTGGTCGGGTCGAGCGTAGCGAAGAGCTTGTCTTCGGCCAGCACGTCCGCCTTGGCGATGGCGTTGAGCAGCGTGGACTTGCCGGCGTTGGTGTAGCCGACGATGGCGACGACGGGGATCTCGGCGCGTTTGCGCTGCGCCCGATGTTGCGCGCGCTGTTTGCGCACCTCTTCCAGTTCGCGCTTGAGCCGGGCGATGCGTTCGTCTATCCGGCGACGATCAATTTCGAGCTGAGTCTCGCCGGGGCCGCGCAGGCCCACGCCGCCGGTGCCGCTGCGGCCGGCGCCGCCGCCAGCTTGCCGCGCCAGGTGCGTCCATTGTCGGGTCAGCCGCGGTTTGCGGTATTCGTACTGCGCCAGCTCGACTTGGAGCGCGCCTTCGCGCGTGCGGGCATGTTGCGCGAAGATGTCGAGGATCAGACCGGTGCGGTCCAGCACGATGACGTCCTCGCCCAGCGCCTCTTCTAGCTCGCGCAGATGGCGCGGCGACAGTTCATCGTCGAACACCACCACGTCGAAGTCGAGCGCACTGCGCCAAGCGATCAGCTCTTCCAGCTTGCCCGGGCCGATGAACGTGTTCGGGTTCGGCGCGTCCAGCGTCTGCGTGGTCTGGCCGACGACTTCCAGGCCGGCGGTCTTGCACAGCAGCGCCAGCTCTTCCATTGAGGATTCGAGTGGCAAACGCGCGCCTGCTCGGGCTCGGTAGGCGGGGTCCTTGAACTCCACGCCGACAAGAAAGGCTTTTTGAACTTCAGGTGTTGTCTCGTGTTTAATTCGCGATCTGGGCATGTTTCTCTATGACGCCAGGCCGGCCCTTGCGTTCTGCTTCTGTCTCCTCGCCGGTGCGTGCGTGGGCAGTGATCTGGCCATGGTCGAGGAAGCGTATATGCAGATCGCCCGCCGGCGCGTCGGGTCGTCCTTGGGCCGCCATTCAGCAATGGTCGCCGCCAGCGCGTTATCCGGTTGCAGCGCCAACGCTGCGCCGGACGTCCAATGGCTGATGGCCTGCATCGCGCGCACGAAGGAGATGCCGGCGCGCTGCTCGGCGATCGTCCTCGCTTGGTCCAAACTCATCCGGGCGTCAATGCCTGAATGATAATCTCGATTCCGCGTTTGAGCATCTCCGGCTCAACAAGGCAGGAGATCAAGAGATGCGCGCCATCCTCACAGCCGTAGAAGAAGCCGGGGTGGACCAGCACACCGCGTTCGAGCAGATGCAGGACTAATGCCTCTTCGTCGTCCCAGCTCTGCACGTGCGCGAAGAGGTAGTACCCCCCATCGGGAGGCTGAGCGCGCAGGACCGGGCAGCCGGCCAGCATCGCCAGCGCCATATCCAACGATGCGCGAATGCGCCGGCGCATGGCGGCGGTGAACTCCGCACTGTTCGCAAAGAGCGCCGGCAGCATCGCCTGGGTGAGCGAGTTCGCGCCCAAGTAGAGATCGTTGAGGATCTCCAGGCGCGCGCCGAACATTGCGGCGGCCGGTGCGTTCATGGCGATCCAGCCCAACTTCAGGTCGGGCAGGGCGAACATCTTGGAGATGCCGTTGAGCGTGAAGACCGGCAGCGCCGGGTGCAGCGTCGCAAACGGCGGCGTGTGCGGCGCGCGGTAGGTGAAATCGGCGAACACCTCATCGCAGATCACCGGCAGGCCGAGCTGGTCGAGCGCGACGACCGGGCGTTGTACGATCATGCCGGTGGGGTTGTGCGGCGAGACAATCAACACGGCGCGGGTGCGTGAGTCGGCTTGTGCCAACAACGACGCTTCGTCTATCTGCCAGCCGCGTGATTCGTCCAGGCGATAGGTGCGCAGGGCGACATGATGCGCAGCGGCCAGGTGCTCGAAGAGCGGGTAGGTCACGTCGGGCGCCAGCAGGTTATCGCCCGGATCGGCCAGTAGCGTGAACAGCAGGCTATAGGCTTCGCTGGTGCTGGCGGTGATCACGACCTGGTCTGGCTGCAAGCGGAGCGGGGGAATGCGGCCGAGGTAATAGCGGGTGATCGCCTCGCGCGCGGCGGGGAGGCCAAGCGGGTCGGGATCGTAACGCCGCGTCGCCCAGTAAGGCTCGGCGGCAGTGCGCAGCACCTGCGGCGGGAAGATCAAGCCGTGGCGTGTGGGGTTGCCGCTGGTCAGGTCGAGGTAACCGGACGACGCCCGGCGCGCACGTTCGATGGCATTGGCGCTGAGGTCGGCGCCGGCAAGAAAGCCGGCTGCGGCAGGGACTGAAGATAGCATATCGGATGCACGCGGTTCGGGGCTGCCACCTTCCGGCGGCATTCTACGCCCACGTCGCCAACGCTGCGCCGGTCGTCGGCGATGCAACGCGCCGGTGGGATGCAACCGGTGCCGGGCTGCGCGGCGTAGGCCGATGCGTCGGTGTCGCGCCGCTGGTCAGCGCCAAGGGGGCGCAGCAATGGTTTGGCAGTTGGCGCCGGGGGGCTGTTTCAAGACGCTGAACGCGCGTTGCTCCACAGGCTGCCGGTCGCCAATGGCGGCGTTGACAGTGCCAACATCTCCGGCGTTCGCATCGTCAACGCCGCTTGCGCGGGGATGGTGGGTTTTGCCGCTAAGTGCGGAGACGCTCAGGCTCGCCGCAGTGGCGCAGCGCTTATGCCTGTCGCAGGGCTTGCCGGCCGCCGAGGGATGCACGCATAAACGCCTCTGCCGGAGCGCCCGCGACATCACACCGTTGGGCGGATGTACGCCTGATCAGCGAATTGCCTTCTCCGTCTGTTTGTCGAAGATGTGCATGTTGTCGAGGTTGAAGGCCATGCCCATTGTGTTGCCGACGCTGGCCTTGGTGCGCGGATCCACGCGGGCCAGGAAGGGCTTGTTGTTCGACGTCATCAGATAGACGATGACCTCGTTGCCCATCAACTCGGTGACATCCACCTTCGACTCCACGATGGCCTGGTGGATGCCGGGCGGCGCATACTCTGGGTCGTGGATGTCCTCAGGGCGGATGCCGAAGATCACCTGCTTGCCCACATGCGCCCGATATGGTTCCACCTTGTTCTCGGGCACCTTGACGCGGAAGGCGCCGGTGTCCACGTAGAGGTCGCCGCCGCTGGACGTGAGCGTGGCGTCGAAGAAGTTCATCGAGGGGCTGCCGATGAAGCCGGCCACGAACACGTTGTCGGGGCGATCGTACAGCACCTGTGGTGTGTCAATCTGCTGCAACACGCCGTCCTTCATCACGGCGATGCGCGTGCCCATCGTCATCGCCTCGACCTGGTCGTGCGTCACGTAGATGAAGGTGGTGCCGAGTTGCATATGCAGCTTGCTGATCTCCGCGCGTGCCTGCACACGCAGCTTGGCGTCCAGGTTCGATAGCGGCTCGTCCATCAGGAATACGGCCGGGTTGCGCACGATGGCGCGGCCCACAGCCACGCGCTGGCGCTGGCCTCCGGAGAGCTGCTTCGGTTTGCGGTCGAGCAGGGCCTCGATGCCCAAACGGCGCGCCGCCTCTCTCACGCGCTGATCAATCTCCGCTTTGGGCACCCGGCGCAGCTTGAGGCCGAACGCCATGTTGTCGTACACCGACATGTGCGGATACAACGCATACGACTGAAAGACCATGGCGATGTCGCGATCTTTGGGCGGCACGTCGTTGACGATGCGGTCGCCGATGTAGATATTGCCTTCGGTGACTTCTTCCAGGCCGGCCAGCATGCGCAGCGAGGTCGTCTTGCCGCAGCCCGAAGGGCCGACGAATACGAGAAATTCGCGATCCGCTATGGAGATGTTCAGATCGTTCACCGCGACGACATCGCCAAAGCGTTTGGTTACATGTTCATAGGTCACACTTGCCATGCAGCAATCCTCCCAAGAGCAAAAGCTACAAACACAGGCGAGATTGTATATATGCCTGGTGTACGCGTCAAACAAAGACCTGCGCGCCGGATGAGGCGACGTCGAGCACCCAGTAACGCGCGGGCAATCCGCCGGCGGTTGCGAACGCCGACTGCATCGCTTGGCCGATCGCGTCGTGATCTTCTCGCGCAAAGGCCAGGATGCCCGGCCCGGCACCGCTTAAGGTGACGGCCAGCGCGCCGCGCGCCAGGGCCGCGCGCTTGGCTTCGATGGCGCCCGGGATAGCCGGCAGGCGGTACGGCTCATGAATCCGGTCATCCATCGCTCGCGACAGCAGCGACGCATCGCCGTTGCGCAATGCCTCGACCACCAGCATGGCTCGTCCGACGTTGAACACCGCGTCGCTGCGCGAATAGTGCAGCGGAAGCACCGATCGCGCATGCGAAGTCATAAAGTGGAAGCGCGGCACGCACACCACCACGCGGGTGGGCGGCAGCGTGATGCGATGCGTGATCACCTCCCCGTCCCGGCCGACGACGATCACCAAGCCGCCGAGCAGCGCCGGCGCAACGTTGTCGCCGTGTCCCTCAATCTCGAAGGCGCGGTTGAGGATGCGCGCCGACCCGGCCGGGCCGTGAAAGCCTTGCGGATCGAGCACGGCATGGGCGAAGATCAACCCGGCCAACACGGCGGTTGAGCTAGACCCGAGGCCGCTCCCGCACGGCACCGCGTTGCGGCAAACGATGTGGTAAGCCTGGCGATCCGGGTTGAACGGGATGAAGGTGGTCAGCTCCTCGATCATCGTGCGCACTACCAGATGGCTCTTGTCTCTGGGCAGGACGTCTTCGCCTTCGCCGTGCGATTCAACGGTAATGCCTGCGCCGTTACCCCGGTGCAACTCGAAGGTGTTCCACAAGTCGAGCGCGAGGCCCATGCAATCGAACCCGGGGCCGAGATTGGCGCTGGTAGCGGGAATGCGGACGGTCAACAGTTTTGTCATCGGGCATCGTCGGCGCTTGCCGCTTTCATCGGTCGCTGACGACAACAGACGCGCGCGAGATGGCCAGCGCATCCCTAGCCGATCACTTCGAGCAGCGTCTCGATCTGCGGTTCGATCGTCAGCGGCGTGGGGCTGCCTTTGATCGCCGTATCGGGATCTTTTAGGCCATGGCCGGTTAGCACGCACACGATGCGTTTATCGCGCGCGTCCAGCCAGCCCTCGCGCAGGCCCTTGGCCAGGCCGGCCAGGCCGGCCGCAGACGACGGCTCACAAAACACGCCTTCGGCTCTGGCAACCAGGCGGTATGCTTCCAGGATCTCATCGTCACCCACTGCCGTGATGTGGCCGTCCGATTCGTCGAGCGCCGCGACCGCTTCGCGCCATCGAGCGGGGTTGCCGATGCGGATAGCCGTGGCAACCGTCTCGGGGCGTTCCACGACCCTGCCCAGCACAATGGGCGCAGCGCCGGCGGCCTGCGCGCCCAGCAAGCGCGGACGCTTCGACGTCAGGCCGTCGCGGAAGTACTCGGCGAAACCCATCCAGTAGGAAGTGATGTTGCCGGCGTTGCCGACGGGCAAACACAACCAGTCCGGCGCATCGCCGAGGGCGTCGCACACCTCGAAGGCAGCCGTCTTTTGGCCCTGCAAGCGCGCCGGGTTTATGGAATTGACCAGGGCGATGGGAGCGCGCCGGGTCGCCTCGCGCACCATGCGCAGGCCGTCATCGAAGTTGCCGTTGATCGCGATCACCTGCGCGCCGTAGCTCAGCGCACCGGCCAGCTTGCCGGCGGCGATCTTGCCATCGGGCACAAGCACCACGCACTTAAGCCCGGCGCGCGCGGCATACGCGGCGGCGCTGGCGGCGGTGTTGCCGGTGCTGGCGCAAATGACGGCCCTGGCGCCGTCGGCCACCGCCTGCGTCATCGCAGCCGTCATGCCGCGATCTTTGAACGAGCCGGTGGGGTTGGCGGCTTCGTATTTCAGATATAACTCAAAGCCGCCGCCCAGCGCGCGCGCCAAACGCGGCGCCGGGATGAGCGGCGTATTGCCTTCTAGCAGCGTCACCGGGGGAACTTCCCGCGTGATCTCGAGTCGAGCGCGATAGTGTTCAATCACGCCAGGCCATGCTGCAGTGAGGCGCGCGCCAGGCGGCGACTGTAAGGCCATAGCGACGCGATTCTAACATTCACGTCGCCGAAGCGTTTGACCCGCGATGCCCCCGCAGCATCGCGCCCTGCCACGGAACGTCCCAATGTGCCGATTGGCCGCGCCAGGTTCAGCCGAAATCGGAGATGGTTGGGGCAAAGATGCTGACGATGACGGGTGCCCCATACGGCGCGAGTGACCGCTTTCGCCATTGACCCCGAGAGGGCATTGCCCCGCCGCTCTACAGCCGCCAGGCCCGGGCTGTCTGTCGCCCATGCGCCCGGATGAAGCGTTGGCATGTTCCTTCTCAACGCGCGTTCAGCGACATGTGCGACAGTTGAGGCATGAAGCTTGCCTTGATGGGAGGCGCATTGGCAGCCATGCTGTTGCTCGGCGCATGCGCTGCTTTTGCGCCCGCGCCAACACCGGAGCCCACCTTCCCGCCGCGCGCCATTCGTGTTGACTATCCGATCACGCCGCCCGATGTGCCCATGTTGGACCAAGACGGGCGCCCGGCCAAATTGAGCGATTTTCGAGGCCGGCTAGTGCTGATTTTCTTCAGCAACATCCGCTGTCGTGAATCCTGTGTCAACGCGCTGCCCCAATTCCAGGCGATTAAGCAAATGCTCGGGCCGCGCAGCGCCGACTTGACCTTCGTCATGGTGGGTACCGATCGCGTTGCCGATGGGCCAAGCGCCCTCAAGCAGCATCTCAGCCGCTACGACCCGACGTTTGTCGGGCTGACAGCCGAGCGCAGCGACATGCGCCAGCTCGCACTGCGTTTCGGCATTCACATGTACGAGAACCGCGATGGCGTGCTCGCTCCCCACGCGCCGTTCATCTACTTGCTCGACCGGCAAGGCCGCCTGCTCTACTTCGTGCAAGACGGCGTGGCGATCCCTGAGATTGTCCGAATTGTGACCCGGTTACTCGACGAGAGCTAACATGGGAGCGCTCCGTGTTATCACGATTCGCGCAGCATCGCTTGCACGTCTTGCGCGATGACCTCGACCGGCGTGCCGAAGGAGTACTTCATCCGCCACTTGCCCTGCGCATCGAGCAGGTAGATGAAGCTGGTATGGGCGACCAAGTAGCTCTCCGGGTTGTTGCTCTGCGGCGGCTGCTTCTCGAACAGCCCATCGAATTCGTAGATCAGCTTCTTCAGCGTGGCTTCGTCGCCCGTGAGGCCGATGAACGCTGGATCGAAAGCCGTCACGTAGCGGCGGATGACCTCCGGTGTGTCGCGCTGGGGATCCACTGAGATAAAGACGAAATTGACCTGTTCGCCCGCTTCGCCCAACGCGCGTTTCACCCGGCGCAAGTCCACCATGGTCAACGGACAGACGTCCGGGCAGAAGGTGTAGCCAAAGGCGATGAGCGTAGGCTTGCCGCGCAACGCGCTAAGCGGCATCGGCTGATTGTCCTGATTTGTAAGCACAAAGTTGGAAATCGTGCGGTATTGGCCGATAGCAATGCCGCCGGGCGTCGGCGTCGGGATTGGGCCGGTGGCCAGTTGCGGCGCATAGCTGAGCAGCAAACCGAAGGTCACGATGGCTGCCATGCCGCCCAATACGCCCAACAACACTTTGAAACCATCACTCCGGGTATTCATAGGGATATGCTCGCATGGAAAGATGAGAGCGGCGCGAGGGGCATCCGGCCTCTCGCGCCGCGATGCGCTCAGGGCTCGCGCACGGTCACGTCAACGGCGACAGTCTTGCCCGACTGGAAGGTGAGCGTGAGCTGGAACGCGTCGCCCGGCTTCAGCTCGCGCTTGACGCCCATCAGCATGATGTGATAGCCGGCCGGCCGCAATTCCACGCTGCCGTTGGCGGGAATTTCCAAGCCGCCGGCCACCTCTTCCATCATCATCATGCCATCCTTCTCTTTGGTCTGGTGCACCTGGATCGTATCGGCGACGTCGCCCGATGCGCTGAGCAGCTTGTCGGGCGCGTTCCCCTTGTTTTCGATCACCATGTAGGCGGCGCTGTTCACGCTGCCCTTAGCAGTGTCGGTCTTGTCCGCGCCGCCATGGCTACCGTGTGAGTGGCCTTCGCCGGCTCCCACCATGCCCATCGTTGGGCGCGCCCAGGCGTCTCGAATCGCAATGTCGCTTTGCCCACTTGCGTTTTGGGCGGGCGTCGCCGGCGCGGCGCAAGCGACGAGCGAGAGCGCCGCGGCGGTCGCAAAAATCATCTTCCTGATCATCGTTCTATCCTCCTGAAAGCGCAGCCCCTGTTCTGTGTGCAGGCACGCGAGACGGCTGCGCAACGACACGCGCGCCTGAACGTTTGATTCGAATGCAACGGTGAACCGGAGCTTAGGCAGCGCGACGAGGAGGCGGCTTGGGGGGTTGCTGCCCGATGCAGATCGGGGGTGAGACCTTGATAAGCGTCAGGCTTGCCAAGATGATCAATGCGGCGAGCCCTGATGACGACGATGGGGCGCATTCCGTCACAGCGCGGATCAACTGCTGCAGGTCACTGAGCGGCGCGCGACCGTCGTCAGGGGAATCAAGTGGATGATGCAGAGAAAAGAGGTCGCAACGAAAGACGGTTGCCGGCGCAGCACGATGAATGTCGTCCACGATATGGCAGAACGCGATGCACATCAGCGGCGCTAGCGCTAACAATGATGCGATGCTCAGGCGCGTCAGCGCACCCCACCCATCGAAGTAAACCTGCGCAGGTGTCCGTTTGCTCATACGATCCGCGCGCGTGCAAAGCAATTATCCCACCCACGTCGGCGAGAGGTCGTTCCCCTGTACCGCTTTGACATGCGTCTGCAGGGCGCGCGCCATGCTGTGGGGAGCATCAACCCGCGCATCGCCAACACCAACCACATCGTCCATATCTGGGCCACATCGGCTACCACGTCGAGCCGGCCTATCGCAGCCGGCATCTGGCCGCACGAAGTTGCCGGCTGTCGCTGCCGCTGGCACGCCGGCACGGCCTGCACCCCCTCTGGATGACCTGCAACCCGGACAACTGGGCCTCGCGCCGCACATGTGAGCTGGCTGGCGCGCGTCTGGTGGAGATCGTAGACCTTCCTCTGAACAACCCGATCTACCTCAGCGGCGAGCTGCGCAAATGCCGCTATCGGCTGGACACGCTGGTATGACGTCGAGTGGCGATGAGCGGCCTGCTTACCGGCGCGCCGCGCCGGACTTGTCATCGTCGCTGACGACGATCTCGGCAATGTCTGCCTGACATGTCCGTTCTTGGACATCCTTGACCCGCAACGTGATGGTGTTGCCGGAAATTGCGGTCACCGTAGCGCGATCGGTCACGATGATGCCGTTATCTTTGTGGCGCCACATGACCGACGAGCCGACGTGGACGCCGCGTTCTTCGGGAGTGCGAATATCCCGCAACTGCTCGGCTTGCCAGTCTTCAAAGGTGCGATAGACGCGGGGTTGTGCGGAATTCAGCGCGATGGATTTGGATCGGGAGTTATTCATGAAGAGCGCCATTGTAGCGTAGGGCGCGTGCGTGCCAGCCGGTATTCGGCGCACGTGATTGGGGCGGCTGGATATCCGGCAAAAGCGCGAGCGTGCGCGTGGTGAACGGCGGCGCGCCCATGTGCACGTATTTGTCGGTCTGGTCGAGCGGGATGATCTGGCCATCGGCGATCGCGCTGGCCGGCACGCCAATGAACAAGTGGAGATGACCTTCGCCCGGCTGAGGCAGGCCCGGCCACACGAGCCGGAACCGGTATGTCGAACTCACCTTACGGCCGTTTTGTGCGCAGCGATGTAAGGGGATCATAGAGGCGTGCTTTTGCCGACGCATTCTCAGCGAGTTGTAATCCTCGCGCCCTATGATCCGGCGCATATTTGGGTGAGGAGGATTTTCAGAAACGATGATGCCAACGTCCCGAATGATTGCTGCAGCGGTCATGGCGGCTGCGATGATCGCGCTGTCGGCATGTGGCTCGCCCCGGGCGACGCCGACAGCAACGCCGGTCGCTTCAACTGCCGCCCCCGTCGTAGCGTCAATCGAAGTTAATCGTCCGCTGTTCATTGACTTCTATGCACCCTGGTGAGGATCGTGCATGGCGATGAAGCCTGTCGTGAGCAGGCTCGAAGAGGAATTCGGCGATCGGGTGGAATTCAGAGCGCTGAATATTGACGAAACCAGCTCCAAGGAGGCGATGGCGAAATACAAGTTCGTCGGTCAACCCCAGTTCGTCGTCGTCGCGCCGAACGGCGAGATCGTCGCCTCGCGCAACGGCATGCAGACTTACGAGCGGTTGAAAGCCGATATCGAAGCCGCTTTAGCCAAGCGGTAAGCATGCAAAACAAATCGCCCTCTGTTCCCCTTCGATGCAGCAGAGGGCGATTTCATTCCTCGGTCTCCACGATCCCCCACCACTCCATGAGCTTGAGCAAGCCCGGCTGTTTGTGAAACCACTCTACCGGGAAGGCTAACTGCACGATGGCTGCAGAGTAGTGTAGGCCGCCTTTGTCCGGCGGGATCAGATCGTAGTTCCAGTTCGCATCGGCCTGATAGCAAAATCCGCGCCCCTTGTCGGCCTCGATCTGCCAGTATTCCAGCACATGCGCAGCGGCGTAGCGTCGCCGGAGCGCTGCGCGCTCACCCTCGTTTGTGCCGCTGTGTAGCACGTCTACGGCCAGCGCTGGCGGGCTGTAGATCGCATCGGCTTTGACGGATCTGCGCTCGCTGTTCGGCACGTAAAGCACGTCCGGCATTAGCACATCGTCGCCCACGACGACGCGCGCGCCTTTGCCGATGACGGCGCCCAGTTCATACGCCTCGACGACCACGGTGAGCAGGTTGACCAGCCATGCTTGCAACTTGGCCTGTAGGACGCTGTAGGGTGAGGGGGACATGCGGTAAAGCGTGAAGTGTGAAACGTAAAGCGGGATCGTGGATCGTCGGTTGAACTCATGACCCACAATCAACGATCAACATTGGGCGACCGCGACCGGCCGGCCGTCAATCTCACGCAGCGCACGCCAGCGCACGGGAACGTAGTAGGTCTCGAATTCGAGTAAGCTCCGATCAACAGTGGTCACGTAAGTGCGCATGGATTTGCCGCCGTAATGCGCATAGCCCAGACACGCCGTATAGCCCTGCTCCGGCGCCAATGCCCAGCCCAAAGCGTCGCGCACGTGCTCCCGTGTTCGCCACACCAGGCCGAAGCCGCGCACCGGCGCGAACCTGTCGGAGGGCGGCTCGGCGGTGAGCGGCGGCTCAGGACTGCCCTCGATGAACACATCGTCGTAGCGTTCGAGTCTGGCCGCATTGGCAGAGTGCAGCGCATCGTAGAGCACATAGATCGAGTCCATCTCGGCCAGCCAGATCATCGCGCCGCGCTCGAAGCGCTGGAAGGCGGCCGGCGTCGCGCGTGCGGGCGCAAAGGGGCATCCTTCCACGCGCGGTTCGAAGAACCAGGGATAGTCGCACGCCAGGTTGAGGCGCTGCGCGCCGCGCAGTTGGCCGTCCACGTTCAACATCAGCCAGAGCGGGCTAATCGCGTTGGCTTCTGAGGGCACGGTGAACGAGATCGCACCGGCATCGCGTGAAGGTGTGCTGCGAATCTGCTGCGGCAGGCGAAATCCCGCCGGCGCGCCGCCCGGCGTCATAGCGATGAGCGTCACGCGGCGCGCGGGCCGATCAAGCTGATAAGTCGCGATGACGGTTTCGCCTTTGGCCGCTTCAGCCTGGTCGAGCGTGAAAGAGAGCAGGCGCGCCGCTTGTGGCGTCGGCATGACGGCGGCTGCCGGCGCGCCGTGGAGCACGACCACGCTCAGCACCACTGCGCCTGCGCGACACATCCGGCCCAACGTTCGCATAAACTCAATTGTAGATGAGCGACCTGGTCATCGCGCGATTCACGCCGGCCGATCAGCCCGAGGCGCAGGCGCTGATCCTGGCCGGGATGGAGGAGCGTTGGGGCGCCCTGGACCCGTCGCTCAATCCCGACCTGAACGACATCGCCAAAAACTACGCCGGAGGCATCTTTCTCGTCGCGCGGTGGGAGGGACAACTCGTCGGCACAGGCGCGTTGCTGCCGGAGGGCGAGAGGACAGGACGAATTGTGCGCATGTCGGTCGCTCGGTCGCACCGCTGCCGCGGGATCGGCGCACGCATCCTGCAGGCGCTGCTCGACGAGGCGCGGTCGCGCGGGTATCGCACGATCGTGTTGGAGACGACCGAGACGTGGGATGACGCGATCGCGTTCTACCTGAAGCACGGCTTTCGCATCGTCGCGCGCCGCGATGGGGAGGTGCACTTCGCGCTGACGTTGGCCTGAAGCGCGACGAGGTCACAGCCGCATTCCATACATGATGGCGTGTTGATCCTCTCGGAGGCGCTGAAAGCCCATGTGTTTGTAGAAGGCGATGGCGTTGAGGTTGCGCGCGCCCACGCCCAAATGCACCGCCGGCGCGCCCAGCTCGCGCAGCCGCGCCAAGAAGGTCTCCATCAACCGACGTCCCCAACCCTGCTTCTGAGCGATCGGCAGGATGTCTATGTGCAAATGCGCCGGGTACTCGCGCGCGATCTCGTCCACCTTAATTCCGGCATGGATGGCGCGGATCATCTGCGCGTCGGGCGAGTGATCGTCGGGCGACGGCAGGGGATAACGCGCGCGCAATGCGGGGAACCACTCGCGCTCGCAACGTGCGGCGAATTCGGCGGTGTCGCGTGCGCCGAGAATATAGCCGCAGGGTTCATCATGCTCATCAACCAGGACGAACGACGTCTCCGGCGCGAGCACACCGTAGGGTGCCGCGAAGTAATGACCCAGGAGATCCGGATCGCGAAATCGCGCGGTTGCATCAGCGCCGCTGTCGCCGGTTTTCAGGCAGATGGCGTAGAGCGCGCGTAAGTCGCGCGGTTGGTAGGGCCGGATCGCAAAACGCATGGAACCAATTTAAGTCTTGCGACGCACCACCGACTCAGTCTGCTCGAAGTGGAGGCCGTAGTCGCGCGCGTCGCTCATTTTACGGCGTCGAGATAACATGCCACCGTCCGCTCAGCCGTCTGTTGCCAGGTGAACTGCGCTGCGCGCGCCAGCGACTTCGCGCGCAGCGCAGCGCGCAGCGCATCGTCGCTCAGCACGCGATGCAGCGCCTCGGCGAGCGCGCGAACGTCGGTGGGGTCCACCGTGATGCCGGCTTCGCCGACGACCTCCGGCAGCGAGGTGACGTTCGACGTGACGACCGGCGCGCCGCACGCCATCGCCTCCAGCGGCGGCAGGCCGAAACCCTCATACAGCGACGGGTAGGCCATCACTGCACATGCGCTATACCACTTCGGCAAGTCCTCATCGCTCACACGACCGATCAGCCGGACGCGCTCTTCGAGGCCAAGTCGGCGGATGCGTGTGAATATATCGTCGTATTTCCAGGCCAAGCTCCCGCCCACGAACAACTGGAGATGGGAGAACGACGATTGGGCGTTCAGGACGGAGAAAGCTTCGATCAGGCGAGGAAGATTTTTGCGCGGCTCCAGGCTGCCCAGGTAGAAGATGGCTTGGTCACCGATGCCGTGCTGCACCTTGAAAGCGGCCACGGCCTCCGGCGGCTGGGGCTTGAAGTGGTCGTGATCCACGCCCAGCGGGATGGCAACGACCTTCTCCGGCGCGACGCCCAGGTGCTGCACCACGTCGCGTCGGGTCCACTCGCTGATGGCGATCACGCGCGCAGCGCGCCGGCACGACCGGCGCGTGAACAACGACAGGTAGATGCGGTTCATCCGCTTGTGCGCTCGCGGTTGCGTGATGAAGCTCAGATCGAAGACGGTGACCACCGTGGGGCACGGCGCGCGCAGCGGCGCGACGAAGCCCAGGCCGTGGTACAAGTCGGCTCTGCGTTCGCGCAGCACGCGAGGCGTCTCGGTTTGCTCGACGAGAATACGGCTGAGCGGACGTTCGGTGCTGCGCGAGGCGGGGAGGACCGTCAGTCGCGCATCGGTCGTTAATAGGTCCTGAGGCGCAACCGCGGGGCTAATGAGCGCCGTGAAGTACGCCTCCGGATGACGCGCGGCGACACCGGCAATTCCCCGTAAGAGATGTTGCGCGTAGCGATGCACGCCGGCCTGTCGGTAGCCGGGCGCGCCGCTGAGCAGATACGCGCCGAGGACGATGTGCATCTCGACAACGCCGGCCTGTGTGCTTCAACGAAAAAAGGCAGCGATCACCTGCTTCAGGGTCGGCTTGCTGCCGGATAACAGCGCCTGAGCGCGGAAGGCGCGCGCACTGGCCTGGATCGCCAGATAGACCAGGCCGGCCAGCAACGCTAGGCTGATTGCCACTTCCAACGGCGGCACGCTCGTTCCGAACAAGCGCATCGGCATCACCAGCGGCGAGGTGAAAGGGATCAGGCTGAGTGCGACGGCCAGCGGCCCGTTCGGTTCGGCGGTGATGGCGGTGTTCAGGTAGAGCGGCACGAAGAGCGGGAGCGATACCAGGAATGTGTACTGCGCCGCCTCGCGCGAGCCGGGCATCAACGCGCCCAGACCGGCCAGCAGGCTGGCATAGACGAAGTAGCTCAACACGAAGAACAGCGCCGTCAGCAGCACGGCGGCCGGTGAGATCGGGCCGATCACCTCGCTGAGGAAGGGCAGGCGCGTGAGCGCCAGGATGGCCGAGCCGAACCACAGCACCATTTGAATCAGGCCGACCAGGCTCAGCCCGAGGATCTTGCCGGCCAGCAAATCGGCGGGTGAGACCGACGACATGAGGATCTCGATCACGCGATTCTCTTTCTCCGTCGTCACTGATTGCATCAGATACGCCGACGCCGTTATCAGGATGGTGAAGAAGAGCACGGCTACGCCATATACCAGCGGGGAGAACCCGCCGAACGACGGCCCGGTTCGTGTCCGCACCGTGGCAACCGATTCGCTCTGCGTGATATTCACCTGCCGGTCGAGTTGCGTCCACAACGCCTCGTCGTCCAACAAGTTGCGGTTCACCATGCGCTGAAAGGCGCCTACCCTCCGGCGTGGACCGAGCGGGCTGTCATCCAGCTCTTTCGTCACCATGCGCACCTGGCCGGTCTGCATGTAGTCCGCGGGGATGACATAGAACGCCTCGATCGCGCCAGATCGAAGCGCGCGTTCGGCTTCCGGCTCGCCGGCGAATCGCTCGAAGCCGTCGTCGGCCCGGCGAACGATGCCGGCGTAATCCACGAACCCGTGCGGCAGGTTCGACTGGCTCGTGCGTTGCGTGGCCACCGCCGCTGTCGCAACGCCGCTGATGAGGCTGATGACGACGATCACCGCGCCTATGATGATCGGCAGGCCGATGATGCCGAACCAGAAGCTCGGCTTGGAGACGATGGTCCGGAACTCGTGCTTCAGGACGACCCAGGTCTTGGACATGTGTTCACCCCCTACGCCCAACTCCCGATTCACCCCTGCGGGCGAAGTGGGAGCCGGGAGTCGGAAATGGTCAGAACCGAATGCTCGCTGCCAGCTCGCTCCACTTCACGCCCTTGTCGAAGCGCAGCATACCGATGCGGAAGATACGCCCGGCCAGCCAGATCGCGCCGGCGGCGCCGGCCGCAAGCAGCACTAACGCGAGGATGATCTGCCATGCCGGCACGCTCACCATGCCATAGCGCATCAACAGCGTAAGCGGCGATGTGAACGGGATCAGGCTCAAGATCACCGCAAAGGCGCCGTTCGGGTCGAACCAGATCACCACAAGGAAGAAGAGCGGGATCACGGCGATCAGCATGATGGGCGAAGCGTAGTTCTGCCCCTGCTTGGCGTCCGCGACCATCGAGCCGATGGCGGCCAGGAAGGCGCCGAGCATCACGTAGTACAGCGTGAACAGCACCAGGGTGAGCACGATGAAACCCGGTTCAAGCGAGATATTTCGCAGAAAGGGCAGTCGCGGGCGCAGCACCGATAGCGCGACGAATGCGGCGATAGACCAGATCGCCATCTGCAGCAGGCCGACCGCACTCAGGCCGAACACCTTGCCGGCCATCAGTTGCGTGGGCGTCACCGAGGTGATCACCACCTCCATCGTGCGGTTCTCCTTTTCATCCAGCACCGCCTGCATGAAGTACTCCGAGCTGTTGAAGGCTGCCGTGATGAAGAGTAGGGTGAACACCAGGGGGAGCAAGAAAGAAGGGAGGTCGTCGTCGCGGATCGCGCGGGCGCGATCCGGTGTCTCGAAGGAGAAGCGCGATCCTTCCAGCACGCGCTGGGCGATGGATGCGGGTTGGCCGGCCAGCAGTTGCGCGTTGCGATAGCGCTCGAACGCCTGAACCAATTCATCGCTGCTCGGCTCGTCCTCCCAGTAGATCAGTCGCACATCGCCGCTGCTGAGGAAGTCCGGCGTGAGCACGAGATAGGCGGTGATCTCTCCGCGCTCCAGCGCAGCGCGCGCGCTCGTTTCGTCGTCGAAGCGCGTGAAGGTAAACGCGGCGTCCGGCGGATTCGTCGCTTGCGGAAGCGCGCCGTTCGGATCAACGTAGCCGATCGCGCCGCTCTCGAAGCGCGCCGCTGCCGACGCGCTGATGAAGCTGCTCACCATTGCGATCGCGAGGATGATCAACGGCATTAGCAGTATGCCGATGAAGCGCCGCCGGAAGGTGTGGCGCTTGAACTCGTGCCAGGCGATCAACAGGATCTTTGACATGGTGGCGCTACAGTTTGCGTCTTGCGTTTTGCGTTTACGTTCGTCTCCCCGACACCACCCGCACGAAGATGTCGTCCATCGTCGGGAGGGCCAGCTCGAACGCCTCGATCTTCAAGCCCGGCGTGGTCGCCAACTGCGCCAGCAGCGCTTGGGTGTCCATGTCGCCGGGCAGCGACAGCGTGTGCGTGTTGCCCTTGCGGCTGGTCTCCAACACACCGGGGATGTGCGGCAGCTCGCCGTGCGCGGTGACCCGGACGGCGTTGTCCGCGTACTGCCGGCGAATCTCGTCCACGCTGCCGTAGAGCACCGACGCGCCCTTGTCAATCAGCACGATGCGGTCGCACATTTCCTCGACCTGGTGCATCTGGTGTGTGGACATGATGATCGTCGTGCCTTTGCGATGCTCTTCGAGCAGGAGGTCCTGCACCAGCCGTGTATTGACCGGATCGAGGCCGCTGAACGGTTCGTCAATGATGATGACTTCCGGAGCGTGAATCAGCGCCGTGATGATCTGCACCTTTTGTTGCATGCCTTTGCTGAACTCGCTCACTTTCTTGCGTTTCTCGGCGGCCAAGCCCAATCGCTCGAAGAAGGCATCGGCGCGCCGGCGGGCTTCCTGGCGCGAGAGGCCCTTCAGCTCGGCCAGATACAGCACGCACTCTTCGACGCGCAAGTCTTTGTAGAGGCCGCGCTCCTCCGGCAAGTAGCCAATACGCGCCTTCTTGGCTTCGGTCATCGGCCCGCCGAGCACATTGATCTCGCCGCGGTCGGGCTTGTAGATGTCGAGGATCATGCGGAGCGTGGTGGTCTTGCCGGCGCCGTTCGGGCCGAGCAAGCCGAAGATTTCGCCGCGATGGACGTCGAAGCTCACATCGCGCACGGCCTGCGCCTGCCCGAACGCCTTGGCTAGGCCGGAGACCGAGACGGTCGCGCTGTGCATCGTTGTCATGTTCACCTCTCTCAATCCGGCGGCTTGCGCAGCAACAGCCAGGCGCCTAGCAGCATCGGTGCGAAGAAGATCGCCGCACTAAGGAGCAGCGCGCTGAGCTGGCCGGTGATGCCGAGCACGATCATCCCTGCGAGCACCGGCCCGCCGACCAGCAGACCGCCGAATAAGCGACGCCACTTCGCGTCGCGGGGATCATTCACGTGTTGTAATCGTATCGCGTGTCATGTGCCCCGTCAATGAATTCTCCGTTACACCGCTCACGCCTCACCGTCGCCCACGCGCCGGAGCGCAGCCCGGGCCAGGTCGCGCGCGCGGTGCGGCGCGTCCCCCACGTAGTCGCTCGCATCGAGCAGCGCGCGGGCAGCTTCCGGGCTGATATAGCGAGTGATCTGGGCGTCGGCGCACAACGAAGCGATCAACGGATTCGACTCGCCCGCGCTTACCCTCGCCCACGCTGCAAGCGCATGTTCTCGGATGCGCTCGTGCATCTCCTGCCGATTTGCCCCCGCCTTCGTGACGGCCATAAGCAATCGCTCGGTGGCGGCAAACGGTCCGTAGAGGCGCATGGTGCGCGCGATCTGCGATTCGTTCACGCGCAGGTCTCGGATGACCCGCAGGGCAACGGCAAGCATTTCGTCCACAGCCAAGAAGGCTTCCGGCAGCATCGCGCGCCGGTTGGCCGAATCGTCCAGCGTGCGCTCCAGCAACGAATGCGCCGCGTTGTCCCATGCCACGCGCGGCAGCGCAGCAACCAGCCGGGCCAACGAATCTATCTTCTCGGCGTTGATCGGATTGCGCTTGAACGGCATCGCCGACGAACCAACCTGCTTCGCGCCGAACGGCTCGCTCCATTCGCCGATCGGCGGCGATTGCAAAATGCGCAGATCGAAGGCGAATTTGTAGAGCGATTGTGCAATGCCGGCCAGCACGTTCATTACCCGCCAGTCTTGCTTGCGCGGGTAGGTCTGGGTAGTCACCGGGAAAGCAGCGAGGCCGAGTTTGGCGAGCACACGTTGTTCGAGAGATTGGAGACCGGAGATCGGAGATTGAGCCTCATCAGATAAATCTCCAATCTCCAATCTCCCAATCTTCTCTAATCTTTGAATCTCTAATCTCTCACTCTCTGATCTCCCCGCGCCCGGTCCCAACAGCTCCGCATACGACGCCGATGTGCCCACGGCGCCTTTGAACCCTTTGCCCTTGATGTCATCCCGGACGCGTTCGACTTCGTCGAGGTCTATGAGCAGGTCCTGCAGATACTGCGCCAGGCGATAGCCGACGGTGGTCGGTTCGGCCGGCTGCAGGTGGGTGAAGGCCATGGCCGGCAGATCGGCATATTGCAGCACCTTGCCGGCCAGCGTTCGGATCAGCTCGATCAGCGCAGCGTGCACCCGGTTCATCGCTTCACGCAGGCGCAACGCGTCGGCGTTGTCTTCGATGTCCATCGAAGTCGCGCCGAGGTGAATGATGCCGCCGCCGACGGGACACTGCTCGGCGTAAGCGCGCACTTCAGCCATCAAGTCGTGGTGGATCTCGCGCTCGATCTCCAGCGCGCGGGCGATGCTGGCTTCGGTCACCTCCTCCATATGCGCGCGCAGGTCATCCGCTTGCTCACGTGAGACGATACCCAGCTCGCACTGGGCCTCGGCCAGCGCCACCCAGATTCGGCGCCAGAGCTGCCGCTTGTAACGTTCGCCCCAGATCGCGCGCATAGCCTCGCTCCCGTAGCGTTGGGAGAAAGGCGAAGTGAATGTCTCGACAGTCATCGTTGCCCCTAACGGACTTCGAAATTGGCGACGAATTGTGGCACGCCGCCGAGCGCGACGCGCACCTCATAGAGTCCGGGCGGGAATCCACCTGGCGGCGACCAGGAGATATACGCCGTGCCCTGGCCATTCTTCCCCAGTCGGCTGGAGCGAAAGAATACGCTGCCGCCGTCGCGGAACCAAGAATGCCTCAACAGCGCGCTAGGCGGCGCGTCGCGGAAGTCGAAGAAGATATAAATCGTCTCGACACCCGGCGTGAACGTCGTGCTGATGCCAACAGGCGCGCCATTGGCATCTATGCTGCTGGCGATTGCGTTGAGCGTCAGGCGCTTGTCCGGGGCAACTTGCGCTGCGCTGGGGCGCGTGGGCATGTCCGCCGGCGTCGCCAACGCACCGATCAGCGTAGATGTTGGCTCTGCGATGGGCGTGGCCCAGGCCGTTGGCGGCGGCGCAGCGGCGACGGCCGATTGCGTCAGCGCAATTGATGTGCTCGTGGGGGTGGCTGCCGGGGTAGCTTTGAACAGCGCGGCGGCCGATACGACAGTTTCGCCGGCCTCCGCGCGAGCGACAATGGCCTCGGCCGGTGGTAGGGATCGCGCAGTTTCATCCGGCAAGACCCGGCTGATCACCGTCAGCGCGCCCGCCAGCACAAAGGTCGAGAGCGAGAGGGTGAGCCTTCGATGGGCAATGCGCTGTGCGTTGCGGCGCACGCTGTAGTAAGCAGCTCGCTGCGCCCGGCGAGCGACCCAGATCGCGTTGAGAAAGATGAGCAGCGCGATGAAAGCGATGAGGCCTGCGGTGATGCCGAGCAGATTGGACGCAGGAATCACAACGCCGAAATTATACGGATGCCACAGCGTCGGGCGATCCCCGCCGAGGTCAGACCGCGCAGCGACCGGCAAGTGCGGACAACCGGCGATGAGGATTCAGCGCGCAGATGCGGTGGGAGGCGCCCGACGCCGTGCTTACTCTCACCTAATCATCAGGATTGCTCGTTAATAATATAGGCGACGGTGGTTGACCAGCTTAAAGTCTTCTTCACGATCAACGACTCGATCGTGCAATTCGTGCACGGCCAGGTCTTCTTCTCGCTGGCGGTGATGATGGGCGTGCAATGGTTCATGCAGCGCAGCCGGCTCGAATTAGCCCGCGCCCTGCCCTGGCTAGCGGCGTTCGGCGCGCTGGAGGCGGTTGCCGTGTGGGGCAACGCTTTCATCCCATTGCAAGAACGCCTGTTGCCGCCGGATACCATCCAGAACTTGCGCTTCCTGCAATTGTTGGTGCATCTATTGACATTTGCCACGTTGCTCGGATTCGGCCTGCGACTGAGCGAACCGGCCGTGCCTTCCTGGGCCGCAGTGTATGTGCCACTGGTAGTGGTGCTGGTCGCGACGGCCATCCTGGCCACGAACCGCGCGTTGACCCGCGGCGTGGACATGGTCAACAACGCCACGGTCGAAGCGCTGCTGCGCTATGCGCTGTGTTTGCCATCGGCGCTGCTGGTCGCCTATGGGTTGCGCTTGCAAGCCGGCCGCCTGGTCGGCCCGCTTAAGAACGAGCGCCTGATCAACGTGCTACGTGTAGCCGGCTTCGGTTTCATCTTCTACGCGCTGGTGGAGGGCGTGTTTGCGCCGGCGGCGCCGATCTTCCCCGCCAATGTCATCAACAGTGCGCAGGTCTTCCAGATCACTGGTGTGCCAATCGGCATCTACCGCAGCATCGTTGGCGCCGTCATTGCGCTGTTTCTGTTCCTGTCGCTGGACGCCTTCCGGATCGAGGCTGACCGGCTGAACGAGAAGCTGCAGCAGCAGCAATTTTTGATGACCGAGCGCGAACGCATCAGCCGCGATCTACACGATGGCACAATTCAGTCCATTTACGCTGCCGGGCTGATGGTGGACAACGCGCGGCATACGATTGAACAACTGGCTGCGCAATCCGACAATGGCGCCGGCCCGCTGATCGAACGCGCGCGAGAACAGTTAGGTGCCGTGTTGTCGGTGCTGAACAAGACCAATGAGGAGATACGCAGCTACATTTACGATCTGCGCCGTTCGGTGGCTGGAGATGAAGACTTGGCGCGCGGCTTGCTCGACATCGTGACCGAGTTCCGGATTCGCACCGCGATCCCGACCGACTGGAACGTCGAGGGATGCGGCACAGCCTACTTCTCCCCTGAGCAGCGCCAACACATATACCAGATCGTGCGTGAAGCGCTGAGCAATATCGCACGGCACGCCTCGGCCACGCACGCGCAAGTGGAGCTGCGATACGACCCCTGCCATAATCACGCCGGCGCGCGGGCTGTGCGGGTGCAAATTCGCGATAATGGGCGGGGTATTGTCCAACCGGTCATACGCACCGGGCGCGGGCTGTTGAACATGCGCGAGCGCGCCGCGCTCCTGAACGCGGACTTCAACCTGGAAAGCGAACCAGGCAAAGGCACGACGGTGACTCTGGTGATCCCACAGGTGGGAGGTAAGTGATATGTCGAGGCTGCGCTTGATCTTAGTGGATGACCACGAAGTTGTGCGGATCGGGCTGCGCACGTTACTGGCGCGCCACCCCGACTTCGAGGTCGTGGACGAAGCAGCGACCGGCCAGGAGGCCGTGCGCAAAGCGCTGATGCACCGGCCGGACATCGTCATCATGGACGTCCGGCTGAGCGGCATGAGCGGCATCGAGGCTTGCCGCGAGATCACTCAAGCCGCGCCGAATATCAAGGTCATCATGCTCACGTCCTACGGCGACGACGACACGTTATTCGAGAGCATCGCCGCCGGGGCGTCAGGCTATGTGCTCAAGCAGATCGGCAGCGACGAGCTGATCCGCTCGATCGAGAACGTGGGCCGGGGCGAAGCGTCGCTGGACCCGACGACGACATCGCGGGTGTTCGCCCGCATGCGCGAGATCGCCCGCAAGCGCGAAGAGAGCGCGTTTGCGTTGCTCACCGAGCAAGAGCTGCGCGTGCTGGCGCATCTGGCCGAGGGCCGCACCAACCGCGAGATCGCCGACCTCCTGGTGTTGGGCGAAGGCACGGTGCGCAACTACGTCAGCAGCATCTTTGCCAAGCTGCACGTGAACAACCGCGCGGAGGCGGCGGCTTACGCCGCAGCGCACAACATTCGAGATTACCTGTAGCTGCGAAATGCGCCCGGCGCGCGTTTCGCCCCTTATCTGTCATGGAGAAACTACATCACATTAACGGCCAATTTACCCGAGGCGCCAGCACGGAAACCATCGCCGTGGATAACCCGGCCAACGGCCAAATCATCGGCCATGTGCCGCTGGGCACACCGGAAGACATAGACACTGCCGTGCAGGCAGCCAAAAGCGCATTCGACGCCTGGAAGCGCGTCAGCGCGAGCGAGAAAGCTGAACTGCTGCACGAGGCCAGCCGCAAGATGCGCGCCCATGCCCACGAACTCATCGAGCTGCTCACGCGCGAGGAGGGCAAACCCCTCAGCGAAAACGAGGAGGAGGTCGTCTGGACATATTCCACCTTCGACTACTACGCCGAACTGGGCCGGCATTCGCGCGGCCGCGTGCTGCCGAGCACCGAGGATGGCGTGCTGAATATGGTGATCAAAGAGCCGTACGGCGTGGTGGGTTGCATCGTGCCGTGGAACTACCCGCTGCTGCTGCTGGCCTGGAAGGTCGCGCCGGCGCTGGCCGCCGGCAACACCGTCGTCATCAAGCCCAGCGAGATGACGCCGCTCACCGCGCTGCAACTGTGCGAGATTGCCTTCGATCATCTGCCCCCCGGCGTAGTCAATGTGGTGACGGGCGATGGACGCACCGGCGAAGCGCTGGTGCGTCATCCGGATGTGCCGATGATCGCCTTCACCGGCTCGCTGAGCACCGGCCAAAAGATCGCCAGCATCGCTGCGCCGATGATGAAGAAGACGCACTTCGAGCTGGGGGGCAAGGACGCCTTCGTGATTGCTGATGACGCCGACCCCGAGCTGGCCGCGCGCGCCGTGGCTTACGCCGCGCTGATCAACGCCGGCCAGGTATGCACCAGCACCGAGCGCGTCTACGTGCCCCAGCGCCTGGCAACGCGCTTCACCGATCAACTGGTGGACCTGGTGAAATCACTCCGCCTGGGCGACGGCATGGATGCCGAGACTGACATCGGCCCGATGATCGGCGACAAATACCGCCAGAAGGTCATAGACCATATTGCCGACGCCAAGGCCAAAGGCGCCCGCGTGCTGACCGGTGGGCGCGCGCCGGATCGCCCCGGTTATTTTCACGAGCCGACCGTGCTGGTGGACGTCAACCACAGCATGAAGATCATGACCGAGGAGACGTTCGGGCCGGCCATCCCGCTGATGACCTATGACAGCTTCGACGAGGCGATTCGACTGGCCAACGACAGCATCTACGGCTTGGGCGCCTGCCTCTATACCAGCGACGCCAAGAAGGCGCGCCGCTTCTTCGAGGATGTGAAAGCCGGCACGATTTGGATCAACGACCCGCTGACCGACAACTATGCCGGCCCGTTCGGCGGGATGAAGTACACCGGCGGCGGGCGCGAACTGGGCGAAGAGGGACTGGACGAGTTCCGCGAGACCAAGCACGTGCACTGGGACATCGAGGCGCGTCCCAAGCCGTGGTGGCTGCCGTATCACAAAGAGGTTCGTCCATGAGCGACGCGCGGCAACGACGCTGTGATATGCAGCGCCTTGAGCCTTTGCGGCTGCTCGTGGTAAAACACAGGTGCAACAATGTTGAAGTACAACCTGCTCCACCCCGAAATTCTCGAAGCGCTTGGCGGAGCCGGCCACGGCTCCAAAATCCTCATCGCCGACGGCAACTACCCCTTCAGCACGCGAGCTTATCCGGCGGCGCGGCGCGTTTACCTTAACCTGGCGCCGGGCCTGGTGAACGCTGTGGAGGTGCTGCGCGTGTTGGTGGGGGCCATCCCCATCGAGGCCGCTGACATCATGCTAACGGCTGAGGGGACGGAGGCACCCATCATCGCCGAATTTCGGGCGCTCTTGCCGAAGGATGTGCCGGTGCGCGGACACGAGCGCTTCGCTTTTTACGACCTGTGTCGTGATCCCGACACGGCGCTCGTCATCGCCACCGGCGAGCAGCGCACCTATGCGAACATCCTGCTCACGATCGGCGTGGTGAAACCGTGAGTCGCTCGAGCGCCCAGCGTGCTCGAAGCCACGCTGGGCGCTGTTGCCGGTCACTTGCTGGCTTCTTTAGCAGCGTTCTCGTATTTGGTCGGGCACTGCAATAGCAACGCGTCGGGCGAGTTGCCGGCGTAGAACTTGCCGTCGCCGTTCATCTTGCCGGTGACGATCGCACGCGCCTCGTGCATCAGCGTATCGGGCTTCACACCGCGATATATCACACGAACACGCTGCGCGTTAGGCAGGTTGTCGAAGAGGTCTTCGCGTGCGTGCACGACGTCGAACTCCAGGTGCAGCGAGTTCGGGTCATACACGATGCTGTCGCCGACCACCCAGCCGATCAGCTTGAGCGACCGATCCGGCGTAATCTGACCCGCCTTTCGTTTGGCGATCAGGTCATTGACCTGAACCTCCATGCTGCTGTTGCCGATGATGGTGAAGACCATCACAGCGATCACCGCCATGCCGATCAGGCCGATGCCAAACACAAATTTGGGTTTCATCTGCCACCTCTGATGTAATCGGCATTGTATGCAATCCGACTGAGACGCAAGTGAGTTTCGTCACGTCCTCGGCGGAACGTTCGATAGGTTCTTTCAGTCGGACTCATGGCCGCCAGAGCGTGCCGTCCGGCAGCCGGCTCTGCGTCCAGTAGATCACACCGCCCTTGAACTGCCCCATATCGCCGTGGATGGGATATTTCGCGGCCTGTTTCTCGTCAACGTCAATGCCCAGGCCAGGCTTGTCGTTGGCGTAGAGGTAGCCGTTGCGCAATTCCGGGCAACCCGGGAATACCTCCTGCAGCGGGTCGGGAAAGCCGCTGAACTCCTGAATGCCGAAGTTGTGCAGGTGCAGGTCGAGATGCACATTGGCGGCATGGCCGACCGGCGACACATCCCCCGGCCCGTGCCAGGCCGTGCGCACGCCGAAGGCCTCGCACAGCGCCGCCAGCTTGCGCGCCGGTGTGATCCCGCCGATGTCGCTGATGTGTACGCGGATGAAGTCAATCAGTTGCTCCACGATCAACGGCTTCCACTCCAGCGGATGGGTGAACAACTCGCCCATCGCCAGCGGCACGGTAGCGTGTTGCCGGATTCGCCGGAACCACTCGATATCCTCCGGCGCTAAGGCATCTTCTAGGAAGAAGAGCCGATACGGCTCCAGTGCCTTGGCGAAGCGCACCGCCTCGATCGGCGGTAAGCGTTCGTGCACGTCGTGCAGCAGCGGCGTCTCGAACCCGATCTTGCTGCGGATATAGTCGAACATCTTCTCGACCGACCGCATGTACACGTCGGGGTCATAGTATTCGCCCGGCAGCGCGCCTTCGGGGCTGCGCGCCTGACCCTTGATGCCGCCGTATACGCTGACGTTGTTGTAGGGTCTCTCCGTCTTGCGCGCCGTGCGCTTCGCACGACTGCCGAGGGCTTGGTCCTGCTTGGCCGGCCCGCCGTAGCCGCCGAGCTGGCAACGGATGTACATGACGCCCTGCTCCTTGAGGCGATAGACGTTGTCCAACACCTCCTGCGGGTCGCGCCCGTCGGCGTGGCGATAGATGGCCACACCATCCCGGCTTTTGCCGCCCAGCAAGTCATAGAGCGGCATCTTCGCCAGTTTACCCTTGATGTCCCACAGCGCCTGATCTACGCCGCTGATGGCGTTGTTCAGCGCCGGCCCATTGCGCCAGTAACTATTCTGATAGCACAGTTGCCAGATGTCCTCGATGCGCGAGACGTCGCGCCCGATCAGCAGCGGCCGAAGATAATCCTCCACCGCGGCCTTGACCAGCGTGAGGCGCTGGGTGAAGGTGGCGCACCCGACGCCATAGAGTCCGGCGTCGGACGTTTCGACTTTGACCACGGCCAGGCCGATGCCGGCCGGCGCGGTCAGGATGCACTTGACGTTCGTGATCGTAATCGGCATAGCGAAATCAGCTCCAGGGGCATTAAACGCCATGCCTGCCAAAAAGCAACAGCAGTGGTCGGATCGAGCGGCCCGACCACTGCTGTTGCCCTGCGCATCAAATGAAGATGATCTGCGCGCCCTCGGTCATGTCAATGAAGTCAGCCGCGGTCACGATGTCCAGCACGCCGTCTACGAAGTCCTCTTTCTTTAGCCCCATCATGTCCACCGAGAGCTTGCAGGCGTAGAGCTTGGCACCGCCGTCCACCAGCATTTGCAGATACTCGCTTACCGGCGGCACACCCAGCGCCTTCATTTTGTCCTTCATCAACTTGGTGGCCAGCGCAGTCATGCCGGGCAACACGCCGATCGCGTTGGGGATGCCGGCGTTGTCGGCGTGAATGCCCATCATGCTCATCTTCATGCTCGTGTTGCCCACCGGCGCAATCTCCAGGTGGTCCTGGCGCGACTTGCGGATAATGTCCAGTCCCCAAAACGTGAAGAAGATCGTCACGTCTATGCCGTTGCCCAGCGCCGCCCAACCCATCACCAGGGCCGGATAGGCCATGTCGAGCGTGCCCTTCGAGCAAATGAAGGCCATCTTGCGGGTTTCGTCGGTCATTTCACGCCTCCTCTATACGCATCCTTCCGGCTTGCCCAGCCCGGCGATGTGCGCCACTTTCTTCGCAGGGCCCTTGGGGAAGAGCGCGAACATTTCCTTCGTGCTGATGCCGGTGCCGGCGGTGATCTGTCGCAGCGTCGGCGAGCGCCCGTTCACGGCATTCTGGCGGCACCACTCGATCACCTTCCAGTGCTGCGGCGTCAGCTCTGGGATGCCCTCTTCTTTCGCGATCTCGATGGCGATCTCTTTGGTCCATTCGTCCGGCGAGAGGAGAAAGCCCTCCTCGTTCACCTGAACGGTCTTGCCTGAAATCACTCGCGTCGTCATATCTACCTCCTCCGCAGGTGCAACTTGCAGCCTGTAACTTGTCACTCGCAACGGTCATCGCGAATCTGCCGTCGCCTGTGCGCCTATATTGCTGAGCATGCGCATGGTGAGCGCCAAGCCACGCCGCACGTTTGGGTCGCGCATCTGCGCCAACAGCGCGCGGTACGAAATGTCCACCGGCGCGCTCGCCTCCTGCTCGGTCAGCGTGACGGTGTTGCGCAGGAAGTTCATCACCTCCGGCTGAGTCATTTCCTTCACCGTGCGCAAGATGAGCACGATGTTGTCGCCAAGTTGCCTGACATCCTCCTCGGTGAACGAGGTGACGATGTTGTCCACGATGCGCAGGCCGCCCTTCAGGAAGGCGAAGTAGCCCTTTTGCTCCATCTCAGCCAACACCGCTACAGCCCGGTTGAAAGCATCTTTGCCGATGGGCGCAGCGGCGTCGGCCAGATCGCTCACGCTCTCGAGTTGGTCGAGCAACCATTCGATGTTCCGGCCATTGCGCAGCAGCCGCTTGAGCAGGCGCAGTAAATCGGCCGGATCCACGTCGTCCTGCACCTCCTCGAGTTGCGCAGCGGAAAGGCGAAACACATCGTTGAGGATAGGCGTCAGGTCGCGCATCAACTCATGGCGTGCTTGGCGTTCGCGCTCCGCGATTTGCGCCTGCTCGGTCAAGTATTGCACCTGCGCAGCCAGCGCGTCTATCTTTCGGCTGAGTTCAGCCACGGTTGCTGCGCCGTCGGCCGCAGTCGCGCCGTTGGGGCGGATCAACTCGGTCTCCATGACGCCCTCCTCAGTTGAGACGTTGCTTACCGGCCATGCTCATCAGCGCCGGCAGCGGCAGCTCCTTGCCCTTCAACAGGAGATGCCAGTACATCCAGCGGAACAGCAGCTTGCCCCAATGGTTCGCTTCCGATTCTTCCAACAGTGTGAACGGCCCGACGCCGGGCAACGGATAACGGCCGGGCAACGGCTCCACGTCGTAGTTGAAGTCAATCAGCAGCCCCTTGCCAAAACCGGACTCAATGAAGCAGTTGGCGTGGCCGTCGAACTTGTGGGGCATCTCCAGGCCATCCGTGTAATGCACGAAGTTCTCAGCGAAGCATTCCACCGCGAAGTGCGCCACCGAGCCGGCCTTCGAGGTGGGCACGGCTGCCGCGTCACCCAGTGCGAACACGTTCGGATATGTTGGCGAGACAAAGGTGTGCTTATCCACCGGCACGTAGTTCAGCACGTCGCCCAGGCCGGAGCGCGCGACGACCTCGTCGCCCATGTTCAACGGCACACTCACCAACAAATCGTAAGCCACCTCTTGCTCGTCGTAGGAGATGATCTTCTTCGCGTCCGGCTCGACGCGCTCGATCATGAAATCGGGCACGACCTGGATGCCTTTCTCCTCCAATAGGCCGCTCAAGAGCTTCGAAGCGATCGGCTTGGTGAATGCGCCGGAGAGCGGCGTGGCGTAGATCAGCTCGACGCGGTCGCGCATGCCGCGCTCGCGGAAGAACCAGTCGGCCAGCATGAGGAACTCCAGCGGGGCCACCGGACACTTGATCGGGTTGTCCACCACGTTCACCACCAGTCGGCCCCCCGGCCAGGTGCGCAGGTATCGCGCCAGCGCCAGCGCACCTTCCAGCGTGTAAAAGTCATGGATGGATCGGCGCCACTCGTGCTCGGCCATGCCGGGCGTCTGATCGGGGCGAATGTGCGCACCTGTGGCGATCACCAGGAAGTCGTAGTCGAGATAACGCCCGTCTTTGGCCAGCCGCACGCGGTTGCGCTCCGTTTCGATCATTTCCACCGGCGAGATGATCAGTTCGACGCCGGGTGGGATGAAGTCGCGTCGCGGCTTCACCACGTCGTGCTTTTTGTAGATGCCGAACGGGATGAAGAGGAAGCCGGGCTGATAGTAATGTGTCTCGCTCTGGTCAACGACGGTGATCTTCCATTCGCCGTCTTCCAACATGCGGCTGAGCCGGTTGGCCACCATGGTGCCGGCGGTGCCGGCGCCCAAAATCAACAGCTTCTTCATGTCGCTTACTCCTTGGGCAGCGGCGTTCCGTCGCTCCCCTGACGAATCATGGCGATGTGCGAGAAGATGTCGGCTACGCGCTGCACGCCGCGCAGCACCCTGGCCAATCGTTCATGGTCGAGGCGGTACACGCCCTTGGTGCTCGCTTTGACGCGCGCCTCATCTGCGCCGAACGTCCGCGCTAATTCGCTCAGCCGGTCATCGCTGGGCGGCCAACGCTCCGGCGCGATGCCGCCGACGAGCACCATGCCTTTCAGTGCGTTGCCCACGCGGATCAACCCGCGCGCGCACAGCAGCCCGATCTCGCTGGGCGATGGTCGCGGCTCGATAGCGGGCGCGGCGGCGAGCTGCTTCCATGTGCCGACGCAGTGTTCGACGGCATTCGCGTCTTGCATGAGGGCGATGAAGAAACCGCATGGATGACTCACCTGCGTGATCGGCTGGCCGTCCATGTCGGTCGTCACCATCATCACGTCCAGCGCCTCGGCGAAGGCGTCCTGAATCATCTGAGCGCACTCCAGCGGCAGCAGCGCGCGCAGACCATCCGGCGCAGGCTCGTCCGGCGCGCGCAGCCGGCGTTCAAGCGGCGCAAGGGTGGCGCGCTCGTGCAGCCAACGCTCAACCTCGTCGGCCTCGAAGCGCCACTGCTTGCCGACGCGAATGGCGGGTAACCGGCCGGCCTCCACCATTCGGTAGATCGTCGTCCGATCTACTTTGAGCAGGTCTTGAACCTGGTGTGTCGTGAGCAGTCCGGTCATCGCCATCTCTCTGCCTTGCTGCGGGTGCGGTGATTGCACACTTTGTTGATGCATATGATGCATGTGGTGAGCGCGTTGGCATCCACTCCGTGAAGTGTTTCACACCTGGCCGAGTGGTTAGCCGGTCGGGCGATCCGGTGCGTCGGTTCTAAAATGCCTGCCCGATGTTGAGAATCATGGACCTAGACCGGGCGACGGAAGAGCTGTTGCGTCGCCCGCCGATTGACGAAGTCGTTGTCACCGAAGGGATGCGCCGGCGCACCATCGCGACCTTCGGCGAAGACCTGCATCCCGAAGAAGCCGTGCGGCGCATCTTGCGCGATGTGCGCGCGCGGGGCGATGCCGCCCTGGTGGACTGGACGCGACGACTGGACGGCATCGCGCTCAGCGCCGAGCAACTCGAGGTGAGCGACGCCGACATTGCCGCCGCCTATGACCGCGTGGATGGCGAAGTGGTTGCCGCGATGGAGCGCGCTGCGGAGCGCATCGCTCGGTTTCACGCGCGGCCGGTTGCGCAATCCTGGATGATGACCGAGTTGGGCGGCGTGCTCGGTCAGCTCATCCGACCGCTGGCGCGCGTGGGGGTATATGTGCCGGCCGGCGCGGCGCCGCTGCCCTCGTCGCTGCTGATGACGGCCGTCGTAGCGCGACAGGCCGGCGTCGAAGAAGTGATCGTGTGCTCGCCGCCGCAGCAGGGTTCACTGCTGCCCCATCCGCTTGTCCTTGTCGCCGCGGACATCGCCGAGGTGGACGCCGTGTATGCCGTCGGTGGCGCGCAGGCCGTTGGCGCCATGGCTTACGGCACCGAGACCATTGCGCGGGTGGATAAAGTCTGCGGGCCGGGCAACACGTTCGTCGTGCTGGCCAAGCGCCAAGTGTATGGCGTCGTGGGCATTGATGCGCTACCCGGACCGACCGAGACCGTGATCGTGGCAGACGAGAGCGCCAACCCCGCCTGGGTCGCTGCTGACATGATGGCGCAGGCCGAACACACCGCCGGCATGGCGCTGCTCCTCACGCCCTCGCGCAGCCTGGCCAAGGCCGTCAACATCCATCTCCAATCTCAAATCTCCGATCTCCCTGAACCCAATCGCACTGACGTGTGTGACTCGTTTGCCCAACGCAGCGGCGCCGTGATCACCGAAGACCTGCTGGAGGCGGTTGCGCTGGCCGATGACTTCGCGCCGGAGCACCTGTGTCTGTCGGTCAGAGACCCATGGGCGTGGGTGGATAAGATTCGCAACGCCGGCGGCGTGTTCGTGGGTGAGCATTCCTACGAAGTGCTGGGCGACTACGTTGCCGGCCCCAGCCACGTCATGCCGACCGGCGGCACGGCGCGCTTTGCGCCGCCGCTGAATGTGCTCGACTTCATGCGCGTGATGAACGTCATCGCGCTGGACGAAGCGACGGCGCGGCAACTCGCGCCGGTCGCCGTCAAGCTGGCCGAGGCCGAAGGGCTGCACGCGCATGCCCACGCGGTCAAACAGCGGGGGAGGGCAGACGGGTAGTGCAGGCTGTGACGTTGCCTCCCACCATTCGCTGTTTAGCGATACAATCCTCTTTGAAATGGCGCTTGCAAATGTGATCGGCGCGTTTGGGCTGGCCGGCGCAGCAGGACTCAACGCCTATATCCCTTTGCTCATTGTGGCCATCCTGGCTCGGCTGGACATGCTTCAGCTCAGCCCGCCGTTCGATGCGCTGGCGAGCTGGCCGGCCATCGTTGCGCTGGTCGTGCTCGGCGCCATCGAGTTCGTAGCCGACAAGGTGCCCGGCGCAGATCACATCAACGATGCCATCCAAACCTTCGTGCGGCCGGCTGCCGGCGCGATCCTCTTCGCTGCGAACACCGGCGTCGTATCGGGCGTGGACACCACGCTTGCGTTCATTTGTGGGCTGATGCTGGCATCCGGCGTACATGCGACGAAAGCCGCAGCGCGTCCGGTCGTCAACGGCGCGACGATGGGCATCGGCGCGCCGTTCATCAGCGTCGCCGAGGATGTCCTGGCGACGATTGGGTCGCTGCTGGCCATCTTCTTTCCGATCTTGTTCCTGCTGTTCGCCGCGCTGCTGGGCTATCTCGCCTACCGGCTGATCAAGCGGGCCCGCCGGTTGCGCGCGCCGCGCACGGCGCAGCCGACCGTAACGACCTGATGCAGCTGCCCGGTGTGGCAAACGGCTCATGAACGACTGGGGCGTCATCGGCCATGACTGGGCGGTGCGCCGCCTGCAGCGCACCATCGAGCGCGGACAACTCGCGCAGTCGCACCTGTTCGTCGGCCCGCCCGCCGTCGGCAAAGCGACGCTGGCGCTGGCACTGGCGCGCGCTTTGTTGGGCGGCGATGATCGCTCGCGCGCGCTGGTGAATCAGCGCCGGCATCCCGATCTGCTATGGGTCGAGCCGACGGGCGATGGCGAGACGATCAAAGTAGATCAAATCCGCGAGCTACTGCATGCGCTCATCCTGGCGCCGGTCGAGAGCCGGCATCGCGTGGCCGTCGTCAACGATGCACACCTCATCACCGACAGTGGCCAGAACGCCATCCTCAAGACGCTGGAGGAGCCGAACCCTTCGGTCGTCATCGTCTTGATCGCGCCGAACACCGATACGCTGTTGCCGACCATCGTCTCACGCTGTCAACCGCTCAACCTGCGGCCGGCGCCGGTGCATGCCATCGAAGAGGCGCTCCTGGCGCAAGGTGTTGCCCGCGAACGCGCCGCGCTCATCGCCCGACTGTCGCGCGGACGGATCGGCTGGGCGCTACGCGCTGTCGAGGACGATGAAGTGCTCGAAGCGCGTGCCGAGCGCCTGAACGACCTGCGCACGCTGCTGGCCGCTAACCGCACGCAGCGCTTCGCCTACGCTGAGAAGCTGGCGCGCGCCGAGCCGGCGCGCATCGCGCAAACGCTCGAAGCCTGGCTGCTGCTGTGGCGCGATGTGGCGCGCGTCGTCGGCCGCGATGCGCCGACCGAAGCCCTGGTGAATGCTGACCAGCGCGAGTGGATCGCTCGGTTGGCGAACGCGCTGTCGGTTGCCCAAATTGTGGCGCTGTTGCGCGCCACGGGCCAGGCGCTGCAGTACCTCGACCGCAACGTGAACCCACGGCTGGCGCTCGACGTGCTGCTGCTCAAGCTACCGCGCCTGCCGGCGAGTTGAAGCGCCTCGCCCGGCGCTGCCGTCAACTCAACACCACCAACACCTGGTTCTGCTCCACGGTCTGCCGCGGCTGCACCTTGACTGCGCTGACTGTGCCTTCGCGGGGGGCTTTCAGCTCGTTCTCCATCTTCATGGACTCGAGCACCACGACCACTTGACCTTTCTTCACCTTCTGGCCCTCCGTCACCGGCACCGCTACGATCAACCCCGGCATGGGCGACTTGATGTTGACCTCGCCGCTGGTGGGGCTGAATGCGCCGGCTGCCTCCGCCAACCGCTTGGCACGCTCATCGGCCACCTGCACGTAATACAGCACCCCGTTCAGCAGCACGCGATACTCGCCATCGCCTCCTTCCACCAGCGCCTCGAACGAACGGTTGTCGAGCAACAATGAATATAGCCCGTCGTCGTCAATCGCGCGGAGGTCCAGCGTACGTTTGACGCCGTCTATGACGATTTCGCCATCCTGATTGATGTCAATGATATGCGTCTTGTCGCCGATGGTGGTCAGATATCGCATGGCGGGGGTAGTATATCGGGTATGCCCAAGGCCGTGATGGTCGCGTCCAACAACGCGCACAAGTTGCAGGAGCTGCGTGAGATTTTTGCCCTGGCCGGCTTGGCCAGCGTGAACCTGGTTGCCCCGCGCGATCTAGGGTTGACATGCGCGCCGGATGAGACCGGCGCGACATACCTGGACAATGCGCTGATCAAAGCCAGGGCGTTCGCCCGCGCATACCGCGAGGAAGCTCGGCGCCGGAAGTGGGGCGAACTCTGGATACTGGCCGACGACTCCGGGCTAGAAGTGGATGCGCTGGGAGGCCGACCGGGCGTGCAGTCCTCCCGCTACCACCAAGACGCACCGGGAGGCGATGGGTGCGCTGCGCTCTTGCGTGAGCTGGTAGCCATGCCGGACGCGCAACGCACGGCGCGCTTTCGCTGCGTCCTGGCGCTGATCGGCCCACAAGGCCAAGAGCACATCTTCGAGGGGGTGTGCGAAGGGCGCATCGCGCATGAACAGCGCGGCGAAAACGGCTTCGGCTTCGACCCCGTGTTCCTCCTGGACGACGGGCGGACAATGGCCCAGCTCTCCCCCATCGAGAAGCACCGCATCAGCCATCGCGGCGTCGCCGGCCGCCAGGCGGCTGAGTTCTTGCTGCGCTTGGAGGCGACGTGATCTCGAACCGGGTCTCGCGCATTCGCGGCGAAGTCGCGCAGGCGTTCGAGCCGTTTTGCGCCTCGACGCCTGAGGAAGCGCCGGGGGTGGTGTTGGCCGTGTCCGGCGGCGCCGATTCATTGTGCCTGGCCGACGCGACGTTGGCCGTTGCGCCGCGGCTGCGCCTGCGTCCCCTCATCGCGCACCTTGACCATGGCTTGCGCGGGGAGGCCGCGGCGGCGGATGCCGCGTTTGTGCGCGCGTTCGCCGCCCAGCACCGGCTGCCGTGCATCATCGAACGAGCGGACGTCGGCGCCCTGGCGCGCGAACGCAGGCAGTCTATTGAAGTGGCTGCGCGCGACGCGCGCTACCAATTTCTGGCGCGTGTGGCCGAAGCTCATGGCGCCCGCTTGGTGGCGCTGGCGCATCACGCCGATGACCAGGCCGAGACCGTCCTGCTGCGCTTGATCCGTGGCACCGGACTGCAGGGCCTGCGCGGCATGCAAACGCACGATGCGCTGCCGGCTGCCCCCCACCTTACGGCCGTGCGTCCGCTGCTGCGCATATCGCGCGCGGAGATCGAGCGCTACTGTCAGGAGCGGAGATTGCAACCGCGCCACGACGCGACGAACGACGCGCTAGACCATACCCGCAACCGAGTGCGCCATGAGTTATTGCCTATCCTGGAGCGCTACAACCCGAACATTCGCATGGCGCTGACGCGGTTGGCCGATACAGTTGCATCGGATATGGAAATCGTCGAGCAGGCAACCCAGGCTGCCTTCGCGCGCGTGGCGCAGCCGTTGCATGAGGGCATTGCGTTCGACCGTTCAGCTTGGCGCGCGCTGTCGCGCGGCCTGCAGCGCGCGACCCTGCGCGAAGCCGCGCGGCGGTTGCAAGGCGACGTCACCGGCCTGTCGTATGCGGCGATCGAAGAGGCGCGCGATGTCCTCAACAGCGACGCGCCAACCGGCGAGATCGCGCTGGCGCACAGCATCAGGATAGACGTCTCTCCACGCGCCTTCACCGTGCGCCATTCGCAGGTGTCATCTCCATATAATCGCAGCAATGGCTGAGCCGGGGGAACCACTGACCGAGCGCGAACTGGAAGTGGTGCGGTTGCTGGCGACGGGCGTCAGCAACAAAGAGATTGCTGCGCAGTTGCACGTCAGCCCGAACACCGTGCGCGTTCACCTGCGCAACATCTTTGCCAAGCTCGAAGCTCGCTCGCGCACTGAGGTGACGATGATCGCGGTGCGCAACGGCTGGGTGGACATTACGGCACAGGCCGAACTACAACCCCCTGGCGCATCCGCCGATTCGCCGGTTGCCGATGCCGCAGCAACGCTCAACATGCTGCAGGCCATCCCGGTCATTGCTCCGATGGTTTCACCGGCAGCGCCCGCTGCGCAGCCGACGCCGGTCGCCCCTAACCCACAACCGTTACCATCACCCACCCTGTGGCAACGGATCGCATCGCTCGCGACGCTGCTGGCCATCCTCCCGCTCATGGTCATCTTGTTGCAGCGCCCCGCTGTTGAGGCCAGTTCAGCATTGGATGATTTTGCGCCGGCCGACGGATCGAGCGATCCCCCAATGGTCACGCCGTTGGTCGAATCGTCACGCTGGCATCTGCGGGCTTCGATCCGCACGGCCCGCACGCGGCCGGCCGTCGCCGTCGCCCGAGGCGATGTGTATGTCGTCGGCGGCGAAGTCGGACGCGCGCCGTCGGGCGAAGTGCTGATCTACGACCCACAGCGGGACGCCTGGCGAGAGGCAGCGAGCAAACCGACGCCGGTGATGAACACCGGCGCTGCAGTCATTGGCGATATGCTGTACGTACCCGGCGGTGCCACAGCAGACAGCCCGGCGACCGACCGAGTCGAGGCGCTGAACCTAACGACCGGTGAGTGGGAGGTGCTTCCGCCGCTGCCGCGCCCTCTGGCCGGCCACGCCGTTGTGGCCTTCGGCGACCGGCTTTACGTCGTCGGGGGGCGCACATTGGGCAGCCTGAACAGCGCCATGTTTGCCTTCGATGTGAAGTCGGGGCAATGGATGTCGCTTGCGTCCCTGCCCACGCCACGCAGCCAACTCGCCGCTGCCGTCCTCAACGGGCGCATCTACGCTGTGGGCGGCTATGACGGCCGACAGGAATATGCGACCTGTGAATACTTCCAGATCGCCACGGGCCAGTGGGCCGCGTGCGCGCCAATGACCATCCCACGCGGTGGCTTGGGCCTAGCGCAGGTCGGCTCTGTACTCTATGCTGTCGGTGGCGGCCTATCAGGCTTCGTCGGGTTCAACGAACGATACGACGCCGGCGCGGACCGGTGGGTGCCGTTTGAGACGCCGGCGCAACGGATGGGAGACTGGCGATACATCGGCGTCGCGTCGCTGCCCACACAGTTCTACGTCATCGGCGGCTCTACGCGGGGCGTGCCGCTGGCCGACAACTATGTGTATGAAGTGCTGAACTACCGCACCTTCCTACCAGCCTTCCAATCGAACCCGGACCAGTAGCGGGCTGCGGCCCCGGGTCAGGCCATTGCTTCCGCCGCGTTCAGCGAGGGGGCGTCGCCTCGTTCGAAATGACGCCACCAGGCACCAATGACCGAGGCGTCGCTGAAGAACCACTTGCCCCAACCCGGCGAATGCCCCACGCCTTCTAATTCGAGTGTGTCTGCGCCATCCAGCTCGCTCAGCGCGAGCGGCACTACGCCGTCGCCCCACTGCGCGCCGTCGCCGGAGATGAAGCGATAGTTGTAGTAAGCCTCGCGCTGGCGCAACGCGCCATCGGCCTTGCCTTCGATGTATCGGCTGCGCACGTTAATATAGCGGACCTGCGGCGCGTAGTAAGCGCCGGGGTATGTCTCGTCCACCCATGCCGCAGCGCGCATTCCTCGGCGCAGCGCTGCGCGCGTCGCCCGCAACGGGCTGCCCACCATATACAGGCGCGACACGCGCTCGTAGCCGTGATATGAGCGCTGGTGGGGTTTGAGCGTCCGATCGCCGAGATAGGCTCGCCCGACGATGCCGCCGGCGCTGTGACCGACCAGGATAACTTTGCGCGCGCCGGTCTGCTTTAGTGCGTGGCTGATGGCCGCGTGCGCGCGGTCCACCAGCAGGCTGTAGTCGGTCAAGCCGGCCAGCATCCACGTCACCCGCGTAATGCCGGCGATGAAGACGCGCCGACCCGAAATGTTGGCCAGCGCGCGCGCCGCAAAGCGGTAGTCGCTCCAGTGCGAGCCAAAGCCGCCGATCAGCACGATGGGTTCTCGAACGCTCATGCGGCAAGTAGTCTAACGGAAACGATTAGCCCGACATTAAGGGCGTGTTCGAGGATCGAAGCCACACGCGCGATTGTCTATGGGCGCGCCTGGCGGATGACGTCGGCGCCCACATACGGGCGTAGCGCTTCCGGCACAACGACGCTGCCGTCGGCCTGCTGGTAATTCTCCAGCACCGCGATCAGTGTGCGCGGCAGGCCTAGGCCGCTGCCGTTCAGCGTGTGCACGAATTCCGGCTTGGCCCCCTTGGTGCGGCGGAACTTGATGTTGGCGCGGCGCGCTTGAAAGTCGCCCACGTTGCTGACCGAACTGACCTCCAGCCATTCGCCGACGCCGGGAGACCACACCTCGAGGTCGTAGGTGATGCGTGAGGCGAAGCTCAGGTCGCCGGTGCACAGCAGCTTGACGCGATAGGTTAAGCCCAATTCCTTTAACGTGGCCTCGGCATCCTCGCGCATCTTCTCCAGATAGTGGTCGCTGTCCTCCGGCTTGGTGAACGCATACATCTCCACCTTGTCGAACTGGTGGCCGCGCTTGATGCCGCGCACATCTCGGCCGGCGCTCATCTTCTCGCGTCGGAAGCACGGCGTATAGGCGGCGTAAAGCCGGGGCAGGTCGTCGGCGTCGAGGATTTCGTTGCCGTGCAGGTTAGTGAGCGGCACCTCGGCCGTCGGCACCATCCAGAAGTCTTCCTCAGCGTCGTGATAGAGGTTGTCGCGGAACTTCGGCAGTTGGCCGGCGGCGAACAACGTCTGCGCCTTTACCATGAAGGGCAGGTAGCGTTCTTCATAGCCCTGCTGCATGCGCAGGTCGAGCATCCAAGCGATTAGGCCGCGTTGTAGGCGCGCGCCCCATCCGTTCAACACATAGAACCGGCTGCCGCTCAACTTCACGCCGCGCTCGAAGTCAATGATCCCCAACTGCTCGCCGATCTCCCAATGGGGCTTAGGGGAGAAGTCCTGTGGCGGCCGTGTGCCCTCGACCACGCGCAACACGACGTTGTGCGTTTCGTCCGGCCCGATCGGGACGCGCGGGTCTGCCAGGTTGGGGAGCGCTGCCGTCAGCTCGCCGAGCTGCGCTTCGATCTTGGCCAGCGCCGCCTCCAGCGCGTCAATTTCATCGCCGACGCGACGCATCTCGGCCTTCTTGGCTTCACGCTCGGCGTCGTCGCGCATGCGGCCGATTTCCTTGCTCACTGCGTTGCGGATGGCGCGCAATTGCTCTGAGCGCGCCAGGATTTCTCGTCGCTGCGTGTCGAGCGCCAGGATTTCGTCCACCGGCGTCGGGTCGTTGCCGCGATGGATGATCGCTTGGCGGACGATCTCCGGTTCTTTGCGGATCAAGTTGATGTCCAACATATCGGGTCCTCACATCGAAAATGAAAGCGCCCTTGTCGCATCAGGACGAAGGGCGCTCGTGGTGCCACCTGACTTCGCCAGCGCCGCGGCCATTGGCCGCGAAACTTGCTTTCGACGCCAATGACCCGGTTGCTGACCTCGAAGGTTCGCTAACGGGAACTCCCGTCCTGCTCGTCGCAGGAAGCTCTACGAGTGGAAGCGCGACCCTTCAGGCTGCCGGTTCGCACCGCCCACCGGCTCTCTGCAAGCACATCCGGCGCGCATCTCGCGTCGTCGCCGATGTCCACAATTTTAACCGCAAAGGCGGCTATGATGCGCGGCATGGTCAAAGCGCTGCATGCGTGGTCGCTCGAGCCAGACCAGGCGATCCGGCTCCAGGCGCAACTGCGTGCGCAACTCGTGTTGCGGTGGGATGGCCGCGCAGTGCGCACCATTGCCGGCGTGGATGTGAGCCTGAGCGAAGCGCGCGCACGTGCGGCCATCGTTGTGCTGCGCTATCCCCAGATGACCCCGATCGAAGGCGTGACCGCGGACGCGCCGCTCGCCTTGCCCTATATCCCCGGCCTGTTGGCCTTTCGAGAGGGTCCGGCCATCCTCGCGGCCTGGGAGAAGCTCCAACATTCACCCGACCTTGTGATGTTTGACGGGCAGGGCATCGCGCATCCGCGAGGGATCGGCATCGCCTCTCAGATGGGGCTGTGGTTGGAGCGCCCCACGATCGGCGTTGGCAAGTCCAGGCTATACGGCGATTTTGAGGAACCGGGGCCGAACGTCGGCGACGCAAGCGACCTGCTTGACCCGCAGACGAAGCAGGTGATCGGGGCCGTCTTGCGGACGCGCAAACGGGCTAAGCCGCTTTTCGTCTCCCCGGGCCATTTGATTGATGCGGCGCGCGCAGTGGCCTTCGTCATGGAGTGCGCGCGGGGCTACCGTTTGCCGGAGCCAACGCGCTGGGCGCACAAGTTCGCCGCAGGCGAGGCGTTGCCGATTGACCCAGGTGAAGACGTTGGCGCTGTTTTGACCCATCCGCTCTGAAGCCGTGGCGCGTCGTTCACGTTCGCGCGCGCGTGGGTTCACGTGGAGCACAGGCGGCGCGCCAATTCGTCGTCATCCAGCACGGTGCGCAGGTCGAGCATGACACGGTCGTTGCTGATCCGGGCAATCACGCCGCGGGCGCGCAAGGCGGCCAAAATCTCGCCCGGCGAACGCGCGTTTGACGCGAGCGCGATCAACGTCGTCGGCAGGGTCTCGCCCGGCAACGCCCCACCGCCTACCGTGCTCACACCGTCCACCAATTCGGCCCGTAGGCCGTTCTCCCGTAGCCAACCGGCGATCTGCGCAGCCATCTGGGTCGCGCGCCGCGTAATATCTGCCTTGGACATGGCCAACATGCGGATCACCGGCACCTCGCGATGCGCCTCGCCGCGCGCGTAATGCAGCAGCGTCGCCGACAGCCCGGCCAGGGTGAATTTATCGGCGCGGAAGGCGCGCGCCAACGGATGCCGCCGGCAGCGCTCAATCCACTCGCGCTGCCCCAGCATGATGCCGGCTTGCGGTCCCCCCAGCAGCTTGTCGCCGCTGAAGGTCACCATGGCCACGCCGGCCCGCAGACTATCCTGCGGCATCGGCTCGCGACGCAGGCCAAACTGCGAGGTATCTACGAGCGCGCCGCTGCCCAGATCGTCTAGCACCGGAACGGAGAACTGCTCGCCGAGCCGAACCAAATCCGCGATGGGCGCCGCCTCCACGAAGCCGATCATCAGGAAATTGGACGAGTGAACGTGCAGGATCGCGCCGACGCCCGGCGCATGCCCTTCGGCTTCGCGGATCGCCTGCTCGTAATCCGATAGGCGCGTCCGATTGGTCGTGCCCACCTCGATCAAGCGCGCGCCGCTTTGTGCCATGATCTCGGGGATGCGGAATCCGCCGCCGATCTCCACCAATTGGCCGCGTGAGATCACCACGCCTTTGCCGGCAGCGACCGTTGCCAGCATCAGCACCGTCGCTGCGGCGCAGTTATTCACGACCAGCGCTGCTTCTGCGCCGGTCAATTGGCACAGCAACTGCTCCACCGCCTCGCCGCGCCGCCCACGTTCGCCGATAGTCATGTCGAATTCGAGCGGGCTGTAGTCGCGCCCAACCTTCATCATCGCCTCCTGGGCGGATCGGCTGAGCGGCGCGCGGCCGAGGTTGGTGTGGATGATCACGCCGGTTGCGTTCACGACCGTCGGCAGACGCTCGAGGGAAAGTGACTGTAACAAGGCGCGCGCAGTCGCGATCAGCTCATCGCGCGAGGGGGGCGGGGCACCGTTGTGGATGGCTCGACGGGCGCGATCGAGCACCTCGCGGAGCGCATGTACCACGCGCGCATGTCCTTCGGCTTCGACCAGCCCGTTGGCCTGCGCGAGCAATTCGCTCACGCTCGGCAACTGCCGCAGCTTGTCGTTCAAAGCCACCGTGGGGATTATACGGAGTCCCGTTTGACCATGCGCCTAACTGTGGCGCGCGAGCGCGCGGCCTCTCTGCTGCGCGCGATCATTTGGATCGCCGCTCTCATGTGATTTGGCGAAGCGGAAGTTCTCCGTGTTGAGCATGTTGCCGCAGCGTCCAAGACCGAGTTTGGCGCTGAGGTTGAATCCCCCGATGTCGTTTGACGCAGCGCGGCGAGTAGGCGGCGCGGAAGGACGGGCGATGCGGAGTGGACCATCTACACCATGCCGCGCTGCTTAATGGCCTCGTAGATCACCAGCGCTGCGCTCGTGGCCACGTTCAGCGAGTTGATCCGACCAAACATGGGAATGCGCACGGCGGCGTCGGCCTGGTCGAGCCAGAATTGGGACAGCCCGTATTTCTCTTCGCCGACGGCAATCGCGCAGGGCGGGGCAAAGTTGAACTGCGTGTAGCTCGCCGGCAATTGTCCACGTAATGGATTGGGGGTAGTGGCGACAATGCGTATGCCACGCTCGCGCAGCCAGGCGATGGCCTCGGCACTCGTGCATTGCGCGACCGGCACGCTGAATAGCGCGCCTTGTGATGCGCGCACGACGTTCGGGTTAGTCAGGTCGGCCTTGGGATCGCAGAACAAAAAGGCGTCTACGCCGGCGGCGTCACACGTGCGCAGCATGGCGCCCAGATTGCCCGGCTTCTCCACTGCTTCTACGACAAGGTAGAGCGGCGTTCGGCTGCGCGCCGGGGTCAGCCGGCTCAGCGAGAAGTCCGGCCGTTTCACGATGCCCAGCCAACCATCCGGCCCATCGCGATAGGCCATCTTCTCGAAGACCGGTCGCGTGGTCTCGATCAACTCAGCGCCGGTATCGCGCACGCGCCACTGTAGGTTGTCGTGCGCGTTGGGGCTGTGCGCCGGCTTGAACAGCTCAGGGCAGATGAAGACCGTCTGCGGGCGCACGCCGCAATCCAGGGCGAGCGATAGGGGATCGAAGCCCTCGACCAGCATCAAGCCATCTTCGTCGCGCCGACGCTTGTCGCGCAGCGCCACGACATGCTTGACGCGCGGGTTGGTCAGACTGGTGATGCGCATCGGCGATCGTGTCGGCAATATCCTACTGCAACAGGCCGGGTTCGGGCGCTAGGTCGTTGGGCCAATCCGGCCATCACTCGCCAAGCGCAGCGCTGTAATGTTCGGCGCGGGGTATCGTGGACATAGTAGAGTTGAGGCAGTCTTGCGGGTCGGCATTGGCGCTGGTGCGACGAACGCCTGCGGCTGCTTGCGGGCTGGCACCCGTGGCCGGCATGTGTGGGTAAGCCGCACGCGCGGCGGCTGACGGGCGTCTAGGTGCCCATGCCGCCCGGCGCAGCGCTGCACCAGCGCGAGCCACCCGACGGGCGCCAATGCATCAGCGATGCGCGGTTTCTTGCATCAACGTTCGCTTGCGCCTGAGCTGTTGGACGAGCGCGCCTATCGTGATCTGGAAGAGTTGCGCGGCAACCTGCGCGACATGGCGCGCTACGATCGCTGCCTGGGCGTTTTTGCGCGGGCGACTCGATTGGTCACGGCTGCGCTGCCGCCAACCGCGACCGGCTACATCGGCCTGGATGTCGGCTGTGGATCGTGTGACTTTATCGCCTATGCCCGGCAAGCCACGCCGGCCGTGCGCTGGGTGGGGGTGGATGTATCGCCCGATGTGCTGCGCCTCGCGCGCCAGATGCATCCCGAAGTGTTTGCGATTTGCGCTTGGGGCATGCGACTGCCGCTCGCCGATGCGAGCGTAGACGTCGTGACGTGCATCCATGTGCTGCACCACCTCAACCCGCCGGAAACCATCGCGCTGCTGCGCGAACTCCGTCGCGTCGCTCGGCTGCGGGTGGTGTGCCTGGACTTGAGCCGAAACGTGAGCGCGCTCGTCGGTGCTTGGCTGCTGACGCGGCTGACCAGCCGCAACCGACTGACGCGCGCCGATGGCGTGCAATCAGTCCGCCGCGCCTACACGGCGGCCGAAGCCGCCGATCTTGCCCGGCAGGCCGGCTGGGCGCACTTCCACACGCGCCTCCACGGGCCGTTCCATTATTCCTTGACGCTGATGCAATCACTTGCATAGCGCCATCAACGCGCGCGCGATAGCCAGCGCTGCCTGGGGGCGCGCCAGCGCCTTGGAAGCGCGTCGCACTCGCGCGAGGTCATCGGGGTGGTTTAGCCACTGCTTGAGTTGCGCTATCACCGATGCCGGCGTGGGGCACCATACCGCCGCGCCGTGGCTTACGGCATAGTCGCGCGGGCCTTCCTCCTGGCCGGGCAGCGCATCGAAGATAATGATCGGCAACCCGGCAGCGAAGCCCTCGGCCAGCGTAGTCGAGCCGGCTTTGGTGATCAGCACGTCCGATGCCCCCATCCACTCCGGCACATCATCCACGAAGCCCAACACTTGCGTCGTGGGTCCAGCGATGTCCCTGCTCAGCGCTTGGTACAGCGCCTGATTGCGCCCACAGATGACGACCAGTTGCACGGGCAAGCCGGCATGGGCAATCGCCCGCGCCGTCTTGTTCAGCAACCCCGCGCCTTCGCCGCCGCCCAAGAGCAGCACCACTGGGCGACCCTCGCACAGGCCGCGCTCGGCGCGCGAGCCGGCCCCCCGCTTTACGCGCGCTTCAAGCGAAGGGATGACCGGCTGGCCGGTGATGATCACCCGCTGAGGCGATACGCCGCGCGTGATCAGCTCGTCGCGCGCCTCTTCGGTGGGTACCGTGACGACATCGGCGAACGGCGTGACGTGAAAGCTGTGGATGTGACTGAGGTCGGTCACCACGTGAGCGTAGCGCGCGCGAGGCGCCCACAAGCGCATTGCCGGCGGGACGAACGGATTAAAGTGCGGCTGGCACGACACATAAACGTCGGCTGGGTGCTCGCGAAACAACGCACGCAGGCGCGCGCTGTCCAGCTTGCTCAGCAAAGCGCCGACCTTTTGCATCCGCTGCACGTCATCGAGCACGACGTAGTTCAAATAGTGCAACCATCGCGCATGGCTAATCGCAACGCGGTAGGTGGCTTCGCTGTGGTTGAACGGGCGGGGGAGATAGCCAATGGCGTTGATCATCTCCACGCGGTGTAGCTTGCCGTTGAGTGTCGCGAAGGCCTGCTGAATGCTGTCGGCCGCGGTGCGATGTCCGCCTCCTGTGTCGGAGTAGAGAAGCGCGAAGGTGGCCATTGCTGTCCCATTCTAAATCGCCTCATGCAAGGGAGCGTGTATCCCGGTGGGTTTCCTGAGGGGCGAGACTTGGGAGGGCGCAGACGTCGCCTGGGCTTATCCCCCGCGCTGTTGCGCGTCTCCCCTGCCAGAAATGCGCGCTCGTTCCACAGAGTATGATAGGCACATCACGCCATTTGCACAGAGGGTTTCGCCAACATGCGCAACAAGATCACCATCATCGGCGCCGGTTTCGTCGGCGCCACGACTGCTCACTGGCTGGCCGAGCGCGAACTGGGAGACATCGTCCTGCTCGATATCCCTGCCACCGAAACCATGCCCAAGGGCAAGGCGCTCGATTTGGAAGAAGCCGGCCCGGTCGTCGGTTACGACACCAAGATCACCGGCACGACGGATTACGCCGACACCAAGGACAGCGACATCGTGGTCGTCACCGCCGGCGTAGCCCGCAAGCCCGGCATGACCCGCGAAGACCTGGTCGGCACCAATCAGAAGATCATCACCGAGGTCGCCAACAACATCGCCGCGACATCGCCCAACGCCATCGTCATCGTCGTCACCAACCCGCTCGACACCATGGCGTATTTGGCCTACACGATCCTCAGCCGGCACGGCTTCACCAAGAATCGCGTGATGGGCCAGGCCGGTGTGCTGGATAGCGCGCGCATGCGCACGTTCATCGCACAAGAGTTGGGCGTGAGCGTGCAGAACACGCATGCGTTTGTGCTGGGCGGCCATGGCGACGAGATGGTGCCCCTGGTGCGCTACTCGACGGTGGCGGGCATCCCGATCACCGAACTGCTGCCGCCGGAACGCGTCGAGGCGATTGTGCAGCGTACACGACAGGGCGGCGCGGAGATCGTCAACCTGCTCAAAACCGGCAGCGCCTACTACGCGCCAGGCGCGGCGGTCGCCGAAATGGTCGAGGCGATCCTGAAGGATCGCAAGCTCATCTTGCCCTGCGCGGCATACCTGCAAGGCGAATACGGCCTGACCGACATGTACTTCGGCGTGCCGGTCAAGCTCGGTCGCAGCGGCATCGAAGAAATCATCCAGATCAAGCTGCTGCCTCACGAACAGGAGATGCTCAACAAGAGCGCCGCGTTGGTGCGCAGCACGATGAGCGCGTTAAAGTTGTAAGCTGTGAGCGACATCACGTTTTCAAACTTAGAACGCCTGTGAGGAGCCTGCGCGCGTGTCTGCTCGACGAGCCGTTGCCACGGTTGATGGCGATAGCGGACTTATGGGACGTGCCGGTCGAGGCGACCTCGGCGCATGACATGGCCGGGACGCTGGCGCTCTACATGCTTCAGCGCGAACGGTTGACAGCAGCCCGCGCATCACTGCCGCCGGATGCGCGCAGCGCGCTCGATGCCTTGGTGGCTGCGCGGGGGCGGATGCCCGCAGCAGCGTTTGAGCGGCGCTTTGGCGGCATCCGGCCAATGGGCCCCGGCCGGCTCGAGCGCGAACGCCCATGGCAATCGCCGGCTAACGCCACGGAGCAGCTATGGTATCGCGGCTTCATCTTTCGCGCCTTCGACCGGCTGAGCGGCGCACCCACCGAAGTCGTCTTCGTGCCGGGCGATATGCTTGCGCTGCTGGGCGCCGAGCCGCATGCGCCTCAGGAGGAATTCGCCGTTTCGCCGGCTCGGCCATCCGACCTGCGCCCGTCGAAGTGCCTCGATGATGTCGTCACGCTCCTGTGTTTCATCCGCAATCACGAGGTGCGAACGAAGGCCGGCGGCGGGTGGGATGCGGCGTCGCGGCAGACGGTGGCGCCCATGTTGCGTGACCCGGACGGCGCGATCGGAAACGATCCCAACGGCCGCTTCGCCTTTCTCACACACCTGCTTGCGCGTCTGGGTTGGACGCGGACAGAGCAGGGCCGGCTGCGGTTGGCCCCACAGCCGGTCGCCCGATGGTTGCAAAGCGCGCCGGAAGCCCAACGCAACGCTTTGTTCAACGCCTGGTTGAACGATCCTGAATGGAACGACCTCGCGCACGTGGACGGCTTGGCCCTGGAGATGACGCACACCTGGTCGAGCGATCCTGTGCGCACACGCCAGGGGATCGTCCGCCTGTGGGAAAGGTGGCGATCGGCGGGGGAGGACGCGACTCGCCCAATCTCCACGCCCCCCTCTCGGTTTCCCGATCCATCCCTCATCTCTGCCTTCGTCACATACGTACACGAGCATGACCCCGATTTTGCCCGGCCGGATGGGCGCTACGACACGTGGCACGTGCGCGACGCACGCACCGGTCAATTCCTGCACGGCTTCGAACACTGGGAGCGTGTGGAAGGGGCCTTGATCCGCTACATCATCGAAAAGCCGCTGCGTTGGTTGAGCGACTTAGACGACGCCGGCGCCGACCCGCCGACGCCGCCCTTCCAGGTGACCGCCGATGGCCGGATCATCATTGCGCGCCATCTGAGATATGAGCGTTTTCAGGTTGCGCGCGTAGCGGACTGGATCGAGACGCGCGCGGATGCCTACGCCTATCGGCTCTCTCCACGCTCACTGGAGCGCGCGCGCGCGCAGGGCATCCGCGCCGGTCGCGTGATCGAGTTCTTGGAGCAAACCGGCGGTCAGGCCCTGCCGGCCGGGCTGAAGCGAGCGTTACTCCGCTGGGAAGAGCGCGGGGCTGAGCTGAGCTTGGAGACGACGGTGATCTTGCGCGCACAGGACGGCGCGACGATGGACGCGCTGTTGCGTCTGCCCCAGATGCGTCGCCTGGGGGTCGAGCGCTTAGCGCCGAATTGCGTTGCTATTCGCCCGCGCGATGTTGACGCCGCGCGCACCGTGATCATCGAAAGCGGGCTGTTGGTAGACGCGGCACAGGCATCCAGCCGCTAAGATGCAGCGCGCTGCTCAGAAGCTTCGCTCCCTACCAGACGACAAGAGGCGTCCTGGTTATAATGTCGCGCAGTTTTAATGCTGCATTAGCCGCCCCGCCCGAGTGACAGCCCGCAGGCCGGTCACGGCGCTGCGCTCGTCGCATTGGCGAGGCGGTTTTTTGACGACGGCGCTCTTCGTCTCTCGCTAGCGGGGAGCAAGGCCGCACATCTTCTCACAGCTTCTATGGAAGACAAGCTGGCAGGCATCGAACGGAGATACGAGGAACTCGCGCAACGGATGGCCGATCCGGAGCTGACCAACGACTATGCGCGCTACGCAGAAGTTGCGCGTCAGCACAGCGAGTTAGAGCCGATCGTGCAGAAGTACCGCGAGTGGCAGCGCGTCCGACAAGAGCTGGCCGATAACGCGCTATTAGCCGAGGGCAAGGACGAGCTGGCTGAGCTGGCGCGCCTGGAGCTGGAGCCGCTGCGCGAGCGCGCCGCTGCGCTGGAGCAGGAACTCAAGCTTCTGCTTGCGCCCAAGGATCCCCGGGATGAGCGCAGCGTGATCATGGAGATCCGCGCCGGCGCCGGCGGCGAGGAGGCGGCGTTGTTCGCTGCCGACCTCTTTCGCATGTACAGCCGTTACGCCGAGAACCATCGTTGGAAGGTCGAGCTGATTGATGCCAACGAAACCGGCATCGGTGGCTTCAGAGAGATCATCTTTGCCGTCAAGGGCAAAGGGGCGTACTCCCGGCTGAAGTTCGAGAGCGGCGTGCATCGGGTGCAGCGCGTGCCGGCTACCGAGGCCAGCGGCCGCATCCATACCAGCACGGTCACCGTGGCGGTGCTGCCGGAGGTGGATGAGGTCGAGGTCAACATCCCGCCAAGCGATATCGAGATCGAGACCTTCCGCTCGCGCGGCGCGGGCGGCCAAAACGTGCAGAAGAACGAGAGCGCCGTGCGCATCACCCACAAGCCGACCGGCATTGTTGTGGCCGTGCAGGATGAGCGCAGCCAAACCCAAAACCGGCTGCGCGCCATGGCCATTTTGCGTGCGCGGCTCTATGAGATCGAACAGAGCAAGCTGGCCAGTGCGCTAGCGCAGCAGAAGCGCGAACAGATCGGCACCGGCGAGCGCAGTGAGAAGATCCGCACCTACAACTACCCGCAGAATCGTGTGACCGACCACCGCATCGGCCTGGACGTGTATCGCTTGCCGGAGGTGCTGGAAGGCGACCTCGACGTGTTCATTGACGAACTGATCGTCCGCGAGCAGGCCGAGCGATTGCAGGCGGCGGGGATGTGATCAATCGGGAGCGCCGGTTGGAGATCGGACTTGGACGAAGATATTCGCACCGCCCTGCGCGCGGCGATTGCGCAGCTCGACGCCGCGCGCGTAGACGCGCCGACCACGACGGCGCGCCTGTTGCTGGCGCACGTGCTCGACAAACCCAAAGCGTGGCTCGTCGCGCATGGCGATGCGCAGCTCGACGCTGCAGCGCGGGAGCGCTTTGGGGCGCTGTTGCGGCGCGTGGTCGCGCGCGAGCCGCTCGCCTACGTCCTCGGCTCTCGCGAGTTCTACGGCCTCGACCTGAGCGTGGATCGGCGGGTGCTGATCCCACGGCCGGAGACGGAGAGGCTCGTCGAGCTGGCGCTCGACGAACTCCAGGTCATCCATCTCAGCCCCCACCGCCGCCCCGCTCGATTTTCGGTCTTGGATGTGGGCACCGGCAGCGGCGCGATTCCCATTGCGATCGCCAAGCATGTGCCGGATGTGTGCATCCTGGCGACCGACATCAGCGCTGACGCGCTGGCCGTAGCGCGCTTGAACGCCAGGCGACACGGCGTCGCCGATCGCATCACCCTGTTACAGGCTGACCTGCTGGACGGCCTGGTCGCACTGCCCCCCATCATCACGGCCAACTTGCCCTATGTCACGCGCGAGGAAATCGAAGGATTGCCGCCGGAGATCCAAGCGCACGAGCCACGCATCGCGCTCGACGGCGGCGATGACGGCCTGGCGCTGGTGCGACGGCTGCTGGCGCAGATTGCCGCGCGCATGACGAGGGGCGATGGCACCGCGCAGCCGCGCGCCGCCTTTCTGGAAATCGGTGCGTCTCAGGGGCCGGCCGCCCTGGCGGCTGCGCGAACCCTACTGCCGCAGGCGCAGGCGGAGATTAAAAAAGACCTGGCCGGCTTAGACCGCGTGTTGGCCCTTCGCCTTGCATGAGTGACGCTTTGCGATCAACAGTGATGGGCCACCTGCCGTCCGTGACCCAATATCGAGCATGAGCCACCCCACAGCGCCCTTCGCCCTGATCGCCCTCGATCTCGATGGCACCACCGTCCGCCAGGACATGACCGTATCGCCGCGCGTGCTGCGCGCAGCGCAGATGGCCATGCAGCGCGGCGCACGGGTGACTATCGCCACCGGCCGCAACGTGCCCAGCACGCGACCATTTGCGGCGCTTTTCGGCGCCAATGCGCCGGTCATCTGCCAGCAAGGTGGGGTGATCTACGACTACCGCAGCGAAACTGCGCTCCTGCGCATCACCCTGCCGTATGCGCTGACGTGCGAGCTGATCGCGCTCGAAGCTCAGCACCCCGAATGGCGCGTCGTGATGTATCAGGACGAGCGCATTTTCGTCAGCGACGGCGAATTCTTCCGACACATCCACAGCCTGATCGGCTTTGAGCCTGCCGTCGTGCGTGACCTGTGCGCTGTGCTCGACGGACGCGATGCCGACAAAGTACTGTTCACAATCGAGCCTGATGACGCGCCGCGCGCGCTGGCGCATCTGCGCGCATTGGTCGGCGACCGCGCGACCGTGGTGCAGTCTCATGCCCACTTTGTGGAAGTGAACCCGCTCGGCGCTGACAAAGGCAGCGCGCTGCGCTGGTTGGCCAACCGGCTGAGCGTGCCGCGCGAGCGCGTCATGGCGATCGGCGATCAAGGCAACGACGCCACGATGGTCGCCTGGGCCGGCTTCGGTGTGGCGATGGGCAACGGCAACGACGTGACCAAAGCGGTCGCCGACTGGATCGCCCCCGGCATCGAGGAGGATGGCGCAGCGGTCGCGATCGAGAAATTCGTGCTCGGGAGCGAAGGATGAATCATCCGGGATTCACGCCTGGTCGCTAACGCCCCGACCGATGTTCTTTGCGCGCGATTCCTCGGCCGGGCGCGCCTGGTAGTCGGGCGCCTTCTGTAACAGCGGTCGCCGGCGGCGGTGAGAAGGCAGCGCGCATGCCCGGCAGGTGCGCTGCGCCGCCGGCTCCGGCGATGATTACCTGCAAGCCGCGCGTGCGTGCGGTTTTGCCATAGGCTGCTATGTCGTTCGGCGCGCGATGCGCCGAGACGATGCGCATCTCATCAGGCACGCCGAACTGCTCGCACCCTTCAGCGGCGGTTCGCATCGTCGGCAGATCGCTGTCGCTGCCCATCACGATGCCACCCAGAGGAGGATGCGGGAGAGGGAAAGTCCTGTCGCGCGTCCATCATGGGTCTTGGGCGTTGCAGGTTAAGTGCCGCTGCGCACACTCACCATTTGCGTTGCTGGCTCAACTCCTCGCGCAGCCGCAAATAGGAATCGTAGCGCGCCTGGCTGATCTCGCCGCGCCTGAGCGCACGGATCACGGCGCAGCCCGGTTCGTGCGTGTGCGTGCAATCCGAGAATTCACACTGGCTGACCAGCGGCGCAATCTCGCGGTAGTAGCCGTCTAATTCTTCGGCCTGCACGTCCCAGACGGCGTAGGCGCGGATGCCCGGCGTGTCGGCGATCCAGCTACATTCGTCGAGCTGCACCAGCTCCGGCACCACCGTCGTGTGCCGGCCCTTCTTCAACGCTTCGCTGATGCGCCCAACCTCTTTGCCCAGGCCGGGCTTGAGCGCGTTCAGCAAGCTGCTCTTACCCACGCCGCTCTTGCCGGTGAGCACGCTGAGCTTGCCATGCAGTCGCTCGCGCAGTCGCGCGATGCCCGCATACGCTGGATGATCGGCATGTGTAGACGTGTAGATCACCTCGTAGCCCAACTGCTCGTAGGTCGCGAACATCGCGCGCGCCGCGTCTAAGCCCACCAGGTCCACTTTGCTGGCGACAATCACTGTCGATAACTGCTGCGCCTCCGCCCCGACCAGATAGCGGTCGAGCATGCGCGGATGGAACTCCGGCTCGGCGCACGCGAAGACGAAAACCGCCATGTCCACATTCGCGACGATCACCTGGCGGATCTGCTGGCCCGGTTTGCCGCGCGCTGTGAACACCGGATCAAGCCGCGACAATGTGCGTCCACGTGGCGCGACGGCAATAATGCGCCCGTTCACCAGCCCCTCGCTCTTCACCGGCTCCACCGTCACCCGGTCGCCGACGGCCAACGCGTCCTCTTCGTGCTTGCTTTGGGTCAGCCGACCGGCAGCTTTGCAGACGAACCGGCGGCCGTCGTCGCAGTGCACGGTGAAGAAGCCGCTCTGCGCTTTGATCACCCGTCCGTGCTGAGCTATCGGTTTGCTTTCGTCACTCATTTGCTCTTCGATCGCGCGGCGTGGGGGAGATCGCCAAACCGTAGTAAGCCTCGATGATTTGACGCACTAACGGCGCGGCATAGCTCGACCCCTCGCCGATGTTCTCCAACAGCGCAGTGACAATGATCTCTGGCGCGTCGGCAGGCGCGTAGGCCGTGAACCAGGCGAAGGGCTGCGCATCACCGCCGGCCTGCGCCGTGCCGCTCTTGCCGGCGACGATCAGCCGGCGCGCGCTTGCGCGTGACTGCGCCGGCATGCGGTGGCATGGGACGACGCGGCCCTCGGCGTCGAAGCAGTAGTCAAAGCCGGCGAAGCGATACGTCGTCGTCCCGAATCGCGCGTCGCGCGTCACGCCAATCATGCCGCGTTGAATCGCCTCGAGCGTGGCCGGGGGAAGCGGCAGACGGGCGACGGGGTCCGCGCTGGGCTTCGGGCGCGGCGAAGCAATGAGATACGGGCGCCGCATGAGGCCGCCGTTGGCAATGGCGGCGGTCATCTGCGCGACCTGCAGCGGTGTGACCAACATGAAGCCCTGGCCCACTGCCAAGTTGACAGTGTCGCCGCCCGTCCACGCTTCGCCGAGCGCCTGCCGCTTCCAGTCTGGGTCGGGCACCAACCCGGCCGCTTCGGGCAGCTCGATGCCCGTGCGCGCCCCGAAGCCGAACTTGCGGGCATACGCGCTCAACACATAGGCGCTCTTCTCCTGCAGCCGCTTGCCTACCTCGTAGAACACGACGTTGCATGACGCCGTGAGGCCGACCTGTAGGCTGATGCGCCCATGGCCGCTGCGCAGCCAGCACGTTTTGCGAAACGCGACGCCGTAGCCGTCCCAGAAGCCGGGGTCGCGGAACACCTCATCGGGCGTCGTGACGCCTTCGCCGATGCCGGCGGCCATCGTCACCATCTTGAAGGTCGAGCCGGGTGGATATTGTCCTTGCGTGGCGCGATTGAGCAGGGCGCCTTCCCGAATCGCTCGGTCGGTGATGTTGGTCTGCGAGAAGGTGGGCGAACTGGCCATCGCCAGCACAGCCGAGTCCTCGGCGCGCAGCACCACCACCGCGCCGCGACGTTCGCCCAGCAAGCGCTGCGCCGCAAGCTGCAAGGCAGGGCTAATGGTGAGCGTGACATCGCGGCCCTGGACGGCTGGCCGCTCCGCCAGGACGGTCAGATAGCCGCCGGAGAAGAGCTTCAACACCCCGCCCGGCGCGCCCCCGATGAGCGCATCGGCGGCGGCTTCGATGCCGGACAGCCCAATTTGTTCATCACCCTGGAAGCCGCGCGCGCGATACGCCGCCAGCGACTCCGGCGGGATAAATCCGACGAGGCCGACGACGTGCGGCGCGAGGTCCGGGTGGGGATAGTGTCGTTGAAAGCGCGAGCGCACGCTCATCGCCGGAAAGCGTTTGATCTGATCGTAGTATTCGTCTATCAACGCCTCGTCCACATCGGCGATGGGCGAGAACCAGTCTTTCGGTTGATTGGCGTATTTCGCTTTGATCTCCTCCGGCGCGCGTCGCGTGATTTGGCTGAGCAGGTCGAGCAGGCGCTGCTCTTCGTCGGGGCCGGCAATCGCGCCGCGCTGCACGCCGATCGTGAGGAACTCGCGCTGGGTGGCGAGCGGGGTGCCGTCGGCGGCATAGATCGCGCCCCGGGTGCTTTCTTCGCGCTCCATGCGCAGCGTGCCACTCGCGAGGCCGGGGATGATGACGTCCGGCGTCCACCTCGCGCGCCAATCGGCCGCCGAGGGGTCGAAGACTAACCCGAGCGTGCTGGTCACCTCAAACGCCCCAACCAAGCTGCTTTCCCAGCGCGTGACGAGCGTGGCGGCGGCGCGCTCATCCTGATACAGCAGCCCGCCGCGCAGTTGCGTTGCCGTGCGCGTAGCGAGGGCGATGGCGCGCGCGGCTTCATAGCGGCTGCGCAGCTCATCGGCGTCCGTCAACTCGGCGCGCGAAGACGCATCGAGCAAGGTGAACGCAGCGACGAAGTCTTGCCGGTTGATTGCGTCAACGAAGGCGTCGGCCACCGCGGCTGCAGAGAGCAGCTTTCGAGCGGGTGGGCGGGTCGGCGAAGCAGGCGATGTCGTAGGGAACGGGGGATCGAGCGTGGGCGTCGAATTCACGCACGAGGCCGCGACGACTGACGCAGCAGCCCAGGCGACCAAGGCTTGTCTCAGTTTCATGCGCGTTCGACCTGTGCTCACCACGCGATGCGAAACGTGACGATTGTAACTGCTTGGCCACCGCATCACGCTCAACTGCACATTGTGGGGCGAGCTGGCATACCCGCTCGGTGGGAAGGTCCTCTACGAGCGCGTGCAGTTGGCTGTGCTGCGGCGGGCAGGTCTGGCGACATGCCGGCGAGCAGGCTGGCAAATCGTCTATCGGCGGGCCGATCGTCGCATCCTGGGCCTCAGCGCCGACGCGCAGGGCATCGCCGGCCCTGTTCAGGAAGCAGGCAGCCTAACGGGTCACTGCATTCAATCGGCAAATCCACCAGAAGGATGTCAAAGTGCTTGGCTCGGGGTGCGCCAACTGCAAACGGCTTGAACAGGCCGTGCAGCGAGTCGCCGACGCGATCGGAATCGCGATAGAGGTCGAAAAGGTCACGAACTACGCAAAGATTGGGACGTGCTATAGACGCCTGGGGTGGTGGTCAACGGGAAACTCGTCGTCGCCGGCCGCATCCCATCCGATGAGGAGATCGCCCGGCTGCCGAAGCCCGCGCCAGGACTCCGCGCATGGCGTTCACGTAAGAGAGACGGCCATGAATCCCTCCACTTCTTCCCTTCGCCCGATGCATCGGGCGGGGCCCTTGCGCCTTTGCGTTCGTGGCGCTGTCGGCCATCGCCTGGGTCGCCGCCCATAGCGCGATCCTGCCGCTGGCAGAATAGTTGACCGTAGTCCGCGCTTTTGCGCGTCAATGGTGATACAGCGTCGGGAAGCGCCGACGCTGTATCACTTCAGGATGTAGTAGGTCCCTTTCTTCTCGCCTACCCGCATCAGCACGCCCTTGTCCACCAGATCGGCCAAGTCAATGCGCAGCGTCTCCGGCGTGACGTTCGGGCAGAGCACCTGAAAGTCGCGGTTGGTGATGCGGCCATGCTCGCGCACGTACTGCAAGGCGCGCGCCTGGCGTTCATTCACGGTCAGCCCGGGCGGCAGCGCGGCGCCGTCCGCCGCCGCGGTGGGCAGCAGGGTGATGTTGTGCGTCGCGCGTCGCTCGCGCACATTAGACAGGGTCACGGTAAAGCTGTAGGCCGTGGCGTTGAACTTGGGCGCAGGGTGGCCGGCGGCCACCATGTCTTCGATCATCCGATCGATGCCTAGGCCCAGTTCCTCAATGTAGCCCCATTGGAACAGGCCCTGTACCAGGCGCGGGTTGCGCGAGAAATGTTCCTCGATGATGTTGTCGAGCGTGATGTAGCCGGCTAATCCGCCTGGCGAGATGATCTCCAGCCGGTCGGCATATTTGCGCACCTCGATGCGCCGGCCGCGCAGGCGGTAGTCGCGATGGCATACCGCGTTCACCAGCGCCTCGCGCACGGCGAACTCCGGATATTCCAGCACCTCCTCGCGCTCCAGCCCTTTCACAATGGCGCCGACGCGCATCTCCTCCAGTATCACTTGCCAGGTGCGCTCGATCACCCGCGCCAGCGGGCCGTTGATCTCTTCGCGCCGCCCATAGCCCACACGCCCGCCTTCGCCGCGCGGCTCCACGCCAGGGAACTTGACGAAGACCACGCCGCTCTGCGGCAAAAAGGCCTGCGGGTTCTTGCCGAACAGCAGGATGCCGGCGACGGTGGGCTGACCACGGGCATCCAGCGCGCCGATGTCTTTCAGCAGCGACGCAGCATGTTGTGCATCGCGCTCGGCCAGCTCCATCTTGCGCCGGGTGCGCAGTTCGCGCTTGGCGATGTACTCCGCCACGATCTCATCGTCGAAATCGGCCAGCGTCGCGCCGGGGACGGTCTCGGCTTCGTAGTCGCCCGCCAACTTGCTCTGGGTGAGGTTGCGGATCTCATCGCCGGTGAGCGCGCGGTTTTCGCCGGCCACGCGCACGAACACCCGGCCGTCCTTCAGCGAGTGCAAATCCACGCTGCGCGGCACCCGCACGATCAATTGCGGATTGCCATCGCCGCCGGCGTTCTCCAGCGTTGCGCGCACCGGTGGCGAGGTCAGGCCGGCTGCTTCACGCAGGACTGCCTCGATGTCCTCCGGCGTCGTCGCTCCGGACGGACGGCCGCGCTCATCATAGCCGAGCACGATGGTGCCGCCGTCGCTGTTGGCGAAGGCCACCAACGTCTCTGCCAACGCCTGCGGATCGAGTTGCGGCAAAAAGGCCAACAGGTGAGAGGCCGCGCGTCGTTGAGTCATGCGCTTGTTGTGTGTGCTTCATTATCCTTCTGAACTCGCAGCCGGCGGCTTAATCCACGTGCGCCAGGCGGGCGACGCTGGCGACGGTGTCGCCCTCGCGCAGATTGATCAGCCGCGAACCGCGCGTAGCGCGGCCGGTCTTGGGGATGTCGCTGACGCGCTGGCGCAACACGACGCCGTTGGCGCTGATGATGGTGATTTGGTCTTCGGGCTGCACCACGCGCGCCGCCACCAATTCGCCGGTCACGTCCAGCGCGCTACTCATGGTGCGCATGCCGCTGCCGCCGCGGCCTTTGGCGCTGTATTCGTCGAGTGGGGTGCATTTGCCGTAGCCGCGCTCAGTCACGGTGAGCAGGTAGCCGCCCGGCTCGACGACCTCCATGCCGGCGATGTAGTCGCCTGGCTTCTTGAAGCGCATGGCACGCACGCCGCCGGCGGCGCGGCCCATGCGACGCACGAGCGTTTCGCTGAAGCGCAGCGCCTGCCCCTGAGCCGTGACCAGCATCAACTCGCCATCGCCGGGCGTCAGGCGCACGTAGCTCAGCTCATCGCCCTCGGTCAGCGACATACACAGCAGACCGCTGCTGCGGATGCTGGCGAACGCGCTGAGATCCACGCGCTTGATCTTGCCCATGCGCGTGCACATGGCGATCGTCGGCGACGCCTGGCCGTTGGACGAGGGCACAGCCATCGCCAATTCATCCTCTGCGCTGACGCCGGAGTTGCCGTTCTCCTCACCGCTATCCATTAACGGCGCACCTTCGCCGTTGCCGTTGGCTTCAATGTCGTCATCGTGGTCGCCCTGGCCGGCTTTCACCAAAGCCATGCTTTGCTTCGAGATGGGCAAGGCGGCCGTGACTTTCTCGCGTTCGCTCAGCGCGATCAGGTTGGCCAGATAGGCGCCCTTTGCAGCGCGGTCGGCTTCGGGAATTTGGTGCGCCTTGAGCGCATAGACCTTGCCGCGGTCGGTGAAGAACAACACCGTGTCGTGCGTGCGGGCGTTGAAGAGGAAGATCACCTCGTCTTCCTCTTGGGTGGCCATCCCGCTCACGCCGCGACCGCCGCGGTTTTGGGCGCGGTAGGCCTCGACCGGCGTCCGTTTGATATAGCCTTTCTCGGTGAGCGAGACAAGCACGCTCTTGTCGGGGATCAACTCTTCGTCATCGAAGTCCTCGCGGGCATCGAGCACGATGCGCGTGCGGCGGGCGTCGCCATACTTCTCGGCCAGCTTGAGTGAATCCTCCTTGATGAGCGCGAGGATCTTGACCGGATGGGCCAGCAAGTCCTCGAGGTAGGCGATGGTGCGCAGGCATTCCTGATACTCGTCTTCGATTTTCTGGCGCTCCAGGGCGGCCAACCGGCGCAGTTGCATGTCCAGGATCGCCTGCGCCTGCACCTCGGTGAGGTTGAGCTGGGTGATCAGTTGTGCTTTGGCGGTCTCTGCATCGGGCGCGTTGCGGATGATGCGGATGACTTCATCGAGGAAGTTCAACGCGATGCGCAGACCTTCCAAAATGTGAGCGCGCGCTTTAGTCTTCGCCAGGTCAAACTCACTGCGCCGGCGGATGACCTCGCGCCGGTGCTCGATGAAGATGACCAGTGCGCGTTTCAAGCTCAGCAGGCGCGGCTGCAGCCGGCCGCTTTCGTCGGCCACCAACGCCAGCGTTTGCACGCCGAAGGTGCTTTGCAGCGCAGTGTACTTGTAGAGTCGGTTCAGCACACGCGTCGGTTGCGCCCCGCGCCGCAGCTCGATGACGATGCGCATCCCCCGCCGGTCGCTCTCATCGCGGATGTCGCTGATCTCCTCGATGCGCCCATCGCGCACCAAGTCGGCGATGCGCTCGATGAACGCCGCCTTGTTCACTTGGTAAGGCAGCTCGGTGATGAGAATTTGGTGTCGGCCGCCGCGCATTTCCTCGATGGTGGCCACGCCGCGCATCACCAGCCGGCCGTGGCCAGTGGCGTAAGCAGCAGCGATGCCTTCGCGCCCGATGATCAAGCCGCCGGTAGGAAAGTCCGGCCCGGGCACGATCCGCATCAGGTCTTCCACCGACACGTCGTCCAGGCGCGCCCAGTTGTCCACCAGATAGCCGACGGCGTTGCACAGCTCGGTCAGGTTATGCGGCGGGATGTTGGTGGCCATGCCGACGGCGATGCCGGCCGCACCGTTCAGCAGCAGATTGGGCAACGCCGACGGCAGCACGCTGGGTTCTCGCAGCGTGCCGTCGAAGTTGTCCATCCAATCCACGGTGTCCTTGTCCAGATCGGCCAGCAGCTCTTCGGCGATGCGCGAGAGGCGCGCCTCGGTGTAGCGCATGGCCGCCGGCGGGTCGCCATCCACGCTGCCGAAGTTGCCCTGTCCGTCTATCAGCGTGTAGCGGATGGAGAAGTCCTGCGCCATGCGGGCCAGCGCCTCGTAGACGCTGCTATCGCCATGGGGGTGATATTTGCCAAGCACATCGCCGACCACGCGCGCGCTCTTGCGATAGGGCGCTGTCGCACGCGCGCCGGTGTCGTACATCACATAGAGGATGCGGCGTTGCACCGGCTTCAGGCCATCGCGCGCATCGGGCAGCGCGCGCGACACGATCACGCTCATCGCGTAATCGAGGTACGCGCTGCGCACCTCGCGATCAATGTCGGTCTCGCGAATCCGGCCGATGGACGCAGCCGACTCGATGATGCCGGCGTTGGCTTCGGATAGGGAGAGGGCGCCGTTGTTGTCTGCGCTGGTGTCGGTTTCGCTCACGTTCGCGTAGTCAGCTATTGGCCATCTCGGGTTCGGGGTCGAAGCAGCGCATCGGCGGCAAACTCACTTCGCGCGGTTTGCCAGCCTTCAATACGCATACGCAATTATACCCTTCGGCGAGTCCGGATTGGGGTGTCCGTCGCATCTGGCTTACACCCCGCTAAACGCCAGGTGGCCGCCGTCCACCGGAATGACGATGCCGGTGATGAAGCGCGCAGCGTCCGAAGCGAGGAAGACCGTCGCGCCACCCAACTCCTCCGGCTCGCCGAAGCGGCCCATGGGCGTGTGGGCGATGATGGCCTGGCCGCGCGCGGTGAGCTGACCGCTCTCCGGCTCAACCAGCAGCGAGCGGTTGATCTCGGTCAGAAAGAACCCCGGCGCGATGGCATTCACGCGGATGCCCGGCGAGTAGTGCTGCGCCATGTGCACCGCCAGCCACTGGGTGAAGTTCAACAGCGCCGCCTTGGAGGCCGAATACGCCACGTTGCGCGTCACCGGCCGGAACGACGACATCGAGGCGACGTTGATGATCACGCCGCCGCCACGGGCGACGAACTGACGCGCCACGAGCAGGGAGGGGATGACCGTCCCCATCCAGTTCACGTCCATCACCTCGCGCATCGCTTCCAACGACAACTCGAACAGCGAACGACCCGGCCCGGTCATCGCCTCGGGCAGAATCGTGCCTGCCGCGTTGACGAGGATGTGCACGTCGCCGATGCTTTCGAGTGCCTGGCGGAACGATTGCGCGTCGGTCACGTCGCCCTGAATCCAGCGTGTTTGGCCGCCGCGCGCTTGAATGCGTTGCGCAGCGCGCTCCAGCTTCTCGCGCGTGCGGCCCAGCAACACCACACGCGCGCCATGATCGGCGAGAGCTTGCGCCATGGCGCTGCCCAGCACGCCGCCGCCGCCCGTCACCAGGGCGGTCTTACCGGTCAGATCGAACCAACTTTGCATAAAGCTCCTCTTGTCGCGCCATGGCGGCGCGGTAAATCGCATGGTGCGCATCAACCGGCTGATGCGTCGCCAAGTTGCCGAGCGGATCGGCGGCTTGGCGCTGTATGTCTAAACCGGCCACCTGACAGCTCACCCAAACGGCGACGCCGCGACTCGTCGCCTCGGGTTCGGAAGCCATGTGCAGCGGCAGACCGGCGACATCGGCGATGATTTGGCGCCAGGTTGGCGAAGCCCGCAACGCGCCGCCGCTGCCGACCAGCGCCGCATCTGCGCTGGCCGCGCCCGACGCGCGCAGCGCATCGCCGATGTGCGCCAGACGATAGGCGATAGCTTCCATCAGCGCCCGCGCGATTTCAACCGAATCGCTATCCAAAGACAGGCCGTGCAAAGTTGCGCGGATGTCCTCGGCGTAGCCGGGGCTCCGCTCGCCGGCGAACGTCGGCAACACCGTCAACCCATGGGCGTCGGGCGGCAGGGCAGCCAGGCGGGCTTCAAGCTCGCTCGTGTCTGGGAGCCGGAGCGCGCGTTGCGCCCAGGCAAAGACGTTGCCGCCTTCCGTCGTCGCGCCGCCGATCAACTCATGAGCGTGATCCACGCGATAGGCCCACAGCGCCGGCGGCAGGTGATACGACTCGCTCGTCGCGCAGCGCCGCACCACGCGCATCGCCGCTGTTGAGCCGATCGTCACGGCGATCCGCGATGCGTCCACACACCCGCTGCCGATGTTAGCCGCTGCCCCATCGCCGAGCGGCGGATGACCGCGCGCCTCGGCAAACTTGGGCCAACGCGTTGCCCACTCCGGCCGCAACCCTTCCAGACGCTCGACGTCGCGCGCGATCGGCGGGAGTTGCTCACGCGCGATGCCCAGCGCGTCCAGCCAGGCTTCGTCCCAGTCTCCCGTGTGGCGATTCAATAGCCCGCTCCACGAAGCGACCGACACGCCGGCTTGCATATGGCCAAACAGGCGCAGGCGCGTATAGTCGCTGAGCGAGGCGAACCAGCGTGTGGCGCGAAAGACCTCCGGCTGCGTTCGTGCGATCCAAGCCAGCTTGGCGGGCAGGTAATGGGCGCGGATGCGGCAGCCGGTGCGCTGCAACATCGCCAGCTCGTCATGCTGCGCGCGCAGCCGGCGCGCATCCTCTGCGCAGCGCGTGTCGGCGTAGGTGTAGATCGGCGTGAGCGGCGCGCCGTGCGCATCGAGGCACACCAGCGAAGCGGCATAGGCGCTGATCCCAATGTCGGTGATCGGCGGCGTCGCTGACGAGGTTTGGGCGTGCAGCGCGTCGAGCACGGCGACGACGCGCTCGAACGCGGCGTGCGGGTCATCTTCGCACCGGCCGTCTTCGCCCACGACGAAATCCACCGGTGCGCGCACCCAGGCGTTGGGCACGGCCTGCGCTCGATCATCGTAGAGCGCCGCGCGCGTGGACGAGCTGCCGAGGTCGAGGACGAGAATCATGACTGGCTTGGCGGGCGCAGCGCACGCTCACGCCGGCCGCATGGCGAAGTCCATGCGCGGGGCCGGTGACTGCAATGCATGTCCGCCATCCACCGGCAGGGTGATCCCCGTCACTGCCGACGCTGCCGGCGAGACCAGATAGAGCAACGCCGCGGCCGAGTCCTCCGGGGTGAGCGCCCGGCCAATCGGCAATACGCGCCCCCAGTTCTCGGCATAGTTCGGGTCGTCGCGCAGGTTGCGCTGGTTGGTCGTCGCGCCGATACCGATGGCGTTCACGGTGATGCCGCTCGGGCTGAGTTCAGCCGCCAGCGCCTTGGCCAGGTAGTTGATGGCAGCCTTGGTGGCGCCGTAGGCAGCCAGGCCCGGCACGGCCGTGCTGCCGACGACCGACGAGCTGAAGACGATGCGCCCACCGTAGTCGTCGCGCGGCTGCCTGAGCATCTGCTGGGCGGCTGCCTGCGCGCCGAAGAAGCTGCCTTTGAAGTTTAAGTCGGCCACCATGTCGAACGAGGACTCGCTGTAGTCTATGAAGCGACCGAACTTGGTGATGCCGGCGTTTGCAACGAAGATGTCGAGCCGGCCGAACGCTTCGACGGCTGCGGCGACGAGGGCGAAGTTGTCGGCTCGCTGGCTGCAATCGGCGCGAAAGGTGATCGCGCGTCCGCCGACGGCACGGATGCGCTCGGCCGCGGCCTCCGCTCGATCGGGCTCGCCGAAATAGCTCACCACGACCGCTGCGCCCTCGCGCGCCAGCGCCAGCGCCATCGCTGCGCCGATCTCTCGGCTGGCGCCGGTGACGATGGCTACCCGATCCTTCAACATCATAGGTCATTCGCCTCGCAGAGGATTCTATTCACAGGCGCGCGATGCGCGAGTATACTTCCGCCAGCCCTGCGTGCGACACCGGATGCCTATGATAAAGATCAGCCGGGAGCGATTCGAGCGACTCGTCTGGGAGGCAGTGGATGAGCTGCCGGAAGCAATTCGCAACCGCATCTCCAACCTCGCAATCGAGGTGAAAGCCTATCCCTCCAAGGATGACCTGGAATACGCCGGCGTCGAAGACCCACTCGATCTTTATGGGCTGTATCGGGGTATCCCGCTGACCGAACGCACGACGCACTACGACCTGGTGACGCCTGACTTGATCACCATCTACCAGCGGGCGCACGAAATGGATTGTGACTCGCTGGAAGCGCTGCGCGAAGAAGTGCGGCGCACCGTGCGCCATGAAATCGCGCACCACTTCGGCATCAGCGACGAACGGCTGGACGAGTTGAGCGTGCCCTGAACGGTCGGCGTCGGCGGGCGACCACGCCAATGGCCGATGGGCTTAATCGTCAACGCCATCTTCATCGCGTCGCACGCTCAGGCTGTTCGCCTGGTGTGGTTGTAAGACGCGCTCGCAGCAGGTTTCATGGCCTCGCCTTTGGATTAACGGCGCTCTCAGCCGCGTTTCTAAGCTCACCGTCATTGTGAGCGACGTGGGTGCTGCCCGTCTGCACGAGGATTCGGGCGTCAGCGCTCGCCTCGACGCGTGAATCGTTTAACATTATCTTTCGACATGCCGAAGCGAACCGACATCCACTCCATCCTCATCCTTGGCTCCGGTCCAATCGTCATCGGTCAAGCATGCGAGTTCGACTACGCCGGCGCGCAGGCGTGCAAGGTGCTGCGTCGGGAGGGCTATCGCGTCATCCTGGTGAACTCCAATCCGGCGACCATCATGACCGACCCGGAATTTGCCGACGCGACCTACATCGAGCCGCTCACCGTAGAGCTAATCGAGAAGATCATCGCCAAGGAGCGTCCCGATGCGCTCCTGCCTACCGTCGGCGCACAAACGGCGCTCAACCTGGCGACGGCGCTGGAAGCACAGGGCATATTGAAGCAATATGGCGTTCAGCTCATCGGCGCCAATGTGGGCGCTATTAAGCTGGCCGAAGACCGCCAACTGTTCAAAGAAGCCATGGAGGCCCACGGCTTAAAGTGTCCGCAGGGGGCGACGGTCAGCTCGGTGGATGAAGCGCTGGCGCTCGTGGGCGTCAATACCAGCGCCTTGCCTGGCGACTCGCCCTTTCTCCATGCGCACTTTTCGCTCCTCAAATTTCCCGTGCTCATTCGTCCCTCGTTCACGCTGGGCGGGAGCGGCGGCGGCGTGGCCTATGGCGAAGCGGAACTGCGCGAGAAGTGCGCGCGCGGCCTGCGCGAAAGCCCGGTCGGCCAAGTCCTGGTTGAACAAAGCGTGCTGGGCTGGAAGGAATATGAGCTGGAGGTGATGCGCGACTGTAAGGACAACTTCGTGGTGGTGTGCTCGATCGAGAACCTCGACCCGATGGGGGTGCACACCGGCGATAGCATCACCGTCGCGCCGGCGATGACCCTGACCGACAAGGAGCTTCAGCGTCTGCGCGACATGGCCAGGATCGTCATGCGCGCCGTGGGCGTAGAAACCGGCGGCAGCAATGTGCAGTTCGCCGTCAACCCCGATAACGGTGAGGCGCTGGTGATCGAGATGAATCCGCGCGTGTCGCGCTCGTCGGCCCTGGCCAGCAAGGCGACCGGCTTCCCCATCGCCAAGATCGCGGCGTTGCTGGCCGTCGGCTACTCGCTGGATGAGATCCCCAACGACATCACGAAGAAGACGCCGGCATCGTTCGAGCCGTCGTTGGACTACGTGGTGGTGAAGGTGCCCCGCTGGGCGTTTGAAAAGTTCCCCGGCGCCGACCCCACCCTCGGTCCGCAGATGAAGAGCGTGGGCGAGGTCATGGCCATTGGCCGAACCTTCAAGGAAGCCTTGAATAAGGCGGTGCAGGGGTTGGAAATCGGCAAGATCGGAATCACAGGGGAGGGGATCGAAGCACCAGCGTCTGCGTTGGAGATTGAAGCACAACTCGCCAAGCCAACGGCGCAGCGCCTCTTTCAAACCTTCGATGCGCTGCGCCGCGGCGTGACGCCGGAACGGGTGCATGCGGCCACGAAATTCGATCCGTGGTTCATCGAGCAGTTCCGTCAGATGATCGAGACAGAGCGCGCGCTGGCGCAGCACACGCTCGACTCGCTGCCGCACACGCTGTTGCTGCGAGCAAAGCAAGAGGGCTTCGGCGATGCGTACATCGCCAAGCTGTTGAGGCCGGGCGCGACCGGCGCCGTCTCCTGGCTTCACGTGCGCGCGAAGCGTCGTCAACTTGGCATCGTCCCCTCCTTTTATCGCGTGGACACCTGCGCTGCAGAGTTTGAGAGCCACACGCCCTATCTCTACTCGAATTACGACGGTTTCGACGAGAGCGAGCCGCAGTTCCAAAAACCGAAGATCATCATCCTGGGCGGCGGCCCCAACCGCATCGGCCAAGGCATCGAGTTCGACTATTGCTGCGTGCACGCTTGCTACGCGTTGCGCGACCTCGGCTTCGAGATCATCATGATCAATTGCAACCCGGAGACGGTGAGCACCGACTACGACACCGCCGACCGGCTCTACTTCGAGCCGCTTACGCTCGAGCACGTGCTGAATGTGTGGGAGAACGAGTCGGGGATCACCGGCGCGGGCGTGCACCGCCCGCGCAGCCTGACCCCCGTGCTGGTGCAATTTGGCGGACAGACGCCGCTGAACCTGGCGCAAGCGCTCAAGGACTACGGCGTGCCGATTTGGGGCACATCGCCCGATGCGATTGCGCTGGCCGAAGATCGCCAGAAGTTCGCCGAGGTGCTGCGCGAGCTGGATATCCCTCAGCCGGAGAACGGCACGGCAAGGTCGCTGGACGAGGCGCGCCGGGTAGCCGCCCAGATTGGCTATCCGGTGCTGGTGCGCCCGTCGTACGTGCTGGGCGGCCGGGCGATGGGCATCGTCTATGGCGAGGAGGAGCTACAGGAATACATTGAGGAAGCAACCCGCGTAAGCCCGGACGCGCCGGTGCTGATTGACCGCTACCTGGAAGACTCGTTCGAGCTGGATGTGGATGCCGTGGCGGATGGCGAGCGCGTGGTGATCGGCGGGATCATGGAGCAGATTGAAGAGGCCGGCGTGCATAGCGGCGACAGCGCATGCATGATGCCGCCGCTCAAGGTGAGCGAATACCACCTCAACATCATCCGCGATTACACCGAGCGCATTGGCCTGCGCCTGGGCGTAAAGGGCCTGATGAATGTGCAGTTCGCCATCAAGGATGAGATCGTCTACGTGCTGGAAGTGAACCCGCGCGCCAGCCGCACGACGCCCTTTGTGAGCAAGGCCACCGGCGTGCCGTTGGCCAAGATCGCCGCGCGCATTGCCGCCGGCCAGACGCTCGAAGAAATCGGTTTTCTCGACGAGCCGAAGCTGGACGGGTTTTTTGTCAAAGAAGTCGTGTTGCCGTTCAACAAGTTCCCCAGCGCGTTCTATCAGCTCGGCCCGGAGATGCGCAGCACCGGCGAGGTGATGGGACATGCTTCGACCTTCGGGCATGCCTACGCCAAAGCCGAACTGGGCGCAGGTGAACGTCTGCCGTCTGCTGGCCGCGTGCTGCTCACCGTCAACGACAACGACAAACCCAACATCATCAAGATCGCGCGCGACCTGCATCGGATGGGCTTCGAGTTGCTGGGCACGCGCGGCACGGCGGAGTTCCTCAATCGCTTTGGCGTGCCGGTGATCGCCGTGAACAAGGTGAGCGAAGGTGCGCCGCACGTGGTGGATTACATCCGGCGCGGCGAAGTGCACATGGTGATCAGCACGCCGCTGGGTCAGCGTGCCTACACCGATGGCCAAGCGATCCGCGCGGCGGCGATTCAACACAAAGTGCTGCTGCTCACGACGTTGAGCGCTGCCTCGGCGGCTGTGCAGGCCATCCGCGCCATGCGCGCGAAGGATTTCAAAGTGCGCAGCTTGCAAGCGCACCACGGCATCACGCGGAGCTGTCTTTAGGATTCGGGAGATTGGCCAGCTCGCGCGCGATGCCCGTCTGCACCGCGCTTGGGTCGGGCGTCGTCGGCGTTTCCCTCGGCCCAGCCGAGCACGCCGCTAAAAGCCGCCCGCTTGCCGGTGCGAGCGACGCGCGCACGCCAAGCCTCTCATCGCGATGAGAGCGCGCAGGCGCTACAATCTTGCTGAGCGGTTCATGCCACGATGGCTGCCAATATGGCCGACGTGAACGCTGTGCTCGCCCGCCTGCGCGCCGATCGCGAATTTATGCGCGACGTGTGCGACTGGCAGTGCGCGCCGGCGCGCCCCGCACGATTCGCCGAATTCCCTGCCGCGCTCGATCCGCGCTTGCGCGAGATGCTCAGACGGCGCGGCATCGAGCAGCCCTATACGCACCAATCGCAGGCGACCGAGGCGGCGTTGCAGGGCAGGCACGTGGTCGTAGCCGCCCATGCCGCCGGCGGCAAGTCGCTGTGCTTCCACTTGCCAATCCTGGACGCCCTGCTGCGTGATCCAAACGCGCGAGCGCTCTGTCTTTTTCCCACCAAGGCGCTGGCGCAGGACCAGCGCGCGCATCTGCAGGCGATGATGGATAGCCCGCCGGTCGCCGACGGGATCGGCGATCGCCGATCGTCCGTCGTCTACACCTACGACGGCGACACGCCGCAGGCCCTGCGCGCCGAGATCCGCCGCGACGCGCGCGTGCTCATCACCAACGCCGACATGCTGCACGTCGGCATCCTGCCGCACCATACGCGCTGGGCGGCGTTCTTCCAGCATCTGCGCTACGTCGTCATTGATGAGATGCACGCCTATCGCGGCGTCTTCGGCAGCCACGTCGCCAACGTCATCCGCCGGCTGAAGCGCCTGTGCGCGTTCTACGGCGCAAATCCGGTGTTCATCTTGGCTTCGGCCACGATTGCGAACCCTCAAGAACACGCCGAGCGTCTGATCGAGTCGCCGGTGATGCTGGTGGATGACGACGGCAGTCCGCATGGCGAGCGCCACGTCATCATCGTCAACCCACCGCTGACCGACCCGCAGCTCGGCCTGCGCCGCAGCGCCGATTTCGTCGCCCGCGACATCGCCGCGCGTTTCATCGGCCAGGGGCTTCAGACGATCTGCTTCGCGCGGTCGAGAAACAAGGCTGAGATTTTGCTGGCCTATCTGCGCGCAATGGGGCTGAATGCCGGCAACGGGTCGGCATGCGCTGCGGCGCAGTCTCCGGTCGTGATCAGCGGCTACCGCGGCGGCTACTTGCCCGAGGAGCGGCGCGCGATCGAGCAAGGGCTGCGCGAAGGTCATGTGCAGGGGGTGGTTGCGACCAATGCGCTGGAGCTGGGCATTGACATCGGCGCGCTGGATGCCTGCGTGATGCTCGGCTATCCGGGCAGCGTCTCCAGCTTCTGGCAGCAGGCAGGGCGCGTCGGCCGGCGACGGGGGGCCAGCGTCGCCGTCATGGTTGCTACTCCCGACCCACTCGATCAATTCCTGGCTGCCCAGCCTAGCTATCTCTTCCAGCAGTCGCCTGAGCACGCGCGGATTGCGCCGGATAGCCTCGGCGTGTTGGCGGATCACGTCGTCTGCGCGACGTTCGAGCTGCCGTTCGTCCGCGGCGAACGATTCGGCAGCGCCGACGTGCGCGAGCTGCTCGATGCGCTGGCCGAAGCAGGCGAGGTGCACGCCAGCGGCGTCGGCGCGCTGCCGCTGTTCAGGGGTGCAGACGGCGGACAGCCGGCGACGCGCTACACTTGGGTGGGCGAGGGCTATCCGGCTGATCGGGTGAGTCTGCGAGGTGGGGGCCAGCGCGTGAGCATCGTTGACGAGCAGGGCAATTTGATCGGCGAGACCGAGCGCCATACGGCTCCGGCGCGCGTTCATCCGGGGGCGATCTATCTGCACCAGGGCGCCCCTTATTTGGTGACCGCACTGGATTGGGAGATGGGGCGCGCCTTGGTGCGCCGCGTGGATGTGGACTACTACACGCAAGCCAGCGTCGTGTCCGAGGTGATCGTGTTGCGCGAATTCGACCGGCCCGGCTCGGCGCAGCCGCCCGTCGGCGACGTCTGCGCGCCGGCGTGTGGCGAGATTGAGGTCACGACCACCGTTGCCCGCTATCGGCAGGTGCGCTTCAGCACGCACGAGACGTTAGGGTGGGGCGATGTGGATTTGCCGCCGCAAAAGCTGCTCACGACCGGCTGCTGGTTCGCCATCCCTGAGGTCGTGTGTCGGCAACTGGAGCAAGAGGGCATCATCGGCCTGCCGAACGATTATGGGCCGAACTGGGAGCAGCAGCGTTGCGCCGCCCGTGCGCGCGATGGCTATCGCTGCGTGGTCTGTGGCAAGCCGGAGAGCCCGCACCGACAACATCATGTGCATCATCGCCGGCCGTTTCGGACTTTCGGCTACGCGCGCGGTGAAAATGACTTTTACCTGCAGGCGAACGACCTGGACAACCTGATGACGGTGTGCCCGTCGTGTCACGCTAAGATCGAGACCGCGGAGCCGATGAATCAGGCGTTGGGCGGCCTGTGCTACTTGCTCGGCCACCTGGCGCCGTTATTCGTCATGTGCGATCCGAGCGACATCGCCGCTACGTTCGACATCGTCAGCCCACATACGCGCCTGCCGACCATTACCCTGTATGAACTCGTGCCTGGCGGCGTCGGGCTGGCCGAAGAGCTGATGGCGCATCATGCAGAATTGATGAAAATGGCGGCGCAGCGCGCGCGCGAGTGCCCGTGCGAGCGCGGCTGCCCATCCTGCGTCGGCCCGGTGGGCCCGGCAACGGAGGCGCGCGGGCGCAATCTCAAGCAGGATGTGGCGCGCCTGATCGCATTGATAAGCTGACTGGCGCAGCGTTCATGTTCATGGCAATGGCCAAGGAGATGCTTCATCAGATGAAAGCAATTCGGGTGCATACATACGGTGATGTGGACGTCCTGTTATACGAGGACGCGCCGATGCCGGAGCCGGGGCCGGGCGAGGCGCGGGTGAAGATCGGCGCGGCCGGCTTGAATTTCATAGACATCTACCAGCGGCGCGGCTGGTATAAAGTGTCGCTGCCGTTTACCCCCGGCCAGGAAGCCGCGGGCGTGATAGACGCGATTGGCGAAGGGGTGACCGAGTTCAAGCCCGGCGACCTCGTCGCCTACGCAATGGTGCTCGGCGCTTATGCCGAGTATGCCATCGTGCCGGCGAGCCGGTTGGTGCCGATTCCGCCCGGCGTATCTATCGAGCAGGCTGCGGCGGTGATGCTGCAAGGCATGACCGCGCACTACCTGGCGCTCACTACCTATCCGCTGAAGTCGGGCGACGTGGCGTTGGTGCACGCCGGCTCGGGCGGGGTGGGCCAGTTGCTCATCCAGATCGCCAAGCGGCTTGGGGCGCGGGTCATCGCCACCGTGGGCGCAGCCGATAAGGTTGCGCTGGCCCAGGCCGCCGGCGCCGACGACGTGATCCTCTACCGCGAGCAGGACTTTGAAGCCGAGGTGAAGCGCCTGACCGATGGCGCCGGCGTGCACGTCGTGTACGACTCGGTGGGCAAGGATACCTTCCTCAAGGGCCTGAACGTGCTGCGTCCGCGCGGCTACATGGTGCTGTATGGCCAGTCCAGCGGGATGGTGGATCCGGTTGATCCACAAGTGCTCAGCCAGAAGGGGTCGCTCTTCCTCACCCGGCCGACGTTGGGCCATTACACGCTTACGCGCGCCGAGTTGCTCGGGCGCGCCGGCGACCTTTTCCGCTGGATGGCAACCGGCCAGCTCCACGTGCGGGTGGATCGCGCGTTTGGGCTGAGCGAGGCCGCCGATGCCCACCGTTACATGGAAGCGCGCCAAACTCGCGGCAAGGTGCTGCTCATACCGTGAGCGGGATGACGAGCGTTGGCCTGTGCCTGATGGATAATCCCGCTCAGTAGCTTTCACGCGAAGTTGGCGAAGTGTTATGAGCGACAATGAGTTCTACCCTGTGAACGTGGCCGGCGTGCAGCGCCGGTTGCGGTTGATGGAAGTGGCGCCCGGCGTGAAGATCGCCGTGCTCAACATCTTGGGCGACACCGAATTGGTGCAGGCAGCGGCGCGTTCGTTGGCCGCTCAGTTGCCTGAGGGCGCGGACTATCTGGTCACTGCGGAAGCGAAAAGCATTCCCCTCGCCCACGCGCTTTCAGTCGAATCCGGCTTGCCCTACATTGTGCTGCGCAAGTCGCACAAGCCCTATATGGGCGATGCGCTCTCTGCCGAGACGCTCTCCATCACCACGAACAAGCCACAAACTTTGTTCCTGGATGAAAAAGATCGCGCGGCGATCAAAGGCAAGAAAGTGGTGCTGGTGGACGACGTGATTAGCACGGGCAGCACGCTTCAGGGCATGCGGCTGATCATGCAAAAGGCCGGCGCAGAGGTAATCGCCGAAGCGGCCATCTTCACCGAGGGTGATCGCGCTCGCTGGAACAACGTCATCGCGCTGGGCCATTTGCCGATCTTCACGAGCAACGCCGGTAGTTAGCGCTCGTTCGTGAATATCCTGCTCGCCGGCGCAGTGGGGGAGGCTAGGGTGACGAACACGATGGCAGGCAAGCCGCTTGGTGCAAAGCCACTGCGGCTCATCACGCTATGCCACAGCCGGCGGCGCCCGGCGGCGGGCCGAGCCGCGACGCGCCGCTCTCCGCTCAAGCGCCGGGTCGGGCGCTCCGGCGCTCTGAAAGCCCGTCTGGATGGCCTTGTTCGGCCAGCGTTGGAAAGACGAAATCGTCCACGTTTTGCCGGCTTGGTTCGCTTCGGCTTGCCGGCGTGGGCTGTCAAGGAATTGGCAACTTGACAACCGGCCAGAAGCAAAACTGGGTTCGCGTCCAGGTGATATAGTCCTCTTGGATGTCGCAAGCATTCTCGACTCAGGATTACCTGGACTTTCGCCGGGCGCGCTCGAAAGGCTTTCTGCGTAGGGTGTGGTCATTGCTGTCTGGACAGAACACCGAGCTGATGGCATGGGACGAGGTGCGCGACAAACTCAAGCTGCGCGGGTTCATCCGACGTGGCATCCAGGCGGTGCCCGTGGATAAGATCAAGGGCAGCGTCGGGCGCTATCACGACTTTGACAACGCCTTCCTGCCGACCAACGACAGCAGCAGCAGCCGCTGGCGCAAGATCAACCGCGCCTTCTATGACGACGTCAGCTTGCCGCCGATCGTGCTCTACAAAGTCGGAGATGTGTATTTTGTGCTAGATGGCAACCATCGCGTGTCGGTCGCCCGTGAACATGGCGTGAAATATATAGATGCCGAGGTTCATGAGGCAATGACGCCGGTGCCGGTCACGGCCGAGGATATTAATGCGGACGCGCTCGAGTTGCTGGGCGAATACACCGAGTTTCTCGAACGCACGCGACTGGACGTATTGCGGCCCGAGCAGAACATTCGCTTCTCCATCGGCGGCGGCTACGCGCGCTTGCTCGAGCACATCGCCGTGCATCGCTATTTCATGGGTCTGGATCTCCAGCGCGAGGTGAGCGAAGACGAGGCTGTGACCGATTGGTACGACAACGTCTATCTGCCCATCGTCGAGGCAATCCGCAAAGAAGGCATCCTGCGCGACTTCCCCGGCCGCACCGAAGCCGACCTGTATCTGTGGATCATCGATCACAAGCACTATTTGAAGGAACACTGCGGTTGCGATGTGCCCCCGGAGGAAGCCGTGGCCGACTATGCCGAGCACTTCGCGGAGAAACCGCCCCTGCGCCGTGTGCAGGAAGCCTTCGATCACATCGTGGATGCGATCGGCGCCATATTGCCGCACCGCGCGTATGGCGGCATGGATCCGGTGGAAGCGGAAATGACAGCACCGTCGGCTGCCGGGCTGCGATAGGACGCCCTGCTACCCCTGCAAATGGCAGCGGTCATTCAAGCTGCGCAATCGCCATCGCCCCCGCTCGTAATCGGCCTCGGTGAGCGAAGCGTTGCCGAAGGCGAATGGGTGGCGCCGCATGACCGGCAGCCCCAGCATGGCCCCCACCATAGCGCCGAGCGTGCCGCCATGCGAAACGAGGACGACCGCCTCGCCGTCGTGACGCGCGATCAGGTCGCGCAGGAATGCAGCGACGCGCTCGCGCATATGCTGCGCGCTCTCGCCGTTCGGGATGGTTGCCTCCAGATCGTCCAGAGGTGTCGTCGGCATTGCCATTCGGATCTCCTCGGCGGTCAGTCCGGTCCAGTCGCCCATGTGGTACTCGCGCAGCCGCTCGTCTAAGACGAGCTCGAGACGGCAGGCCTGCGCGATGACGCGCGCGGTGTCGGCGGCGCGCACCAAGGGGCTGGAGTAGATCGCCTGGACGGACTGCTCGCTGAAGCGGCGGGCCAGGCATTCCGCCTGAATTTGGCCGACGTCGTCCAGCGGCACATCCAGCCAGCCTTGTATGCGGCCCTCGGCGTTGAATGCGGTTTGTCCGTGCCGGACGAGGTAGGCGGTGAGCATGGCGCGGTGGTCGGTGAAGGTGGGGTTGTCCGCGTTCGTCACTCGGCCGGTGCGTGGCCGTCGTCGCGCACCAACGCGTTCAACAATTCCTGAGCCGCCTCCTGAGGATGAAGTTTGCGAGCGACGCACGCCTCGATCAAGGTGTGATAGCGTGTTGGCCCGATCTGTTGCATCGCGCGCTTCAAGAGAAGGTCGCGCAGCCGGAGCGTCACTTCGTGTTCCAGGCGTTGCGCCCGACGTCGTGCGCCGGCGCCCTGCTCCAGATACTGCCGGTGACGCGCGATGGCATCGAGCACGGCTGCAACGCCATCGCCTTCGGTTGCGATCGTCTTCAAGATGGGGATGCGCCAGTCGGGGGGAGCCATCGCCGGCGATTCGACGCGATGCAGCGCGCCGTAGCCATGATGGCCGGCGGCACCGGCCGATGGCACGGCCAGCTCCAGGGCCGCTTGCAGCGTGCTTACGGCGCGCTCTGCGCCTTCGCGGTCGGCTTTGTTCACGACCAGGATATCGGCGATTTCCAGGATGCCGGCTTTGATGGCCTGAACGTCGTCGCCCAGCCCAGGCGCCTCGACGACGATGACCGTCTCGGCCACGTGCGCGACTTCGACCTCGGCCTGGCCCGCGCCGACCGTCTCGATGAACACCAGGTCGTAGCCCGCGGCATCGAGCGCCGTGACGATGTCGGCCGTCGAGCGGGCGATCCCCCCCAGCGCGCCGCGGTTGGCCATGCTGCGAATGAACACGCCGTCGTCCTCGAACAGTTCGCGCATGCGAATGCGATCGCCCAGGATCGCCCCGCCGGTGAATGGGCTGCTCGGATCGACTGAGACGATGGCCACCGTTTGACCACGGCTGCGCGCCAGTCGGGTCAGCGCAGCGATCAGCGTGCTTTTGCCGCTGCCAGGCGCACCGGTGACGCCGATGATATGCGCGCCGCCCGCGTGGCCATACCATTCGTGCAACGTGCGCAATGCGTTGAGATCGCCGTTTTCAATGCCGGTGATCAAGCGCGCCAAATCGCGCTTGGTGAGGCGAGGGGGGCGCGTATCGCTGGTCATCCGTAGTCGCTCAAGAATCGCGATTGGCTATCGGATGCCGCGACGGCGTGTGTTCGCGGATGAATGCGACGATCTCCGACAGGGGGGTGCCCGGCCCGAAGATTGCGGCGATGCCGGCGGCCTTGAGGCCGGGCACATCTTCGTCGGGGATGATGCCGCCCGCGAACACGGGGACATCCCCCATGCCGTTTTGACGCAACAGTTCGACCACGCGCGGCAGCAAGGTGTTGTGCGCGCCGCTGAGGATGCTCAGGCCGACCGCGTCCACGTCTTCTTGTAACGCAGCCGCGGCGATCATCTCCGGCGTCTGACGCAGGCCGGTGTAGATCACCTCCATCCCGGCGTCGCGCAGCGCGCGTGCGATCACCTTGGCGCCACGGTCGTGACCGTCCAGGCCGGGCTTGGCGATTAAGATGCGCAGCGGACGTGTCGCTTCGGGCGTTGGCGTCATACTTAGATTTTAGCGGCAATTGGGGTTGTCGGCGCGAGGGTCACGGCAGGGGCGACTTGCGCGGCGCGCCGCCGCGACGCGGGTAGGCCTGGGGCGTGGGGTGCAGCTTGTTGATCACGATCAACGCGCGCCGCTCATCGCGGCCGGGCAGGGTAACCGGCGTGACGGCGGCGATCGCGCCGCCCAGCCTGGCGATCGCGCCCGCGGCGCGCGCGGCTTCGGCCTGAGCGTCGCTGCCTTTCATGGCAATGCACGTTCCGCCCACGCGCGTGAGCGGCAGCAGATACTCGGCCAGGGTCGGCATCGGCGCGACGGCCCGGGCGATCGCCACGTCGTAGCGCTCGCGGTGCTCCGGGCGGTGGCCGGCTTCCTCGGCGCGGTCTTGGATGGCGCGGATATGTTGCAGCGCCAGCGTGCGAATCACCTCGGCGCAGAACTGCACCTTTTTCGCCGTGCCATCCATCAGCGTCACGCGTAGCTCAGGCAGAGCGATCTTGAGTGGGATGCCCGGGAAGCCGCCGCCGGCGCCGACATCAATCAACTCCAGCGCAGCGCTGTGGTTGGCCTGGAGGCCGCGAATGACCTGGACCGCGGTTAGCGAATCCAGGAAGTGCAGCGCGAGGATGGAAGCATCATCGGTGAGGGCGGTCAGGTTGAAGCGCTGATTCGCTTCCACCAACAGGTCGCGAAAGCGCAACAGCGCGCGGGCCTGCCGAGCGTCCAGCGCGACGCCCAGCCGGCGCGCGGCGTCTTGTATCTCGTTCTCCGTCATCTCCTGTGGCGCGTCAGACGATACCGCATCTCAACCGCTACAATTCGCGCGGAAAGGTCGCCGGTCGCCCAAGCGAGCGGCGGATGACACCGAGGAGAGAAAACGTGTTCAACAAACGGACCATTCGAGACTTCCCTTCGCTGAACGGCAAACGCGTGTTGATGCGTGTGGACTTTAATGTGCCGCTCAAGGACGGCGCCATCACCGACGATACCCGTATTCGTGCAGCGTTGCCCACAATTCAGTACGCGCTCGACCAGGGCGCGTCGGTGGTGCTGATGTCGCACCTCGGCCGGCCCAAAGGCGTTGATCCCTCGCAGAGCCTACGACCTGCCGCCGGGCGCCTGAGTGAGTTGCTCAAGCGGCCGGTGCAATTTGCGAACGACTGCGTCGGACCTGAGGTAGAAGCGCAGGCCCGCGCGCTGAAGCCCGGCGACGTGTTGTTGCTGGAGAACCTGCGCTTCCACAAAGCGGAGGAGAAAAACGACCCGGATTTTGCCAAGCAACTGGCAGCGCTGGGCGATGTGTATGTGAACGACGCGTTTGGCAGCGCCCACCGCGCGCACGCCTCGGTCGAGGCTGTGGCGCACTTCCTACCTGCCGCAGCCGGCTTCTTGATGGAGAAGGAGATCAAGTTCCTGGGCAAAGTGTTTACCGACCCTGAACATCCGGTGGTGGTGTTGCTCGGCGGCGCCAAGATTAGCGATAAGCTGCCGGTGATTAACAACTTGATGTCGCTGGCCGACAAGATCATGATCGGCGGCGGCATGGCCAACACCTTCCTGAAAGCGGAGGGCTATGAGTTGGGCGACTCGTTGGTGGAGGAAGACGCGATCGAACAAGCGCGTGAGCTGCTGTTGTGCTGCAGCGGCAAGCTCATGTTGCCGGTGGATGTCGTTGTTGCCGACGCCTTCAGCAACGACGCGCGCAGCGAAACGGTGACCGTTGGGCAGATCAAGCCAGGCTGGCGCGCGCTCGACATCGGCCCGCACACAGTGGAGAAGTACCGTCACGAGCTGCGCAACGCGCGTATGATCATCTGGAATGGCCCGATGGGCGTGTTCGAGTTCGATCGGTTTGCGGCGGGCACACGCGCGATCGCCCAAGCCGTGGCCGAGTCGAACGCGATCAGCATTATCGGCGGCGGCGATTCGGTGGCGGCGATCGAACAAGCCGGCCTGACCGACAAGATCACCCACATCAGCACCGGCGGCGGCGCTTCGCTGGAGTTCCTCGAAGGCAAGACGCTGCCGGGAATTGCCGTGCTGCCGGATCGGCGCTAGACTAACCAAGTGCACGGGCTCAGGGCGGCGGTGATTGCCCTCACCTGCCTCGGTGCGCTGCTGGCGAGTCCCGGCGCCGCCGTTGCTGGCAACGATGGCTTTGCCGGCACAGCCTACACCTTTTACCCGTTGCCTCCGGGCGCTCCCACACGTCCGTTGTTGCCGCTCATGCACACTGCCGGATCGCGCTGGGAGCGCCTCGACTTTCCCTGGTCGCAACTTGAGCCTGCGCCGGGGCAGTGGTCTTGGATGGCGCAAGATGCGCTGGTGCAGGACGTGCGTCAGGCCGGCCTGGATATCCTCGGTATTTTGCTTTGGACGCCGACCTGGGCCGCAGAGGGCGCTTGCAACCTGTACTCCTACCAACAGCTTGCCGAGCTGCGCCGGCCGCCGCTCAGCCTCCGGTTTCAAATTCTTCCCAGCCCTCAGTCGGTGACGTTGGCGCCCTGCGCTACACGACCGCCGCGTGGCCTGTCGGAAGCATGGGACGACTGGAGTGAGGCGGACGGCGACCCGGCCAATTACTGGGGGCGCTTTGCCTACGAGTTGGCCATCCGCTATCGCGGGCAGATACGGCACTGGGAGGTGTGGAACGAGCCGGATTTGACCTGGTTCTGGAGCGGTTCACCCGCCGAATACGCGCGATTGCTCCAGGTGGCTTATCAGGCGATCAAGTCGGCCTGCCCGGAATGTCGCGTATTGTTCGGGGGGGTGGCGTTCTATGCGAATCCGGATTTCTATCGCCAGGCGTTCACGGCCATCGCCAACGACCCTACAGCGCCGCAGCACAATTACTTCTTCGATGCGCTCGGCTTGCACCTCTACAGCCGGCCATCCAGCATTGTGGATGTGACGAACGTCGTGCGCGCCGACATGCGCCAGCGCCTGTCCGTCGAACGCCCGATTTGGCTGACCGAAACCGGCGTGCCGGTGTGGGATGACTTCAGCGTTCACCCGAGCGCGTCGCCGTATATCTGGTCCGCTCGGCAAGCGGAAGCGGCTTCGTTCGTGTTGCAGTCGTTTGCCAATGCGCGGCTGATGGGCATTGAGCGCTACATTTTCTTCCGCGCCCATGACGATTGGTGTGATAAAAACGGCAACGGCTCGTGCGCCGACGACGGCCCGTATGCCGGTATGCACGAGATGTATGGCCTGGTGCGCGACAACCTCTCGGCCCGCCCGGCCTACGCCGCTTATCAACTGGCGACGCAATACCTCATCTCGCCCACCTGGGTGAGTTACTGGAACTACACCGGCGGCGGACGCCGAGTCTCCTTCTGGGGCACGCCGCGCGGCAAGGTGAGCGTGCTGTGGAACACTCAGCCGACGCCGACGACGGTGGTGTATCCGCTGGTGGTACCCACGGCCACACTGATCGCGCAAGATGGATACGCTCAGGTGATCACGCCCGATGCCGGGGGAAACTACGCGCTGCTTTTGCCCGGCGCCACGGCGAACAATGGCTTGTCGAATGCCGACTACATCATCGGCGGCCGAACCTACCTGTTGATCGAGCATGACGCCGACTCGCCCATCGCCCAGTTGCTGGAAGTGACGCCAACCGGCGTAGTGACGTTCACCGTGCGGTGGGCGGGCGCCGACGCCACATCTGGCGTGTGGCGCTACGATGTGCAGCACCGCGCGCCGCCCGAATCGGCCTGGACGGCCTGGCTGACCCGCACTCCAGCGACTGCGGCCGTGTTGCGCGCCCCACAACCCGGCGCGCGGTGCTTCCGCGTGCGCGCCTGGGATCGCACCGGCCAACTGAGCGATTGGACGCCGGCGCAGTGCGCCACGCCGCAGGTCAGCTTGCAGTTGACCGTCTCCGCCGTCTTCGGCGACCAAAACCGCAACGGCATCCAGGACCAGGATGAGACAACCGTAGCGTCGTGGCTGCGATTGCGCAATGCCCAAGGGCTGGAGGTGGTTTCGCCGACCTTGGGCAGTCAGTGGGGGGTATCGTTGACTTTGCCGTTGGGCGATTACCGCCTCGAAGCGTGGCCGCAGGAGGGGGCGTGGCTGCCGGCGCTGCGCGAGATTGGCCTGTGGTCCACTACAGGGGGGTGGAACGAAGCGATCGCCCTTCTGCCTAAACAGGGCGAGGTTTTCATTCCCCTGGCGCAGCGGTGAGCAGAGCGTCATTCGCGCGCGATCACCCCGCCGCCAATCACCTCATCGCCCAAGTAGCACACCAGCCCCTGGCCGGGCGTCACATCGCGCTGCGGCGTGTCGAATATGAACTCGGCGCCGCCATCCGGCAGCGGCCTGAGCCAACCAGGGGCCTCCCTGGCCTTGTAGCGGATCTTGGCCGTGCAGCGCAATGGCTCGGTTGGCGGCTCGCCGCCGACGTAGTGCATCTTGCGCGTCCGCGCGACGCGCGCGCCCAACTCATCAGCGCTGCCGACCACGAGGGCGTTATTCGTCACGTCCAGCCGCAGCACGTAGAGCGGCGCGCTGTGGGCGGAGCGCGTCGCCAGATGCAGGCCCTTGCGCTGACCGACGGTGTAGAAGGGCAGCCCCTCATGCCGGCCGATCACTTCCCCGCGCGTGTTCACGATCGGCCCTGGCCGGGCGACCCCTGGCGCGTTGCGGATCAAAAAGCCGCGATAGTCCCCCTGCGTCAGAAAACACAGATCCTGGCTCTCCGGGCGTTCGGCGGTCGGCAGGCCGAAGTCCCGCGCCATTTGGCGCACCGCTTCCTTGGTGTACTGACCGACCGGGAACATCACGCGCGCCAAATCCTTCTGGCCCAGGACGTGCAGGACGTAGCTCTGGTCTTTCTGCGCGTCTTTCCCTTTGAGAAGGCGATAGCGTGCTCGTAGCAGAGGCGCGGCGTCGGCTGTTGTCGTCGCTTGATCCACGCGCGCGTAATGGCCGGTCGCCAGATAGTCCGCGCCGAGGGTGAGCGCCTTCTGCATCAGGAAGCCGAAGCGGATCGCGCGGTTGCAGGTGAAGCACGGATTGGGCGTGGTGGCGTCGGCGTAGCCGGCGATCCACGAGTCCACGACGCGCTGCTTGAAGACATGCTCGGCGTGAATGTCGTAGAAGGGAATGCCGAGCAACTTCGCGATGGCGCGCGCATCGGCGATGGCTTCCGGCGCGCAGCAACGATTGGCGTTGTGTTCCGCATCTGCGCGCGCTTCCTCGGCCCATAGGCGCATCATAATGCCGATCACGTCGTAGCCTTGCTGCACCAGCAAGGCTGCCGCGACCGACGAATCCACGCCGCCGCTCATGGCTACCACTACGCGCACCCTCTCCATCCGCCTTTCCCTGTCGAGACGTGAACGGGTTCAAAACTCCAGGCTCGCTGCGCGCGCGCGCGCGACGCAGCGGGGCAACACGTCCAACAAAATGTTGATCTCTTCTTCTGTGGTGTGGTATCCCAGCGTCACGCGCAGGCTGCCCAGCGCCCACTCGCGTGGGATGCCCATCGCCAACAGCACCGATGAGGGTTCAGGATTGCCGCTCGTGCAGGCCGAGCCGGTGCTGACGGCGATGCCCTCGACGTCCAGCGCCATCAACAACGACTCGCCGTCCACGTGCTTGAACACGAAGCTGGCGTGATTGGGCAGCCGCTCGGTGGGATGGCCGCTGAGCCGAACGTCGGGCACGCTGGCCAAGACGCCTTGGATCAGCCGGTCGCGCAGCCGGGTCAGGCGCGCAGCCTGCGCGTCGCGCTGGCGCGCGCTGTATTGGATCGCTGCTGCGGCACCGACCGCGCCGGCGACGTTGACGGTGCCGGGGCGTCGTCCCCGCTCATGCCCGCCGCCGGTCATCGGCGGCACATACGGCGTGCCCTCGCGAATATAGAGCACGCCGACGCCCTTCGGGCCGTAGAATTTGTGCGCCGAAAGCGCTAGCAAGTCCACGTTCAGTTCGCCGACGTGAATGGGCAAATAAGCCGGCGCCTGGATGGCGTCGGTGTGGAAGGGCACGCCGTGCTCGCGGCAGATCGCGCCGATCTCGCTCACGGGCTGGAGCGTGCCGACCTCGTTGTTGGCCAGCATCACGCTGACGAGCACGGTGTCGCGGCGGATGGCGCGCCGCACGTCGTCGGGGTTGACCTGTCCGCAGCCGTCCACTGGCAACAGCGTCAAGTCGAAGCCGAATAGCGTGTGCAGTTGGCGCGCGGTCGCTTCGACTGCGTGGTGTTCGACGGGCGTGGTGATGATGTGGCCAGGCGAGCCGCTGTTGGCGCGGCGCGCGGCGAAGGCAACGCCGCGCAAGGCCAGGTTGTCGGCCTCGGTGCCGCAACCGGTGAATACAATCTCGCCGGCGCGCGCGTCGAGCGCGCAGCCGATCACAGCGCGTGCTTCGTCCAGCGCGGCGGCTGCGTCGCGCCCAAAGTGGTGCAGCGAAGACGCATTGCCGAACAGGTCGCTCCAGTAGGGCTGCATGGCTGCGCTTACCTCGGGCGCGACAGGCGTCGTGGCTGAGTAATCCAGATATATTGGCCTGCGCGTCGTGCTCATGAGCGCGATTGTAAAGCGGTAAGGTTAGGATTGGATGACAGAGACGATGAGGCCACAGTCGGTTGAGGTCTTGGGCGTGCGGGTGGATGGCGTCACCTATCGCGAAGCGTGCGAGATCGCCGCAGCGCTGATTCAGCAGGGCGGCGCGCACCAGTTCGCCACGGTGAACCCCGAATTCGTCATGACGGCCAGGCGCGATGAGGAGTTCCGGGCGGTGCTGGCCGCTACGGCGCTCAACGTTCCGGACGGCGCCGGCGTGGTGTGGGCCGCTCGGCGGCGCGGGTTAAACGTGCGCGAGCGCGTGGCCGGCGTGGACCTGATGCTGAAGCTGTGCGACTGGGCGGCGCGCTATCGCTGGCGGGTATTCTTCCTGGGCGCACAGGCCGGCGTGGCCGAGCGAGTGGCGGCGGCGCTTGTGCTGACCTACCCAGGATTGACGGTGGCGGGCGCCTATGCCGGTTCACCGCGACGCGAGGAGGAGATGGCGCTCGTCGCGCGCGTGCGTGCGGCGCGGCCGCAGCTCCTGTTCGTCGCCTACGGCGCGCCGGCGCAGGACAAGTGGCTGGCGCGCAACTTGCCGCTCTTGGCGCCTGCTGCGACGGATGGCGCGAGCGGGATCGTCGGCATGGGGGTGGGCGGCGCGTTCGACTTCATCGCCGGTGTGCAAAAGCGCGCGCCGGACTGGATGCAACGCGCTAATCTCGAGTGGCTATACCGGCTGTTGCGACAGCCATGGCGTTGGCGGCGCCAGATGGCGCTCATCAGCTTCGCCTTGGCTGCGATGCTAGAATCTCGTTGAATGGCTCAGGAAGTTGGCGACGCGACCAACGGCCAGGCACCCCTCACGCCGGATGCCCTGGTGCGCCAATTGCGCGAATCCACGCTCTTCTCGCGCCTCACCGATGCGGAGTTCAAGGCTGTGCTCGGCTTGATGCGCGCACGCGCGATGGACGAGGGCCAGATTCTGATCCTGGCCGGCGCACAAGATACCAACCTCTACATCCTCCGCCGCGGGAAAATGCTCATCCGCGCGCCGGAAAAGGGCGGCAAAGACCCGGTCATTCGGTTCGTGAAGCCAGGCGAGATCCTGAACGAATTGCCGTTCGTCACCGGCCATCCCAGCGAGGTGACGATCGAAACGGTGACGCCGGCGCAGTTGTGGTACATCCCGCGAGGCGAATTCCAGCAATTGATCGCGCGCGAGGGCCACATTCGTGAGCATCTGACCTACACCCCCGAGGTGGAGAAGTACATCAAGCAGCGTCGGCGCTTCGACACACAACGGCCGGGCGAGTTGGTGCTGTGGTTCGGGCGCAAGCACTGGTGGGTGCTCCTGCAGAGCCAATGGTTGACTGTGTTGATGTTAGTCTTCGCTGCAGCAACTCTCCTGCCGCCGGTTCGTCCGATCTTCAGCGGCCCATTCGGCGCGGCTTTTGTGGGGGCGTTGCTATTTGTGGCCTTCGCCAGCTTCCTGTGGTTCCTGATTGACTGGTGGAATGACTACTATGTTGTGACCGATCAGCGTGTGATTCATCGCGAGCGCATCCTCGTCGTCTACGATTCTCAAGACGAAGCGCCCATCAGCGCGGTGCAGAACGTGACGGTCGAACGGCCGAATTTCGTCAGCACAGCGCTGGACACCGGCACGCTCCTGATCGAGACGATGGGCGCGCACGCCAACATTCGGTTCGAGTGGGTGGCCGAGCCGAATAAGGTCTCGAAGCTCATCCTCGACCAACAAGCTCGCGCGCGCGTCGAGGTCGCGGCAATCGAACGTGCGAAAGTGCGCAGCGAACTGCGCCGGGAAATGGAGGTGGGGATAAAACCGTTGCCGGCGCCCGCGCCACCACCCCGGCGTGCCGCGCAGGCGAATCAGGGGACGCAAGGGCTGCCTTTCGTGCGTCGCGTGGGCGCTGGGCTGGCCAACTTGCGCAATGAGTTGTTGCCGCGCATGCGCCTGGTGCGCGCGCCCGATATTATCGTCTATCGCAAGCACTGGTTGACGTTGATCAGCGCGACGATGATGCCGTTTCTATTGCTGCTGCTCTACTTCGCGGCGATGGTCTTCGTCTGGTTCAGTGCGTCCTCGCTGCGCCGGTTGCTGTTCGAGACGCCAGCCATTGCCGTCGTCGCCTTGCTCGGATTCGTCCTGTTATTCTGGTGGGTCTGGCAATATGAGGACTGGCGCAACGACCTGTATATGCTCACGGCCGAGCGCTTAATCGAATACAAGCGCTCGCCGTTTGGGTTGCTCGGCGTTTCACAACGCACGGCCAGCCTGGCGAACGTGCAAAATGTGACCGCAGTGACCAAAGGCCTCGTGGACAACCTGTTCAACGTAGGCGATGTGGTCGTTCGCACCGGCGGCGTAGATAACGAGTTGAATTTCGCGCGCGTGTGGAATCCGCGTAGCGTACAGCGCGAGCTGGTGATGCGGCTGGAGGCCTATCGCGCCGCTCAACGCGATAAGGAGGCGGCGCGCCGCCGACGCGAGTTCATCGAGTGGATCGGCATCTACGACGAGCTGACCCGCATCCACGAGAGACGGCCGCTTGGCTGAACGCGATCGCTTCAGGTGCGACCGGCGTCGGGCGCGTGCGCGCTCACGCGCCGGCATCCTTATGCCGTACAAAGGCGACAATGCACAACGAAGCTATGGTTAGGGAAATCCGAAAAATCGGCGATCCGATCCTGCGCAAAAAAGCGAAGAAGGTCGAAAAGATCACTCGCGACACGTGGAGGCTTCTCGACGACATGGTGGAGACGATGCGCCAGGCGCATGGCCAGGGGTTGGCCGCGCCGCAGGTGGGCGTTTCGCAGCGCGTGGCCATCATCGAGGTGCCAAAGGCCGACGACATCGCGGGCAGCGGCGTGCTCTACGAGCTCATCAACCCCGAAGTCGTCAAACAGTCGGAGGAGACATGGGAGCACCAGGAGGGATGCCTATCCATCCCAGGCTGGCGTGGCGACGTGGCGCGCCCTTATCGCATCGTCGTGCGCGCGCTCGACCGCCATGGCCGCCGGGTCAAGTTCGAAGTCGAAGGCCATGTGGCGCGCGCCTTCCTCCACGAGATTGATCATCTGGACGGCGTGCTTTATATTGACAAGCTGGTTTCGCCCGATCGCGTCTGGCGGGTCAAGGAAGAAGCCACAGAAGCCCTCGAATGATGCGCACCGATGTTTACACGACCCCGGAAGCGTTTGAGCGATTGGCCGGTGAATGGAACGCGCTGCTGAAGCGATCGGCGTCGAACACGCTCTTCCTCACCCGCGAATGGCAGCAGACGTGGTGGCGTGAGCTGGGCGATGGCGAACTGCGCGTGTTGGCCATGCGCGAAGATGGCGCGTTGGTCGGCATCGCGCCGCTCTTCTTCGCGACGAATGCGCTCGGTGCGGTGGAAGTGGCGCTGGTCGGCTGCAAGGAAGTGTCGGACTACCTAGATTTCATTTTTGCTCGTGGCTGCGAGCCGGCGTGCTTTCGCGTTGTCGTGGACTTCCTCAAGAGCAGCGACGCGCCTGCGTGGCAGGCCATCAGCCTGTGCAACCTCATCGAGACTTCGCCCACCTTGGGCGTGTTCGTCGAGCTGCTGAATGCTGAGGGTTGGCGGGCGCAGGTTGTCTTCGAGGATGTCTGCCCGGTCATAGCGCTGCCGGACACGTTCGATGCTTATCTGGCGATGCTGGACGGCAAGGAGCGCCGCGAGTTGCAGCGCAAGCTGCGTCGGGCGAGCGGAGACGTCGCGGTTACCTTCACCACCGACGCCGCGACGTTGGCGCGTGACATGGATGACTTCATCGCGTTGATGAAAGCCTCGTCGCCGAATAAGGCGGCGTTCATGACGCCGCGCATGACGTGCTTCTTCCACGCGATCGCGCGCGCCATGTTTGAGGCCGGCTGGTTGCAGCTCGCCTTCCTGGAGGTCGAAAGGGTGCGCGCGGCGGCATATATGAACTTCGTGTATGAAGGCGCCGTGATGGTCTATAACTCCGGCCTGCGCCCGGAGAAGTATGCCTACCTCAGCCCTGGCCAGGTGCTGATCGCCCGGCTGATCCAGAAAGCCATCCAGGACGGCTGCCGCGAGTTCGATTTCCTCCAGGGCAATGAGGAATACAAATACAAATTCGGCGGCAGGGATGTGAAGCTCTACACGCTCAGCGCGCGCAGGTAACCTGGGATCCGGGGATGGCGAGAAGCCTGAAGAAAGTCTCCCCGCCGCGACTCACATAGAATAAGCCAGGTTCGACGCCAAGCGCGCCGCGCCGTTACACGAGGCGTTTGAACATCGAGGAGAAATCGCGTGGAAGGAATAACGAGCGGCCTGACCGGTATCGCGCTGGGCGTTGCTGTGCTGCTGTGGGGTAGGAACGTGCCCCTGTTCGCTGCGGCTGCCGGCTTTCTGGCTGGCTTCAGCCTCGCCCAACGGGTCATCCCTGGCGAGCTTGCGACGGCGTTGATCGTCGCCGTGGTTGCGGCGCTCATCGGCTTAGTCTTGGTTGCCTTGGCGCGCAGCGGGACGCGGCTGGTGCTGCAAATTATGGGCGCCGTAGCTGGCGCAGGCATCGCGTTAGGGCTGGTCCAGTGGCTTGGCAGCGCATCCGGCCCGATGGCATGGGGCATCGCCTTCATCGGCGCGCTGATCGGTTTCGGCCTGATGGCGCGCTTCTTCGACCTCGGCATCATCCTCCTCACCAGCTTGCTGGGCGCAAGTCTAATTGTGAACGGGTGGGGTTCGTTCATGGCACTGCCGAGTGGCGTCAGCACGGTGATCACCCTAGGCCTGGCCGCCATCGGCTTCTTCTATCAGCATCGCCGCTGATGTGAACGCTGCGCCTAGCATGGCCATCCTCGAACCCCTCTCGATCGAGTGTACCAGCCACAGCGAGACGCAAACGCAGCGGCTGGGCGCGCGGCTGGGCGCCTTGCTGCCGCGCCACGCTGTGATCGCCCTGCACGGGCCGCTGGGCGCGGGCAAGACCAGCTTTGCGCGCGGGGTGGGCGCCGGCTGGGGCGCAGAACAGCCGCTGCGCAGTCCGACTTTCACCCTGGTGCAGGCACATCATCGCCGGCGCGACGACGCCGTGCTGTATCACATTGACCTGTATCGCGTCGAGGACGAGCGCGACTTGGCTAGCCTGGGCCTGGAGGAGATCCTGGACGACGAGAACAGCGCGTGCCTCATCGAGTGGCCGGAGCGCGCACCCGGGCTGATCCCGCCGGAGGCGATCCATGTCAAGCTGGCGTTGGTGAGCGACACGCGCCGCCAACTGACCTTCTCCACACAGGATGCGCAAACCTGGCAGGTGTTGCTCGCCTTCCGAAAGAGCGCATTTGGGGTGTGACCTATGTCCGTTGTCTTGCTTGCCCTCGACACTTGCACTGCGCGCGCCAGCATCGCCCTGCGCGACCGGACGACGCTGCGCGCCGAGATGACCTGGGAAGCGCAACGGCATGAGACGGCTGCCATCGCCGCGCGCATCCGCGACCTGATGCGGGCGTGCCGCATCGCGCCGGAGGATATCGGATGTGTCGCTGTAGCGATCGGCCCAGGATCGTTCACCGGCGTGCGTTGTGGCCTGGCCATCGGCAAGGGGATAGCCGTGGCGCGCAACTTGCCGATGATCGGCGTGACAGCCTTCGACGTGATCGCCCATGCGCAGCCGCGGCAGCCGGCGCCGATGTTGGCCTTGCTTGAAATTGGGCGCAACCGAGTCGCTGCTTGCCCCTACGAATGGCATGAGGGGGCGCCATCGGTCGCCGGCGAGTGGCAAATCCATAGCTGGGCGGAGCTGGTGGAACGCGTCGAGCCGCCGCTCTACGTCTGCGGCGACCTCCCACCGGCCTGGATCGCTGCTCTGCGCGCGAAGGTCACGGTCGCGCCGGCGGCGCTCAACCTGCGGCGGGCAGGATTTCTGGCAGAATTGGGGATGGCTCGCTGGGAACGTGGCGAAGTGGACGACGTGATGACGTTGACCGCCATTTATCCCCCCGAGGCATGATCGTGTTGGCTGATCGCGCTGGATCGAGACGAGATGAGTAGTCAAGTCGTCCTCAATCCGCTCCAGGCACCGAGCGCGTCGGAGCGAATCGCTTCCGTCGTCGTCATGCCGATGGCTTTGGACGACATCCCGGCCGTCATGGCGATTGAGCGTGCCTCCTTCCCACGGCCCTGGCCGGAGCACGCCTACCGCTACGAGTTGAGCGAGAACCCCGAAGCCTATTTCGTCGTCGCGCGAGCGTATGAGGTTGAGGCGACGCCGGCGTCGGCGCGCTCGCATTGGCAACGCCTGGCGCAGCGTCTGGGCTTGCGGAGCCGCGCCCCGGTGCGATGTGCGCCCCATGCGGTTGTGGGATTTGCCGGAATGTGGATGCATGTGGACGAGGCGCACATCGCCACGATCGCCGCGCATCCCGGCTGGCGCCGGCGCGGCATCGGCGAGCGCCTCCTCATCAACTTGCTGCGCCAAGCGCAGCGCCGCCGCGCCGAGATCGTCACGCTGGAGGTGCGCGTGAGTAACGTCGCTGCACAGCACCTGTATCGCAAGTATGGCTTCGAGGAAGTCGGCCGGCGCAAAGCCTACTATCAAGACAATCGCGAAGATGCGCTGCTGATGACCATCGTCCACTTCAACACGCCCGAATACCGCGCGCAGTTGGATGCGCTGGAACGCCGGCTGCGCCCCGGCGGCTGATTCAAAATTCCAGCCCGACGATATAGCGCCACCAGTTGTTCAGCTTGCCCGTGGGCGTCGTCCCCTCGACGTGTGGGAAGCGTTTCATCCACCACAGGTGATGCTGGCGAATGTCGCCGTTGCCCCAATCGGCGCAACTCATCTCGCGCATCTGTCCGGTGAAATGAGGGTAATTCAACCAGTCGTCGGCATTGCTCCATACTGGCCGGCGGTTGCCCCAATCGTAGTCGGTCTCGCTATTGGGCGCGAAGTGCACGTTGCCGCACGCTGCCCTGCCGGGGTGAAGTTTGTCATAGCGTGTGAACTGCTTCCACAAGTTCCCTGACAAGTTGACGGCGGGCGACGGCCGATTGACGATCGCCGATCGTCGCCGGTCGATTGCCCCGAGCAGCCGATCCCACCACGACCGACCGTGTCGCGACTCTCCCTCCTCGCTTCCGGGGGCGCCGGCTTCATCCGGAATATCGCTGAAGACATGCTCCATGATGCTCTCGGCGCGATGGCCGAGGTCTTCCAGCATCTCGCCTACGCCGCGTTCGTAGTTGAAGCCCATCACCACGAAGCGACGCGCGACCTGCGCTGTGCTGGGGATGACCGGGCCGTTGCACCAGATCGCGCCGCGCCCGCCCATACACGACTCGTACAGGCCAGCGTAGGGGAAGGCCATGATCCACAGTTCGTCCACTAAGCCGGCCTCCAGCTTGCGCACGAAGTCGCAGCGTTGCAGGATCGCCAGATAGTTGGCCGTGTCAGGTTGGTGGAATCCGCTGCGGGCGCGCCAAGCGCTCAGGTAGCTGGCGTCGTCGTAGCGAAAGCCATCTTGCTTGATCGGATACTCGTCCAACTCGATGCGCTCGACGACCTGATAGCGCACGTAGCCATGGCTGGCTTCCTCCACGTCGGCGATGTATTGCGCGCAGAGCCGGTCGGGGTCGTTCCAGCCGAGGGCGCGGTTCAGCCGTCTGTCTCCCTCGGCTTCGAGGATCGGGTTGTAGATGACGAGCGAGACGCGCGGCGCGAGCGTCATGGGTCGAATTGTAAGGGCGCGCGATCTGCCGGCATGGCGGGGAGAACGTGAAGTGGCGGCTGACCTTCGGCAACCGGCGTTTCATCCCGCAGTACGCTGCGCTCGCGCGGGATGTAGCCGTGGGCCGGCGCGATTGGCTGGGGCTAGGCGATCTGCACTATCCTCGCGAGGACCTCCGCCGCGATCCGCCAACACGCGCATGTGGCATCATTCGCGCTATGTTGAAGGTGGAGCGGGACATCATGATTGCGCGATCGGTGGAGGAAGTGTTCGCGTTTGTGTCGGACTTTGATAACTTCACGCGCTGGTCTACCGATGTGGTGAAGGCCGAATTGCTGAACGGTCGGCGCGTCGGCGTGGGGACGCGGGCGCGCATCACCCGGCGGGCGCTGGGCCGGCATTTCGACCTGCTGTTCGAGATGGTGCACTTCGAGCCGCCGGTGCGCCTCAGCTTCCGCGGCGAGATGTTCGGCATCCCCTTTCACAGCGGGCTGCGCTTCGATCCCGTGGACGCCGGCGCCCGCGTGACGCAGAGCGGTGAGGTGGTCATCCCGCCGCTGCTCTTCATGGTTGAGCCGACAGCGCGCCAGGTGCTCGTTACGATGTTCGAGAACGATCTGCGCAAGCTCAAGCAGGTGCTGGAGTCCGATGATTGGTCCTAAGCGTATCTGGGTCGGTATGGGGTTGGTCTTGACTGTCGCGCTGGCAGCCTGCGCCGCGCCTCCCGATATGCGATCCATGACTGTTGTCACTCCCTTGGCGACCTCCACGTCTGCGGTTGCGCCGGCCGAACCACTGCTCGCCTCGCCGCTGCCCACCCCAGAGTCGTCGCCTGCCGTCGTCACCTACACCTACGCCGTCGTCAACGCCTACCCACACGACCCCGGCGCGTTTACCCAGGGCCTGGTCTATGCCGATGGCGTGCTCTACGAGAGCACCGGGCTGTATGGGCGCTCCAGCCTGCGCCGCGTTGCCCTGGAAACCGGCGAGGTGCTGCAACACCACGACCTCCCCGCGGAATACTTCGGCGAAGGCTTGACCCTGTTCGACGGCCGGCTGATCCAACTCACCTGGCAGAACCACATCGGCTTTGTGTACGACGCTGCGTCGTTCGCGTTACAGCAGACGTGGACGTATCCCACCGAGGGCTGGGGGTTGACGCACGATGGCGCGCACCTGATCATGAGCGACGGCAGCGCCAGGCTGCGCTTCCTCGATCCGACTACCTTCCAGGTACAGCGTGAAGTGCTGGTGACCGATGGTGGCCGGCCGGTCGTCTGGCTCAATGAATTGGAATACGTCAACGGCGAGGTGTTCGCCAATGTCTGGCAGACGGACCGGATAGCGCGCATTGACCCAAAAACCGGACGCGTGTTGGGTTGGATTGACCTGAGCGGCTTGCTCGCGCCCGAGGAGCGCCGGAGCGCCGATGTGCTCAACGGCGTTGCTTACGACGCGCAGAACGGTCGTTTGTTCGTCACCGGCAAGCTCTGGCCCAAATTGTTCGAGATTACGCTTGCGCCCAAGCCATAACGCTCCACGGGCGCTACAATGCTGCATACAATGCCCCAGGCGCTTTCAGCATTCGACCGGCCAGGAAAACTGTATCTGGGCCGTGAATTCGACTTCGACGCCGGTCAGCCGACCGGCGACCCCCTCTTTCTCAGCTTACGCGATTTGACCACGCACGCGGTATGCCTAGGTATGACCGGCACCGGCAAGACTGGCCTGGGCGTCGTCGTGCTGGAAGAGGCGCTGCTGCAGGGTGTGCCGTGCATCATCGTGGACCCAAAGGGCGACATCACCAACCTTGCGCTCAGCTTCCCCCAGATGCAGCCAGCCGACTTTTACCCCTGGCTGGATGCCGAGGAAGCAACGCGCCAGGACATGACGCGTGATCAGATGGCTGCGGCAACGGCGCAGCGGTGGCGGGCCGGGCTGGCCCAATGGGGCATTGCGCCGGAGCGCATCGCGATGCTGCGCGACCGCGTGACGTTCGACATCTACACGCCGGGCAGCGATGCCGGTATCTCGGTGAACGTGCTACAGAGCCTCGCCCCACCGAACGACCCCAGCCTGACCTGGACTAGGAGTGCCGAGGTCCTGCGTGAGCGCATCGCTCAGGTCGTCCAGGCCATCCTGAGCCTGGCCGGGTTCGAGGCCGACCCGCTGAAGAGTCGCGAGCACATCTTGCTGGCCAACGTCTTCGAGGCGTCATGGCGCGCCGGCCAATCCCTCGACATCGCCTCGCTCATCCGCCAAGTCCAAGACCCGCCCGTCCGTCGCATTGGCGCGTTTGATATGGAGGTGTTCTATCCGCGCGCCGAGCGCTTCCGTTTGGCGATGGCGCTGAACAACCTGGTCGCATCGCCGTCGTTTGCTGCGTGGACGCGGGGCGTCCCGCTCGACATCGCCGGCATGATCGCACCCGACCGCAGCGCCGGCGGGACATCCCCCATCGGCAAAACGCGCGCCGCGATCTTTTACCTTGCCCATCTGGGCGAAGCCGAGCGACAGTTCTTCGTCGCGTTGTTGCTCTCGCAGTTGGTATTGTGGATGCGGGCGCAGGCCGGCACCTCGTTGCTGCGCGCCCTGGTGTACTTCGACGAGGTGTTCGGCTATGCGCCGCCCTTCCCGCGCAATCCGCCGACCAAGACGCCGCTGATGACGATCATCAAACAGGGGCGCGCCGCCGGCCTGGGGGCCTTCCTTGCTACGCAGAACCCAGCCGATCTGGATTACAAAGGCCTGGCGAACATCGGCACGTGGTTCATCGGGCGCCTGCGCACGGGGCGCGACCGCGACCGCGCGCTCGAAGGGCTGGAAGGCGCGGGCGCCGGCTTCGACCGCGCGCGTTTTGAAGCCCCGCTGAGCACGCTGCCGCCGCGCGTCTTCCTGTTGCAAAGCGCGGCCGGCGATCCGCGCTTCTTCCACTCGCGCTGGGCGATGAGCTTCCTGCGCGGCCCGCTCACGCGCGACCAGGTGGCGATCCTGGTCGGCAAAGATAGGCCGCGGCCGTCCTCGGCTCCCCCCTTCGTCTCAGGTGGTGCGATCTCAGGCGGCAGTTCGATTGACGCGCCGTTCTTCGCATCCGGCGATGCGCGCCCCGCGTTGCCGCCCGGCGTGAACGAAGTCTTCTTGAACAACATCGGGCGCGCCCTGAGTGCAGGGCGGCGCATGCGATATGTGCCGTATCTGCTTGCCAGCGCTTCGGTGCGCATTGCCGACCGCGCCAGCGGCGTGAATCACGACGAGCGCTACACCTATCTGCTGCCGCTCGACGCCGCAGCCTACGTGCCGGATTTCACGTCGGCGCGCATCATGCCCGAGCTGTCGCCGGCGGCGTTTGCGCGCGAGCCGGTCGCCGGCGCGCAGTTTGCGCCGATGCCGCCGGGCATTGATGCGCGCTGGATGAAACGCGCGGAACGCGCCTTAATCGAGCACATCTACCTTCGCGGCGCAACTCCCATCCTGTTCAATCGGACGCTCAAGGTGTATGGCCAGCCGGGTGAGACCCAACTCGACTTCCGCCGGCGCTGCGAAGCTGTAGCCCGCGAGCGGCGCGACGCCGAAGCGCTCAAGCTGCATGCCCAGTTCGATCGGCGCATGCAGGCGCTGCAGGACAAACTCGCGCGCGAGCATCGTGAGCTGGAGTCCGACCGGGTGGAGCTCAGCGCGCGCAAGCGCGAGGAGCTGCTGGGCGGCGTCGAATCGCTGTTCAATCTGCTCGTCGGTCGCCGGCAGAGCTATGCGGTGGCGTTTGGCGCGCGCCGTCGGCGCGAGGTCGAGTCTGCCGAACGCGAAGTGCGAGAATCAGAAGAAGCGATCGCCAAACTGAATGCCGACCTGGAGGCGCTGGCGCAGGATTACAAGGTTGCCCTGGGGCAAGTGAGCGACAAGTGGATGCGTGCGCTCGGCGACGTGGTCGAAGTGCCGCTTGCGCCCAAGAAGAGCGATATCTTCGTCAACCAGGTGGCCATTGCCTGGGTGCCGGAGGATGGATTTGAATAGGGGAGGGAGCATCGGCGTACCCTTTCACCGGACCGGTTGCCCATGTTCAGCCGCGATCTCGATGACCACGCCGTGTTCGCGCTCGGTGCGCACGTGCACCCGCGCCCAGATCGGCCGCAGGCGCTCGAACATGTCATCGAGCACCCGGTTGGCGGCGCTCTCCAATGAGATGGGCGTGTCCTCGAATGAGCGCAGGTACGCCATGAAGCTGGGGAAGTCGAAGATCACCTCGTTCGGCGCGTAAGTGATCGTCATCACAGCGAAGTTCGTCTTCTCCGGCTCCATCTCGTAGCGGCAGCGAAAGGCCGGATAGGTCAACGTTACGGTGTAGGTGCGCAGACTCTTGGCGTTCGGGATGGTCTTGATATCGGCCTGGATCATAGCGTCACACCTGGAAAGCGCGCTCGGATCATAGCATCGCAACATTGCAGAAGCATTGCAGATAGGTTCCGTCGTCCGGCGGCATCTGCGTTGCGCAACGCATCGGCGAGGGTGTGCTTGCCGCCGCCTTCACCCGCGGCGATCTCCCCTGTGAGCAGCTCACCTCCAGGCGCGTCGGCGCAGTTCGCGCGGTGCGCAGCCATAGCGTTGCTTGATGAGCCGCGAGAAGTGAAACGGCGTCCGGAAGCCGCACTGCATGGCGATCTCACACACCGGCAGGCCGCTCTGGATGAGCAATTGCGCGCCGCGACGGACGCGCGTGTCCCACGCGTAACGCATCGGCGTGGTGTGTAGGTGCCGGCGGAAGAGCTTAATGAGGTGAGCGGGCGACACGTTGGCCGCGCGAGCGATTTCGTCCAGTGTGATCGGTTGCGACAGGTTGGACTCGATGAATCGTTGTGCCTTCACGATGACTTCGGGCGTGAGCGAATTCAGCGTAGCGCATTCGGTCTCGAAAGCGTAGGCGTGCAGCGCGCTCAGCCCCAGTTGTGTCAGCAGCGCCTGAGCCGAGGGCAGGTCGCTTGGCGCAAACGAGAGTCCCATCTCAATCAAACCGTGCAAACGCGGCGTGATGGGCAGGCAGAACGGCGCTGCGGTCAGTGCCTCGCGCAATGGCGCTTCGACCAGCGACGGGTGCATGGCGCACCAAGTGTGATGGGTTCGTGTCGCAACAGCGAATCGAAACCACTCGGCGTGGCCGGGCTGCATCAGGGCGATGTGCTGGCTGGGCAAGTGACGCAGCGCGTCATCCACTTGGATGTAAGCTTCGCCCTCGTAGACGGCGACCAGTTGGAAGTCCTGCTGCACGCGCGGCCCGCACTGTCCGCCCGGCCGGTAGGTCACGTCTCCAAACGTGACCGTGCCCGTGGTGCAGATGCGATGAACGCTGGATAAATTCTGAATCAGCGCAGACATGGCGCACGAGTGGGAAACGCGCTATTAAGTCTCGCATGTCCATGCGAGAAACACAAACCGATTCGCTCGACCCACGCCTGCCCTTCCCGCCCTTCGGCTCGTGGCAAGCCGGGCAGCCGGCGGGCTGGTTCAACCTACCGATGACGCCCGACAAGGCGCAGTTTTACAAGGACAACGGCTTTTTGGTGATCGAGGACGGCGCCAATCCCGATGTGTTGCACGGTCTGATCCGCGAGACCGTTGCGTTGTGCCGTGGCGATCGAGGGCCGATCAAGGGCGTCACGCCGGCCGATCCGAATGAAAGCGACGACGATGTCATGCGCCGCTACTTGTGCATCCACTTCCCGCACAAGCTATCCAGGGTGATGTATGACGCGCTGTCGTTGCCGGCGATCGTCGAGGTGCTCACGCGCGTGATCGGCCCGAATGTCAAGTGCATGCAGAGCATGCTATTCATCAAGGCCAGCGGCAAGCCAGGCCAGGCCTGGCACCAGGACGAGTTCTACATCCCTACGCGCGATCGTTCGCTGACCGGCGCATGGATCGCCATGGATGACGCCACGGTCGAGAACGGTTGCCTGTGGGTGATCCCCGGCTCGCACAAGCACGGCATCCTCTGGCCACAGCATCAACAGCGCGACCCGCGCTTCGACTGCGCCGGCGAGGCGACCATGTTTCCCTATACGGACGCCGACGCCGTGCCGGTCGAGGTGAAGGCCGGCAGCATCGTGTTCTTCAACGGTTATCTCCTGCACCGCTCGTTGCCGAACTATGCCCGCAGCGGCTACCGGCGCGCGCTGGTGAACCACTACATGAGCGCCGAGTCGCTGTTGCCCTGGCATTGGGGCGACAAGCCCTACGGCTCAATCGCCGGCCTTGATTATCGCGACATCGTGATGATTGCGGGAGTGGACCCGTATGCGTGGAAGGGGATCGAAGAGCGCGTGGCGGCGCACGTGCGGCCCAGCGGCGAAGGCGGCTGCGGCAACATCGAGCGCAACATCGAGGCGCTCAAATTCCGCAATATGATGCTGCTGGCCGAGGATCATGACTAGGGGCGATCGCACGCGATCGCCCCTTTCCAATCCAATCCTACCGGTGCCGGTATACGCTCCAGCCGAGATACTTGCCCAGCGCTTCGGCGACAGCGTCGGCGCAGCGGCTCATGTTCATGGCCACATGGTGCTCAAAGCCGTTTTCGCAGATATAGCGCAGCAGCGCTTGCAAGTTCTCCACCTGCACGACGCCATAGCCGCCGAAGGTGTTGAGTGGATCGTCGGTCGCCACGCCTTCGCCTACGTAGGCTTCGATGCGCCCCTTGGCGTCGTTGGTGCTCACACGGCAGAAAGTAAAGGGCTCGGCTTTCACCCGGCCATACATCGTGCCGTAGGTGTTCTCGGCACCCACCGTGCCGGCGATGATCTCCTGGTAATCCATCACCGGGATGTCGGTGAACACCTGCGCGGGTAAGTTGGAGCAGTGGAAGACCACCGCCTTGTTGGGATCCTCGCCGTAGTTGTTGTTCCAGTCCACCAGCGCGCTGGGTTTGCCGCTGGCCAGCGCCATGGCATACATGCCGACCACGCCGGCCACGTCGGTCTCGCATGCGCTGCTTTGTAGCCGGTCGCTCATCATGCTCATGATTGTGCATGGCACCACGCCGAAGTATTCCTCCATCGCGGTCCAGCATTGGATGGCCGTCATGTCGAGCTGCGTGTCGTCCATCCAGCGCTCAATGACCACGCCGAGCTTGGCCATCTTGGTCAGCGCCTCCGCCGGCACGTTCGGGCCGACCTTGGCGTAGGCGCGGATGCGGTCGAGATACGCCTTCACCGCCGGATCGTCGTCGCGCAGCTTGGCAATGCGCCCGAAGGCTTCGCTCAGGTCCAGCGTCTCGACGCTGATGCCGCTCCGCTCGAACAACTTCTCGCTGTAGCGCACGGTGTTGAATGCTTGCGGGCGCGCGCCGAGCGCGCCCACGCGGGCGTGCTTCAAGCCCCTCACCACCCGACACGTGCCGACGAAGTTGCGCAGGTCGGCCTTGAAGTGCTCGCTGGTTGGGTCGCACGTGTGCAGCGTTGTGAGCGAGAACGGGATGCCGTACTGCGCCAGGTTGTTGCACACGCTCATTTTGCCGCAGAAGCTATCGCGCCGGTCGGCGATGGTCATTTTGGCGGCGTCGTCGTTGAACGCGTGCACCAGCACCGGCACGCCCAGGTCGGCCCAGCGGATCGTGTTGGCGACGGCGCGCTCGTCGCCGAAGTTGGGCAGGGTGACCAGGATGCCGTCAATGTCGTCGCGGTGTTGCCGGAACAGGTCGGCGTAGAGCCGCGCTTCGTTCATGCTCTCCACTGAGCCGTAAGCCGTCGCATCCTCCGGCGCGATCACCGCCTCGATGCCCAGCTCGCTCAGCGTGTTGAGCACGGCCTTGCGGCCTTCGACGCATAGATGTTTGGGGAAAAACCCGCGGTTGCCGACGATGACACCGAGGGTGGGCCGTTTGTTCGTGATGGTTGCCATAGCACAATACTTTTAGTTGACCTATGGCAACTTGGCAAGTGCAGGTGATCGCTTTGTACGCGTTTCATTGCGTCTCCGCCTCCAGTTGCTCAATGGCATCGAGGATCACCATGAATTTCTCACCGAACGGCGTGAGGCGATACTCGACGCGCGGTGGCACCTCCGGATACGCCGACCGTTCGAGGATGCCGTAGCTGACCAGTTTCTTCAGCCGCTCGTTCATCACCTTGGTCGTCAGACCGGGGATGTTGCGCTCCAACGCACCTGGCCGGCATACGCCTCGGCGCACGTGCTGCAAGATCGCCAGCGACCATTTGCAGCCGACGACATCCTCCACCATCCGGCTGACCGGCGTGTGCTGGGTGGGGTTCGCGGTCGTGGTCGTGTTCATCTGGCCAATCCTTACCGTTTTGTGCCTAGGTTACCGATTTGTGCCTGCTTGAATCGTCGGCACATCTCGTTAAGCTATTGCACGGAGATTTTAACAACAGGGGTGAACGCTATGACGCAAACTGCCATTGCCGGTTACACCTATGGCACGCCGGCTGTGCCGCGCGCGCCGATCAGCCTGGAGGAGTTCGAGAAGATCAAAACCGCCGTCCTGTTCTCCGACGAGGACGTGAAATACCTGCGCATGTCGCGCGACGTGCTGGCCGATCAGATCGAGGCCGTGCTGGACGTGTGGTATGGGTTCGTCGCCTCGCATCCGCACCTGGTGTACTACTTCACGGACAAGGCCACTGGCGCGCCGCTAGGTGATTACTTGGCTGCCGTGCGCAAGCGATTCGGCCGGTGGATCCTCGATACCGCTTCTGCCAACTACGATCAAGCCTGGCTGGACTATCAGTTCGAGATCGGCCGGCGGCATCATCGCTCGGCTAAAAACAAGACCGACGGCGCACGCTCGGTAGAGAACGTCAGCTATCGCTACCTGCCGGCGTTCATCTACCCGATCACCTTCACGCTCAAGCCCTTCCTGGCCAAGAAAGGTCACAGCCCTGCCGACGTGGAGGGCATGTATCAAGCCTGGCTGAAATCGGTGATCGTGCAGGTCATCCTGTGGAGCTATCCGTATGTGAAAGCGGGTGACTTCTAGGCGGGGCAAGCCGGCGGCGCAGCGCGTCGGCCGTCGCGGCCATGAATACAGGGATGTTCACGCTGCTCATCACTTGTAGGTCCTCCAGCAGCGTCGTGTCCTCATCCAGGAAGCGAAACACGCGCTGGGGCGGGTTGCGCGCGAACAGGTCGGTGAACACACGCCGGCCGCGTTCGCGCCCCTCGTCCAGCACGTTCAGCAGCGCGCTATCGAACAACTCATAGCGCCTGTGGAGCAGCGGCGTTGCGACGTGGGGACGGCCGGTTGCCTTGAGCGCCTGCGCGATGCGCCGCGCGTGTCGCTGGATGCGCTGGAAGGTATAGCCCGTGCTGGGCTTGGTGCAGCCGCCGGCCGTGCCGATGTTGATCACACGCGCGCCGTGCCGGGCGGGGAAGGGCGCGTCGGTCATCGGGATCACGCCGAACTCTTCGTGCTGCGCCTCGTAGTCGGCGATTCGCAAGCGGTCGTTGATGTACCCGGCCAGTTGCCGGACATATTCGGCGCGGGGGAGTAGCTCACCCGAAAACACGGTGTATTCCACCAGCGCCGTATGCGCATCGAGCGGCAGCACATAGACGAAGCGCGTGTCGCTTGCTTGATCCACGCGAAAGTCCATCAGCGTCGCAATCTGCGGATCGAACGCGCGCGCCGGCGTGTAGATCACCCAGCCCAGGAAGTGCTGGAGCAGGTAATGGTATGTTGTTCGCCGAACCGGTGGATCGAACAAGATGCTGTTGAAGGCCCACGCGGCGCGATAGGTGTGTCCGTCGCGCGTGCGCACGATGGCTTCATCACCATCGCTGGTCACGCTCGTCACTTCGGCGTAGGCACGCGCAACGTTTGGCTGCGCGTCCAGCCACTGGTCCATGAAGCGATAGAAGTCTGTCCCGCGGATCATCTTGTAACGATAGGGCGCGATCTCCAGCACGGTGGAGAAGCCTTCGCCGTGGAAGGCCAGGTGCTCCCATCGGCGGAAGACGATCGGCTCAAAGATGCCCTCGCCGACTTCCCAAAAGCACCACGTGCGGTCATTTGCCGTCTTCGGCGCGCGGTCGAGCAGCAAGATGCGCCGGTCGGTCAGGCCGACTTGGTTCAGGTAATAGACTAGGCTCAGCCCCGCGGCGCCTGCCCCGGCGATGATGTAATCGAGGCGACCTTCAATCTCCAATCTCTAATCCCCAGTCGTCAATCATCAATCACGACTGATGATTCGTAATTTACCCTACGTTGGCAGCGCCTCGCGCAGGATGCGCAGCCAGTTGCCGCGCATGATCTGTGCCACGTGTTGCTCGGTGAAGCCGCGTTCGAGCAGTGCGTCGCCGATCTTGTAGTGGTCGCGGATGGTGTTCAGCTCACGCGGGATATCGTTGTAGCCCAGCCCGCCGTCGTAATCGCTGCCGATGCCGACGTGGTCGGCGCTGCCGGTCACCTGGCAGATGTGATCAACCATGCGCACCACGTCATCGAGCGTCACATCTTCCTTCTTGCCGCTCCAATCCTTCTTGAGAAAGCGGTTGTAGAGCACCACGCCGATCACGCCGCCGCGCTCAGCGATCATCTCGATGGCCCTATCTGGCAGGTGGCGTGGCGTCGGCGCGTAGCGGTAGGGGTTGCTATGGCTGGCGATGACGTGGCGGCCCTCGAAGGCGTCCAGCGCTTCGTAGAGCGACGCGTGTGACATGTGGCTGACGTCGAGGATGACGCCGAATTGCGCCATCACATCCAGCAGCTCACGGCCAAGCTTGCTCAGCCGCCCGCCGCTCCACGTGCCACCGGCGTAACGCGTCGTGTCCCAAGCCGGCCCGACGATGCGCAGCCCGCGCTCGTACCAGCGCTCCAGCTCCTTCGGCTCCAAGATCGGGTCGGCGCCTTCCATGAGCAGCACGATGCCGACGCAGTGGGGCGTCGAGAATCGGGAGCCGACCGAAGATGCCTCACGGCTCTCCTCGACACCCCATCGCCGGCAGACGGCCGCCAGCTCCCTCTGCGTCGTCACCAGCGTCACAGAGGGGTACGCCTCGGCCCAGCGCCGGTAAAAATCCAGTTGTGCCATGCCCAAGGTGTGCGCTTCGCGCGCGTCGCGATAGGCCGGCCAGCCTTCGCCCAGCTTGCGCGAATACGGCTCGACGAAGATTGTGCCAAAACATAGCCCGACGCGCCCGCGGATCATGTCCGGCAGGCCGACCGTGCATTGGCCGGATTGTTTCTCGACCGGGCTGTTGCGCTCGATCGCGCGCGTCGTGAGGGCCGAGCGACGGTAGTCGCGCTGTTTGTAGAGCACGTTGTAGGCGATGTCGAGATGCGCATCCACGATAAGCGGGTGGCGAGCAGTTGCACGCGGCATACGGCAATTGTATTGGGCGTCCGGCGCGAAATCGCAACCTGTGCGCGGCTTTTCCAAAATTCGAGGATTTCGCCGGTGACACTTGACGCTAGAACACATGTTCTAGATAATTTGATGTGAAGAACACTCAATTTACAGGATGGCTCCGGGATGTATCGCAAGCTATACCAGACTGCCGATCAGATCGAAGCGGTGTTGCGCGAACGCAAAGCGCCGGTTGCCGTTGTGGGCGGCAAAGTGTTGCCCGGCTTCGTCGAGATGCTGTTGCAGCCTGCGCCGGGGACGAAGGTGAACCAGGTCAGAGCCCTCCAGGCCGATCTGGCCCTGGCCCTGGGTAACGCAAACGTCCGCATTACGCAGAGCGGCGCTCATCTGGCCATCCAGATTCCGCGCGAGACGCGCGCGCCGGTGCGCTTGACGACGCTGATGGCGTCGGTCAGGGATGTTCCGCCGTATACGGCCGTGCTCGGCCTGGCCGAGGACGGCGCAACGTTGATGGCTTGTCTGTCCTCGCCCGAGGTGACTCACATCCTGATTGCTGGCGCCACCGGTTCGGGCAAGACCTCGCTCGCGCGCAGCATCTTGATCAGCCTCTGCCGATTCCATCGTCCCAGCCAATTCGGCCTGGTCATCCTGGATCCCAAGCGCAGCCACGATGCGGCGTTTTCGCGAGCGGTGGAACGCCACATGCTTCTCGGCGTGGCGCACACGCCGGACGAGGCAAACGCGGCCCTGATGCGCGTGGTGGATGTGATGGAGCGGCGGACGAACCTGAGCGACCCACAGCCTCGCATCGCGGTCTATGTGGATGAGATGGCAGACTTGGTGCAGGCGGGCGGCGCGCGCATCACCGATCTGCTTACACGCATCGCCCAGCGCGGGCGCGAAGCCGGGATTCACCTGATCGCTTGCACGCAGAAGCCTTCCGCGCGGGTGATCGGCACATTGTTGAAGGCGAATCTGCCGCTGCGGTTGGTGGGGCGCGTCGTGTCGGCGGACGACGCGCGCGTGGCGGCCGGGATGCCCGCCACCGGCGCGGAGAAGCTGATGGGCAACGGCGATTTCATCGCAGTCGCGTCCGGGCGAGTGATCCGCTTCCAAGCAGCGATGCCAATCTGAGAGGGCGACATGGATAGACTCAACAAAGCGGCCGCTGTAAGCCTGGTGACGTTTTCGGCTGTCCTCGCGGCGTTCGTCGGCTCGCGCATCGACTTGTTCGCCGTCTCGCTCTTGTTCGGCATGTTCATCGCCCTGCTCATGCTTGCTTCGCTTACGCTGCTGGTCGTCATCATCATCTTCCGGCAGCGCGATGACGCCGGCCGCGAGCGCTATGACCGGCCACGGTACGCCTATATGCCGCCTAGCCCGCCGCCGTATTGGGTGATGCCGACGCCGTCCGATGTGTCCTACGACATTCGCACGCCATCGCCGGCCCCGCAGTTTCGCGCGCCCGATGCTGCGCCGGAGTATGTGTTGCCCGCAACACAGCGCCGCTTCTACCTCATCGGCGAGTCGGGCGAGGCGCAGGAGATCGAGGCGTCGCTTGAACCGAGCGCCGTCGGAGACGACCTGCGGGACGATCGAGTGCGCTTCTAGCGCTCAGCCAGGCCGGCGGCTGCTTATTGCGAGTCCTCTTCGACGCACTGCGCCGCTGCAATGCCCGACAGCGTGACCAACGGCACGCCGCCGCCGGGGTGCACGCTGCCGCTGGCGAAGTAGAGCCGGCCGATCGTGCCGTCTCGGTTGCCCGGCCGCATGAATGCCGCTGTGCGCGTGTTTGATGAGAAGCCATAGATCGCGCCCTGATGGCCGCCGTAGGTCGCCTGCAAGTCTAACGGCGTGAGCCGGCGTTCCACCTGCACCAGCCCTTGCGCGTCCGATAGCGGAGCAATGCGCCCCAAGTTGGCCACCAGCAATCCTTTGATGTGCTGCGCGTAGCGCTCGGCCTCGGCTCGCCAGTCATAGGCTTCGCTCAGGTAAGGCGCGTTGATGAGCACGAACCAGTTCTCGCAGCCCGGCGGCGCGTGATCGGGGTCGGTCTTGCTGGTGATGCACACGTAGAGCGTCGGATCGCGCGGCGCGATGCGCCGGACGAAGATGTCGTCGAACTCGCGCCGGTAATCTGGGGTGAAGAAGATGTTGTGGTGCGCCAACGCGTCGTGCGCTCCGCGGATGCCGAGCAGGAGCACAAAGCCGCTGCAGGAGGGTTCGGGCGTGTCTTTGCGGCGCGCGCGGTCTGGAATCAACGTCTCACGCGCCCAGGTGTAGTCCACATTGCATACGACTGCGTCGGCGCGGATGGTCTCTCCGCTCATCAGCCGCACGCCACAGGCCCTGCCGGATGCGATGCAGATCTCCTGCGCCGGGCTGTTGTAGCGCAGCTCCACGCCCAGCTCGCTGGCCAACCGTTCCCAGGCTCGCGCAAGCCGGAAGATGCCGCCGCGCGGATACCATGCGCCCTGCGCCATCTCCACGTAGGCGATCACGTTGAGCGTGGCCGGCGCGCGATAGGGCGATGAGCCGTTGTAGGTGGCGAAGCGGTCGAAGAGCTGCACCAGGTGCGGATCGCGGAAGTGCGCACGGATGGCCTGGTGCATCGTGCGCAGCGCATCAATCCTCAGCACATCGCCCACCGGCAGCGATGCTAAGTCGCGCAGCGTGGGCTTTTGCCGATAGAGGAAGGGACCGCTCACCACCTCGTAAAGACGCCGGGTGTAACGCATGAAGCGGCGGTAGCCATCCACATCGCGCGGGCCGAAGGCGCGCCGGATGTTCTCGCACATGGCTTCCTCGTCAGCCACGGCGTCAATTGTTGCGCCATCGCGCCAAAAGTAGCGCGTGATCGGCTGTAGCGGGACGAGATCGAGGTAGTCGCGCAAGTCGCGCCCGGCATCGGCAAACAGTCCCTCATAGACGTGTCGCATGGTGATGACCGACGGGCCGGTGTCCCAGCGGAATCCCTCTGCGCGCACCTCGCCCATCTTGCCGCCGGGGCGATCGAGCTTTTCGAGGAGCGTGACCCGGTAGCCGTGTGCGGCCAGCCGGATGGCGGCGCTTAACCCGCCGATGCCGGCGCCGATGACGATAACGTCCGTCTTCATGTGCGGTGTCCGTCGGCGAGCTTGACTTCGTCCAGCCGCAGGCTCAGCACGGTGCTGGCGCCATCGGCGCCCATGCTGATGCCGTAGATCGTCGTCGCAGCTTCCACCGTGCGCCGGTTATGGGTGATGATGATGAACTGCGTGCCGTTGCTCAGGCTCTCCAGCATCGCACGGAAGCGCCCGACGTTCGACTCGTCCAGCGCGGCGTCCACCTCGTCTAGCACGCAGAATGGCGTCGGCTTCACCTGTAGGATGGCGAACAGGAGCGCCGTCGCGGTGAGCGAGCGCTCACCGCCAGAGAGCAACGCTAACGATTGCGGGCGCTTGCCGGGCGGTTGGGCGTGGATTTCCACGCCGCATTCGTCAATGTTGTCTGGGTTGACGAGCGCGAGCCGCGCTTGGCCGCCGCCGAACAACGTCTTAAATGTGTTCTGGAAGGCGTTGGCGATCGCCTCGAACGTCTGGCGAAAGGTGTCTTTCATCACGTCGTTCAGCTCGGCGATCACCTGCCGCAGCGACGCCGAGGCTTTCTCCAGGTCGTCGCATTGCGTGGTGATGAAGCGGTGCCGCTCGCTCAATGCCTCGAGCTCGGCCTGCGCCTCGTAGTTGATTGCGCCCAGGCGTTTGATCTGACCGCGCAATTGGGCGATGCGTTCCTCGATGCCGGTGGGCAATGCTTCGACGAAAGGCAACGTCTCCAGGATGTGCGCCGGGTTTGCGGCTATCCCGTCGGCGCTTGCGGCGTCCTCTGCTTGTTCCGGTTTCGGGGCTTCGTGCTCAACTTCGACTAGGGCGCGTTGGCGCAAATTCTCCAACTCATCGTTGTGTCGCGCCAGTTCCAGCGTGATCGCGTTCAGGTGGGATTCGCGCTCGCGCAGCGTGCGTTCGGCAGCTCGCCGGTGCTCATCCAACTCGGCGAGTTGCGCCTCGACTGCGGCGATCTCGCTTTGTAACGGCGCGATCTCGGCGTCGGCCTCGCGCCAAGCGGCTTCTGTCTGAGCGACCGTGTCGGCCATGTGTTGAAGCGTAGCCTCAGCCGCTTGCAGTTGCGCGGTCAGTTCGGCCAGGCGGCGTGCGCGTGTTTCGCGCTGCGCCAGCGCCTCGGCGTGCGCCGTAGCGCGTTCACGGCTGAGCGATTCGGCGTTTTGCAGCGCGCCTTGCGCGGCCGCGAGCATCGCTTGTGCGGCCGTGAGCGACTCCAGCCAGCCGCTTTGGAGCTGCTCGTTCAGGCGGGCGTCCAGTTCGCGCAGCGCCTGCTGCGCTTGGGCGAGGGTTGCTTCGCGCTGGGCGAGCGCGTCGCGGGCCTCCGTCAGTTGCCGGTCGAGCGACTCGACCTCTTCGGTCAGGCGTTGCATGTCGCCGGCCAGCGCAGCCAGAGATTCCTCCAACAAGCTGATCTTGCGCTGCATCGCCTCGATGCGGTTGCGCCGGTTGGCGCTTTCGCGGTTGAAGAGGTCGCGCGCTTGGCTGGTTTGTGCCAAGAGGCGACGCGCCGCTTCAAATTCGTGCTGCGCCTGGTCGCGATGTTGTCGGGCGCGCTCGAGGTTGGCCAGCGCGGTTTCGTAGTCCGGCGCGGTCAGCGCCTCGCCTTCCATGCTGGGGACGATGGGCGAGCGCGCGCCGGCCGATAGCGACAACGTGCCGATGGCGTGGGCTACTTCGCCGTCGCGCGTCACGCATAGGCAGCCGGCGGGCAACTGCGCGGCCAGCGTGCGCGCGGCGTCCAGGTCACGCGCGATGAACATTCGGCCGGCGATGATGCGCAGGGCCGGTTTTATCCACGCCGGGGCGCCGATCGCGTCGAGCAGTGGGCGGGCGTGGCATGCGCGGGCGCGCTCGCTCAAGATTCGATCCTCTGCATCCGGTTCGTCGTCAAAGGCGCGCAGCGCGTGGGTCAGGATCACGGCGAGCCGGCCGGATGCTTGCTCGACGAGCCAGGCGCGCAGGCGCGTCAAGCCGGCTTCGCCCTCCTCCGGCCGGTCGGACGCGATGACGACAGCGCCGAGCAACTCGCCCAGCGCCGCCTCGACAGCCTTTTGGTCATCCGGCGCGATCTGGATGAACGACGAGAGCGCGCCGCGCGCGCCGGGCAGATCGGCCTGCGCTGCCATGGCGGCCAGCTCATCGGCGCTGCGGGCAGCCCGGGCGCGCATGTCGGCGAAGAGCGTCATGCGCGAGGTCAACCGCTCTTCTGCCTCTGCCGCGGCCAGAACCGACTGCGCTTGTTCCAACGATGCCCGCGCCGACTCAAGCGTTTGCACCGCCGACTCGTACTGCGCCTCGAACAGGTTCATCTGCGATGCCTCGCGTTCCATGGCCGAATGCATCTCGTCCAGCGCGGCTAACTCCGCTTCGCGCTGTGCGCTCAGGTCGGCCGCGCGCCTGGACAGCGTGTCGAGTTGTTGTCGCAGTGCATCTTGTCGGGCGCGCAGGCCGGCGATGTGGTCGCGCGCTGCCTGCACGGCGTCGCCGGCTTCGCTCAGGCGCTGCTCCGCCTCGGCGCGTCCTCTTTCCAGCACGGCGCGCTCGTGCTGCTGCTCAGACGCAGCCATCTCAGCGAGTTCAAGCTCACGTTGACGCTCCCGGCAGGCGGCCTGCGCCGCCGCCAGGGCGGCCTGCGCCTCGTCAACGCGCGCGGTGAGCGCATCCACTGCAGCAGCCGACTCGTCCAGTTCGCGCTGGGCTTCGGCGGCCTGCCCTCCCAGCGCGGCGACGCGCTCGCGCATCACGGCCAGTTCGCGCGATGCAACCTCGGCGGCCTGGCGCGTCGCGTCGCGCCGGGCATGCATCTCGGCCAAGCGCATCTGGAGCGTCCGGCGCGCCTCGCGCAATGCGACGCTGCGTTCATCCAGTGTGCGGATCGCATCCAGCGCCTCGGCGACAGCGCGTTGCGCGTCGCGTTGGGCGGCGGCAGCCATTTCGATGGCCGATCGGATGCGCCGATAGTGGTAGCCCAGCCACATGCGGGCAAGCTGATTCAATTCGTCGGCCAGCGCGCGATGCTGGCGCGCGCGCTCGGCCTGCCGTTCGAGCTGCTTCAGGCGCGGCGTGATCTCGTTGAGGATATCGCGGGCGCGCGCCAGGTTGTGGTTGGTCTCTTCCAGCTTACGCAGGGCGTCCTCGCGCCGGTCGCGATAGCCGGCGATGCCGGCGGCTTCTTCGAACAGCGCCCGGCGCTCTTCCGGCTTTTGCGCCAGCGCCTCGTCTACCAGGCCCTGGCCGATCACCGTGTAGGTGCGTTCAGCTAAACCGCTGTGGGCCAGCAGATCGGTCACGTCGCGCAAGCGCACGCGGTTGCCGTTGAGCACGTATTCGTTGGTGCCATCGCGGTAGGCCCGCCGGCCGATCTCCAGCTCGCTGAACTCGATCGGGAAGAAGCCATCGCTATTGTCGAAGGTGAGGATGACCTCCGCCATGCTAGCGCGGGGGCGCCGAGCGCTGCCGGCGAAGATCATGTCGTCGGTCTTCTTGCCACGCAACAAGGAGAACTGTTGTTCGCCCAGCGCCCAGCGGATGGCGTCGGCGATGTTGCTCTTGCCGCTTCCGTTGGGCCCGATGATGCAGGTGATGCCTTCGCCGAACTCGAAGCGCGTCTTGCTGGCAAAGGTTTTATAGCCGTTGAGCGTGAGAGTCTTCAGGCGCATTGCGGGGCGATTCTAATCACACCCGCGTGTCAGCCGGGCCGGCGTTGCGTCGCTTCCATTTTGCCCTTGTGCTCCCGAATCACCTGCAGCCACATCTCGGCATGTGCTTCCAAACCGGCGTCGGAGAAGTGACAGCCGTCGTAGCGATATTCTGGTCCAAGCTGATCGGTGTCCGGCCCGGGGAAGATGCCCAGCTTGGGATCGGCCAGCCCAATCTGGGCGGTGCGGATCGTCTCGTGGGGGAGATACTGGCCGCAGCGCGTAGCGATTGCCACGAACGCCGGCGCATCCACGCCCAGCGCGCGGATGGCCTTCAGCATGGCCCGAAAGCGTTGTTGGTAGTCCTCTGCCGGCGTGTCCAACGCAGCGTCGCTCTCGCCCTGATGCCACAGCAGGTGGGTGAAGACCAGCCGGGCCTGCTGAGCTTCGCGAACGTTGCGCAGCAAGTCTTTGTGCAAGATGCCCCCCGGCGCCCACTGCGCGATCTCTGTCGCGCCGATCGAGGCCGGCACGAACACCACGCGATCGTAGAGCCTGGCGGCGATGATTCGATCGCCGAGTCGAGTCCACACGCTGCCGCCGTTGCCGTCTGCGCCGGGCAAGGGGTCGCGGGCGCGGCTGTAGCGCCCGCGGAAGAAGCTGAGCACACGCGGCCCGGCGGTGCGCCGGCTCTCGCCCCAGTTGCCGGCGTTCGATTGGCCGAAAACCAGCGCGACCATGACGCGGGGGCGCGCCGATCGCGTCGGTGCAGGTGATTGGGCGTGCGCCGGCAGCAGCGCGATCGCCGTGGCGATGAGCACGACCCGCATCGCCATCCGACGGGGGAGCATAGGCCGAAGGCTCATCGGGCGATGATGCTGGCGATGAGGATGAGGAGCGCCAGCCCGGCTAGCGCCGCTGCGGCGATGACTAACACGCCGGATAGCCACGTCGCCCGTCCGTGGCGGCGGTGCATCGCTGCGCCGCGCTGTAGCTCGGCCGCGTTCGCCGAAGGCGCGCCGACCACGCTGATAAGCCACCACGCGCGCGCGCAGTAGGCATACTGGCCGATGTCGCTGGCCCGGATCACGTGCTGTTGACGGAAGTCAGACACAAGGAACCTCAGAGATTCAGAGATAGCGAAATGCGAGTACGGGCGATGCTCAGTATAATGGGTGCGCTGTGCCGGTCTGGCTTTCGGCTCTTTTCATCGCGATTCCCACCTACGGGTATGCGCGCCTGGTGCACGGCATAGATCGCTTCGAACAGGAACCTGCCAAGTACCTCATCGCTGCGTTCTTGTGGGGCGCGCTCCCGGCGGCGTTCATCTCGCTTGTCCTGCAATTGATCTTCTCGTTGCCGGTGTCGTACTTGTGGGGTGAGCCGGCATCCATGGCGGCCACTTCGATCGTCTTCGCGCCGTTGACGGAGGAGCTGGCCAAAGGATTGGCGGTCGCTGCGCTTTACCTCTGGCGTCGGCGCGAGTTCGACGGCTGGGTAGATGGCATCGTGTACGGCTCGACGGTAGGCTTCGGCTTCGCCTACGTCGAGAACGTCCTCTACCTGGCAAACACCGGTGGGTTGGCGGACTGGATTGAGTTGTTCGTCTTGCGTGTGATCGTGTTTGGCTTTATGCACGGCTTCTACACCTCGCTCATCGGCTTGGGCTTTGGCGTTGCGCGCCATGCCCCGTCGCGGTTGCGCGCACTCTGGAGCATCGCGCTGGGCTGGGCGGCAGCGATTGCCGTGCACGCGATCCACAACACGTCCGTCACACTGGTTGAGGCGAGCAGCGGTTCGACGCTGCTGGTCACCGCCCTGAACTATGGGTTGCTGATCGTGCTGATGTTGGGCTTGCGCTGGCTGAGTGCGCGTCGCGACCGTCAGATGTTCAAGGCCTACCTCGCCGATGAGTCGCCGGATGTCATCACCCCGGAAACCTACGCCGCCCTCTCGGGCGTACGGGGGAATGCAAAATCGCGCAGCGCGCCGCGGCTCGGCAAATCGTTTTACCACCTGGCGGGCGAGCTGGCGCAGCGCAAACGACAGCTTATCGAATATGGCGAAGATGTGGCGGAAGAGATAGATCGCTTGCGCGCCCAGCTTCGCGAGCTGAGCTATCCGCATGTGCGTATGGCATCCGCATCGCAGTCGTCGGACGCTGCCGATCGCGATAAGAGCGGATAAGGTGGGCGTCTCGCTGCCATCGGCCGGTTCGGCGGTCGCGTCGGCCTGAGCGCAGGCGCCGAAGCGGTCGGCAGCGTATGCGATCAGCTTGCTTAAGCCGTTGGCTTCTACCGCCCGACCAGCGCCTGGATCACGCGCCCCACGGTTGGCTTGCCGCGGATGGGCGCGCCGCCGAGCACCGCGTTCATCAGTTTTTTGCGCAGGTCGTTCCGCCGGTTCGCCATAGCCACCAGCGCGTTGAGTGCGATCGGATGCAGGCACCACCGGCGCACCCAGGCGCAGAACTCGAACAACGCCTGGAAGCGCTCGCGCAGGGCGCGGTCGTATGCGGCGTGTTGCTGAGGCGTGAAACGGCCGCACTCGAGCATGCTATAGGCGTGGTCGGCAGCGATGCGGCCCGACTCCAGCGCGTAGTCAATGCCTTCGCCGGTGAGTGGGTTGACGAGCCCGGCAGCTTCACCCACCAGCAGCGCGCGCTCGCCGAAGGTCGGCGACGTGAGGAAGTCTTCGCGGAGCGGATAACCGCGCACCGGGCCGGCCTGCGTTGCGCCCTCCAGCAATCGCTGCATGGCCGGTGACCGGCGGAAGGACTCGAAGCAGCCCAACGCCGATGCCTTCCGATCGTGTTTGAAGTATCCGACGCCGACATTGGCCACATCCGAAGCGATAGGGAATACCCAGCCGTAGCCCGGCAGAGGTGCGCCGTCGAAGCGCAGCGTCCAGGCGTCGGTCAACCCGCGGATATTTTCGAAGTAAGCGCGTGCGGCGACCATGACCCTGGGTGGAGCGCGCAAGATGCCGGTGCGCAGCAGCAAGCCGGTGTTCGCACCCGTAGCGATCACCGCCAGGCGTGCCCCAAAGCAGACGCGCCGTCCGTCGCGTTCGCCCTGGAGCTTGACGTGTGGCGTGCCGTTCGACTCCTCGATGTGCAGGGCGCTCACGTGCACGCGCGGCTCGAAGCGCGCATGGCTGCAAATGGCTCGCTGGAGAAGTAGATGATCGAGCGTGAGACGCGGTACGACCAGCGCAAAGTCGGGCAGGCCATTGGGCATGGTGAGCGCGTCGGCGGTCGAGCAGTGGTTCGGCGCGAACACTTCGAAGCGCCGGATGATGTGACCGACGCGCCGGAGTTCCTCGACCACCCCCATGTCTTGCAGCACACTCACCGCCCGCGGCGTGAGCCCGTCGCCGCAGGTCTTGTCGCGTGGGAAGTCGGCCTTGTCCAGCAGCAACACGTCCACGCCGCGCTGCGCCAGATAGTGCGCCGTTGCCGAGCCGCCTGGGCCGGCGCCAATGATCGCTACGTCGTGCATACCGCAATTGAACCACGGGAGCGGGGCCGCTGCTTTAGAATGATGATGTGACGATCATCCTCGATGGGGCGATGGGCACGGAGCTGACCCGGCGCGGCGTGGATACGTCGCTGCCGCTGTGGTCGGCGATTGCGCTTGATGCTGCGCCGGATGTCGTGGTGCAAATTCACCGCGATTACCTCGATGCCGGCGCGCGCGTCATCACCACGAACACCTTCCGCACCAACGTGCGCGCACTGGCCAAAGCCGGCATCGCCCATCGCGCGCGCGAATTGACCTTCCGGGCAGTCGCGCTGGCGCGGCGCGCGGTGATGGAATGGCGACAGGGGCAGGGTTGCGCTCCCGCTGGCTCCTCGGCTGCCGATCTGCCCATCCTAGTCGCCGCCAGCATCGCTCCCGTCGAGGATTGCTATTCGCCCGAACTCGTACCCAGCGACGCCGAGTTGGCCGAGGAGCACGCCAGCCTGGCGCACAACCTGGCCGCTGCCGGCGTGGATTTGATCCTGGTCGAGACGCAGAACACGATTCGTGAAGCCGTCGCCGCTGCGCGCGCCGCACATACCACCGGCAAACCGTTGTGGGTGAGCTTCACACTGGACGATGAAAATCGCCTGTTGAGCGGGGAGTTGCTGCCCGATGCTGTTCGCGCCGTGCTGCCGTTCAAGCCGCGGGCTATCCTGGTCAACTGCATTCCGGTCAAACAGGTTGCTCCGGCGTTGAAGCTGCTGCGAAGCGTTGCGCCGTCTCACGTCGCCCTGGGCGCATACGCCAACGTTGGCCACGTGGATGAGGGCGTGGGTTGGACGTTGACGAACGCGGTTTCGCCGGACGCCTACGCCGAAGCCGCGCGCGAATGGCGCGACCTGGGCGCGACGATCATCGGCGGCTGTTGCGGCACGACGCCGGAGCACATCCGAGCCGTCAGCGCTCAACTGGGTGAACGTTGAAGAGGCCGGGGGCGCGCCGAAGGTCTGGTGCTTGGGTCTCCATTCGCGGCGGCAAGCTCAGACCACAGGCGTCGTTGGGTAGTCGGCGCGTTTGCGGGCTGCGTCCTGGATGACCTTCATGACGGCCAGCGCGACGTGCTCCTGCCATGGTCGCGCGGCTACCTGCACGCCCACCGGCAGGCCGGCGCTGCCGATGTCCACGCGGCGCGCGGCTATGTCCACCACGTCTGGCGAAAGCGGCCGCACGATCGCTTCATCGGGTCGCACACGGGTCACCGGGACAACGCCTGCCGGATAGCCCAGCAAGTTATAGACGATGGAATATGCGCCGCCGGTGATCAGCTCCCGGCTGGCGCCGTGCGGCCAAGCGGGCGAGAAGCAAGCCGGACTCAGCACCCCGTCCAGCGGACCGCCGTCGGCGTGGTCCATGGCTGTTGCGAAGGTGCGACGATAGGCTTCCGCTGCATCGGTCAAGCGTGGGATGTCCTCGGCGGTGAAGCCGATGCTGTCGAGCTGTCGAGCGAAATTCATCTGGCGCAGGGTAGCCAGCACATGCCGGAAGCGCTTGACTGTCCGTGGCGAGCGCCGCGCCAGCCAATACAGCAAGGCGAGTTGGGGTTCAGGCTTGTCGTGCGCCAAAGCCGCGCGAAAGACTGATGCGCCGTTGGCGGTGAGCAGGCGTATGTAGAGGGCTTCGGCCTGGCGGAGATCGGGCGGCTCCCATTCGATCACCTGCGCGCCTGCGGCGCGCAGCATGTCTGCGGCCTCGCGCACTGCGCGCGCAACAGCGGGCGATGGTCGCATGAGCCCGTCATAGGTGAAGAACCCCAGCCGCAGCTTCGATACATCCACGGCGTCCGGGTCGCCCAGCGGCGGGGGCGATGGCAAGCGCGGGTGGGGCACCGTGCCCATGAGCCGTAGGGCCAACGTGAGATCGGCCACATCGCGCGCCATCGGCCCGACGACGCAAGTGATCGGCCCGAACTCAAACGCCAGCTCAGCGAACCGGCTATAGTCGTGCGTGCGCAGGGATGTGGGTTTGAGGCTTGCGATGCCGCAGAAGTGAGCCGGCAGTCGCAAGCTGCCGCCGATATCGGTGCCCAGGCCGAGGGGCGAGCCGCCGGCGGCGATGAGCGCGCCTTCGCCGCCGCTGCTGCCGCCGGGTGTGCGCGCCACGTCCCAGGGATTGTTCGTCCGACCGTAGAGCGCGTTGCTACTCTCGTTATAGATCAACGCCTGCGGCACATTGGTTTTGCCGATCACAATCGCGCTGCACGAAATAAGGCGTTGGACGTAGCGATCGTTGGTCTTCGCAAGGTCCCCGCGTCGTGAGGGCATCCCGAAGGTGCTCGGCGTGTCTACGAGGTCAAGGCACTCTTTGAGGGTGATCGGCACACCGTGCAAGGGTGGCAGCGGCTCGCCGCGCGCGCGACGGGCGTCGGCCGCTTTCGCCTCGCGCAGCGCCTGGTCGAACCGCTTGACGACGAGGGCGTTGATCTTGGGGTTGACCGCCTCGATGCGGGCGATGTGCGCTCGGACGACTTCGGTTGCGGAGATCTCGCCGCGCGCCATCAAGGCAGCCAGCCGGGTGGCGGAGAGATGGGTGAGGGAGCTTGCCGATTCATGCGCCATGCCGGCAATCATGGACGCAGCCGCGAGCCTGTGCAAGCGCCGAGCGCATCATCCAAGGCCGGCTGCAACCCCAAGCTGTTTCTGCACCGAAGAAGCCGCTGCGCCTCACAACCGGCGGCGGGTGGGCGAGGGCATCGCCGACGCTGGCGCATGTCCCGCCTACAGGCGGGCGCGCTCGGCGAAGGACGGCGGGCCCGCGTGGATAATCCGGCATTGCGTATACTTCTCCGCATACGTGAATCGGACGTAAGGAAGCAACAACATGGCACTACTCACCGGTAAGACTGCGCTGATCTTCGGTGTCGCCAACGATCACAGCATCGCCTGGGGCATTGCGAAGGCCTTTCACCGCGAAGGCGCAACGCTCGGTTTCAGTTATGCAGGGGAGAAACTCGAGCGGCGCGTGCGCCCGCTGGCCGAATCGCTCGGCTCCGACTGGATTGAGCCTTGCGATGTGAGCAAAGACGAGGACATCGCAAGGGTAATGGAGAAAGCCCAGGCGCGCTTCGGTGCGATTGATATTCTGGTGCACTCGATCGCCTTTGCCAATCGGGACGACTTAAGCGGCCCTTACCTGAACGTCACTCGTCAGGGCTTCATGACTGCGATGGACATCAGCGTGTATTCGTTCACGGCGCTGGCCCGCGCTGTTGCGCCGCTCATGCGGCCCAACGGCGCGTTGCTGACGCTGACCTACATCGGCTCGCAGCGCGCCGTGCCACACTACAACGTCATGGGGGTGGCCAAGGCCGCGCTGGAGGCCAGTGTGCGCTATCTGGCTGCCGACCTCGGCGCGGATGAGCGGCGCATTCGCGTCAACGCCATCTCCGCCGGGCCGATTCGCACCCTGGCCGTTGCCGGCATCGCGGGCTCGCGCGCGCTCATCAGCGAGTTCAGCAAGATCAGCTTGCTGCGCCGCAACATCACCATCGAAGACGTCGGCAATGCGGCCGCCTACTTGTGTTCCGACCTCGCCGCCGGTGTCACCGGCGAAGTGCACTACGTGGACGCCGGCTTCAACGTCGGCTTCCCGCTCAGCGACGACGCCGGCGGTTGATGGCCGGCTCCGAGCGCTTCGCTCCCTGCGTTTGCCCCTATGCGCGCCGACGATACAATTCTCCCGGTTACGTTTGCAATTCACGATAGTCCTTCAAAACAGGAGAGCATAGGTATGAAAACCAAACTGCGTGTGCGCACACTGTCGGCCCTTGTGTTGGCCGCACTGATCTTGACAGGCTGTGGCGGGGGTGTCCCTTTGCGGTGGGTCTTTCCCCGCATCTTTGTGGAGGTGGATAAGGACGGCTTTCCCACCATCGCGGGCATCAGCCCTGCGATGTTGAGTTTCTTCGGCCTGGATCCCAACCAATTCAAAATTGATCCAGCAACGGTGGGCAAGCTGACCAATTCCAACTTGCAACACGTCGAGTTGCTCTTCCGAAATGACGGCCTGTATTGGTGGGCGAACGGCAAGGCGCTTGTCCCACTGACCTGGGATGATGCTTCGTTCGACAACACGAAGGACTTGATTAACCGCTTCGTCCAGTTGGACGAATTCACCAGCGGCGTGTTGAACAACGTGCTGCTGCCGGTGGCACGCAGCATGGAGCAAAACATCATCATCCGCTTCCCACGCAAGGACGGCGAGGCCGAGATCCCGTTGCGCGACATGGGCGGGCCGTTGCCCGAACCGGGCACAGCGGTTGATCCTTCGCTCATCGGCGGCCTGCGCCTGACGTTCGATGACGCCGGCAACCCCTCCGTCGCCGGCGTGTCGTTCAGCGAGATCGAAAAGCTAGCCGGCGCCGACCTCAGCGCTGCGAAATTGCCGCTCGACACGGTTCAGCAAATGAAAGATGTCGGCATCCAACACGTGACCATCCGTACCACCTCCGCGGGCATTAAGATATGGACGAACGACAAGTTGCTGCCCACCCTGAGTTGGAGCGAGGAGACGTTGGCCAACACGGCCGACACACTGGCCAGCCTGGAACTGATCGAGCCGGCGCTGGGCGCTGTGATCAAGCAGTTCCTCCCTTATCTGAACCGCGCCGATATTGATCTGGTCCTCAAGTTCCCGACCGGCGGTGCTGCGCCTATTCCCGAACCGGCGCGCTAGCCGTGTCTGATCTGTGCCGACGTGGTCACGCCCCCAGCGATCGCTGGGGGCGTGACGTTTCAGGGGTCGAGCGTGCCTTCGCGCAAGTCGGCCGGAAGTGGGGCCGGGCGCTCGCAGGTGCTTTCGATCGGGACATGCCGGCCTTCGTTCGACGCATCGTGGATCGCGTGCATGATGTCGAGCACGTGATAGGTCAGCTCGCTGCTGGCGCGGTGCGGCCGGCCCGATTGCATCGCATAGGCCATGTCGGCTACGCCCAGGCCGCGCGACTGCCGGCTGTAGGGGTGCGTGAGCGTCACGTCCGTCCACTCCTTCTCGCCGGCCCTCGCGACGCGCACCGGCCCGCCGAACGAGTTGGGGTCGGGCACTTGCAGCGACCCCTCGCTGCCATAGATCTCGATGTAGGGCATCGAATGCTTCCACACGTCGAAGCTGGTGACGATCGTGCCGATTGCGCCGGATGCGAAGTCGAGCACGCCGGCGACATGCGTCGGCACGCGCACAGTGATCTTCTGCCCGTGCTTGGGTTGGCTGGTGATCGTGCGCTCGGGGAAAGTGATGCGGGCCGAGCCGGTGACGCGCCTGACCGGGCCGATCAGCGTCACCAGCGCAGTGAGATAGTACGGCCCCATATCGAACATCGGACCGCCGCCGGGCTGGTAGTAGAACTCCGGATCGGGGTGCCAGCTCTCGTGGCCGCGGCTCATCATGAACGCCGTCGCAGCGACCGGCTCGCCAATCGCGCCTTCGTCAATGAGTTTGCGACAGGTCTGGATGCCTGCGCCCATGAAGGTATCCGGCGCGCCACCAACGCGCAGGCCCTTCGCTTGGGCCAGGGCCAGCATGCGCCGCGCCTCTTCCCGGCTGAGCGCCAGTGGCTTCTCGTTATACACGCTCTTGCCGGCTTCCAGCGCGGCGATGCCGATCTCGCCATGCGCCTTTGGGATAGTCAGGTTGATGATGATCTGCACGTCAGGATGCGCCAGCAGTTCCTCTACGCGGAAGGCCCGCGTGCCGAACTCGCGTGCGCGGGCTTCGGCGCGCGACATGTCCAGGTCGGCGCAGCCGACCAGGTTGAGGATTTCGAGCGATCTACACGCGCGAAAATACAGCGGGCTGATATTGCCGCAGCCAATGATGCCAACGTTGACTTGAGTGATCATAGGGATTCACGCTGTCGGTAAAGCTATGCGTATTGCGGCCATTATCAATTACGGCGCGAAATGTGCTGCCGGCAGCACGGTCATCGCTGCGGCCGCTGCCAATGTGAGCGCGCTCACCGCGGTTTCTGCCGTGATGCTGACACGAAAGCGGCGAGCGGCTTCGTATGAAGATTGGGCTTGTGCGCGCCATGCGCGAAGCTGTGGGCCGATGACGAACTGGTGAAAGGCGCCGAAACTGATTAGCACGACGAAAAGGCCGGTCTTCACCAGCAGTGCGCGCCCATAGTCCGTGTTGAACAGCGCCGCGAGGCTGCCGACGAAGCTGGCGCTCTGCATGATACCGGTCAGACCGATCACCAGCACCGACATGACAGCCAGCGACGAGAACCTCTCGATGGTCGCGCCGAGATCGCTCAGTAGTTGGCGCTGACGCAGCACGATCGGCACAAGCACAATGGCAAAGTAAGCGACGCCCCCTAACCAAACCGCGGCGAAGGTAAAGTGAATCCAGTCCGCCAACACCGGCAACACCCATTCCGGCTGCGATGCGCTGCGACTCGACAGGCTCTGGGTGAGGATGAGCGCAGCGCTGGCGGCGATTGCGATGGGGGCGTCGTCTCGCCCGCTGCGCAGCCTGAGCGCTATCCCGGCCACGAACGTCAATCGCACGGCGAGCAGCAGGACATCCCTCATCGTCACAACGCCATCGAAGAGGCGCAGGACGAATTCTAGGACAAATGCGAGCGCGGTCAAGAGGGCGGCCCATTGCGTCAGGCGCGCGCGTGCCGGCGCCGCTGCTGCGCGCAGCGCTGCCGTTGCCTTGGTGCGCATCGCCAGCGGTGCAAATGCCACGGCGCCGGCCAGCAGCGCCAGGGCGGCGAAGATGAGCCAACGTGCCGGCAAGCTCATGGGTAGGCCACTACCCCGAATGCCTCTGGCCTGCGGATAACCCGCCGAAAGCCAGCGCGCTTCAGGCGCTCGACGACGCCACGCGCCACTTGGCTCCCCGAGGCGCTATTCAGGTCGCCGATGTAGTGGAACAACCGGCCGCTGGGCCTGAGCACGCGATACAACTCGGCGTAAAAGTCGGCGGAATACAGGTCGCCGGCCAGTGCGAAGGTAGGCGGATCGTGGATGATATGCGCGAAATAGGCGTCGTCGAGGCGTTGCACTTCGTCGGCACAGTCGCCGATGATGCGGGTGATCTTGGGATTGTCGAACAGCGCCTGCGACCATGGATTCAGTCGCGCGATCTCCTGCGCAGCCGGATCGAGTTCGATGGTGATGACTTCGTCGGCAGCTTTGGCGGCTTCGATGGCGGTGTAGCCCAGGCCGGTGCACGTGTCCAACACGCGCCCGCGCGGCGTCGCGGCTTTGATCTTCGCCAGGGTGTCGTGATAAGGGTCGGTACCCTTAATGCGGTGCATGGGCAAGCCCGAGACCAGCAGGGTCGGCGCGAGGAGCGTCGGGTACAGGCTGTAGGCGCGGCCGGTCGCCTCGGAGTAGGTTTGGAGCTTCTCTGCATCTTCGCCAATGCGATAGCAACCGTTCTCCGATGCGGCGACCTTTTCGATGATGCGCCAGGCAATGCGCCGCCCGTCGGGCAAGGTGATGCCGTCGGCATCCAATGCAACGTCGCAGCGCGAGCGGTTGAGGTCGAGCGAGGTGCGCGCCGTGGCTTGGCCCGCGCGCCGGGCGTCGAGCAGCGGCTTGGCCTGGTAGTGCGAGAGCACGATCGGACTAAAAGCCATCGGTGCGGAGTGTATCGCAACTCGCTTAGCGTTTGCGTCGCGCGTCCGGCCATCTCTGAGATACTTAGCTGTCAACGTATGACTGATCACGCCTTTCTCGTGACGGGCGCGCTGGGCTGCATCGGCGCGTGGACGGTGCGCAACCTCGTCCGAACCGGCCTGCGCACTGTCGTACTCGACCGTAGCGCAGATCTCCGCCGCCTTAAGCTGATCATGACCGACGACGAGCTATCGCGCGTGGTCTTCGTGCGCGGCGACATCACCGACTTCTCGCAGGTGGAGCGGGTGATGAACGAATACGACATCACCCATGTGATACACCTGGCCGGCTTGCAAGTGCCGTTCTGCCGCGCCAATCCCGTGCTCGGCGCGCAGGTGAACGTGGTCGGCACGGTCAACGTGTTCGAGGCGGCGCGCCGGCGCGAAGGGCGCACCCGGCGCGTGGTCTACGCCAGCAGCGCCGCAGTGTACGACGTGGATGATGCTCAGCCAGGGGAACCGGTGCCCCATGACGCGACTGGCCATCCGGCCACCCTCTACGGCGTCTACAAGCTGGCCAATGAGGGCACGGCGCGCGTGTATTGGAAGGAGAACAGAGTTCCTTCGATCGGGCTGAGGCCATATGTCGTGTTCGGGCCGGGGCGTGACCAGGGCTTGACCTCCGCGCCGACCAAAGCGATGTTTGCCGCTGCGGTTGGTCGGCCCTATCACATCCCGTACGGCGGCCGTGCCGATTACGAGTATGCCGATGACGTCGCTCAGACTTTCATCGCCTGCGCGACGATTCCATTTGAAGGCGCAGCGGTTTACAACATGCCAGGCACCGTGCTGAGCATGCGTGATGTGGTGAGCGCCATCGAGCACGCGGCGCCAGAATTGCGTGGCCGGATCACCTTCGACGATAAGCCGCTGCCCTTTCCGGAGGCAATGGACGGCTCGCCGCTGGAGCAGGTGCTTGCGCCGGTGGGCGGCGTGCCGCGCAAGCCGTTCGCCGAGGCGGTGGCAGAGACGATCGCCCTCTTCCGGCAGGCGATCGCCGATGGGCGAATGACGCAGGACGAGATGTTGACGTGAGCTGGAGCGTCACGCATCCCCGGTGATGGCGCGCAACGCCTTCGCCAGGCCGCGCAGGTCATCGGCCGATAGCTTGCTCAGATGCATAGCCAGCTTCAGATAGGGCGCTGCGCTCGGCGAAGCGATGAATGCGCGCGTCTCATCCGGCAGCGCGTCGAAGCGCGCATGCTGCTCCAGCCGCAACTGTGATTCGCCGATCGGCCCGATGCCCAAATCGAGCAACTGGTTGAGGCGCAGGCCGTAGTGGGCCATGGCGCGCTCCAGCAGCGTGATCGCGATCGGCCGGCGTCCCAGCTCGTAGGCGTTTAACTGTCCGCCGGTCAGTCCTATCGCCTGGGCGGCGGCTTTCAACGATTCCCCCCGCTCCATGCGCGCTTGCTTCAGCCGCGCGCCGATCACCCGCGAACGAAGCTGCATCAGCGTCTGCAAGTTATTGACTTGAACCTGCGGCAGATGTTTGGCCTCTTCCTCGTAGATCAACGCGTGCACCGGCACGTTCAGATAATGGGCGAGCGCCTCGAGTTCGATGAACGTCGGCTCATGCGTCCCGTCTTCGTAAGCGGCGAACTTTTTGGAAGAGACGCCAATAAAGCGGGCGCAGTCTTTCTGTGAGCGGCCGGCGGCTTCGCGGGCGGCGCGGATCAGCCGGCCGATCGTCATGCGCCTCAACAGGGAGGTGTCGAGCGACGATGGATCAGGCATAATCTGCAGGGGATTGTAGCCCGCACTCATGAAAATTGCCGTCAACGCCTGGTTCCTCGATTCCCCAGACGCGCAGACGACGGGGAGTGGACAGTATGCTACCCACTTGATCGCGGCGATCAAAGACTTTGCGCCGGAGGTGCAGATCGAGTGTGTATCGCCGCGCCGGCGCGGCGATTGGTCTAAGTTGCACTTCGAGCAGGTCGAATTCCCGGAGGCTGCTCGGCGCATGCGCGCGGATATCGCCTTCGTGCCGTATTGGGCGCCGCCGCTGCGCAGCGATGTGCCGGTGGTGGTGACGATCCACGACGTGATCCCCCTGGCGCTGCCGGACTATCGCGGCGGCCCCTTGCAGCGCGCCTACGCCGGCCTGGTGCGCGCCGCATCGGCCAACGCGGTGGCCATCCTCACCGATTCCAATTTCAGCAAGGGCGACATCCTCAAGTATCTCGAAGTGGATGCCGCGCGCGTCACCGTTGTGCCCCTGGCCGTCGCGCCAAGTTTCACGCCGAACGTGTCGGAAGACGACCTCGCCCGCGTCCGCGCGCGCTACGCTCTGCCGGAGCGCTACGTGCTCTACCTGGGGGGCTTCGACCCACGCAAGAACATTGAGACGCTGATGCAGGTGTATGTGTGGTGCGGCGAGTCTATTGGCGAAGAATATCCGCTCGTCATCTGCGGCGAGCCTTCCACGCCGGTGGTGACCGACGGCGGCGAGCGGATCTCGCTGGCGCGCATGGCCGAGCAACTCGAGGTGAGCGATGTGGTGCGCTTCATCGGCCGGGCCGCGGAAGAGGACAAGCCGGCGCTATACGCCGGGGCGCGCTGTTTCTTGTTCCCTTCGACCTACGAGGGTTTTGGCCTGCCGCTGCTTGAAGCGATGGCCTGCGGCGTGCCGGTCATCGGCAGCAGCGCGGCCAGCATCGGCGAGGTGGTCGGCAATGCGGGCGTGTTGGTTGACCCGAAGGACGCCCGGCGCATGGCCGGCGCGCTGATCGCGGTCTGCATTGAGGACGACCTGCATGAGCGGCTGCGTCAGCGCGCGCTGTTGCGCGCGGCCCAATTTACCTGGGAGCGCACGGCGATTGAAACGTTGGCCGTGTTCAGGCGCGTATACGATGAGCGAAGCCGAACGTGAGCCGCCGAACGGCATCCGCCGGCGCGCTGTGCTCAATGTCGCCGCGCATGCAGCGTTGTTCTTGGCCGCTGTTGCGCTCTACACGCTGACGCTGAACGGCGATGTTCAGCCGGCCGACAGCGGCGAACTGCAGATCGCTGCCGTCACGCTTGGCATTGCCCATCCGCCGGGCTATCCCCTGTTCACCATGCTGGGATGGCTCCTGGCGCAAGCGCCGATGGGTTCGCCCTACGCGCGTGTGTCCTTGCTTTCGGTCGTCGCCTCGGCAATCACGCTTGTGTTGGTGAGCCTGACGGTGCAGCGCGCGCTTGCTGTAAAGACAGGGGGGCAGGGGAGCAGGAAGACAGGAGACGCCAACCTCACCCCGTCTGTTTGTCTCCAGGTCTCCTCACCCTCCGGTCTTCTCATCTCCCCGTCTCGTCTGATCGCCGGGTTGTTGGCTGCCCTGGCATTGGGCGGCAGCACGACGTTCTGGGCGCAGGCCACCACGACGAACATCCGCAGCCTGACGGCGCTGTTCACGGCCCTGATGCTCTACGCCTCGGCGCGCAGTGACGCGACGGGCCGGGCTTCGTCGTTGGCGCTCTTCGCCGCTGCGTTTGGGCTGGGCGTGGGGCATCACATCTCGCTCGTCTTCGCCGGCGCTGTGCTCGGCGCGCATGTCCTTTACACCACCTGGCGCGCCGACCGGCGCGGCTTCTGGCGCGCGACGGCGGGCGCGCTGGCCATCTTTGCCGCGACCCAACTGGTCTGGCTGTATCTGCCGATTCGCGATGCGGCCGGCGCGCGTTTTGCACCGGGCAACCTGACCACGCTGGACGGCCTGCTGTTTCACATCTTCGCGCGCGGTTTCGCCGGCGACATGCTGGCCTGGGCCGCGCCGGAGTTCCTGTTCGACCGGTTGGCGCTGTTGCCGACGTTGCTCAACTTTCAGTTCAGCGCGCCCGTGCTGGTCGGCATGGCATTCGCGGCGCTTGCGATGCTTTGGCGACGGCGCGTCTTGGGGGCCGTCTGGTTATCGGCCTGCGCTGCGCACCTGTTCATCACCATCACTTATCGCGCGCCGCAGACGGTGGAGTACGCCATGCCGTGTTGGGTGATTCTGAGCGCTGTGCTGGGCGTCGGCCTAGGCAAGCTGGCAGAACGGCCCGCCCCTCTGCGCTCAGCATCGCAAGGACGCAACACCATCGAAACTTCCCTGGCTTTCTTGCGCTTTCGCAGCCGAGCAGCGCTCCTGCGCGCGCTCGCCCGTGCGCTGCTGCTGGCCGTGATCGCGTTCGCAGGCCGAGACGCTGCCCAACGTTGGCCAAGCTTTGTGTATCTGGGGCGCGATCGCAGCGTGCGTGCTGCCGCCGAGGCGGTGTTGCAGGGCGCGCAGCCGTCCAGCGTGATCCTATCGCAGTGGCATCAGGTCACGCCCATGTGGGCGTTGCAGGACATCGAGGGCTTGCGACGCGATGTGCGGGTGGAATACGTCTTCCCGCGCGGCGCGCAGCCCTACGCCGAGACGTTTGCCCAGCAAGCAGCGCAGCGCGCTCAGTCGCAGACCGTCTACGTGACCTCGCTCTTCGCCCGTGAGCTGGCCGGCGAGGGGTTGCAAGCGATGCCGCTTCGCGATCGACCGGCCTGGCGCGTCGCACGACGCTTCGACCCGCCAGCCGAATCCGACGGCGAGCTGTTCGATGGACGCATCGCGGTGATTGGCCCCGCTTATCTCGATGGCCGGATCGTCGAGGTCGGGCAGTCGGTGATGCTAGACGTGGGCTGGCGTCTGCGCGCTGCGCCCCAACTTGGCGACTCGATCACAGTGCGCATCCTGCGGCGCGATGGCCGGCTGGCCGCCAACGCCGACCTGCGCCTGCCGGCCGACGCGCGGGCCGGCGATCACGCCATGCAGCGCGTCGCGCTGGGCGTTCCGCTCGACCTGTCCCCCGGCTCATACGACATCCTGATGGGAGCGTACCGTTTGGCGGAGGGCGGCTTCGTTCAGTATCGCGATCGCCGCGGCGCGGAGTTCGTCTCTGTGGCCACGTTGATCGTCGCGCCGGCGTCGTTGCCGCCGGCGACGCAGCACCCGCTCGGATCCGCCGATGGGCCAACCACTCAGCAGCCCCGATTGATCGGTGTGGACTACGACTCTGGCATTGCGGGGCAGTGCCGCGTTTGGACGCACTGGCGGCTCGGCCGATCGGCGGCGGAGGTGGCGCTTGGGGACGCTGCGGGGCAGCCGTTGGCCACACCGCGCATGCTGAGCGCGGCCACGGCGACGGATCGCGCGCAATACCTGTCGTTGGCTTTCGACATTCCGCCCACGCGCGAGATTCGCGTCCTGCCGTTTGACCTGCGCCTGGCCGACGCCTGCGACAGCCAGCGCTATGTGCCGTTTGCAGATCAGATGGCGCTTGTAGGGGCAAGCGTGCACGGCGACGCAGCGCTCAAGGTGGATTTGCATTGGCTGGCGCTGCGTCCGCTGGTCAACGACTACATCATCTCGGCGCGCGTCGAGGGCGACGGCTGGTATCGCGCGCATGACGGTGTGCCGGCGCTCGGCGCACTCCCGACCCTGAAATGGATTCGCGGTTCGCGCGTGATGGATCGCCATCCCTTCGAGCTGGGCGACGGCCTTGGCGCGTTGCGCGTCGGGGTCGTCGTTTATGACAGCGCAACGCGCTTACCCTTGCCACTGTTGGACGAGCGGTACGAAAATGGCGTGAGCATCGTCGGCCCATAGCGCCGATGGATGAAGCACGCCGTGACGAACAGTCTATGCAGTATGGCTTTCAATCTACCCTGTGGTCTAACGAGCCGATGAGCGTCTCGGAGTTGACGGCGCACATCAAAGACCTGATGGAGGATGATCCGACGCTCTCAGACGTGCGCATCGCCGGCGAGGTCAGCAACCTGTCTCGCCCGGCATCCGGTCATCTCTATTTCACGCTCAAAGATGCGGCGTCGCAAATCCGATGCGTAATGTGGCGCAGCCAGGCGGCGCGGGCGGCGCGCGCGCTGCAGAACGGCGACGCTATCATCGCGCGCGGCCGGGTGAGCGTCTATGAGCGGGACGGGATATACCAGCTCTACGTCGAGTCGCTGGTTGCGCAGGGCGCCGGCGACCTGAACGTGGAGTTTGAGCGGCTCAAGCGCAAGCTGGAGGCCGAGGGCTTGTTCGATTCAGCGCGCAAGCGGCCGCTGCCGGCCTTCCCGCGCGTGCTGGGCGTCGTCACGTCGCCCACCGGCGCGGCGTTCCAGGACATTTTGAACGTGCTCCGACGGCGCTATCCGCTCGTCGAGGTCGTGCTGGCGCCGACGGCGGTGCAGGGCGAAGAAGCGCCGGAACAGATCGTCCGCGCGATCCAGCGACTGGACGCGCTTGGGGCGTGCGATGTGATCCTCGTCGCGCGCGGCGGCGGCAGCCTGGAAGAGCTGTGGGCGTTCAACGATGAGCGCGTGGTGCGCGCGATCGCGGCTTCGCGTGTGCCCGTAGTGAGCGGCGTGGGGCACGAGATTGATTTCACGCTGGCCGACTTCGCCGCCGATGTGCGCGCGCCTACGCCTTCGGCTGCCGCCGAGATCATCACGCCCGACATCAACGAACTGCGCATGCACGTGGACGCGCTGAGCGCCGCGATGGTGGCGCGCGTCTCGGTGCGGATCGCCGATGCCGGCGCGCGATTCGCCGCGTTACAGCGCGCGCTGCGTCTGCTCAGCCCGGCCAGCCAGTTGACCCGATGGCGCGAAAAGATGCTCGACCTGAGCCGGCGGTTGACCACTGCACAGATCAATCGGCTGGCGTTGACGCGCCTGCGCCTGGAAGGGCTGCGCGCACATTTGGAGGACATCGGGCCGGCGGCGACGCTGGCGCGTGGCTATGCGATCGTCCGGCGTGCCGATGAGCAACTGGTGCGCTCGGTGGGTGATGCGCGCGCTGGCGATGTGCTGCGCGTGACGGTGTCCGACGGCGAATTTCGCGCGCGCGTCACCGACAATCCTGCCGCTCAGATCGAAGGTCGGCGGACGAACGCGTAGATCACGGCCGCAGCGATGGCGACCAGCAGCGCCAGCGGCAACCTGGGTAGATCCGGCGTGGCCTGGATGCTCAGGCCGGCCAGTTGCGTCAGAGCCAGCAGCGCGGCTGTGAACGCCGATGAATCCGGCAGCGTCCAGGTGAACGCGTCTCCCCATTGCCAGTAGAACCCGATGAACACCCAAAGCTGGACGATCGCGATCATCCCCAGCGCACCCAGGGCGGCGACGATTGCCTCGAAGACGTCTTCGCATGAACCGCTGGTGAACGCGATGGCCACACCGATCAGCCCCATCAGTGCGCTGGAGCTGCGCGCCCACTCGCCGAGCGTCGCCGTCGGATCCCCGTCTGGGAAGAGCGATAGCGACAGGCGTCCGCCGCGCGCGACGAAGAAGAGCACTGCCCACGCGACCAGATAGGCGAGCGCGCCGGCTGCGGGTCGGATAAGTTGCCGGTTCACGATCAGCCCGGTCGTCAGCAGTAAGAGCAGGCTGGCGCCGGCGGCCAGGGGCAGGCGCGTGATGCGTTCGGTGTTCAGCCGAGCGCTCGCCGCCTGCCTGACCGATTGGTTCAATTCGGCGAGCCACTTAGCGTAGCTGATTGTATCGCCCGCAGCTAGGCGATCTTCGTAGCGGCGCAGCAACGCCGAAGCGAAGCGAGGCTGGCGCATGGTTGCGCTCCACAGCTCGTAGAACGCCGTCAATTGCCGGGCGGACGCCATGAGCAGCGCCGGCTCAGGCGCAAGCGCCTCAAGGATCGGCCCACTTTGGGCATGCGCCGGGATTGGCGCACCCATCAGCGCGGCCAACGTCGGCGCAACCGCCGTGGCGGGCGCAATCGCCTGCGCGCCGGGGGCGACTCCTGCGCCGGCCAGCACCAGCGGCGCGCGGACGACCTCGGCTTCGCCTCCGCCGCTTCGCCCGTCGTAGGTCAGCCCGCGGTCAGATAACACGACGAACGTATCCACGCCGAGGTCCAACGCTTGGCCGATGGCTTCGATGCGGAAGTCGGTCGCAGCGATTGCAGCGCGATACGACTCTGGGTCGCGCTGCGCCGTCTCCTCCGGCAAGCTCAGCGCCACCAGCACAAGCTGTGCCGGCCGCGCCGAGTCGTTCAGCACGGTGAGCGCCAGCTCAACCGCTTGCTGGTCGCGCTGTGCCGGCGCCAGCTCATCCACCACCTCGACGCGCTGCAACGTCGCGCCGAGCCAATCGCTCAGCGAGTCGGATCCGACAAATGCTGTGGTTTTGCCGCTCGCCTGCGCGGTGCGCAGGATGGTGTCCGGCTGAGTAAGCAGGAGTGGGCTATTTGTGGTCGCGCCATGCGTCTCCGGCCACGCGCCGGAAAGGCTGGTCAATAGCATGGGGAGGCGGTAGGTGGGCGGCCGCAATTCGAGGGTGATGTCGGCGCCGCGCATGCGCCATGCGTTCAGCGCCGGCATTTGGCGCGATTCATCCAGCCGCAAGCCGTGCACCAGCACCACGACGACGCGCCGCGCGAGCGGCGGCCTGGATGGGCCGGACGGCAGCGGCTCCAGAAACGGGCTGGTGTAGTTCGCGTAGCGCTGCCAAAGTTGTGCGCGCACCTGCTCGGCAAACGTTGCCGCAAGCGTGAGCGCGATCAGCAAGGCGACCGTGAGGGCAAAAGCGTTTTCAGCGAGGCGGCGCATGTCAGACGTGGGGAAGGCGCGCGATCAATGCGGAGGGCGCTGCGATACAATCCCTCGTACATTCCAGGTGCGAGTCGTGCGTCGTTGTCATTCGTCTGCCATTATCGGCCATGTGCGGCTGCGCCGAGCTGCTGAATTCATTGCCTGCATTGCTGATGCCCTTGCGATATGACTGACTTGATCTGGGTCATCCAGCGTTTGAATTGGCTGGCCGTCATTGACATCGCGCTGGTGTCGTTGGTGTTCTTCGGCGTGTTGCTGCTGGTGCGCGCCACACAGGCCGTGCCGTTAATTCGCGGCATGTTGGTGCTGGGCGCCATCACGCTGTTGCTGGGCGGGACGGCGCAATTGCCGACCTTCAACCTGATCATGCGCACGGCGCTGCCGGCGCTGCTTGTCGCCGTTCCGGTCATCTTCCAACCGGAACTGCGGCGCGCCTTGGAGCGGCTGGGGCGCGTCAACGAAATGCTGGTCGCGCCGCGCAGGACCGAACTGGAAGTGATGGTGCGCAAGATCAGCGACGCGGCCCAGCGCCTGGCTGCGCGGCGTCATGGGGCGCTCATCGTGATCGAGCGCGACACCGGCCTGCAAGACCTGATTGACACCGGCGTGCCGCTGGATGCCGAACTGACGCCGGATCTCCTGCTCACCATCTTCGACCCGCACACGCCGCTGCACGACGGCGGCGTCATCATCCGGCATGGCCGCGTCGCGGCCGCCGGGTGCGTGCTGCCGCTGACTGCTTCGACGCCCGAGGACGCGCGCATCGGCCTGCGCCATCGCGCCGGGATCGGAGTGACCGAGGGCACGGATGCCATCGCCGTCATCGTGTCCGAGGAGCGCGGCTCGATCAGCATCGCGCACAACGGCCGGCTCATCCGCCGCATCGAGCCGGATCACCTGGAAAGTGCGTTGATCGCCCTGGCGCAACCTGGCATTCAGAAAGCGGCCTCGATGTTGCCCGGCTTCCTGCGCGCGCGTGAGAAGCAGGAGACGCGCTAAGGCCATTGAGTCGGCAGCTTGGCCCGCGCAGTGGCCTGGGTCGGTTGGGTGAGGAGCGCGCGCACGCGCCCGACCAGCGCGCCGAATTCTGGCCAGCTCTCCATCGTCCACGCGCGCGGTCGCGGCAGCTCGACCTTCACGTTGCCGACCACGCTCCCCGGGCGCGGCGAGCACACCACGACGTGATCCGCCAGGAAGACGGCCTCGGCGATGCTGTGGGTGACCATCACGGCCGTCGTCCCCGTTTCGCGCAAGATGCCCTCGACCAACGCGGTGAGGTTTTCGCGCGTCATGGCGTCGAGCGCGCCGAAGGGTTCATCGAGCAGGAGCACCGGCGGGCGGGTGATCAGCGCGCGCGCCAGCGCCACGCGCTGGGCCATACCGCCGCTCAGCTCGTGCGGGTAGGCCTGCTCGAAGCCGCCGAGGCCGACGAGGTGGATCAGTTCGGCAATCAGCGAACGGCGCGTTGCGGGCGCCACAGGGCGCGCCGCCCTGCCGCCCAATTCCAGCGGCAGCCGAATGTTCTGCTCGACCGTGCGCCAGGGGAGCAGGGCGGCGTCCTGAAACATCACGCCGATGCGCGACGAGGGCTGCGTAATGCGCTCGCCGTCCAGCCGCACTTCGCCGGCGCTCGGTTGGATCAGGCCGGCGATGATGCGCAGCAGCGTGCTTTTGCCGCATCCGCTGGGGCCAACGATGGCGACGAACTGGCCGCGCGCGACGCGCAGCGAAAAGTCGCGCAGCGCTTCGACGCCGTTTGGGTAAGTGTGCGAGATGCGGTCAGCGATCAGCATGGCGGTTGAATCCACTGTGGCCGGCGCTTCCGGCCTTGCGCGTTCGCCATGTCACGGCACGAATTCATTGGTGAAGAACTCGTTCACGTCCAGCTTCTGCTTGATCTGTCCCATCGCCAGCAGCGTGTTCTGCGTGTTCTCCCAGGCCTGCGGCGATGAGATGCCCAAGCGTTCGCTGCGCATCAACTCGATGGTGGCGAGCAACACCCGCTTTTGGATCGGGTCGTCGGCCTGGAGTCCCTCGACGTATTTGGCCGAAATCTGCATCGCGGCGTTGGGGTCGGCAATAGTGTCGGCGATGCCACGGAGCAGCGCGCGCGCCATGTTGCGCACCAGCGTCGGATTCTCGCGCAGGGTCTTCTCGTTGGTGACGAGGCCGTTAGCGACCATGTCGACCTGATCGCTCACGCGGAAGACGTTGACGGGGAACCCGTTGGCTTCGAGCACGAGCGGTTCATTGACGATGTAGCCCACTGCCGCATCCACTTTGCCCTGTTGCACGGCCGCCGCCTGGGTGAAGCCGATCTCCTGGACCTGCATGTCCCGCTCGCTCAGTCCGTTAGCGTCTAGGAAGGCGCGCCAGCCGACGTAGGTCGCGCCGAAGAAGCCGGGGATGCCCACGGTTCTGCCCTTCAGGTCTTCCGGCTTTGCGATGCCCTTCGTCTTCAGGCTGAAGATGGCGATGGGGAACCGGCGGTACCACTGCAAGAAGTACTTGACGGGCAGGCCCTGCGCGCGCGCCAGCACCACCTGCTCGCCGCTGACCACGGCGAACGGCAGCTCGCCGGCGGCGACCAGCTTCATGCCGTCGGTCTCGAACTTGTAGTCGAACTCCAGCTCAATCCCCGCTTCGGCGAAGTAGCCACGCTCGACTGCCACGTAGTACGGGGCGAACTGCACGTTGGGGATGTAGCCCATCGGCAGCCTGATCTTCTGCAGCGGTGCACCGGGTCCGCCGGTGCGCGGCGGGGGCGCCTGTATGGCGCAGGCGCTCAACACGATAAGCAGTAAACTGGTTGTTAGCGAAACCTTCCACTTGTTCATACACAATCCCTCCCAAGCTCTCAGGTGAATCACGCAGCCCAGCGCGCCATGCGCAATGCGCGCTCGGCCAGGCGGACTGCGCCGTAGATGCCCAGCGCGATCAGCACGATGGTGAGCACGCTGGCGATGACCAGCGCGGTGTCGTATAAGCCGTTGCCCAGGTTAATCATGAAGCCCAGGCCGCGGTCGGCGCTGAGGAATTCACCGGTGATTGCGCCGATCATCGAGAGTGTGCCGCCCACCCGCAGGCCGGCGAAGATGAATGGCAGCGCGGACGGCAACTCCAGCTTGAGAAAAGTCTCGGCCGGCGTCGCGCCTAGCGAGCGAAACAGGTCGCGCAAAATGGGCGACGTGCTGCGCAGGCCAGCGATCACATTGATGGTGATCGGGAAGAACACCACCAGCGCGCATATCAGGACCTTCGCTCCCAAGCCGTTGCCGAACCAGATGAAAAGGAGCGGCGCGACAGCGATGAACGGCACGCCCTGCGAGGCGACGATGAACGGCGAGAGCAGCCGCTCGGCCAACGGCGATTTGGCGATCGGCGCGCCTAGCGCGAAAGCGGCCAGCGCGCCGAGGGCGAGGCCGGGGAGCGCCGCGGACAGCGTGGCGGCGATGTGCGCGATCAACGAACCGTCGGCCAGCTTCTCCACCCAGCGCGCCATTACGCTCGCCGGGCCGGGGAGGATGAAGGGCGGGTAGCGGAGCGAAAGCAAATGCCAAACGGCGACGAACCAGGTCAGGCCGATCAGCGGCGCAAGCCGAACGGCGGCCGGATGACGCGCCATCGCCGCGCCGAGTGTGGCGCGCGGTGACGTTGTAAGGATTTCGCTTTTGCCGGTTGCAGTCATGAGAACAGCCCCTCGAACCATGTCGGCCCTCGGGGCTGTATCTATGCTGCTGGGTCGCGCGCTGAAGTGGAGCGTTCGATGCACTCGCGCGACCGCGCAGGCTGCAAAAGAAGGGCGCAAGCCACAGGATATGCTCACGCCATGCTGCATACGCGATCGCTTTCGCTTCGCGCGCCATGAGCCTTCTTTACATCCAGACTGTCACTGTCGGCTCCGGAGTTGCACCGGATCCTGCGCGCCTCTCAACGCGCTCGTGGGCTATACCACCGATCGGGAATTTCACCCTGCCCCGAAGGCCGCTATTCAGTTGATTGTGGGGATGCCGCGCGGCATCCCGATTTTCAACGTTCGATCTTGACCTTGATCTCGTCTCCTTCGATTTTCGTCTCGTAGATCGGAATTTTAACCACAGCGGGAAAGGTGGGCTGGCCGGTGAACAAGTCGAAGCGCGCGCCGTGTCGCGGGCACACAACGCATTGCCCTTCGATGTGGCCCTCGGCGAGCGGGCCGTCGTCGTGCGTGCAAATGTCGCCGAAGGCGCGCACCTCGCCGTTGAGCTTGGTCAGCGCGATGGGCGTCTCGTCAATCACGATAGTCGTGATCTCGCCTTCCTTGACCTCGTCTAGCTTCGCTGCGAATACGAAAGTGTCAGCCATGTAACCTACCTCCACCATTATAGCGACGACGCAGCCGCTGATCCGGTGCGATAATCGCCTTTTGTCATATGGGCATTCGCGTCACGCAGACAACGCTGGATGGCGTGTTGGTGATCGAGCCGGAAGTGTTCCGCGATGCGCGCGGTTTCTTCCTGGAGAGCTACAACAAGCGCGAGTTCGCCGCTCACGGCATCACCTGTGAATTTGTTCAGGACAACCATTCGCGCTCGCTGCACAAGGTGCTGCGCGGGCTGCATTTTCAGGATATGGCTGCGCCGCAGACTAAGCTGGTGCGCTGTACGATGGGGCGCATCCTCGACGTGGCGGTGGATCTGCGCGTCGGCTCGCCGACCTTTGCGCAGTGGGTCGCTGTGGAGCTATCGGCGGAGAACGCCAAACAGTTGCTGGTGCCGGTGGGGTTCGCGCATGGCTTCGCTGTGCTCTCCGAGGTCGCCGAGGTGCAATATAAGTGCGATGCCTACTACGCGCCGGCAGCCGAGGGCGTGGTGATGTGGAACGACCCGGACATCGGCATCCCGTGGCCCTTCGACGATCCCATCCTCTCTAAGCGCGACCGAGCGGGCATGTCACTCAAAGACTACTTAGCCGCGCCGAGGTTTTTCTACACGCCGGAGCAATGACACCGGCGTCCTCTGCCGTGTAACACAAGCCGATCACTCGGGCAGTTGCTGATAGGCCGACGCGCCAAGAGCTGCGCGTCGGCCTGCCTCGATGTGGACGATCAAATCTCAAATCTTCCCCGGTCTTGGGGTTGCGCAGCATGGCCCGGTTGCATTCACAATCACCAGTGGATCGGGGCACGCTTGCAGCGCCTGCGGCACATCCCTGCCTCCCCGCGCTTGGGGCCTCAGGTCATCCCAGCGTATCCTCTCCCAGGAGGCGCAACTCCTTCAACACGTGGCACGTGTTGCAACTGGCGGTGGACTTGTCTACACCAAAGAAGCTCCTAAGGCTTCGGTCTATACCGTCAGCGCACGGCTGAACGCACCCATGAGGGCGCTCAGCCCGACGGCGCGCAGTCGCCGCCGCCGGACGAGCCGCTGCGATAGGACGACACGCGTGAGACCAGCCGGCGCGTGCGCTTGCTGCCACAGTTCGGGCAGATCACCGGATTCTGCGGCTTGATCTCCTCACGCACGAGTTTGTCGAACGTCGTCTTGCACTTGGCACATCTGAACTCGTAGATCGGCATATGTCCACACCTCTGCAAAGATTCTACTTACTGCGTCACGGGCAGGCCGGCGTTGCGCCAGGCGCGCATGCCGCCGTCCATGCTGGTCACCGCGGTAAAGCCGGCCTGCTTCAGGATGTTGCGCCCGACCTGGCTGCGATTGCCCGACCGGCAGACCACAACGACCGGCCGATCCTTCGGTACTTCGTTCAACCGGCCGGTCAACTCGCCAAGCGGGATGAGCACTGCGCCGGGCATATGATACTCTGCATACTCGAACGGCTCGCGCACGTCCAGCATGAACGCGCCGGCGTCGCGCAGCGCTGCCGCTTTACTGATGTTCACGCTGGGCGGCAGCGTCATCACACCGGCCCCCGACTGCGGCAGATTCATCGCGCTTGCTTCGGACGCCGGCGCGCCGGAACAACTGGCCAACAGCACCAGCGCTGACCCCAAAACCACAATGTCCCTCCAATGCATGACTTCACCTCAACAGCTTGCTCCCGTTGTCGTAGAGCAGATACATAGCCAAAACGATGACGAAGACGCCGAATGCCCGGCGCAACTGGTCGGGATGAGCCGACCGGCTGAGCTTTGCGCCGACGAATGCGCCTGCGATCCCCGCCGCGGCGAACGGCGCGATCAGTGGCCAGTCGAACGCTGCGCCGTCCAGGTGGCCAAGCAGCCCGGACAGGCTGTTCATGGCAATGACCAGCAGCGACGTCCCGACCGCGACCGGCATCGGCAGCCCGACGAGCATCACCAACGCTGGCACAATCAGGAAGCCGCCTCCCACGCCTAAAAAGCCAGTGAGCAAGCCCACGCCGGCGCCGACGGCCAGCGTCATCGCCAGGCCGCGCGGCTCAGCGGGCGCATCGCCGACGCGACGCCCGCGCAGCATCATCACGCCGACCACCAACATCAACAGTGCGAAAGCCACCATCAGCGCCAGGGGCGGGAGGAAACGCGACAGCCGGGCGGCGAAGTAAGCCGCAATCATGCCCGCGCCGCCAAAGGCCAAGGCCACCTGCCAATTTAGCGTGCCTTGCCTGCGATGCGCGAATACGCCGCTCAGGCTGTTCATGCCCACGATGGCCAACGACGCTGTGACTGCTGCGCTGGGGTTGTAGCCCATCACATACACCAGCGCCGGCACGGTCAGGATCGAGCCGCCGCCGCCCAACAAGCCAAGCGACAGGCCGATGGCAAAACCGAGCGCCAATTGGATCAGCATGATCCGCGCGAGGTTCAGCGCCCGCGTGCGACGGGCAGCAGCCGCGACCAAGTCTCGATGCCGTCGGTCATGCTCGCCACGTTGTCGAATCCTGCGCCGCGCAACACGCTGGCCGCGACGTGAGAGCGATAGCCGGTGGCACAATGCACCACCACGTCACGGTCGCGCGGCACTTCGGCCAGCCGGTCGGGCAAATAGCCGAGCGGAATGTGCTTGGCGCCCTGGATGTGCATCTCGTCGTATTCGGCCTTGTTGCGCACATCCAACACGACCAGGCCGTTCTTGGGCAAGCGCTCGACCAAATGCCGAGCAGTGACCACCGGCAACGTCTCTGCTGCGTCGCCGATCGCCTCCGGCCCGGCGTAGCCGGCCACGTCGTCCACGCCGATCGCCCGCAACGCCTTCAAGATGGCATCGAGCTGCGCGGTGTCGGGCACGATGAGGTAGGTCGGCCGGTTGTAATCCACGAACCAGCCCACGTAGGTGGAGAACGATGCGCTGCTGGCCGGTGTGCTGATCGCGCCGCGCAGGTGCGCGCGCTCGAAGTCCGGCCGATTGCGCAGGTCGAACACCTGGCTGCCGGCAGCGAGCACCTCGCGCAAGCGCACAGGCGTCAGGCGCTCCGGCTGCCTGAGGCTTGAGAGCAGCGCCGGGCCAGCTTTGTTTACGCGCTTCATCTGCGCGAAATACTTTGGGGGTTCGGGCTGGCCCTCCAATAGCCAACGCACGAACGCATCTTCGTCGGTGAAGCGGAAAGCCGGATTGAAGCGCTTCTCGTAGCCCAGCGTGGTGGAAGGGATCGCGCCGAGCGCCTTCCCGCAGGCGCTGCCTGCGCCGTGGCCGGGCCAAATCTGCAAGTAGTCCGGCAGCGCTTTGAAGCGTTGCACGCTGTGGAACTGTCGGCGGGCGCCTGGCTCCTTGGTGCCGGCCATGCCGGCGGCGGCTTCGAGCAGGTCCGGACGTCCCACATCACCCACGAACAGAAAGTCGCCGGTGAAGATGCCGATGGGCTGATCTGCGGCCGCGGTGTCGGTGATCATGAAGGCGATGTGCTCTGGCGTGTGGCCCGGCGTGTGCATCACCTCCACTTGCACGTTGCCGACCCTCCATCGGTCGCCGTCGCGCAGGAGGATGACGTTCGGCTCGCCGGCGAAGGCGTATTTCCAAGCCGCGTCGCCCATATCGCTCACATACATCGTCGCGCCGGTGCGCGCGGCCAATTCGCGCAAGCCGCTCACAAAATCGGCGTGGATGTGCGTCTCGGTCACCTGCGTGATGCGCAGGCCGGCGCGCTCGGCGGCAGTAAGATACGGCTCGACGTCGCGTGCTGGGTCAATCACCAGCGCCTCGCCCGTCTTGGCGCAGCCGACCAAATAGGACGCCTGCGCAAGCGCTTCGTCGTAAAAATATCTCAGCAACATCGCTCCCTCCTAACGGATGGGATAACCGGCGGCGCGCCAGTCGCCGATGCCGCCCAGGTCATACACCTCGGCATAGCCGGCGCGCTGCAAAATGTGCGCCGCGTAGCTGCTGCGGTTGCCGCTCCGGCAATACAGCACCACGGCCCGATCGCGCGGGATGTCCTGCAGGCGCTGGGCCAGCACCTGCACATCAATGTTGATGGCGCCGGGGATGTGCCCGCTCTTGAACTCCTCGGCAGTGCGCACGTCAATCAGGACATGCGGCCTGTGCGCGTCGGCGAAATCGGTTTTGTATTGTTTTGGGGTGATGGCTGTTCCAGCACGTTCGCCTATAAACGACCTCAACACGTTCAGCATGACACATAGGCTACGCCGTTCTGACCAAAAGTGGGAGAGCGAACTTCCTATAATCAGCTATAAGCGGAACTTATTACGGCGGCCGTTGTAGACTGGCCAGTAATTACCGGACGCACCGATGTTCGACGTCTACAAGCTCCAGGTCTTCGCGCAGGTGGCGCAAGCCGGCAGTTTCAGCGGGGCCGCCGAACGCCTTTTCATGTCTCAGCCGGCGGTCAGCCAGCACATGAAGGAGCTGGAAGCGGCGCTGGGCGTGCAGCTCTTCCGGCGCGGGCGGCGCGGCGTTTCGCTCACTGCCGAGGGGCATGCCCTGTACGACTACGCGCGACGCATCCTTGCCTTGGTCGCCGAAGCGGAGAGCGCCGTGCTCAACGTGGCCAACCTGGCCGACGGCCGACTCAACGTCGGCGCGACCCCTGGCGTCAGCGCCTACTTGCTGCCCGAGTGGATCCGCGACTTTCACGAGCGTTACCCGCAATTGGTCGTGACGGCGCAAACGGCCACCACGCCCGAAATTGCCGAGCAGCTCATCGGCCGACAGTTAGACCTGGGATTCATCGAGGGGGACCTCGACGCTGCCGACGCCTCGCGCCTAAGCGCCGAGGTGCTGTGCGATGTGCCGCAGTATGTGCTTGTCGGGCCGAAGCATCCTCTCTGGGCGCGTGAGGCGGTGGCGCTGAGAGAACTCGACGGCCAGGCATTCATCATGCGCCAGCCCGGCAGCCGGTCGCGCCTGTGGCTGGATCGCATCCTAGAGACGCACGGGGCGCGCCCCCGCGTCGCCGCCGAGTTCGATAACCCAGAGGCGATCAAACGCTCGGTGATGGTCGGCGCAGCGATCGGCGTGTTGCCGGCCTACGCCGTGCGCGCCGAATTACAGACCGGCGCGCTGCGCGCGCTGCACATTGACGTGCCGCTCACCCGCGCGCTGCAGGCAGTGTGGGAAAAGTCGGCGCCGCTCTCGCCCATCGCCCGCGCGTTTCTCGCTTTCGCCGACGCCTGTGTGCACGCGGTGCACGCGCGCCGGCCTCACGCCAGCGCCGGCTTGTATGCCCGCGCAACGACGCGCACGGCTCAGGCCGCGCGCACCGACTTCAACATCGTGGTCAACGAGGGCGGCCGCAGCGCCGCGCAAGACCACACCTCAACTCAAACGTCATAGCCACAGACGGCTGCGCTGATCGCTTTGTCGCGTGCGTCCACACGAGCGCGCGGCTGGCTGATCGCGCGGTACCCACCGACGGGTTTGAGCGCGCTGCTCCTTCGACGCCTATGCGTTTGAACGGTTCGCCGCCAGTGCGCCGAACGTGGCGCACCTGGACGAGCGACCCTGAACGAAGAAGGTGCGGGCTCGGCAGCGCCTACCCGGGGTGGATCAGCCGACGGGCGCTGTGGCTACTCCGCACCAGCGCATGGCGAAGATAGCCAGTGTGCGCGTGACCGCGATGACGGAGTCAAGCTCGACATACTCATTTGCACCATGCAGGCCGGCCCCGTTCGGCCCCCAAGCCAGCGCCGGGACGCCGAACAACCCCGCGAAGCGTGTGTCCAGGCCGGCGGTGATGCCCGCCAGGATCGGCGGTTCGTCCACATCAGGGTCGGGGCGCGCGTCGCGCAGGCATTGGGCAAACGCCTGCACGAACGGATGATGCTCGTCCTGTAGCCAGGGGTCGGTATGCCAGCCGAAGAACTCGATGCGCGGCGGATGCTCGCGCAGCCAGGCGCTGCGCTGCGCAACCGCATGGATGCGTTCGGCGATTGCGCGCTTGACGCTCGCCTCGGTCTCGCCGGGGACAAACGACATGCGCACTTCGACTTCGGCGCGTCCCGGCACCGTCGAAGGCCAATCGCCGGCGCGCACGACGCCGACGTTCAAATGGCATGAGCGCCTCGCCGTCGGGTCCAGCCGCTCGAACAGCTCATGATGCAGGCTGTCGGCGCGCTCGCGATCCCACTCGCCCAGCGCGCTGATGATCGGTGCCATCTCGACGGCCGCGTTAATGCCCTGATGCGCCCGACCGGCATGGGCGCTTCTCCCTTCGACCACGACGCGAAAGTAGAGGATGCCCGGATGGGCAATGGCGACATCGCGCCAGTGCGGCTCGGTTGCGATGAAGCCGTCGGCCTGGTAGCCCCGCATGAAACACGCCAATGTCCCTCCCCCGCCGCCGGCTTCTTCCTCGATCACGCTCTCTAGGATCAAGTCGCCTTTTAACCGAACGCCGATTTCCTTCAACGCCCGCACTGCAAACAAGCTGGCGATCAGCCCACTCTTCATGTCTTGCGCGCCGCGCCCATACAGGCGGCCGCGCCGCCCCCGGATCGGTGGGCCGGGCATGGCCGAGGGTGCGCCAGGCAGCGCAACCTGCCCGGCGAATGGGTCTATGGCCCAGGCGCTTCGTGGCTCCGGCGAGACGACGTCGGTATGGCCGTTGAGGATCAGCGAGCGTCCACCGCCTGCCCCGACCCACGTGGCGACCACGTTCGGCCGGCCTGCGAACGACACGCCGGAATCCACAAACGCCGGGTGCTGGCGCAGCGCCTCGCGGTCGGCTTCAAAGACGTCCACGTCCAGCCCGGCCGCCAGGTAGCGATCTCGCATGAAGGCTTGCGCTTTCGCTTCGTGGCCGACGACGCTTGGGATGCGCACAAGTCGTACGATGGTGTCAACCAACTCATCGGCGCGCGCGTCGAGCCAAGCGTCGAGGCGTGCGATCAAGGATGGGTCGTCCATTGTGCGGGCTATTGTCGCTCAGCGCGCATTCGCCCTCACAATCGCAGGGCGGATGGCGCGCTGCCGAGTCATGCAACTGACGCTTACGCCAGGAATAGGCGCATGGCCTGGTTGCTGACGAATTGCCCGCGCTCTGTCAGCCGAATGCGTTCATCGGTGACTTCCAGCAATCCCTGTGCGACGCCCTGCTCCAGCGCGCGCGCGTAGAAATGGGCGACTGGCGCGCCGTAGCGTTCGGCGAAGCGCGCCTGATCCACGCCTTCGCGCAACAGCCGTAATCCCAGCATCATCGTCTCGCCGCGCGAGGTGGGTTCGTCAACGTCTTCGCTGCCCAGCTCAACGGGCATGCTTTGTGCGATGCGCGCGATGTAGTCGGCCGGCCGCTTGACTTTCCAGTAGCGTCGTCGGATTGTCGAGCCATGCGCGCCTGCGCCAAAGCCGTGATAAGGCTCGTTGCGCCAGTAGATCAGGTTATGCGCGCACGCGCGGCCGGGTTTGCACCAGTTCGAGATCTCGTAGTGCTCAAAGCCCGCCTGGCCCAGCGCGCGCTCGGCGAACTCATACATGTCGGCGGCCAGGTCTGGATCGGGCAGCGGCAGCTCGCCGCGGCGCGTCCAGTCGTGCATCGGCGTGCCTACCTCGATGGTCAAGGCATACAGGGAGAGGTGATCTGGGTCGAGTGCAAGCGCAGCTTCCACTGTCCGCTGCCAGGACTGGAGCGACTGGTTGGGCAAGCCGAAGATCAGGTCGAGGTTGATGTTGTCGAAGCCGGCTGCGCGCGCAGCCGCAATCGCCGTGTGCACCTCGTCCCAGCCGTGCTCGCGGCCGAGCAAACGCAGCTCGTCCGGGTTGGCGCTCTGCGCGCCGAAGCTCAGGCGGTTGACGCCTTCGGCGCGCAGGGCGCGCAAGTAGTCCACGCTCACCGTGCCGGGGTTGCACTCCGTGGTAATCTCGCACCGCTCGGGCAGGTTGAACGCCTCGCGGCAGGCGCGGATGAGCGAGCCGATTTGGTCGGGGCGCAAGAGCGAAGGCGTGCCGCCGCCGACGAAGATCGTATGGGCCGGCGCGCGCATCGGCCCGCCTTCCACCCGCCCGGCACCTTGTGCCAGGATCTCCTGCCGCAGCGCGCGGACGTACGGCTCGAACAGCGCGTCTAGGCCGACGTAGGTATTGAAATCGCAGTAACTGCAGCGCGCGCGGCAAAACGGGATGTGCAGGTAGATGCCGGTGTTCATCGTAGGTCACGCGTCATTGCGCCGGTAAGTTTACCGGCTGCAGCGTCCAGGCGGCCATGTCCGTGCGTCGGAAGAAGCGCAGCGCAGCAGATCACACTGCTTAAGGATGGTATGGTTTACCTGAGATTCACATGATCGTCAGCATCGTCGGCGTGATCCTCTCCTTCTTCCTGCTCGTCAACGGCTTCGCGGCGCTGCGCCGGCCGCTGGACGAGCTGGTGAAGTACGACCCGCTGGGCAGACGGCTGCTGGAGCGGCGCGGCGAGCGGTTCACCCTGCGCATGTATCGCCTCTTCGGCCTGGCCATGTTGGCGCTCGGGCTCGTCGCCGGCTATGCGTCCATTTACCGGTTGATGGGCGCTTGAGGCGTTGCTTTCGCGATATACTCTGCTGCAGACACCCAAACTATGCGCCAAATCAAGACCGAACTGCTTCACGGCGACTGTTTTGAGGTACTGCAATCATTCGCCGACGACTCGTTCGATCTCATCATCACCTCGCCGCCATATGCGGACAGCCGGGCGAAGACATACGGCGGCATTCATCCCGACGCGTATGTGGACTGGTTTCTCCCGCGCGCCGAACAGTTCATGCGCGTGCTGAAACCCAGCGGCACGTTCATATTAAGAACCTATCTCTAAACTTACGGAACGAGCCATAATAGGGATATGGATAATACCAGTGGGACGCGATACGCCGACGTTGCAAGTTGGGAGCTGTCTGATAGTCTGTGGGCGCGCATTGAACCGTTGT
>NZ_JAAFGM010000058.1 GCF_012931985.1 Candidatus Roseilinea sp. NK_OTU-006
CTCGGCAACTCAGCCTATGCCCCTCACTTTTTGGGACTTGCAGCTAGCTCCAGCGTGCTGCAAGTCCCAAAAAGTGAGGGGCATAGGCTGAGTTGCCGAGATTCTCAAGGGCAGACCTAGAGGCGAAGGTCAGCGCGAACGAAGCGCGGCGACGGAAGGAAGTAGCACTCGCTGGCCTGCGCGAACTGGAGCTCGCGGAGCGGCAGAAGCTGCTGCTGAGGCGTGACGATGTGGAGCGGACATGGGCGGAGGCCTCGGCCATGATGCGCGATGCAGTGCTCCGCATCCCGGAGGCTGCGGCGCCGCAGTTGGCCGGCGTGAGGGACGCTGCGGAGGCCAGGGCGGTGCTGGCTGATGTCTGTGACCATGTGCTCCGGACGCTCAGCGCTCGAATTGTTGCCGTCGGCGGCGAGCCTGCTGGCGGACGTGGCTCAGGTGTTGCTTCCGCCGGAGCGGGTGAGCCTCTGGCAATGGGCGGACCGCCACCGGCGGCTGTCCAGCGAGGCAAGCGCGGCGCCAGGCGCTTGGACGACGCTCCCATACCAGCGGGACGTACTGGACGCACTGAGCCCGCACAGCCGGCACGAGCGGGTCGTGCTCGTGTGGGGCAGCCAGCTCGGAAAGACTGAGATGCTGCTGACGCTAATCGCATATATCATCGCCTGCCAACCGGGGCCGATCCTGGTCGTCCAGCCGACGTTGTCAATGGCGGAAGCGTTCAGCAAAGACCGGATCTCTCCGATGGTCCGGGACATGGAGGTCCTTCGCGGGCTGGTGGCTGACCCCAAGGCGCGCGACGCGGGCAGCACAATTTTCCACCGCCGATTCGTCGGCGGACACCTGACGATCGTAGGCAGCAATTCGCCGGCCGGCCTGGCGTCTCGACCGATCCGCTACCTGCTGATGGACGAGGTCGACCGCTGGGAGGCCTCGGCCGGCGCCGAGGGTGACCCGGCGACGCTGGCCATTGCGCGGACCAGAACGTTCTGGAATCGCAAGATCGTGATGGTAAGCTCGCCGACCGTGCGCGGCGCCTCCAGGATCGAGCAGGCGTGGCTGGAGAGCGATCAGCGAGAGTACCACGTGCCTTGCCCGCACTGTGGACAGTTCCAGCGGCTGGTCTGGGCCCGCGTAGAGTGGCCAGATGGCAAGCCGCGCGAAGCGCAGTACCGATGTGCGAGCTGTGAGCGGCTGATTCACCACAGCCAAAAGGCGCGCATGATCGCCCAGGGACGGTGGGAGCCAGGCAATCCGGGCTCCGCGATCGCGGGGTTCCACCTGAGTGAGCTCTACTCGCCTTGGCGCTCCTGGGGCGAGCTGGCGGCAGAGTGGCTGGCGGCGCAAGGCAACGTGGAGCGCCTGCGGGCGTTCGTGAACACGTCGCTCGCCGAGCTGTGGGACGACCAAGTCGTCGGACAGGTCAGCGAGGACGAGCTGCTGGCGCGCCGGGAGAACTACGGGCCACAGCTACCGGATGGTGTGGCGCTGCTGACCGCAGGCGTCGATGTCCAAGACGACCGGCTCGAATGCTCGGTGTGGGGCTGGGGGCGCAGTGAGGAATCCTGGCTGATCGAGCACCGCATCATTCCGGGCGATCCTACGCTCGGGCCCGAGCAGGGGCCGTGGCTCGAACTCGACCGATACCTCACGCAGCCATGGCCACACCCGAGGGCGGGCGCGCTCCATGTGGCCGCAGCGGCGATTGACGCCGGCTACGCCACGGCAGTCGTGACCCGGTTTTGCGACGCCCGGGCTGGCCGGAGGATTTGGGCGGTCAAAGGCGCCGGCGGCTCCGTGCCGGCGTGGCCGCGCAGGCAAAGCAGATCTCAGCGTGGGCGATTATTTGTGATTGGCGTTGACTCGCTTAAGGCGTCCATTATTGGACGACTTAGAACGTCGGACGGGCCTGGCGCTATGCATTTTCCGGTGACTGTGGAGCGGGAGTATTTTGAGCAGCTCAATGCTGAGTTTGTTAAGACCACCTACAGCCGCGGCCGGCCAGTCAGGGTGTGGGAGCGGCGCAAGGGATGCAGGGCGGAAGCATTGGACTGCGCGGTGTATGCTTATGCTGCCCTGCACGGCCTAATGCATCATGGAGTGCACTTAGATCGCGAGGCTGAGAGGCTGTCACTGCTGGCGAGCCCTCGGTTGCAGCAGAGTATGCCGGCAGGCACGTGGCTTGGAGACAGGCCGAAGGGTTGGCTTAGGCGATGACTCTTGAGGAGTTGCAAGCAAAACGCGAGGAGATCCTCGCGAGCATCGGCATCATGCGCATTCAGTTTGGTGACCGAAGTATTCAGTATGCCGATGCCCAGCGCGCGCTTGCGGCGATCGATCAGGAGATCGAAAGGCTGTCTCGGTCATCACAGAGGTCAGTCAGTTACGCGGAGTATAGCAAAGGATGAACTGGCTAGACAAAGTGATCGGCTGGTTTTCTCCAGCGCGCGCCTATCGGAGAGTGCATGCGCGGATGAGCATGCAGGTTGCTGAGCGCTTTGCTTACGAGGCGGCTAGGTCGACGAGACGCACTAGCGGCTGGCTTGCACCTCCTACCGGGCCGAATGTGGAAATTGCAGGCGCCGCGGACAGGTTGCGCAATCGAAGCCGCGACTTAGTCAGGAACAATTCCTACGCCGCGCGGTGTGTGGCGGCTATCTCGCAAAATGCCGTAGGCACTGGCATTGTGGCGCGCACGCCGGTGCGCGAAGCTGCGCAGGCCTGGAATAGCTGGATTGAGGTGTGTGATGCCGATGGAGTGTGTGACTGGTATGGCCTCCAGACACTGGTCGCTAGGGCGGTTGTGGAATCAGGTGAGTGCCTAGTTAGATTTCGGCCGCGGCGAAGAGAGGATGGCATCTGGCCTCCATTGCAGTTACAGGTACTGGAGCCTGATTACCTCGATGCGAATAAAAATGGTCCCACCGAGACCGGCTACATGCTAGATGGCATTCAATACGATCTTGTTGGTCGCAGGGTTGGCTATTGGCTCTATTCTTCGCATCCTGGAGAACGCATGGCTGGAACCGGGATGCCATCAAGTTCGCTGGTCCCAGCCAGCGAGGTGCTGCATATTTACCGCAAGGATAGGCCTGGGCAAGAACGGGGCGCACCATGGTTAGCGCCAGTCATGATGCGCATGCGCGACCTCGACGATTATGAGGAGGCCGAGCTGATGCGCAAGAAGATTGAGGCCTGCTTTGCGGCGTTCGTCATTGGCGGAGACCCAGCGCGCACACTGGGCGCCGCGCGCACGGACGCGGGCGGTCAGCGTATTGAGCAGTTTGAGCCTGGGATGATCACCTATCTGGGCGATAGCGAGGACGTGCGCTTCGCCACGCCGCAGCCGTCATCAGGCTATTCCGATTACGTGCGGCATCAGTTGCGTGCTATCGCGGCAGGGCTTGGAATGCCATATGAGGTGCTAACCGGCGATCTTAGTCAGACGAATTACTCCTCGATTCGCGCTGGATTGCTTGAGTTCAGGCGCATGATCGAGCAGTTCCGTTGGCAGGTGCTGATCCCACAGCTATGTCAGCCCGTATGGGATAGGTTTGTGCGTGATCTCGGTGTGGACGGACCCGTGCCGGTCACGTGGACTCCGCCGCGCTGGGAGTGGGTTGATCCCGCTAAGGAAGCTGATGCCATCAAGATGAATATTCGCAGCGGCCTGATTACATGGCGAGAAGCTGTCAGCGAGATGGGGTACGATCCGGACGAGCAGTTAGCCGAGATTACATCTACTAATAGAGCGTGGGATGCGGCTGGGGTGGTGCTAGATTGTGATCCGCGCCGAGTAACTCAGGGCGGTGCTGCGCAGAAGGAGATCTGAAATGCCATGGGAAGAGACAGAAAGCGAAATTCGCCACAGTGTCCGAGATCCTGATGATTTTGAGCAGGACAGTTTTCGCACCATTACGCTCAAACAGGACAAGCCGCGAGTGTTTGCCATTATCGGTAGGCTGAAGGGCGAGACCAAAACTACCATCCAGGCCCTGCGCTTCCCGAAAGAAGATGGCTGGACGATAGAGACGGCGAAGCAATGGGTGCGCGAGCATTTTGATGAATCAAAACAGGCCGCAACACAGATCAGCGAATCGCTAGAGGCTGAAAGGTCAGGATGCGAACATGTGACTCTGGCTGCGCTCGCTCCTCCCCAAACGGTCGATGCCGATAGCCGTTCGGTAACCGTGATCGCTTACAGCGGAGAAACGGTGCAACGTCTCGATCCATGGACGGGCGAGATCTACAGCTTGCGGCTTGGGTTATCTGACGGCCAGGCGCGCCTTGGCAGACTTACTGGCGCTCCAGTGCTCGATTCGCACGCGAATTTTAGTGTGCGCAACCAGATCGGCGTGGTAGAGCAAGCATGGATCGCTGATGGCCGGCTGCTCGCACGATTGCGCTTTAGTCAGCGCGAGGAGGTCGAGCCGATCTGGCGCGATGTGGTATCCGGGATCATCCGCAATGTTTCGCTGGGAGCGGTGATTTACCGACGCGAAAAACAGGCAGAGGGTGTCTGGCTAGCCACCGATTGGGAACCAATGGAGATCTCGCTTGTACCCATTCCGGCTGATCCTAAGGCAACAATCTTATCGCATTTCATGCGGGCTGAGGCCCGTGAATTACATCAGGAGGTAAATATGCCTGACAAACTGACTGCGGGTCAACAGACTGAGGCCCGTGAACAACCTGATATCATCGCCCTGCGCGCGCAGGTGGCGGCTGAGCAAGCAAAAATTCGCAAGGCGGTCAAAGCTGCCGGCCTTGACGAGGAGTTTGCCGAGTCTCTTTGTGCGCGTGGTGCGAGTGTCGAGGAGGCCCGTGCGGCTATCTTCGACGCGCTTGCGAAGCGCTACGAGCGCACGCCCACCCGCTCGCAGGTGGGGCAAGTTGCCCAAGTCACCCAAGACGCGGTGGACAAGCGCATCGAGGCGATGACCGATGCGCTTATGAGCCAAATCTACCCGGCGCGCTAT
>NZ_JAAFGM010000059.1 GCF_012931985.1 Candidatus Roseilinea sp. NK_OTU-006
GGCATCTGATGACGTAAACCGAGCTGGGGGCTTAACAGACACCAAAGCCCGCGCTTCGGTTGCAAAAAATCCTTGGTTACAAGAAGTGGAGACTGAACTTGAGGCTCTGGCAAAACGAATTAATCGTCCCGGCTATGCTAAAGCCGATGGTCGGTTTCCCATTTACGTAGTCTTTTCATCACGTTCGGGGTTAAAGCGTTATTATGGTGATCAAGCCACCGAAGCCATTATTTCTCATATGCGCAGTCTGGCTGAAGCGATCACCCATGAGTTTGGGTGGGGGGCAATGGTTTTTCTTCCTGATGACCCGGAGTCGGTAAAACCGCTAGGTATAAAGCCGATCACTCAGGGAGATGCTTGGTCGTTCAAGTTAGCCCTTGCGGATTTAGATGATGCGTTAGCCAAACGTGGGGGACGGATTGGAGCGCTTCTCATCATCGGTGGCGATGAAATTGTGCCATTTCACCGGTTACCAAACCCTACCGATGATGTGGATGTGGAGGTGCTTTCGGATAATCCTTATGCCACGCGGGATAGCAACTATTTTGTCCCCGAGTGGGCGGTGGGGCGATTGCCCGGCGGATGTGGTACGGATCCGGGGTTAATTCTACAGGCTTTACGGAGCATGCAGCGCTATCACCGTGAGCGTCGTCGGGCCTCTGCCTGGTGGGAGCGTTGGCTGTCCTTTTGGGGGTTCTCTAAGAAACATGGTTTGGGTTATTCTGCCGCCGTGTGGCGGCGGGCTGCATTGGCAACGTTTCGACCGGTTGGACGCCGAAAGATCTTTTGGGTTTCTCCACCTTATCAACGCGAGCGCGTAGACCAAAAGGCACTCGCTCGTGCGGTCTTGGGCTACTATAATTTGCATGGATTGATGGATGGTGCGGAATGGTATGGTCAGAAAGACCCCCATGATCCTGCTCCAGGACCGGATTATCCGGTTGCTCTGACTCCCGCCGACTTAGTTAAGAATGGCAAAGCGCCTCGGATTGTTTTCACCGAGGCTTGTTATGGGGGATACATATTAGGAAAGAATGAGCACGATTCGATTGCCTTGCGCTTTTTGGAGATTGGCACACTGGCTCTGGTCGGATCCACAAGTATCTCTTATGGGGCGGTGCAGAGCCCATTAGTCGGCGCAGATTTGCTGGGTTACTACTTTTGGAATGGATTGCGGGCAGGTTACTCTGCTGGCGAAGCGTTGACCATGGCTAAGATTGCTTTGGTGCGAGAAATGACCCGCCGCCAGGGGTTTTTGGATGGCGAAGATCAAAAGACTCTGATCTCTTTTACCCTTTATGGAGACCCCCTGACCTATGGTTCAGATTTGCTTAAGACGCCAAAGCGGTTAATCCATTATCCCCAGCGTCCCAAGGTCACAGTGATATCTGACCAACCAGATGGTAAAGCCCTCTCTGAAACGGTAAATGCCGATTTGGTGGCAGAAGCCAAAAAGATTCTTGAACCCTACTTGCCGGGACTGAGTCGGGCAGAATGGCGGGTTAATTTTCCTCGATCTCTGGAGAGTGAGAGCGAAAGCCGTTTTGGGCTTTCTAGCAGTAAATCGGCAGTTAAAGGTGCCTCGGGGGCCGTGGTTTTGGTGTTTCAAAATAGTTTTAAGGCGGACGGAAAGACGCATCATCACTTCGCGCGGGTTTCCGTAAAAGAGGGCAAGATTATGAAGGTTTCGGTATCTCGCTAATCGTGTCGTTATCTAGATGGACGATGTTTCGATCTGCTTTTGCAGAAGTAAGTCAATAAACAAGGCAGCCGACCATCCAAAAACATGGGCGGCCTTATCACAGGCATCGCCGGTTTCGGGGTGATAGTACTCGACAATGTCATGGTTGCGGTTGACCAGGTCCAAGGTGCGCTGGCGAAGTGAACGAGCAAGTTCAACGTATCCGCTGCGCATAAGCCCTTCAATGAGGAGATAATTAACATTGATCCAGGTCGGTCCACGCCACATTTGGGTGGGGTTATAGTGGGGATCGCTTAACGCAACAGTCGGCACCGGGAAGGCTGGCCAGAATTCTGTGGGATCGGTCAGGTGCTGGACTAACGCTGTCTTAATCGGCGAGGGCAAATGGCCGGTTAAGAGCGGAAAAAGGCTAAACGGGGTCAAAATCCGAACCGGTTTTCCCGCGCGGTAGGGCCAGAAGAGACCGGCTTGAGCGTCCCATAGCCTCTCGATCATGCGGCGAAGCAGAGAGTGGGCTTGCGTTTGCCAGTGTTGGGCGTCTTGGTTTAACTTGAGTACGTTGGCCATTCTGGCCAAGGCTTCGAGTTGTAGATAGAGATAGGTGTTTAGATCCGGAGAGGTGACCGGCATGCCTTCATCCCACAATGGGCTGTCATCCAATCCTGATGAATAGGGATGATGGTATTCGCATAGCCCATCCCTATCGGCATCATTGTGGTCAAACCACCATGTGTTCCAGTGCACAATAGCGTCATAAATTTCTTTTAGGAATTGTTGATCATGGGTACTCTCGTAGAGTTTCCAGGCCGCCCATGCCAGCAACGGCGGCTTGGTGACGTCGGCCTCCACGGGAAAATTGAGGTGGGTGACGACGCCTTCGTCGTGGATGGCGTCCGGGATCATGCCGTCCTCGCGCTGGTGGTCGAGCACGACGGCAAGGCCGACGCAGTGTTCCTGCACAGCGTGGCGGCGGGGCAAACACTGGTAGCGGCGGCGCAGGCCGCACTCGAGGAGGCGCTCGAGCGCCTGCCGATTCCGAAATCGATGAGTTACCAGCTCGAAGACGGCGTCACCACCGTGCAGTTCGCGCGCCCCGCGCATCGGCTGGTGGCGCTGCACGGGCACGAGCCGCTGCCGTTGCAGGCGTTGGGCCTGATCGCCGGCACCAAGACCTTCGGCCACCGCTTCCATTCGCGCGGCGAGATTGCCGTGCACTCCGCCGACACCTACGCGCAGCAGCTGGAGCGCGAAGGGCGCGTCATCGCTTCGTTCGAGCGGCGGCGCGCGCGCATCGTCGAGCTGCTGACGGCGGCGGCCAAGGCTTTCGACGCGCAGCCGCTGATGCCGGATGCGCTGCTCGACGAAGTGACGGCGCTCGTCGAGTGGCCGGTCGTCTACGACTCGCAGTTCGACGCCGAATTCCTCGCCGTGCCGCCCGAGTGTCTGATCCTGACGATGCAGCAGAACCAGCGCTATTTCGCGCTGCGCGGCGCGGACGGCAGGCTGCTGAACCGCTTTCTTCTGGTGTCGAACCTGGAAGCCGCCGACGGCGGCGAGGCGATCCGCGCCGGCAACGCGCGCGTCGTGCGCGCGCGGCTCGCGGACGCCAAGTTCTTCTACGACCAGGACCGCAAGCACACGCTGGAATCGCGCATCCCGGGCCTGGCGCAGGTCGTCTATCACCGCGCGCTCGGTTCGCAACTGGAGCGCGTCGAGCGCATCGTCGGCATCGCGGTCGCGATCGCGCGGCTGCTGCGCGCCGACGTCACGCACGTGGAGCGCGCCGCGCGGCTGGCGAAGGCCGACCTGCGCACCGAGATGGTGGGCGAGTTCCCCGAACTGCAGGGGATCATGGGCCGCTACTACGCGCAGCACGACGGCGAGCCGGCCGACGTCGCCGACGCCATCGAGGAACACTACCGGCCGCGCTTCGCCGACGACGACCTGCCGGCGGGCTTGGTCGGCTGCTGCGTGGCGCTGGCCGACAAGCTGGAAGCGTTGGTCGGGCTCTTCGGTGCGGGCGAGCGGCCCACCGGGGACAAGGATCCGTTCGCGCTGCGGCGGCATGCGATCGGCGTACTGCGGCTGCTGATGGAAAAGCGGCTCGCGCTGGCGCTCGACGAGCTGCTGGCCTTCGCGCGGCAGGCGTTCGAAGGTGTGCGCGCCTTCGCTGCGGTGACCGACGAGGTGGCGGCGTTCATCTACGACCGCCTGCGCGGGCTGCTGCGTGAGCAGGGTTACCGCGCGCAGGAAGTGGAGGCGGTGGTGTCGCTCGCGCCGCGGCGCATCGACCTGGTGCCGGCGCAGCCCGCGGCAGTGCGCGCGTTTTTGCAGTTGCCGGAAGCCGAGAGCCTGGCGGCGGCGAACAAGCGCATCGGCAACATCCTGAAGAAGTCGGCGGCCGGCGCGCCACCACCGCAGGCCGACGTCGATGCGTCGCTGCTGTTCGAGCCGGCCGAGCGAGCGCTCGCAGAGGCCTTCGCGCACGCGGCGCAGGCGGCCGATGCGCACTTCGCGGCCGGCGACTACACGTCGGCGCTGAAGGCGCTGGCGCCGCTGAAGCTGCCGGTGGACCGCTTCTTCGACGAAGTGATGGTGAACGTGGACGACGAACGGCTGCGCGCCAACCGGCTGGCGCTGCTGGCGCGCCTGCACGCGACGATGAACCGGGTGGCCGATTTATCCGTGCTCGCGGTGGCCTGATGCTCGCCTGGCTGCGTTCGGCGCTGTACATGGCGGTGCTCGCCGTCACCGTCGCACCGTACGCGATCGGCACGCTGCTGTGGTCGTGGCTGCCGCCGCCGCAGCGCTACTACATGGCGACCTTGTGGACCCGGTTCGCGATCTGGGCCGGCACGGTGATCTGCGGCATGCGCTGGCGCGTCGAAGGCTGGGAGAACCTGCCGGACGGCCCCGCCATCTTGCTGCCGAAGCACCAGTCGGCGTGGGAAACGCTGTGGCTGCCGTCGGTGATGCCGCGCCGGCTCAGTTTCGTCTACAAGCGCGAGCTGCATTTCGTGCCCTTTTTCGGCTGGGGGCTCGCCACCCTGGGAATGATCAATATCGACCGCTCCAAGGGGCAAGACGCCTTCGAGCAGGTGGTTCAGCAAGGTGCAGAGCACCTGCGCGACGGCTGGTGGATCGTGATCTTTCCCGAAGGCACACGTACGCCGCCCGGATCGACGCGGCGCTACAAGACCGGCGGCGCGCGGCTGGCGGTGGCCACCGGCGTGCCGGTGGCCAC
>NZ_JAAFGM010000060.1 GCF_012931985.1 Candidatus Roseilinea sp. NK_OTU-006
GCGAAGTCCAAGTCCGCGCTCAGCACGTAGTGGTCGAAGCCGTCGAAGAAGCCCATGAAGTTGTGGGTGATCCACTGCGATGGCATGGCGTTGGCGCGGACGACCTCGATCTGGTTGAGCTGGAAGCGGCGATAGGCTTCGGTGATGAACTGGCGCCACTTCAGGCGCAAGCCGGGGTTGTGCGGCTGGCCGAACCCGTGCGCGCCGGAGATCGGCAAGGGAATTTGCGACCAGTCGCTGTAGGTCTGCGACCAGTAGACCGTTGCCCAGGCCGCGTTGAGCGCATCCAGCGAGCCATAGCACCGGCGCAGCCAATCTTGAAACGCACGCCGGGCGCCTTCGCTGTAGCTGACGGTGTTGTATTCGTTGTCAATCTGCCAGCCGATCACGCGCGCATCGTGGCCGAAGCAAACCGCCAACTTTTCGGCGATGCGCCGGCAAAACGCCAGGTAGCGCTCGCTGGTTACGTCGTAGTGACACCGCGCGCCATGCGTGGCCAGGCGGCCGTCGGCGTTCACGGCCAGCACGTCGGGGTAGGCCTGGGTCATCCACGCCGGCGGGGCCGCGGTCGGCGTGCCGATTACTACTGCTAAGCCGTGATCGGCGGCCAGGGCGATGGCACGCTCCAGCCAGCCGAAGTTGAACGCGCCTTCGCGCGGCTCCAGGCTCGACCAGGCGAACTCCGCCACGCGCACGACCGTCAGGCCGGCGTCGCGCATCAACTTCACGTCTTCGGCCCAGCGCGCTTCGGGCCAATGTTCGGGGTACCATGCAGCGCCGAGGTGTAGGGGCATAGAGTGGCTCCTGCGTATTGCGTATTGCGTATTACGTATTGTGTGCTGCAAGCCTGACAATCCTGTTCATCCTGTAAATCCTGTCCCGACAAGAGTTATCCTTTCACACCACTGCTGGTCACGCTTTCCACGTAGTAGCGCTGGGCGAGGATGAACACGATCGTGGGTGGGATGATGGCGATGGCCGCGCCGGCCAAGATCAGGTTCGGGCTGTCGCTGGCACGCCCGCGCAACACGTTCAGCGCCAGCGTCAACACCTGCGCGCGCGTGTTGCCGGTGTTCACCACCACCAGCGGCCAGAAGAAGCTGTTCCAGGCATACAGGAAGGTAAACGTCGCCAGCGTCGCCAGCGCCGGCACGCTGGCCGGGATGAAGATGCGCAACAGGATGGACCAACGCGACGCGCCGTCTATCAGCGCCGCCTCCTCGATCTCCTTCGGGATGGTGATGAAGAATTGGCGCATGAGGAAGGTGCCATAGGCCGTGTAGAGCCAAGGGAGGATCAGCGCCGGCATGGCGTTCACCCAGCCGATGGCCACCATGAGCTGATACAGTGGGATGATGAGCACCACGAACGGCACCATGATGGTGCCCAGATACAGCAGGAAGATTTGGTCGCGGCCGGGGAACTTCAGCCGGGCAAAGGCGTAGCCGCCCAGCACGCTGGTGACGAGCTGGCCGATCACCGTCAGGATGGTGATCATCGCCGTGTTGGTCAGCGCGCGGTCGAAACCGAGCAGGTTGACCACTTCAGCGTAGTTTTCGGGATGCGCGGTAATGCGCGTGACCGGCTGGCTGAGCCGTACGTTGGCCAGCGCCGTCTCGTCGGGGTTAGCCGGGTTGACGAACTTGCCGACCGCCGTGCGAGTGAGCACCACCATCTCGGCAATCGCCCCGTTGACTTCGACTTCGTATACGGGCATCGTTTGACCGCCGACGACGACCTCTTTGGGCGTCGCGCCGCCGGCCACCTTCACCTCGCCGAAGCGGCGGATGACGGTGTTGTTCACATCCGGCTGGCCGGCGGCGTCGAGCGGCGCAAAGATGCCCACGCGGATGTTCTCCTCGGCCAGCGCCATCGGCTTCGTCTCGCCCGACGCCACCGAAACGTTATAGAGCGGCAGCGGCCGGTCGAAGCCCGGCACCTCGACGGTGATCTGCTCGGTCGGCAGCAGGCGCGGCGGATAGCTGAACGTGTCGGAGGCCGTCTTGAGCGAGGTGAACAACATCACCAAGAACGGGAAGAGCATGATCGCCGCGAAGACCGTCAGGATCGCGTAGATCATGACAGCGCGAATGGTGCGTGTGGCTCGGTAGCTCATGGCAGGGATCAGGGATCAGGGGCCAGGGGTCGGGGGTCAGGTCGGGATCACATGTCGTATGCGCCGCTGGCGCGCCGTTGCCGGCGGAACTGGAACAGCGTGAAAACGAAGATCACGATGAACAATACCCACGCCAGCGCGCTGGCATAGCCCTGGCGGAAGCTCTGGAAGCCGTTTTGATACAGGTTGAGCGTCATCGTCAGCGTGGACGTTCCCGGCCCGCCCATGCCGTTGCTGACGATGAACACCTGGTCGAACACCTGTAGCGCCTGGATCGTCGTGGTGATCAGTACGTAAAGCGTGGTCGGCGCGAGCATGGGCAGCGTGACGTTGAAGAACTGCTGGCGCGGGTTGGCGCCGTCCACCGTGGCGGCTTCGTATAGCTCGCGCGGGATGGTCTGCAGGCCGGCCAGGAACAAGGATGCATCCTGCGCGCGCTGTGGTTCGATCTCGAAGGTGAGTAACCGCTCGGCGACGCGATAACCCAGGTCGCGCAGATAGGGCTTGATCCAATCAGACGAATGAACGATGCACCAGACCTCGCGCACTCCATGGGATGCCAGTCGCGCTTCGGCTGCGTGGAACACGGCTGCCAGGCGCGCTGCCGGTGAGGCGCCATCGGCGACCGCACACCAACGCAGCCACGCGGTAGCGGCGCGCGTCACATCGAGCGCGTCGGTTTCAGCCAGATCGAGCGGTGTGAGCAAGAGCGCAGCATCACCATCGTCGAACGACCACATATCGCTGTCTGCCCACTCGCTCAGGCGCCACCAGTCGAGGCGGTCGAGGATACGCCGCGCGTGCTGCAAACGAGAGAGCCACCCGCTGCGCGCAGTCGCTGCGCCGGTGTCACGGCTTCTTGTAGACGCGGAATTCCAGTTCCGCTCGCTGGAAGTAGCCATCCGGATCGCCGTCGAGCGGCAGCAGTTGCAGGTTGCGCACTTCGACCTCGACGCGCAACGTCGAGGTGACAATCTCGAAGATGCCCGGTGCCGCCTGCACCAGCTCGCCGCGCGCCGCCAGCTTGCTGCGCATGACGTTGTTGCGATAGGCGTAGGGAGTGAGCATCACCTTGGTGGTGCTCTGGAAGTCGTTCTTGTCGAACGTCCAGATGGCCAGCGCCGTCACCCGCGAGGGCGATGTCAAGCTGACGCGATCGGCGACCGAAGCGCCGCACTCGCCGATCAACTCACCGCTGGTCGCGCTGATCGGGAAGTCCTCGTCGAAGTTCTCGTTGCCGTGCTCATAGACGGCGGGGAAGGTGTCGATGAGCGATTCGCCGGGCAAGGGCGAACTAACGCGCACGGGCGATGGCGAATAGAGCGCCGGGATGACGCCGGGCTCGGTGGGCGCAGCGGCAGCGGCTTGTGCAGCCGGCGCCTCTACGGCAACCTGCCCATCGCCGACGTTGACGTTAACCACAGCCGCCGGACGCGGCTCGCCCACGCCGGCTACGCGCGGCTCAGGCCCCGGCGCAGCGACGGGCACAGGCGCGGGCTTGAGCAAATTCGCGACGAGCAGCAGCAAGCCGGTCAACAAGGCGATCCATAACAGCAGCAGCAATGCGCCAAACAACATCACATTCCGGCGCGCGTCTATCACCGACTGGGCGATGACCGGCGGTTGATCTTTCACCTGCTCTAGGCGTTCGGCCAGCAGGGTGAGGCTGTTCTGATCGGCCAACGTAAACCATCCTTGATCGGGATTGGCACCTTCGCGGGCGTTTTCGTTGCGGGCGGCCTGTTCGGCGCTGCGGGCCATGGCCAACGCCTCGATCGGCGTGGCATCGCCGGTCGTCACGCCGAGGGCCTGCTGGGCTTGGGTCAAGGCGGCATCGGGCTGGCCGACCTGCACGCCCTGGGCATAGCGCGCAGCTACGCGGGCGACATATACGTCACGGTAGTCGGGCCGATCGCCGGCAGGGTCGAAGCGAAGAAAGCGTGGCGGGGCATCGCGCAGGATGATGTTGGCCGGCACCCAGGCATAGACCAGATAGGCAGCGAAGGCGACGCCGATGAGAAAACCGACAACCACCGCGACGGTGACGATGAACCAGCGATTGAAGCCCGAAGCGTCGCTCATAACATGCGATTCTACTTGCGAATTGGGGCTTGACAAGAACTTCGCAGATCGCTATTCTTTGCAGCCGTTTAGAAAAGTCGAATACTGCCCGATCGCGCACTCTTATCCAGAGAGGTGGAGGGACCGGCCCTGTGAAACCTCGGCAACCATCCAGGCGCGGATTTCGGATCGCTGTTAGACCGGCGAACCGGTGCAAACTCCGAAATCCCAGTCCTGAAACGGTGCCAATTCCGGCAGCGCAAACTGGAAGATGAGAGGAGGCGGCAACTCAGATTGCTCACGCCCTCTTGTCTCGTTGCGCAAGAGGGCGATTCGCTTTTCCATGGCGCGCATCATGTGTGGCGTATTGCATGATGCGCGTCACGCAACGTAACACGCAATACGCAAATACGATGACGAAAGGAGCAACGAAACGAATCATGTCCGACCATCAGTTTCACTTCGACACGCTGACCCTGCACGCAGGCACCCGGCCTGACCCGACGACGAACGCGCGCGCGGTGCCGATCTACCAAACCACGTCGTACCAGTTCCGCGAC
>NZ_JAAFGM010000029.1 GCF_012931985.1 Candidatus Roseilinea sp. NK_OTU-006
TCTCACCCACTACCCGAATACCTACTAGCAAGCGTAAACAGGAGGTTTCTCGCCATGTATACCGAACCAAGCGCACGGCAAGCGCAACCCTCGCGGTCGCGCCGATTGCTCCACCTCGCGGCGCAGGTTGCGCTGGTGGCGAGTTTATTTGGCGGGGGCGCACCCCATATGCCGGCCAGCAACACCCCGCCGGCCGCCACTAAACCCTATCGTCGTCGCGTTTGCATCGCTTTTACCTCCTTCGGCATATCTAGCCTGTTCTCAGCAGCGCAACCGCTGCGCATCCTTGAGCGATGGCCCGCCTGAGCAGCCATCACGCGACGACTCTAGCGCCTTCAGGCGTGGCAGCGCAAGGTCACAAATAGGACAAAATCAGGGCCAAAACCGGACATCGTCAATCCGATCCCCCTTGCCATCCCCCTTCGTCGCCGGCGAGTCAGGCGCCGCGCGCGCCCGTTCAGGCCGCACAATCAACATCACATCCCGGCACGGCGCGCCGCACGCTCACCCGAACGTCGCCGCTGCCCGGGCTGCGATCTCCTCCGCCACAGACAAAACCGGTCGGTGAGTGGGTGCGCGCTGCCGAAGGCCGGCGGCGTGGGTGGCGGCCAGGCGTCACGCTTTGTTTGGCGCGACCTTACTTTGCAACTGGTTCGTGGCGGAATCGGCGCGCCAAAGTTGATCGTTGTTGCTGAGGCGCATCCCTGGCGCAATCTCCTAGTCCATTGCTGACGGCGACCAAGCTGCACTTTCTGCCGCCGGCAGCGGTGATGCGGTAGCAGTGATCAGCAGGATGTGAGTCAACCTTCTCCTCATGCCGTCGTCTGTACACAGCGCACGCTTGCTCATGTCTTGACCCGGCCGCATGCTTTGGGCCGCAGATCGCCGCGCACGCTTCGCCACTATAATGTCCGAAGTGGCGAATGTGTGGCGTAGTGCAGCGCGCGCCGTCGCGCGCGCTGCGATCTGTGTGATCGTTGCAGCGGTTGTATCGGGTTTTGCCGCGCCGGCTGCCCTCTTCGCCATGTCTCGCCGGCCGGATCCGGCGCGCCAGGAGCGGCGCGTCGTCCTCAGCGGTGTGCCCGACGACATCGTTCCGCGCGCCGGCAACGTCTGGCCGTGTGCATGCGATAACGACGGCTGCTGGCCGGGCTGCTTCACCATCGCCTCGGCGACCCTGCTGAAGTACTGGTCTGAGCGTGGCTATCCGGCGCTGTGGGATGGCAACGAGAGCGCCACGTTGCAGCGTCTGCGCGAGCTATTCCCCAATCTGTTTTGCTACAACAACGTAGATGACGACGGGAAGATCAGCGATAGCGGTTACGATGCGGCCGACGTTGCCAAAGGATTCGCCTGGTTCGCGCGCGAGCGCGGCTATCAGTTCAGCGTCCGGGCGATCTACTCGCCGACGTTCGAGCAAATCGTCGAGCAGATAGACGCCGGCCGGCCGGTCATCGGTGCATTCGGCACTTCGACCTGGGGCAGTCACGCCGGCACCATCATCGGCTACGACACGACCAACGGCCGGCAGGCGATGATCGTGCGCCCCAATTTACTCAACAAGCCCGATGCCGAGTTGGAGTGGGGCGTCGGCTACGGCGAATTCGCCATCGTCGTCGTCGTCCCACAGGGCGCGCAGGAGGCGTTGGAGATCGGCGGCGGCCCATCGCTCAGCGTGGAAATCGTCGTCAACGATGCCGACCCCGGCTTCTCCGCTCAAGGCGAGTGGATCTCTTATCCGGTCGGTTTTGCGAGCGAATCGCGCTTCGCGATCACGACCGATCCATCCAACCTTGGCCCCGGCGACGATACCGCCGTTGCCCGCTGGACGCCGAACTTGCCCTTCGACGGCATTTGGGAGGTGTTCGCCTGGGTGCCGCGTGAAGATACCGACGATAGCGCGGCGCCGGTGGCTACCTATCGCGTGGTGCATGCGGAAGGTCTGAGCCTCGTGCGGCGCTCGCAGAATAAGGCGCGGCCAGGCTGGATGTCGCTGGGCGCGTATCCCTTCGTGCGCGGCGACGCCGGCCATGTCCTGTTGGGCAATCACACCGGCGACAATCCACTGCGCAAGGTATGGGCCGACGCGCTGAAGTTCGTCTGGCGTGCACCGCTCATCGTCCGCTCCGAATTGGGTGGGCCGGCAGCGCTCGTCATCAACGGCCAGCGACGCATCATTCCCGACGCGCAGACGTTCGAAGCCCTGCGGCTGAATCCGGCGCATGTGCGCGCGGTTTCGCCTTTGGCATTGATGCAATATGGCCCGGACGAGATTCTGCCTTCGGTGATGAGCATGTGGATCGGCCAGTATTTCAACAACACGCTGCTCTCTCCACCGGCCTCGCTGGTCAAGGCCGATTCGGCGCTGAGCTTTGGCTGGAACGGCGCCCCGCCGGCAGCCAACATGGGCGCGCGCGACTTTTCGGTGCGGTGGACGCGCTACCTAGCGCTGAACGAGGGCACCTATCCCTTCCGCATTGAAGCCGTGGGCGGCGTGCGGCTATGGGTGGATGGCAAATTGGAGATGGACGCCTGGGATGCGGATTCGAATGTTTACGTTGCCCACGAAAAGGAAGTGCGCGTGACCGCCGGCTTGCATCGCGTGGAGATCGAGTATGCCAACCGTGGCGGCAACGCGCAGATCCGCCTGGGCAACCTGCCGCCCAACATGCCCATCGTGCCGGAGGAGCCTGCACAATGGCGCGCGTCGCCCACAGCGACGCTGCGCTGGTCTGACGCTGGCGACGCCGACGACCTCTCCGGCGAGAAGCGGCGCCGTTTCTTCGTAACCCTGTGGCGCGAAAGCGACGGCTGGCGCGCGACCAGCGGCTGGATCACAGAGACGCAGTGGACGGTAACGCTACCGGCCGACGGGCGTTACTTGTGGAGCGTGCTGGCAAGCGATGGCACAGCCAACAGCGAGGCCACGCCGCCGCACGAGATCCTGGTGGATCGCACGCCGCCGTGGGCGCAGATGCTCGATGCGACAACCGGCATCACCCTGAGCGCGATGCTCAGCGCTACGGCCAACACGCCGGTGGATGCCTACCGGCTGATCACCGACGCGAACGGCAATCTGATCGTCGAGAGCGTGGCGCCGGGTGAAGTCAACGCGCCGCCGACACGTCCGGCAGACGTGGTGTTGGAGCCGATGGGCAACCTGCCGACGGCGTATCTGCGCTGGTTTGGCACAGATATGCCGCGCAATTCGGACGAAGGGCTGACCTATGACGTGCAAGCCCGCGAGATCATGCGGGCGCGAACCGTCTACACGGTCACGACCGAAGAGGTGGCCGTGCCGCGCATCGCCTACGAGCTGATCCTTTCGGGCACAGAGGAGATCACGGTGCCGGTGGTGTTGACGGAGGTCGTCGTCATGACGACCGTTGCGCCCTTGATCATGTTCCAGCCGATCACCGACAGCGCCTGGGTCACGGTTGCGGTCGGCCTAAAGGGGACATCCATGATTTTCATCGGCGATCCCGGCAGCACTTACGAATTCCGCGTGCGCGCCGTGGACGCTGCCGGCAACGCGCAGAAATGGTATGACGGCTACGCCGTGCAGGCCATGATTGACCCGCGCACCACGGTGTATCGGCGCTATTTGCCGGCTGTGGTGCGCTGATCGCTGGAGCAAGGGGAGAGGAGTTGTGGGTCGGTGGATGATGGCTAAGGCGCGGGCAGCGCTGCGCGGGGCCAAGCTGTATGTCGTGCTCACCATCGCCGCGGGTGCGCTGTTCTACCTGGCCGCCAACCTGTCGCGCATTGGACCGCTGACGCTCTTTGCAGCCGCCGTCGTCTTCGCCTGCCTAGTCATTTTGTTCATCGCGGCTCAAGCGCCGCCGGAGCCGCATCCGGCGCGGCCCAACGCAGCAACCACGCTGCTTGCTCCTTCCGTCGTTGTGAGCGAAGTGCGCGCGGCAGCGTTGGTCACCTACAGTCAGATCGGCACGGTCACCGTCAAAAAGGAGCGCGGGTGCGCGCCGCCCAATTCACTCATCAAGCCGCTGCACGACAAGCTGTTGGGCGAGGCGTTGGTGGTGGATGTCGGGGTGCGGGTGGTTGCCGGCGTCAATCTCAAGCATCTGCGTGAGGAGGATGTGCGCGTGTCCGGCGGCGGCGTCGAGATCACGCTGCCACCGACCAAGGTGCTGATGGTCTATGTGGACGAGTCGCTCACTCGCGCGGTGTCGCACAAGGCCGGCTGGCTCACCGGGCGCGACATCACGCTGATGGACGCGGCGCGGCGCGACGCGATGGAGGCCCTGGTCGGCGCCGCCATCGAGAAGGGCCTGCTGGAGAAAGCCGGCCAGCAAGCTGCTGCAGCCGTGGCTGCGCTGGCGCGCGGCCTCGGCTTCGAACAAGTGAATGTCTGCCCCACGCTGCCGCCGCCCGGCGCGTATTTCGAGGAGTTGCAAGACCCGGCCATGATCGCGCGCCTCAAGGCCGAGCCGGCGCCCCTGTTGCCGCGCGACGACCAGGCCGGCGACGCATGATCGCCATCAATCCAGTATGCCGAAGCGCCGGCGCGCCAGCAGCCGAAAGGTCTGAACGATCGTCCGCTTGACCGGCATCTTGGTTGCGCCCGGTTTACGGTCGTAGCGCAGGATCATCGGCGCTTCGTTCACCGTTGCGCCGACCAGGTGCATCTTGATCAGGATGTCCACCATGCAAGCGAACCCGCGCTCGACGAACAGCAGGTCGCCGAAACGGTCGAACGCCCGGCGCAGCGCACCGGCGCGATAGGCGCGATAGCCGCACGAGTAGTCGCGCGCGCCGGGGATCGGATACACGATGCGGAACAGCCAGCTCAAGCCGGTGCTGAGCAGTTGGCGGTGGCGCGGAATGCCGAGCATGCGCGAGCCGTGCTGATAGCGCGAGGCGATCACCAGGTCGTTGCCCTCTTCGATCATCGCGACCATGCGCGGGATCAAGCCGGGCAGATGCGTGTCGTCGGAGTCCATGGTGATTATCACGTCGTCGTCGCTCGTGGCGCGCGCCAGCGCGCCTTTCAGGCCGGTTTTGATCGCCTCGCCCAACCCACGGTTGACCTCGTGCGTCAGGATGTCGAGGCAGAGCCGGTGCGCATCTGCCGCTGCGCGGGCCAGTTCCGGGGTGCCGTCTGTGCTGCCGTCGTTGGCCAGGATGACGCGCAATCCGCCGCCAAAGTGAGCATCGGATACGGCCGCGATGCGGGTGAGCAACCGAGGGAGCGCTACGGCCTCGTTGTAGGCGGGAAGGACGACGAAGATCACAAAGGTTCGCTACGTGGCAAAAGTCACAAATGGCTTGCCGGCCGAATTCTAACATTGCGGGTGCTATCATTGCGCGCGTGATGACACATCGGCAGGCGCGCGTTGCCGCAGGCGCGTGTTGCGCGATGGCGTTTCTGCTGGCGACGTGGACGTTAGATGCGCGCAGCTTGTGGGGAGACGAGGCGTTTTCGGTGTGGGCCAGCCAACAGCCGGCCATGTCGCTCATCGCGGGCCTCGACGCGCAACCCCCGCTGTATCACCTGTTGCTCGGCGCGGGCCGCCTGCTATGGGGCAAGTCGGTTTTTGCCCTGCGCTACCTGTCGGTGTGTGGCGGCGTCTTGCTGGTGGCCGTAGGTGCGCGGCTGGGTCGGCTGATCGGTGGCGCGAGCGCCTCGGCGTTTACGGCGCTGTTGCTTGCCGTCTCGCCGATCTCGCTGTACTTTGCCCAAGAAGCGCGCATGTACGCGCCGGCGGCGCTGTTCGCCGGCGGCGCGATGTTGCTGGCCGTCGCATCCCTCAAACGCCAGGCGGAAACCGCGGGGCGCGGCGTGCAGGGCTGGCAACGCGGCGCAGCCTACGTCCTGCTCTCGCTCGGCGCGCTGTTCACGCATTACTACACCGCCGGCGTGTTGCTCGTGAACGCGCTGGCCCTTGGGATGGCGGCGTTGCGTTCGCGCGGCGCTCGGCGCATCGTGGCTTGGCTGGTTGCCCATTTCTCCATCGCGCTTGTCTTCGGCGCGTGGTTTGTGGGGTTGCAATCGCGCTATGCGTCGCGCGCCATCGCAGGGCGCGCGCGCATCGTGCCGGCTCTCGAAGACATCGTGAGCAACTTCGGCGTAGGCGTCAACGGCTTACTGTTCGGGATGCGCGCCGACGGCAGCCTGATGGCTGTTGCGCTCACGTTGTTCGCGTTGGCTGTGATCGGCGTGATCGGTTACCGGCGACGTGGGCAATTCGGCGACGCTTGGCTCATCCTGAGCTGGATCGTTGCCACGCTTGGCGTGGTGGCCGCGACGGCGGGGCGCTCCGGCATTGTGGGCGACTTCAGCCCGCGTTACTATCTCTTCGCGCTGTTGCCCCTAACGCTGGCTGCTGCCGGCTGGGTCGTGCGGATCGAGGAGGCCCTCCGGCGGGCTGCGCGCCCCTCCACCTCGCGCCTGTCGGCCTCGCGTCTGTCGTCGCTCCCCTTCGCTCCTGTCATCCTCATCGCGCTCGCGCCGGCCGTCGTCGGCGACCTGCAGTTGTTCGATTTGAGCTGGCAGAAGAGCCGTTACGATGCGATGGTCGGCGCCATTCGCGCGCGCGCGCAACCGAATGACGGCGCGGTGCTGGTCAACAGCGATCAGTTTCCGCTCCTGGCATATTATGGGCCGCTTGACATGCCGGTGTGGATCGTCGGCAACGACGCGCTCAACCGCGACTCGGCTTCGGTCGAGGCCGAGCTGTCGCGCTTCGCCGAGGGCAAGTCGCGCCTGTGGCTGGTGAACTACGGCTGGGCGATGGCGCTGCAACCGCCCTCGGCCGTTGAGCGGGCGCTCAATCAACGCGGTGCGCGCACCTATGCCCAGGGTTTTCAAGATGTGTCGTTGGCGCTCTATGATCTGCGCTTCGCCGCCGGAGATGCGCCGGTGCAGCCTCGGCGCGTCCGCTTCGGCGAGCAGATCACGTTGGTGGGCGCGCGCGGGCGCGCGCGGCCGTATCACCCCGGTGAGGCGGTCACCCTAGATCTAATTTGGCGGGCCGACCAGGTGCCGCGCGCCGATTACACGGTGTTCATGCATCTGCGCCGCGCCGATGACGGCAGTCAGATCGCCGCGTTCGACAGCCCGCCAGTGAACGGCGCTGCGCCGACCTCGCGCTGGACGCCGGGCCAGATCATCACCGACACGCGCGCCGTGCCGATCCCCGCCGATGCGCCGCCGGGCGAATACAACGTCGTGATCGGTTTATACCGCTATCCGACCTTCGAGCGTCTGAAGATTGACGGTGGGGAAGCGACCGAGCACATCGTCGCGCGCGTGACGATTCGCTCGCCCTGAGCGCTCACTCCCCGTTATATTACATCCTCGTTCGCAGCTATGTCGCGCGCCAACTTCGCTCTACTCATCGCGCTCGTCGGCGTTTTGTTTGCATGGGCTGCTGCGCCGCCGCCATCGTCGCAACCCGCGCCGCCGCCGGCTGAATGGCGCTATCGCCGCTCGATCACCCTCACTAACGTTGGGCCGACCGACCTGCGCGACTTTCAGGCGCGGCTGGTGCTCCACGCGCAAAACTTCGACTTCGACCTGGCGCGGCCCGACGGCGGTGACCTGCGCTTCGCCGACGAGGACGGCCGGCGTTATTTGCCGCACTGGGTCGAGCACTACGACGCCGTCGCGCGGCAGGCGGTCGTCTGGATCAAAACGCCCCACATCCCGTCGGCAGGCCGACGGAGGATCTACCTTTACTACGGCAGCGCGACGGCAGATGACCTCTCCAGCGGCGGGCGCACCTTTGAGATGTTCGACGACTTCGGCCGGCCCGGACTTGGCTACTACATCTTTGGCCCGCCGACCACGGTCATGACGCGCACCGCAGCCTGGGAGACCGAGGCGCCGCACACCCTGAGCGTGGTCGAACTGAACCGCGATGGCTACCGCTATTGGGGCTACTACGGCCTGGCCGATTGCGGCGGCATTGGGCTGGCGCGCAGCAACGATTTGGTGCGCTGGGTGAAGTGGCCCGAGCCGCTCTTGAATCGCGACGGCGAGCGCTGGCCGTCGGTGCAAAAGGTGGGCGATCGGCTATACATGATCTACGACCGCGATCACTGTGGGGTGAGCCACCTGGTGATGCGCACCAGCGCCGACGGCGTTCACTTCGACTCGATGTATCGCGTCGTCGTGCCTCAGGAGGTGGGCATACGCAACCAGAATCCGGCCCTGTTCCGCGACCCGCAGACCGGGATGTTCTATTTGTACTGGTTTCGCGGCGGCAGCGAGGCCGGCTTCTGGCAGATCAAGATGCGCCGAGCCTGGAGTGTGGAGGGCCTGATCAACCCAACATCTGAGCGCGTCTTACTCGATGTGCCGTACGAGCTGGCTGCGCCCAACATGATGTTCCACAATGGCGCCTACTTCCTTTCCACCGAGGTGAACGAGAACGCTTGGAAGACGAAGATCTACGTCGGCCCATCGCCCGCCGGGCCGTTCACCCCGCTGCCCGATGCGCCGCAGCTCAGCGATAACCAGGCCTGTCTGTTTCAGCACATCTTCGCGGCGACGCTACATGCCTACATCTGCAAAGACACCGGCGCCGGATGGGTGCTGAACCATCGCAGCGCCGATCTGTCCGCCGGGCGCAGCGCCCGCCGTCAGCTTGATCCCGGCGTGTGGACGGCGCTGGGCGGCGTGTGGGTGCCAATCGAGATAGACGCGGCCGTGGACGCGCGCGTCGCGCTTGGCGCGAGCGGCGAGGGCTTGCTGATGACTGCGCTGCTGGGCGGCGACTACGTCTTCGAGGCGCGCGGCCGCCTGCAAGACCCCGCCGGCAAGTGGGGCCTAGCGGTGCGCGTCCAAGATGAGGATAACCACTACCGGGTCGAAGTTGAGCGCTCCGCAGATGGTGATGCACTCGCGCGCGTCTATCGCGTCGTGAACGGCGCGCGCGAAGTTGAGCTGGCTGGCGCATCGAACGTTGGCCGCGATCCGCTGGACTGGCTCAAGCTCAGCGTGGCCATTCGCGGGAACGAGATGCGGGTCAGGCTGAACGATGGGCACGAGTTTGCGGCAGCCGATCCTCAGGCGCGCTTTGCTTCGGGCCGCAGCGGGCTGTGGGTCGCCGGCAGCGCCCAGTTCGATGATGTCGTTTGGCGCAAGGTGGCCGCCCCTGACCCTGAAGCAGTGATCGGCCCACGCGAACAAAATGATGCGTCCTTGTCTAACTGGCTGGGGCGCGATCAGGCCGTGCTGCGCGCGGCAGACGCGGCGAGCCATCAACGCCACACCTGGCTCGCCGCGTCGTTGATGTTGATCGCGTTGGGCCTCGTCGCGCTGGGCTCCCGCCACAGCCGGCGATAAGTCGGAGCGCCGCATCCACGGAAGAGCACGACGGAATGCCGTTGTTGCCGCGACCGAATGCCCACCCGCCAGAAGGGTTGTGGCCAGAACTAACCATCAACGGCGTCGAGCGCATCCATGACCACGTGTGTTGCCCGACGGCCGGCGCGTCGCGTTCTACCGCGCCCCTGCGTTTCGCCGGATGGCTTGCTTATCGTCATGTTGTGCAACTGCAGCGGCTATGGCGAGGTGTGGCTGATGGTCGCCGGCGGCTCTCGCCTGACCCAGCTTACCTACACTGGCCAAGTCGTCGAGGACTTTGCATAGGCAGCGGATGGCAAACGTATAGTGCTCGTCGGTGGCGAGCAAAGCAACGATCCGCTCTGCATTGTTAATATTGATGGCTGTAGAATAAGTCAGCCGCCCCCAGACGGGTGATACAAACCGGCCGCCGCACCGGTCGGCGATCGAATTCACTCGTCACGACGGATGGCTGATTCCAGGGTTTCTCTACCGGCCTCGCGCACCGGACGAGAAGTGGAACCGCGCACGGCCTGCCGGCGATCGGGCGATCTGCACGGCGGCCAACATGCGCAGTGTGACCTGGCGTGGGATTCGGTGCAGCAGAGCTTCGTCGCAAGGGCTATGCTATCCTAGCGGCAAGATTTGGAGTGGCGGATGGGATCGCCGAGCGATCGCGCGAGTATGAGATCGGTTCTCCCGCTGAACTACGTCAAACATATGCGCGCCCCGGCGCTGATCATTTACGGCGAACGCGACGCGCGCATGCATCTCAGCGGGTTCGCGCAGTTCGTCGTGGCGCTGAAGCGCGAAGGTAAAAACCTTCGAGTTATCCTGAAGAGGGTCGCGGTTTTGCCAATTCGACCAACGCGCTCGACGCCCTACGGCGCATTGAGCGCTTTCTGGATTGGCATTTGATGCAAGGAGTGAAGAACAAAGAGCAAAGAAAGATGGAGAAGATAACCTTCAGTAATCTTCCGGGCCTGCTCTGGCGTTTGGTTGCTGCCGGCTCGATCGGCTTATTTACGCTGACGGCTTGTCTGGGCGGCGCGGCCAAGACGCCCGAGATTAAGATCACGGCTCCTGAACAGAATGCGCAGTTGATCGTGGGACAGAGCATTGCGATCGTCGGCACGGCGACCGGCGACGCGATCTCGCGCGTTGATGTGATCATTGACGGCACGACCTATGCCACGCTTAATGCGCCCGATAAGTCAAAAGGCGTGCCCAGCTTTCCGATCAACGTGCCATGGACGCCGCTTTCGGCCGGCACGCACGCCATCCAACTCAAGGCATATGGCCCGCCGGACGACAAGCTGCTCACTCAGTCCGAGCCGCTTGTGTTGATCGCGCAGGCCGGAGCAGTGTCTGAGCCTCCAGCGGCGCCCGAGCCGACCCAGCCGGCGGTCATTCCAACGCAGGCGCCGCCTCCGCCGACGGCTGCGCCTAGCCAGCCTCAGCCGACGCGCGAATCCGGCGCTGTAAGCGGTCAGCAGCCCGCCCCGAGCGACCCCGGTGCGCCCAGCCTGACGGTGACCAACGAGTTCGTCAACGTGCGCATCGGCCCGGACGTGGTCTATACCAAGATCGGCGAGCTGAAACAGGGCGAAGTGGTGCCTGTGCGGGGCAAGAGCGCGGATGGCCGCTGGTGGCAGATCGTCTATCCGTCCGCCCCAGGCGGTGTGGGCTGGGTGATCAACGACTATGTGCAAGCCAACAGCGCCGCTGCTAATGTGCCCGTGGCCGCCGCGCCGCCGCGGCCGACATCGCCGCCGGTTGTCGTTCAGCCGCCGGCGACGCCGGTGCTGGTGCCGATCGTGACCCTGCCGCCGCCACCGACTGCTCCGCCGCAAGGCCAATTGGTGGGTGCCAGGGGCGTGCTGCGCGTCAACGCCAACCCGGTGCCGTCGGGCGCCACCGTCTTCGCGAGCTGGAACATCCCGAACTTCAAGAGCGGTGAATTCGACCGAGGCGACGGCCAGGGCTATCGCGGGCCGGTGGCCCAGGTCATGCAGGTGGATGTGCCCGCTATCGTCGGCCCGCGCACCATCCGCCTGCGCTGGGTGGACCTGAACAACCAGGTGTTCGAGGATAGCATCACCATCAACGTCATCGGCCAGAGCGCCCCAGGCGCAGGCGGGTATCCGGACTGCAACCCCAGCAATCCAGACTGGCAGGCCAACAAGCCCGGCAACCCGAGCAACTGGACGTTCTGCAAGCGCAAAGATCCGGAGTATGTGGGTGAGTCGCCGGGCAACATTGCCTACGTGCCGCGAAATGACAAGCTATACACCATGGCCTGGGAAGTCTACGGCGCGCGGGCGATCTACTTGGTGTTCGAGCCGAACAGCACTCGTGGGCCGGCGGGGCCGCTGGATCAGCCCAACCTGTCGCGCCCGACAACTGGCACCGGCCCGGTCTCGTTCCGCAGCAACGAATTTGCCGACGGCTGCTACAAGATTACCCTGCGCATTGATACCAACGCCGGCGACCGCGCCGACTTTGGCGAGAAATTCTTCTGCGTCAATGTCAGCCCACCCGGCAGCGGCGGCGGTGGTGGCGGTGGTGGCGGCGGCGGCGGTGGTGGCGGCGGTGGCACCCCAACGCCAACGCCTCAGCCATGATAGATGCGAACATGTCGCCAAGCGACATACCCCGGCGCCAGCGTCTGGCCCGACGGATATGTCATCAGTGTGCAAGCGGTGACGAGTGAGATCTCCCACCTGCCAAAGGATGCGACCAATGCTCCATTTCTGTGTATGAGGGAAAGCGTATGAAGGCGCATAACAAAAATATCCGGCCCCTGGGTATGGTGGCTGCCGCGGCCCTTGTGCTGGCGACTGTTCTGCCCGCGCCCGGGCAGGCCATGGCGCAGGACGAAGCGCCGAACGGCCTGGCTCAGCCGCAGGCCGTGGACGGCGGCGAGATTTGGACGCCCGGCGCGGGCGCGAGCTTCAACTTGCTGCAGAGCCCGCACGTCGTCGTCCGCGTGGATGCGCCCTACGAGCTGGCCAATGTCGGCAGCTATTTCATCTACGACCCAATCAACGGCTATGGGCCGGCCAACCCCGTCACCCCTACGCTGTCGTTGGGCGGCAAGCGCGCCGTGATGACGGCCACGCTGGACGCCGGCGCGGTGGTCAGCGGCTCGATGATCTACTTCGAGCTTCCATACACATCCACCGCCCAGGTGGCCTCCAGCCCGACGTATCTCCTGACCAAGCAGGGCAAAGCCTATCTCCCATTCGTCGTGCGTACCCCGCCTGATCCACAGCCGCTGAGCAACACGGGCGAATCGGCCTGCGACGCCGCCAATGGACCAAAGGGCGGGCCGTTGCAGCCCAACAAGGGCTATCAGGTGTTGAATCCGACCACCAATAGCTGGATGTTCGCTCACAACACCACCCCGAACGCCACCATCGTCGTCTCGTTGACCAACTACACGGCCGTCGGCCAACTGCAGGTGTTTGCCGACCAGGGCAACTGCAACGCGCTAACGCCGTTGATGGGCATGGGAACCAACCCCAATCCCGTGGTCACCGTATACAACGTGCCCGTGGGGCGAGTGTACTTCCGCGTGGCTAGCGGCAGCGGCCAGCCGGCCCCGCCGCCTTACATCATCCGTTGGCAATACAGTACGGCGCCGGGACCACATGAGCCGAACAACAACCCGTGCGACGCGACGCCGCTGCCCCACGGCTTGCTGCTGAATACGCGCAGCGAGGACCAATACGACTTCTTCAAGATAAACATCACCGGCGCGGTTCAAATTCGCGTCCAGGTGCTGGGCCATGCCATCAGCGGCGCACAAGTGCAAGTGCGCAGCCCGCTGAAATCCGGCTACGTCTGTCCTGGCAGCGGCGCCGATCCGATCAACAGCACCAATCGGATAGACCCATACGGTGTGATCCCCAGCAGCGGTGATGCGACTATCACGGTGACCGTGCCTGCAAGCGGCACATACTACTTGCGGGTGAGCCTACCTTCCGGCGCGCCGGCGTATGGCCAACCCTACAGCATCCGCTGGGACTACGCCGGGCCGTCCGGCGGCACGGCCGGGCCGATCTTCACCAGCAACCCGAACCAGCCGCCCACGTGCGACAGTCGCGTGTTGGGCAATACCTGTCAAGGGGACATCCTCTTTAACATCAACACCGGCCAGACGGCGACTTACTACTGGTTTGGCCTTCAGGCATTGCAACCCTACGACTCTGTTCAGGTGAAGGTGATCGGCGTGAGCAACCTGGTGGGCTGCGGCTTGGGCAACGCATCCGCGACCAACCCGAACACCTTTGCCAACGTGTGGGCCTCGGTGGGCACGACGGCGCCAATGGGCTCGATCAGCATCCAGTTCAACGCTACGGGCGGCTACAACATCGAGTTCCGCGTCATGCACGGAGGTGTCCAGAAGTACCACGACGGCAAGCCGCTGAAGGTGGGCTGCGGCACGTCACCGTCCGCCAGCGAGCCCCTAGGCACGATGGCAGATCCGCCGTGGCCTAACGTAGAACCGCATCCATAACCCGAGTTCGGGGACAGGCGCGAACGAGGCGGGCTTTGCGAAGGCAAGGCCCGCCTTCTTTTCACCCGGTTACAATCTTCACCATGTCTGTGATCGAAGAGGTCAAGCATCGCGTAGATATCGTCGAGGTGATCGGCAGCTACGTGAAGCTCTCGCGGAGCGGCCGGAACTACAAAGGCTTGTCGCCGTTCCAGAGCGAGCGCACGCCGTCCTTCTTCGTCTTTCCCGATACGCAGACGTTCAAAGACTTCTCCAGCGGCGAGCAGGGCGATGTGTTCTCCTTCCTCATGAAGAAGGAGGGATGGACGTTCGGCGAGGCGTTGCGCGAACTGGCCCGGCGCGCCGGCGTGCAACTGGATGAGTATACGTCTGAGCAGCAGCAATCCGCTGACCACGCGGCGCGTTTGCGCGATGCGCTGGCGCAGGCAGCAGCATATTTCCACCACTTGCTGCTCACCGCGCCCCAGGCGGCGGCCTGCCGGGCATACCTGCGCGAGAAGCGCCGGCTCACCGACGAGACGATCGCTGCCTGGCAAATCGGCTACAGCCTGGCCGACTATCACGCTCTGACGCACTACCTGACGTCGCGCGGCTTCGACGTGTCGGAGTTGATTGACGCCGGCCTGGTGATCGAAAACGCGGAGGGCCGCCGCTACGACCGCTTCCGCGGCCGGCTGATGATTCCGATTCACGACACCCAGGGGCAGGTGGTCGGGTTTGGCTCGCGCTCGCTCGACGGCAGCGAGCCGAAATACATGAACTCGCCGCAGACCGCCGTCTTCGATAAGGGCCGCTTGCTGTTCGGCCTGCACCGCGCCCGCGCGGCGATTCGCAGCGAGCAGGTGGCGGTGTTGGTCGAGGGCTACATGGACGTAATCGGCTGCCACCAGGCCGGCTTTGCCAACGTCGTCGCCGGCATGGGCACGTCGCTCAGCGAGGATCAGTTCCGCGCGTTGAAGCGCCTGGCTACGCGCATCGTGCTGGCGCTGGACGCCGACGCCGCCGGCGACCGCGCCGTCCTGCGCGGCGTGGAGGTCGCGCGCGAGGCCATGGATCGCGAAGCGCAGCCGATCTTCGATCCGCGCGGCGCGATCCGCTGCGAGTCGAAACTCAAAGCGGACATCCGGGTGGCTGTGTTGCCGCAAGGCCAGGACCCGGATGAACTGGTGTTGGAATCGCCGGAACGCTGGCGCGAGGTCGTCGCCAATGCCCGGCCCGTGATCGAGCACGTGATAGACGTCGTCCTGCGCAGCCGGGATGTAACCGATCCCCATGCCAAGTCCCAGGCGGCGCGGGTGATTGCCCCGATCTTGCTGGATGCATCCGACCCGGTGCAGCGCGATTTCTACGTTCAACTGCTGGCGCGCCGCCTGCAAGTCAGCCCGCGCGCTGTGCTGGCGGTGGTCGGCCAAGTGGCGCGCGAGGCGCGATCCAAGGCGGGGGAATCTGGGATGCGCACGCAGGGGGCGCAAGGGGGGCTGGGCAGCGCGGGTCACGCGCCGAGCCTGGAGCATCGCGGCGCCGACAGGAGCGACCTGGAGACGCATCTGATTGCTGCGCTGTGGCGTCGCCCGCAGTTGTTGCTGGATGCCAACGTTGCCTTGACCCGCGCGAACCTGGACGTGTTGGACGAGCGCGACTTCACGAACCCGGTGCTGCGCGCCGGGTTTCGTCGGCTCAGCCGCGTGGTGATGGGCGCGCCGCTGTCGGAAGAGGAGGTGGAGGAGGAGGACTGGCTGACGATCATCGCCGATTACGACGCGCTCGGCTTGTCGGCGGCGGATGAAGCGCTGCTGCGTGAAGAGGTCGTGCGCACGGCGTTGCGCTTGCGCGAGCGCAACCTGATGCGTGACCGGATCGGCATCAATGCAATGATCGAAGAAGCGAAGCGCGCTCATGAGGCTGATGTCGCTGCACGGTATAATCTCGAACTGCACCGCGTGCTCACGCAACATCTGCGAGCACAAAAGGCGTTGCAGTTGCGCAGCGCGCTCAACGTGACCTAATCGCGCTCGAGGGGGAATGATGCCCGTGACGAGACCAAAACGCTCTAGCACCTCCGCCAGATCTTCGCGAAAGACCAAGCCGGCCGGCGACCCACCGGCGCGGAATGCCGAGCCGGGGCGCGATCAGGTGGATGAACTTGAAACGGCGGTGTTGGCCGACAGCGACGATGCTATCACCGCGACTGAACCCGAGGAGCTTCGCCCGGATGCGTCGCTGGCCGAACTGGATTTATTCGATTCGGCCGCGAATCTGGATGCTGAGGCCGAGGCGGCGGCCTATGCCTTAGCTGAGATGGACAATGCCGACGAGGCGGACTCATCCGACCTCGACTCGCACCAGCTTGCCGAGATTGACGACTTGGATGGCGCGGATCCCATCCGGATGTATCTGCGCGAAATCGGCTCGACGCCGCTACTGACTGCCGATCAGGAGCTGAGGACGTGCGCGACCTTCGGCGCCGAACAACTTGCCCAGCGGCTGCGCGCCGAAGCTCGCGATCGCGGCCTAGCGTTCTGGCCGCTGGTGTATGAGCACCTCGTCCGCTCTTGGCAAACTGTGCTCGATGAATGCGCGGCGCGCCGCGTTGACCCACCGCCGTTGGCGGTGATTTTACGAGATGCGCGCAATATGCCGTGGCACTACACCGACCCGCTCCCCTCCGACGTGCAACTGTATCTGCGTTCCCTGGGTTGGGGGCAGGACCAAACCGTCGAGAAGATCAGCAAGCCGTTGTTTGAAGTTGTCCTGGCGGCGATTATCCTGCCAACGGCTTTCGTCGAGCAGCTCGTGCAGCATGTCGAGTTCTCGCCGTCGCTGCCCGAATGGGACGAGGCGAAAGCCTGGATGCCGCCTCAGGCCGATTGCGAAGAGCACTTGTGCGAGGTCGAATTGCGCGCGGAAGAAGCCCGAAGCGCGCTCACCCGCGCGAACCTGCGTTTGGTCGTCAGCATCGCCAAGCGCTATATTGGGCGGGGCATCTCGTTCATGGATTTGATCCAGGAAGGCAATATGGGCCTGCTGCGCGCGATTGAGAAATTCAACGCCTGGCGCGGCTTCAAGTTCAGCACTTACGCCACCTGGTGGGTCCGGCAGGCGATCAGCCGCTCGATCGCCGACCAGGCGCGCACCATTCGCATCCCGGTGCATCTGGTGGAGACCATCAACAAGCTCAATCGGCTGCAACGTCGCATGACGCAGGAGCTGGGCCAGGAACCGACCACGGAAGACCTGGCCCTGGAAATGGATTTCCTCGACGAGCGCGAACTGGTGGCGATTATGGAAGCCCATGCCAACGGTAAACCCATTGACCCAGCGCTGGAGCGCAAGCTCGATCAGGCGGTAAAACGCATTCAACACATCATGCGCATGTCGCTCGAGCCGATTTCGCTCGAATCGCCGATTGGCTCGGAGCAGAACAGTCTCCTGGGGGAGTTCATCCCGGATGAGAATGCGCCTTCGCCATACGATTCCGCTGCGCTGCAGATGCTCAAACAGCAGGTGCGCAGCGTGCTGCAAAATCTCAGCCAGCGCGAGCGCGACGTATTGGAGATGCGCTTTGGCTTCCGCGACGGCAAGACGCACACGCTGGAAGAGGTGGGCCGGATGTTCAACGTGACCCGCGAGCGGGTGCGACAGATTGAAGCGAAGGCGCTGCGCAAGTTGCGCCATCCCCACCACAGCCGCCGGCTGCGCGACTATTTAGGCGACATCTGACTCGCCGCCCGAATTGGCGGTGGCGTTGTGCAACGCGCGGGCACGACTCAGCTTCCGGCGAACGATGGACTCGGCGTCGAACAGGCGCAGGTCCACGCGCATCTGGTCGTTGACGACGACGCCCTCGGCCTCTAAGCGGCGTCGCTGCTCGTCTGGCGCATACGGGTTGGAGATGCGCCCCTGCGCGTTGATCACGCGCCACCACGGCACGCGCGTATGAGCCGGCAGGGCGTGCAACGCAAAGCCAACATAGCGCGCCGAGCCCGGGCTGCCGCACTGGCGGGCCACGCCGCTGTAGCTCATCACCATGCCTTTGGGGATGAGCTTCACCACGCGATACACATCCTGGAATTTCACCGACGCGAGGGGATATGGGGCTGAGTATGGCCGATTACCGATGGGTGGGGCGAAGGCAGCGCCCTTCGCCCCACCCTGAAGTCCCTTTGGGCCGCCTGGGGGCCCTTGGTTTTGGTTTACCTTGGAAGCCCTCTTGCTTAAGCGCCTCGGATGGCTCCCTAGAGCAGGCCGAAGTCCCTGGCGATGATGCGGGCGGTCATCTTGGCGCTCATCATCACGCTGGGCGTGCCGCCGCCTGGCTGTGTGCTTGCGCCCACCAGATAAAGGTTCTCGATGTCCTCGCTCTTGTTGTGCGGCCGGAAGTAGGCGGTTTGCAGCAGCGTTGGCTCCGGCCCGAAGGCGTTGCCCAGGTAGCTGTTCAGGCTGCGCTCGAAGTAGTCCGGCGTGATGAAACTCTTGTAGACCAGGCGCTCACACAGGCCGGGGATGTAGCCGGCCTCGTCGAGGAAGCGCAGGGCTTTGTCTGCGAATGCATCGCCGATCTGCGACCAATTTAAGCCGCTGCGGTTGTTGGGCACGGGGACCAAGGTGTAGGCAGCGTGATGGCCAGGCGGTGCCAGGCTGGGATCGGTCAATGTTGGGACGTGCAGGTAATGCGACATGTCCGGCGCGAGCACGCGGCGATCGAAGATATCGCGCAGCAGTTCCTCGTAGCGTGAGCTGAGGATGATGTTGTGATGGCGCAGGCCAAGGTCGAGGCCATCCGCGCGAAAGCCGAAGTAAATCACCACCAGCGACATGGACTGGCGCATGCGCTTGGCGCGCGCGTCCGTGTTGAACAGACGGTAGCGCGGCTCGATCAGGTTCATGTAGGTATGCGCGTAGTCGCCGTTGGATATGACGATGTCGGCGCGCAGTTGCGAACCGTCGGCCAATTCCACGCCCCGCGCGATGCGGCGGCCGAAGCGCCCGCGCGCCGGCGCGCCGTCTGGGCCCGAGATGAGGATGCGCTTGACTTCGCTGTTGTAGCGGATCGTCCCGCCTAGCTCCTCGAACTTCTGGACGAAACCGCGCACCAACGCGCCCGTGCCGCCCATGGCGAAGTGGATCCCCCATGTTTTCTCTACGAAGTGGATCATGGCGTAGATCGCCGGCACGGCCAGCGGGTTGCCGCCAATCAGCAGCGGCTCGAAGCTGAAGACGCGACGCAACTTGTCGTTCTTGAAGTACCGGCTGGTGAATGAGAACAGCGTGCGCACAGCGTCGAGCTTGAGCAACTCCGGCGCAATGGCCAGCATTGAGCCGAGGCTGTCGAAGTAGGTATAGCCAAGCTGCAAGAAGCCCCGCTCGAAGATCGCCTGCGCTGCGGCGTGGAAGCGCTCGTATCCTTCCAAGTCATCCGGCGCGATGGCTTTGATCTGTTCCCGCGTGTGCTCGCGGTCTCCGTCGTAATCAAAATACGCGCCGTCGTCGAAGTAAATTCGATAGAAGGGCTTGATCGGCACAATCTGGACGTAGCGCGACGTGTGCGCGAGCGTTGGCGCGCTGCCATTCTGTGGGGCGAGGACGTGTGAGGGGAAATCGGGCTTGTCCAGGTTGTGTACGCCGCGCTCCAGCGCAAACAGTTCTTCGATGAAGTGCGGCACGGTGATGACCGTCGGCCCCATGTCGAATGTGAAGCCGTGCGCGCGGCGCACATAGGCCCGGCCGCCCGGCCCATCCAGCTTCTCGACGATCGTCGTGTCGAATCCCAGGCTCTGCAGGCGGATGCCGAGCGCAAGGCCGCCGATGCCTGAACCGATGATGATTGCCTTTCGTTGAGTTGTCATTGTGTTACCAACCCTCTCGCTTTCGATTTTTGCCGACCATTCTCGCTTGCGTTTTGAAGAATAGGCTGAGCGAAACGCGCGCCGACTGCTGCCGACCAAGGCGCGCAGCCGCGCGCCTCGCAGCCGTTCACAGCGTGATCTGCTTCGCCCAGACCACCTCTGGGAGGTCGTGCAAGGCCTTCAGGGCGTAGTCCGGCACAGGGTTATCCAAGTTAATGAAGGACAAAGCGCGGTCGCCGGGTTTAGTGCGGCCCAACCGGTATTCGGCGATGTTCACATAGTTCGCGCCGAGGATGGTGCCGACGCGCCCGATCACGCCGGGCACGTCGCGCGAGGAGATCACCAGCACCAGCCCCTCCGGCACGGCGTCAATGCGGAATTGGTCGATCTGCACGATGTGGGGTTCGACGCCGTCGAACAGCGTGCCGGCGATGGTGCGCTCTTCTTGATCGGTAGTGACGCGGCAGGAGACCAGGTTGGTGTAGTCGCTGCTGGTCAGATTCAGCGCCTGGGTTACGATGATGCCGCGCTCATTAGCGATGACCGGCGCGTTGACGTAGTTCACCTTCTCGCCGCCCAAGATCGGCTCCAGCAGGCCGCGCAGCAGCGCGACGGTCAGCGGTTTGACATGCGGTGCGACGTCGGCGCCGCGATATTCCACCTCGATGCGCGCGAGCCGCCCCTCCATCAGCCCGGCCTGCAGCCGGCCCAGTTTTTCCGCCAGCTTCAAGTACGGGCGAATGATCGGCCAGGCGGCAGGATCAATCGGCGGGAAGTTCACGGCATTGCGCACGTCGCGCTCATGCAAGGCATCCAGCACTTGTTCCGCAATTTGGATCGAGACGTCGCGCTGCGCCTCAACGGTGCTCGCGCCCAGATGCGGCGTTAGGACGATGTTCGGCAACTTGAGCAACGGCGAGTCGGGAGGCAGGGGTTCTTCCTCGAAGACGTCCAGCGCTGCGCCGGCCAGCTTTCCGCTCGCCAGCGCCTCGTAGAGCGCTTGTGAGTCCACCAGCGCGCCCCGGGCGACGTTGATCACCCGCGCGCCGGGCTTCATCTTGGCGATGGCGGCAGCGTCCAACAGGCCACGGCTACCCTGGGTGAGCGAGGAGTGCAGCGTAACGAAATCGCTCTGCGCCAGCAGTTCGTCGAGCGAGACCAGGACCACCTTGTTCGCGCGCGCTGCTTCTTCGCTGACGTAGGGGTCGTAGGCGATGACCTCCATGCCGAAGCACTGGGCGCGTTTGGCGACCTGCGTCCCGATTCGGCCCAGGCCGATCACGCCCAACGTCTTGCCCTGCAACTGCACGCCCATGAACTTGCTGCGCGTCCATTCGCCGCGGCGCAGCGAGGCGTCGGCCTGCGGGATGTTGCGGGCAAGCGCCAACATCATGGCCAGGGTGTGCTCACAGGTGGCCGTGGTGTTCGCTTGTGGCGTGTTCATGACGATGATGCCGCGGTGCGTCGCGGCTTCGACGTCAATCGTGTCTACGCCGATGCCGGCCCGGCCGATCACGCGCAGCTTGCTGCCTCGTGCGATCACTTCGGCATCTACCTTCGTCTCGCTGCGGACGATCAGCGCGTGGTATTCGGGGATCCGCTCGAGCAATTCGGCGCGCGGCATCTTCTTCACGACGTCCACGCGCACGGCGGGGTCGTTGTGCAACAGTTCCAGGCCGGCCGCAGAGAGGTCGTCTGGGATCAGGATGTTGAACATGGTGGGCGGGATTATAGGAGTACACTATGTCTAAATGGACAGGTCGCGCGCTTATGTGACCGAGGCGATCGTGATGCGCCGCGACGACTATGGCGAAGCCGACCGGCTTGTCACCTTGTTGACGCCGGATTACGGCAAGTTGCGCGTCCTGGCTAAAGGGGCGCGCAAGCCGACATCGCGCAAGGCCGGCCACATCGAGCTATTCACCCGCACACGGCTGCTGTTGGCCAGGGGGCGGACCTTCGACCTGATCACCCAGGCCGAACTGGTGGAGGCGCATCGCCCCTTGCGCGAAGAGATCCAGCGCGGCGCGCTGGCGCACTACCTGTGCGAGTTGACCGAGCGATTTGCGCCTGAGGGCAGCGACGCTGCGCCATTGTATGACCTATTGGCCGATGGGCTGAGCTGGCTGTGCGAGACGCGCGACCCGCGACTCGCGGCGCGCTACTTCGAGTTGCGCTTGCTCACCCTGGAAGGGTATCGGCCGCAGTTGTTCCGTTGTGCGCGCACGCAATCGCCGTTGGTGGACGATGCGCCCGGCGCGCCGGTGGCGTTCTCGCCCTCGGAAGGCGGCGTGCTCTCTAACGAAGCGGCACTGCTGGCTCGCGACGTCTTTCCTTTGAGTCGCAGCGGTCTGGCGCTGTTGCGCGCGCTGCAGACGCAGCCGTTCGGGGCCGTGCGGTCGCTCGATGTTCCGCGCGAGCTACATGAGCACGTCGAGCGCGCGCTACAGCTTTACATTAGCGTTATCTTGGAGCGCCGGCCACGCACGGCGGCGTTCCTGGATCGCTTGGCGCGCGAGATGCGCTAGAATGCGCTTTGAAGCGGCCCGCGTAGTTCAATCGGATAGAACAGCGCCGTCCTAAGGCGCGTGTTGTGGGTTCGAGTCCTGCCGCGGGCGTTGATTCGAGCTGGGCGTCACATTCGGCTCAGAAATTCTGCACCGAAGCCGATTCCCCTAACCGCTTCGCCTCCTCCTCCAGCATTTGTTGTTGGATGCGCACGCGTTCCGGCACGATCTTCTCGCGCGGGGCGGTGGGCCGGAAGTCGTAGCCTTGCTCCGGGCTGACACCCAGCCCGCGCAGCACGGCCAGCTCGACTAGCGAGTAGTCGGCCGGATTGTCGCGCTTGAAGCACATCGGTGCCTTCAGCGCAATGGGCGGGTTGGTAATGATGCGCACCCGGTCGGAATGGTTGAACGACGCTGCATGAATCATGTACGGATGCATGAGATACACGTCGCCCACGCGTCCGGTGGCCTCAACGAAGTCATGACACGCAGCGACGAAAGACGCGTTGGGAAATGCGTAGGGGTGCACGCCTTCGGGATGGTCGGCCAAATAGCGCGCGACGTGCGGCACCGAGTCGCAGGCCAGGAAGGTGCCGCCGCCTTTCGACTCGATATCGCTCCAAAGCACGATCGTCAGCAGGGCCTGCTCGGGGCTATCGAGGAAGTGCAGGAAGAAATCGCCGTCTTTGTGCCAGCCGGGGGCTGCCGGCGACGGCGGGATCCATTCCCGGTCGGCGCCTTCGTTGAAGTTGACGATGAAGGCATCCGACCAGCGGGCCGGCTGGGCGATGCGTTCCTCGCCGCCGCACAGGAAGCACATCGCTTCCCAGGCCTTCGGCGCGAAGGTCTTGATCTCGAACCGCTGGCGGGCCGGCATATGCACGCGCGATTGCTTCCACGTGCTGCGGTCGTTGGGGTCGTAGCCCAGTCGCGGCCAAATTTGGTCGGTGAGTTGGGCGGCGGCGTCGCGGCTGAAGCAATCGTGCAGCACGATGAAACCGCGTGTGAGGAATTGCTCAACTTGTTCGGGGGTCAGTGGATCGGTTGCCATGCGCCGATTTTACCCATTCGACGACAGTTCGCGTCAACGCCGCCCGAAAGGGCGTGATCGTGTCCTCGCCCTCGCGCCCGTAGTAGATGTGATTGGTCAGGCAGGCCAAGACCAGCGCGCGCGATGGGTCTACCCACAACGACGTGCCGGTGAAGCCGAGGTGACCGAAGGCGCCCTCGCCCAGCGGATAGCTCATCGCGTTCGGGTTAGGCGAGCGCAAGGCAAACCCCAACCCGCGTCGCACGTCGCCATCTTGCGCTTGCAGGTGCACCATCTCGGCCAGCGTCTCTTGTCGCAGCACCGTCTCGTGCCCGCCGGCCAATCCGCGGTGCAAAGCCTCGCCAAAGGCAGCGACGTCGTGCGCCGTGCCGAACAAGCCGGCATGTCCGGCGACACCGCCGAATGCGAACGCGTTCTCGTCGTGCACCTCGCCGCACATGCGCCGGCCTTGATGCGCATAGAACTCGGTCGGCGCAGCGGAGTCGCAGGGGATCGGACCGTAGACGATGGAATCTAGACCCAGTGGCGCCGTGACGCGGTTGCGCACAACTTCGCGCAGCGTCTCGCCGGTCAGGCGTTCGATGGCGAAGCCGATGAGCAGCAAACCGATATCGCTGTAGACGACGTGTGCGCCGGGCGGATAAGCGAACGACGTGGCGAGGACGGTCTCGCGCAAGCGGCGCTGTACGTCTTCCGGCCCAAGCGTGCGCTGCCATTCGGCGGCCATCTTCCAGAGCGGCAACCAGGCCGGCAATCCGGCGCTGTGCGACAGGAGCTGACGGAAGGTGACTGCGCCTGCGTCCACCGCGCCCTTGGTATGCGGCGCGATCTCGACGAAGCGGCCGGGGCGCAGCGGGTCGGGGTAGGGCGCGATGGGCCGGCGGCCGCAAAATTCGGGCAGCACCTCGGCGACGGGCTGATCTAACCGGACGCGGCCTTCCTCCACCAGCGTCATGAATGCGACGACGGTGAAGAGTTTAGAGACCGAGGCCAGGTCGAAGCGCGTCGTGGCTTGAGTGGGGCGCGCCCGTGCTTCCGGGTCGAGGAAGCCGAAGCTGGCATCATAGACGATCTCGCCGCCGATGCGTACCTGAAGCTGCGCTGCCGGAAAGACGCGATCGAGCGCCGATGCCATCAGTGCAGCGAGCGCGGAGATGTCGTGGGGCATCGCAAAGAAAAGAGAAACCAGGTTTCCTGGGAGAAACCTGGTTTCTGTTGCAGTGTTCGGTGCGCTTAACCCGACTTGGGTCGCAGCGTGCCGTCGAGGATCATCATCACCACGAAGTTGTCGCCATAGACTGCGTTCTTGTAGATCGGGTCGCCGTCGGGTGGGAAGCCTTCGACGCGCACGTTGAGGGCCGGGTTGTTGCCGTAGCGCTCCCAGAGCGGTACGATGGGCAGCAACTCGTTGAACACCTTGGCTACTTCGGTTACGGCTGCTTTTTGCGCCGACTCGTCCAGGCCGAGCGCGGAGTCGGTGATCAACTGCTCCAGATCCACTTCCTGGTCGCCCACCTTCTGCTTCATGGGGAAGTTCATGCCCTTGCCAGTGGTGGATGCGACGTAGTTCGCGTTGAACAGTGGCGTGATCCAGGAGAAGCTGGGGTGGGGGTTGCCGGCGCCCCATCCGCGGATGGCCATGACGAAATTGCCGGCCGGGATGTCCTTGGCGTGCTGTTGGAACTGCACGCCGCGCACGGTGATCTTGAAGCCAGCTTGGTTCAACTGGTTGGCCAGGTTCTCGGCAGCAGCCGACCAGTCGGCGAACTCGGCGGGCACGGTCAACTCGAATTCGAGCTTCTTGCCCTTGTCGTCCACCCACACGCCGTCATCGCCCTTCTTGAAGCCGATGCCGGTCAGCAGTTCCTCGGCTTTCTGCGGGTTGTAGTCGTAGGTGTTCATCTGGGCCAGCGCATCGGCCTCGATCCAGTTGGGGATCAGGTTATCGCTGATGCCGACCATGTACTTGTGCGGCACGCCGGAATCGCCCAGCGATACCTTGCCGTTCTCATCGCGCTTGACCGAGTAGGCTATGGCCTGGCGCACTTCCTTCAAGCCAAGTGGATAGACGTCGTGGTTGAAGTAGATAGCCGGGCCGCTGTAGGTTGGCGCGCGGATGATGCGGATGCCCTGGCTGACGAACTCCTTCTCCGTGGCTGGCGGGAAGCCGTGTGTGGCATAGTCAATGTCGCCGGAGAGCACCAGCGGCGTCACCACGGGTGTCTCGCCGTTGTAGAGCACGATCTTGGCGAAGTTCACCTTCTCCGCTGCCCACGAGGTCGGATTCAGGTTCATGGTGAGCGAGGCGTCGGTGATGCTGGCCGGATCAATGTTGTAGGGGCCGGATACGATCAGCTTCTCCGGGCGGAACTCGGTCGCTTCCTTCAGCAGGGCCTTCCACTCGTCGCTGTCCTTGCCCTTACCCTCCTTCACCAGCGCTGCCACCTTGTCGGCGATCGGGCCGTAGGTCGCTGCGGAGCGGATGGGCGTCACCAGCGCCAGCCGGCGCACCAGCGTACTGGGCTTGTTCATGTGAAACTCGACCGTCAGGTCATCCTTGGCGCGCACGTCGTCCACGTAGTTGAACAGCGTGAAGTTGAACAAGCGGCCCATGTTGAAGGTGGCCACCACGTCCTTCGCCGTGAACGGGTTGCCGTCGCTCCATTTGGCGCCTTCGCGCAGCATGACCACGAAGTTGTCGCCGTCGAACTTCCACTCTTTGGCCATGAGCGGCACGTATTCGCCCTCGGCCCACCTGTAGCGCGCCAGCGGCATTTCAAGCAGGTCCCAGTAAATCGAAATGCCATTGGGGATGCCGTCGGGCACGAACGAGTTCCAGTGGCCGGTAGGCGGCACCTGGTACGGGAAGGCGCCGTGGAATTCGCCGGTCTTCTCCATCTTCGGAGCGGCGGCTTCGGGCACCTTGGTTGCCTCGGCAGCCGGCGCCTGTTCGGCAGGGGCAGCGGGCTGAGCGGGCGCTGCAGGGGCAGCAGGTGCCGAAGGCGGCGCGCACGCAGCCAATAATGCGCCGGCGCCGGTCAGCGCAGCGGCCTTCAAGAATTGCCTTCGGTTGACGATTTTCTTGTCAGACATGGTCACTTTCCTCCTACTTCAGATATTGAGATTCGTTAGCCGAACTACGATGCGTAGGGAATCGGATGAGCACACTCGATGCCGATACATCACCTCCTTGTCGTCACTTCATGCCCCGCCGGGCGATGAGCACCACGAGAGCGGCGAAGATCAGCCCGACCGCAAGGCTCATGACCGATACGACGAACTCCGCCGTACCGGGCGCCTGGCCGATCAGCACCGCAGCGGACGCGATCACGATGAACAGCGCGAGAGAGAGCGCCGTGCGGGTCATCCCTTCGCTCATGCCGCCTCCTTTGCCCGCTCGCGGGCGACGACGTGGCAGGCGACGCGCGTGCCTTCGCCCATGTCCGCCAGCGGCGGGACGCTCACCTCGCACAGACCTTCCTCGAACAGCGGGCAGCGCGGATGAAAGGAACACCCGCTAGGAAGGTTGAGTAAGCTGGGGATGTCTAGGCTGCGCAGTTGCAGCCGCTCTTTCGTGCGCGTGATGCGCGGGTCGGCCTCGGGGATGGCCGAGAGCAGGGCGCGGGTGTAAGGATGTTGTGGGTGGTTGATGATCTGCGGCGTGCGGCCGATCTCGATCATCCGGCCCAGATACATCACCGCGATTCGGCCTTCCCAGGCGAAGTGTTTGGCCACGGCCAGGTCGTGCGTGATGAAGATAAACGTCACGCCCAGGTCGCGCTTTAGCCGGCCCAGCATGTTGAGCAGGCTAACACGGATGGACACATCCACCATGGAGACGGCCTCATCGGCCACGATCACTTTGGGTGACACGGTCAGCGCGCGCGCCACCGACACGCGCTGGCGCTGCCCACCACTGAGTTGATGCGGGTATTTGTCCAGGAAGTCGTCGGGGGGCGTCATGTCCACTGTGCGCAGCAAGTCCCGCACGCGCTCACGCGCTTGTTTGTGATTGGCGACGATGCCATGTTGCAGCAGCGGCGCACTCATGATGCCGTAGACCGTGTGCGCCGGGTTGAGCGATGCGTAGGGGTCCTGATGGATGATCTGCACGGCCAGGCGATAACGCTGGAATTCGTCTTTGCCCATCGCCCAAATGTTCTTGCCGGCGTAGCGCACTTCGCCGCCGGAAGGATGGATCAGTCCGGCGATCATCTTGCCCGTGGTGGTCTTGCCGCAGCCGCTCTCGCCCACCAAGCACACCACCTCGCCTTCCTGCACGGCCAGTGACACGTCGTCCACAGCTTTTACCTGCTTGCGGCGCTGCTCGAAGACCCGCGAGACGTGATCGAGTTCGATGATGGGCGCAGCGTTCGCCGTCATGGTTTCACCTCTTGCCAGTGCCAACAAGCTGCAAGTTGATCGTCGCCAACCCGTTCTAGCCGCGGCTCTTGGCTGCGGCATTGATCGGTGGCATACGGACAGCGCGGGTGAAAGGCGCAGCCGAGCGGTGGGTTGATCAAGTCGGGTGGCGAGCCGGGGATGGATGCCAACGGGTGCATCTCGCCGGTGACGGTGGGCACGGATCGGGTGAGCGCCAGCGTATATGGATGGCGCGGTCGCTCGAAGATGTCGTAGACGCTGCCGATCTCAACGATAGCGCCGGCGTACACCGTCGCGACGCGGTCAGCCAGCTCGGCAGCCAGTGACAGGTCGTGCGAGATGAAGATGAGCGAGAAGTCCAGCTGCGTTCGCAGCCGGCGCAGCACCTCGATCACCGAGCGCTGCGTGAGGATGTCGAGTGCGGTGGTCGGCTCGTCGAGGATGATGACCTGGGGTTGCAGCAGCAGCCCCAGTGCGATCAGCACGCGCTGGCGCATACCGCCGCTGAGCTCATGAGGGAAGGAGTGCATCACCCGTTGGGGATCGAGCTGCACCATCTTCAGTAGCTCGATGGTGCGCTCGCGCACGGCGTTGGCGTTCGCCATGCCGTGCGCGCGGGCGGTGTCCAGAAACTGCGCTTCGATGCGCAGCACCGGATTGAGCGCATTCTGTGCGCCTTGAAAGACCATCGCGCACTCTTGCCAACGGAAGCGGCGCAGTTCTTCGGCGTTCAACGCGAGCACATCCTGCGAGCTGCCGTTGCGATAGTACATGATCCGGCCCTGCTTGATGCGCGCCGCTTTTGGCAGCAGCCGCACCAGGGCCAGACCGAGCGTAGTCTTGCCGGAGCCGCTCTCGCCGATCAGCGCGAGGGTCTCGCCACGCCGCAGCTCGAAGCTCACGCCGCGCACGGCCTTGACCACGCCGCGCCGCGCTGGATACTCCACCCACAGGTCTTCAACCAGGAGCGCCGGTTCACCTGCTGCTTTCACGCCCTCGCTCATTGCCGTCCTTCACTCCCAACTTCCGACTTCTGACTCCTGACCTCTGACTTCTGACTCCTGACTCCTGACTCACACTCCCACCCTCAGCCGCGGGTTGAAGATCTCCTCCAGCGAGCGGGTGAACAGCACGAGCGAAAGCTGGAACAGCGCAATCGCGATCACCGGGGCCATGATGTTCAGAAAGCTGTCCTTGAAGAAGATCGCGCCGCGCGTCCACGCCAGTTGAATCGTCACCGCCCAACTGTTGTTGTCGGAGAACGATAGCAGGCCGAGGAACACCAAGCCGCCTTGCGCATACACCGCAGCGGTCATGGCAAACACCAGGCTGATGGCGATGTAGCTCATCATGTTGGGCAGAATCTCCTTGAAGATGATGTGCCGGTTGCTCATGCCGAGCGAGCGTGCCGCTTCTACATAGTCGCGCTGGCGCAGCGAGAGCACCTGCGAGCGGATGGCCCGCGTCAGCGTCGCCCACGACAGCAGCGCGAGGATGAGCGATAGCAGCCACACGTCGTTCAACTTGATCTGCGTGGCCAGCACGGCGAGCAGTGGAAAGGTGGGAATGGCCAACCAGAAGTCGGTCGCCGTCATGATGGCCGAATCCACCGCGCCGCCCAACAGCGCGCTGGTCGAGCCGAGCACCACGGCAATCAGCGTACTGATGGCGCCAGTGAGGAAAGCGATGACGATCACATCCCGCCCGCCGTGCACGACCAGCGAGAAGATGTCGCGGCCCTGGAAGTCGGTGCCGAGGATGTGCTCGGCGGAGGGCGGGTTGTAGATTTTGTCCACGCGCGACGTCTTGTCCAGCGGCACGAACAACGGCATGACGAAGGCCAGGAAGATGAAGAACAGCAGCCCGATGAAGCCCAGGAAGCCGGCTTTGTTGCGGGCGATCAACCTGAGCGTTTGGTTGACCCAGTGCGCGATGCCTTTCAAAAACGTCATTTCGTCTCTCCTTGACCCAGACGGATGCGCGGGTCGAGCCGGCTATACAACAAGTCGGCGATCAGGTTGGCCATGATGACCGAAATGGTGATGATCAGAAAGATGCCCTGCATCACCGGGTAGTCGCGCTGGTTGATGGCCTTGATCAACTGCTGGCCGATGCCCTGATAGACGAAGATCGCCTCGATCAGCACCGAGCCGCCGAAGACGAAGCCGATGCTGATGGCGAGCTGGGTGAACAGCGGCAGCGAGGCGTTGCGACCGACATACGAGGTCATAATGCGTCCGTCCTTCAGGCCACGTGCCCGTGCTACGGTCACGTAATCTTCCTCCAGCGTGGCAATCGTGCTGCTTTTCATCGCCAGCATCCAGCCACCGATGGTGGTGAGCACATACACGAAGATGGGCAGCGCAGCGTGATACAGCACGTCCAGGAAGAAGTGCAACGTGAAGCCCGGCTGCACACCCGGCGAGATCGAGCCGCGCATGCTGGCGATGTTGATGATCCTCAACTGCGGCCCCAGCACCACCAGCAGGATGATGGCGATCAGGTAATTCGGCACCGAGCTGACCAGCGATGCGAATGTCGAGAGTGCGTAGTCAATCGGCGTCTCGCGCCGGTAGGCCATCAGCATGCCGAGCACCACGCCGAGGACGAAGCTGATCAGCAGCGACGTGCCGACACTGAACAACGTCCAGGGGAGGAACTGGCGGATGATGTCCGCGACGTAGGTGCCCTTGGAACGATAGGACTGGCCGAGGTCGCCGCGCAGCAAGTTGCCCAAGTACTCCAGGTATTGCTGGCTCAGCGGCGCGTCGAGGTCAATGGCGAACAGCGCCGAGGCCTGATCGCGCGCCTCCTGATACGACATGCCATACATCGCGATCTGCTCCTGGATGAAGATCTCGACGGGATTGCTGGGCATGAGGCGAATCAGGAAGAACGTGGCCGTCACGACGGCGAAGATGGTGACCACCGCCTTCACCAGACGGCGAAAGACGTAGCTGCGAAAGACGCGCTGCAGCACGTTGGGGCGCGCCTGTTCTTCCGGCAAGCTTACGGGAATCGGGGCAGTTTGAACGGCCATGCTTCACACCTTTATGCGGCGACCGTCTCAGGCAAAGCGAACATCGCCTCGCCTGCGCTGTGCGCTCGGCAGATGAACCGGTCTGCGATGCCAAAGCGATATTAGCACGCCGATCTTCCTTCGACAAACGCTCACGCGACGATCGTGCGAATGTCGCGCGTACCCGCCCTCGACGAAGTGCGCAGGCGCGCCCGCGTCGGCGATCAGAGTGTGGATCGCCGAGAGATGTTCGGTTTCTGCCCGCGCTGCTGCACGTCAATCAGGTCGTGGCGGCCGGCAGCAGCGGGCGATCGCCGCAGGCGACCAGAACGACGATTGTGGCGCACGGCGGAGCGAAGAGCCTAAATTCCACGATGGAGCAAGTTTACGATACGCTCGGTGACGCTACGGACTTCCTCATCCGTCAGCGTCATCGGGTTCAGCAGGATGCCATCGGCGTCGTCGGATGCACTGACGCTGATGCGCGGGTCGCCGTCCCACAATTGGGCGATCAGCGCGTCGCGCGTGATGCCTGTTTGGTGCGGATCGATGAATACCTCGCAGCGCGGCAAGGGTTGGCCGGCTTCGTTGGGGAAGGATCGCACGGCGCGCACGCCGGGCAGCGCACTGAACGTCGCGCACCAATGGGCGACCACGCGCTCGTCGCGTTCGCGGCGTTCTTCGTGGTCCATCGCGATGTAGCGTTTCACGGCTGCCAGCAGCCCGACCATTTCTTCTTTGCCCACTTTCATCGGTCGGCCGATGCCGTGGTTGGGACTGCTGAGCTTGCGCATGGCTTGGATCAACCCACGTCGGCCGACGACCAGGCCGGTGGTCTGCGGGCCGCGCAGGTCTTTGCCGCCACTGAAGATGGCGCAGTCCGCGCCTAACTGTGTGAAGCGCCACAAGTTCTCCACAGGCGGCAATTGCGCCGCGCCGTCCACGATCACCGGCACACCCCGCGCCCGGCACGCCGCGAGGACGCGCTCGATCGGCAGGTCGCCTTTGCCGGTGAAGTAGCCCTGGAACCAGACGAACGCCGCCGTGCGCGGGCTGAACGCCGCCTCGAGCTCAGCCGGGTCGGTGTGTGTCTCACTCCCGATCTCGATGACCTTCACGCCGGTCTGGCGCACGGCGAAGTCGTAGCCGTTGCGGTGCGAGGTGAACATGATCACCTCGTTTTTGTCCAATGCCTCGGTGTGCGGAAGATGTCGCGCTAGCTCACGGTCGCCGCCTGAGACACACGCAGCGATGGCGAGCACGATGCCGGCCGCCGCGCCGGTAGCGACCATCGCTGCTTCGTTGCCGGTCAGCGCGGCAAGCCTTTCGCCCACACGGTCATGCAGCTCTTCGAGGTCCACATGAAAGCGCGCCGCCTCTTCCATCGCGGCGATCACTTCCGGCGGCATCACGCTGCCGCCCAGCTTGGTCAGTGTGGCGTTGGCGTTGATCACCGGTCGAACGCCCAGTTCGTCGTAGATACTCATAGCAGTGGCCAAGGGCACGGACAGAATGGACAAAATGTTCTGTTCATTCTGTCCTCTATTGCTGTAGGGCAGGGATGACCCAATATTCCGGCGGCGCGGCTGTCCACTCCGGCGCGCTCAGCCCGCCAATGTCGAAGACGATCTCACCGGCGCGAATCGTCAGGACGCATTCCAGCTTTTTGTCGCCGGTGAGCTTGGCGCGGCCGCAGTCCATGAAGCTGAACCGTCCGGTACGCAGCTCGAAAACGGCGACATCGGCGCATGCGCCGGCGCTCAGGTGACCCAGCTCGGGATGGCCGATCTGTTGGGCCGGGTTGACCGTGCTCCGCGCGATCACGTCGTAGAGCGACATGCCGGCGTTCAGGATCTTGTTCATGGTGGTCTGCATATCCACGACGACGCTGTGGACGTTGCCGGTGTGCAGGTCGGTGCTGATCGAATCCGGCGGGAAGCCGCCCTGGATGGCGCGCACGGCGTTGCGGAACCAGAAGCTGGCCGCGCCGTGGCCAACGTCGAAGATCACCCCGCGCGCCCGCGCCTCGAACATGAAGTCGTTGACCTGGCCGGCCTCGTTGATGATCGGGAATTGCTGGGCGTAGACGTGCGTATGGATGTCGCCCGGCCGCGCCTTCTTCAGGATCAACTCCTGATAGCTGCGCTCCGGCGGCCGCGGCCAGAAGTCGTACATCACGTGCCGGCCGCACAGCTCGGCGGCCTTGATGGCCTGATCCACGGCTGCCCACGGCGTATGCAGCGCGTCCCACGGCAGGCGCGTCCAATAGTGGGCGGTCTTGATGCCGACGCAGATGTCGGGGTAAGCCAACACGGCTTCGGCGGCGCGCTCGGCGTCGAAGGTGCGCGGGTCTTGCTCCCAATCACCCAACATGCCGTTCTCGCTGATGTTGACGTAGGCGAAGATGCGCGTCTTGGCGCGGTCAATCACCGTCTCTTTGAAGTGCCGGATGTGATTCGCGCCGGCGGTGCCGGTGTCCACCACGGTCGTCACACCGCTGCGAAAGGTATGCGCGTCGGCCACCACGCTCAGACCTTCCGGCGCGCCCTCTGGCGCGCGGGTGTGATAGGCGTGCATGTGAATGTCGAGGATGCCGGGTGTGACGTAGCGGCCGGAGACGTCAATCACTTTGGCGGCTGTTGCAGGGTTGATGTCAGGCGCAACGGCGGCGATCCGGCCGTTCACGATCGCCACGTCGCGCTTGCCGTCCAGCCCGTTCTTTGGATCAATGACGTGCCCGCCCTTGAGCAGGAGGTCATAGGAGGATTGCGGCGTGTCGGGTGTCATGATTCGGGAGTTTAGCGCGCGTTGGACCGTTGCGCACGAGGAGTTCGCTTGACCGGCATCGCGCCGCGAAATTAAAATCCCGGCAATTCTCAAGCTGGAGGCCATGATGTCCGATCAATCCCAACTGCAGGCGCAAGCAGCGGAAATCTCGATTGACCACAAAACCCTCTATCCCCCATCGCCAGAGGTTGTCGCGCGTGCGCGCATCAAGGATCGGGACACTTTGAGCAAATTTGCCGCCGATCACCCGGAGCAATTCTGGGCCGAGCGCGCCGAGGAACTCGAGTGGTACGGTAAGTGGGAGAAGGTGCTCGACGACTCAAACAAGCCCTTCTTCAAATGGTTTGTCGGCGGCAAGTTCAACATCGTCCACAACGCGCTCGACCGGCACATGAAGACTTGGCGCAAGAATAAAGTCGCCTACATCTGGCAGGGCGAAGACTTCTCTGAACGACAAATTTCCTACGCCGATTTGAACCGCGAGGTGTGCAGGTTCGCCAACGTGCTCAAGTCGCTCGGCGTGAAGAAGGGCGACCGCGTGACAATTTACATGGGCCGCGTGATCGAGCTGCCGATCGCAATGCTGGCCTGCGCGAAGATCGGCGCGGTGCACTCGGTCGTTTACGGCGGCTTCTCGGTGCAGGCGTTGGCCGGACGCATCCTCGATTCGCAGAGCAAAGTGCTGGTCACCTGCGACGGCGCCTACGTCAACGGCAAGGTCGTCGAGCTCAAGCAGATCGCCGACGATGCGATCAAGGAAGCCCCCATCGTCGAGAAGGTCGTGGTTTACAAGCGCACCGGCCGCAAGATCGGCTGGGTGGAGGGCCGCGATCACTGGTGGCACGACCTGATGAAAGACGCCAGCCCGGTCTGCGAGACCGAGGTGATGGATGCCGAGGATCCGCTGTTCATCCTCTACACCTCCGGCTCGACCGGCAAGCCCAAGGCGCTGCTGCACACGCACGGGGGCTACGCCGTCTACACCTACACCACCATGCGCTACGTCTTCGACATCCAGGACGAAGACCGCTATTGGTGCGCTGCCGACCCCGGCTGGATCACCGGCCACTCGTACATCGTGTATGCGCCGCTGATGAACGGCGCGACCAGCATCATATACGAGGGCGGTCCGGCCCATCCCGCGCCCGATCGCTGGTGGAGCATCGTCGAGCAGTACGGCGTGACGATCTTGTATTGCGCGCCGACCGGCATCCGCGGCCTGATGCGCTTCGGCGAAGAATGGCCCAAGAAGCACGATCTTTCATCGCTGCGCCTGCTCGGCTCGGTGGGCGAGCCGATCAACCCGGAGGCCTGGCGCTGGTACTACGTTCACGTAGGCGGCTCGCGCTGCCCGATCATGGACACCTGGTGGCAGACCGAGACCGGCGGCTTCATGATCACGCCGCTGCCGGTCACGCCGCTCAAGCCCGGCAGCGCCACCCAACCGTTCTTCGGCATCCGCGCAGAGGTGGTAGACGACAACGGCAATCCAACTCCGCCCGGTGAGGAAGGCTACCTGACCATCCTGGCGCCATGGCCCGGCATGGCCCGCACGATCTACGGCGATCCGGATCGCTACGTGCAGACCTACTGGTCGCGCTACCCCGGTCGCTACTTCACCGGCGACTCGGCGCGCGTAGATCAGGACGGCTACTTCTGGATCATCGGTCGCGTGGACGATGTGCTCAAGGTGAGCGGCTATCGCCTGGGCACGGCGGAAGTGGAGAGCGCATTGGTCTCGCATCCGGCTGTGGCCGAAGCTGCGGCCATCGGCCTGCCGCACGAAGTGCGCGGCAACGCCATCTATACCTACGTCATCCTGCGCGCGGGCTACGAAGGCACGCCGGAGCTGGCCGAGGAGCTGCGCCAGCACGTCGGCAAGGTGATGGGGCCGATCGCGCGGCCGGAGAAGGTCGAATTCGTCGCCAAGCTGCCCAAGACCCGTTCGGGCAAGATCATGCGCCGCGTGTTGAAAGCGCGCGCGCAGGGCCTGCCGGAGGGCGACCTGACGACGCTGGAAGAATAGGGTAGGCGACGGCAGGGCAAGCCGACGGCATAACCGACGGCTGCCCTACGCGAAAATCATCTCCAGCTTGAACTCGCGGATCTTGCCGACGTCGTAACGCGCCTTATCCGCGACCAGCAGCGTCCACTCACCGCTGGGGGACTTGCCGGCCACCGATGCCAGCGCCGGCGTGTTGGCCGCGTCGTAGGTCTGCTTGATGTGGTTGGCGGCGCCGCCCTGCCGATTGTGCAGCACGATGTCGCCAATGCCGGAGGCGGCCGGCGGCTTGAGCGTGACGACCAGGTCGCCGCGATAGGTGTGCTCGATGTCCACCCAGACCTTCAGCGCCTTGAGCGGGCGCGTCTCGGCCACGGTCGCGCTCAGCTTCGCCGACTTCAGATCGGGGATTGGCACGTCCTGCTTGACCGACACGATCACCACCGGCTGCGGCTGTGGCGGGGCAGCCAGCTCGACTGCCTTGCGCGCGTTTACCCGCCCGAAGCCATACCAGGGGCTGTGGCCGTTGGCGTCGTAGTTGCCGTTGGCCGCGTCTATCTTGTCGCACGAATTCTTGATGATCTCGCGCACCTCGTCCCAGCGTAGGTCGGGGTTGCGCGCCAGGATGAGCGCTGCCACGCCGGCTACGCCGGGACACGCGCTCGACGTGCCGCCGAAGCTGTTCGTGTAGTTGCCCTGTGCGTCGCCGCGGCTGGTCTGGCCGGGGTTGTAGCCCGGCGCGCCGGTGCGATCTGTCGTCCAGATACCCGGCGTCAGCGATGGATGACCGTGGTTGCTGGGGAAGGCGCACCAGATCGCTTTGCCGTAGTCGCTGTAGGCGGCGCGCGTCCCCATGTCGTTGCACGCCGCGACGGCGATCACTTTGTCGTAGCTGGCATAGCCGTCGTTGTCCACGCTCTCGTTGCCGTTGCCGGCGGCAAACAAGATCACGCAGCCTTTGCCGTTGCGCCCGTTGCGCACGGCGTAGTCCATTGCTAGGCGCGTGGAATCGGGCAAAGGCACGACCTGCTTGTGCAGCGGGTCGTTGGGATTCCACCATTGACCATCGGCCGGCCCCCAACTGCACGAGATCACGTCGGCGCCATGCTGCGCTGCCCAGACAAAGGCGTCGGCCTCGTGCTGCGAGCCCAGGCCGGAGGTCAGCCGGATCGGCATCAGCCGCGCCTTGGGTGCCACGCCCGATGCGCCAAACATGCCGTTGGCACACGCCACGCCGGCGCAGGCCGTGCCGTGGTTGTCGGAGTTGCCCGGGCGTGGGTCGTCCGTCCGGCGCGTCACATCGCGCGGAGCGACGATCTTGCCCGCCGAGCCGAACTCTTCGTGGTCAATGTCCACGCCGTCGTCAATGATGGCGATTGTCACCCCTTCCCCTTGCGAGAGCGCCCAGGCCGCCTCGACGTTGGCGCTCTGGTCTATCACCCGGCCGCCGATGGTGGTCTTGCGCAGGTGCCACTGGTTGGGGAAGGCGGCGCGGTCGCGCCGGCGGCGGATCAACTCAGGATGGCAGTATTCGACTGCCTCCTCCTGGAGCAGCCGCTGAGCAACATCGAACACTTCGAGGCCGATGCCCTCCGGCGCGCCGAGGAAGTAACCGTTGCGCACGTAATCCACCGGCGACTTGATCGTCAGGCCATACTTTTTGATGAGTTGACGGCAAGTCGCGGCCTTCGCTTCGTCATCGAATTTGACGAAGAGGTTCTCGGTGTAGAGCACCGGCGCTTTCGATTGCGGATCCACCAGCACGCGGCCGGCGAAGCGCACGTCCGGCTCGCTCTTCAGCACGGCCCGCGCCTGATCGCGGATGGACTTGGCCTGGCGCGTCGTGCGGGTCCGCAGTATAGCCACGCCGGCGTTGAAATACTGCGTTTCAAGCTCGAAGTGACCCAGGATTGCCAGGGCATCGTCGGATAGTGCTGCGCCTTCGCCGGGTGCGGTCGCGAAGACCAGATTGCGGCTGCGCGCGCGCACGGCGATGAGATCGTTGCTCTCGACGAGCTTGTACGTCTGTCCTGCCTTGCCGCCGTACTGAACGGTGTATGTGCTCATGAATGCTCCTGTATGCTGTAAGCGGCGCGCGACTGCAACGCTCAACCAGACTTAGACCCGTTCAAGAGGACGAGTGCTTGGCGTCGCCGCCTGAGAATATGCGGCGATAATACAGGCCGATATAATCCCCTGTCAAATGGCTGCCGAATCGCCATCGTCGTCATTCTGCGCGTGTGGGCAACAGTTATGAGTCATCTGTTGGACTACCCGATGTACCTTCGCGCCAGCACCGAGCACGCTGAGGTGATCTATACCCGCGCCGAGAATTATCACGCCGTCAAGAACGCGCCGTCCGCTCAAGCAAAGGAGGCTGTGCTGACGTTAAAAGACGATGACAGCACCTATCTGATCCTTAAGGGAGAGCCGCAGGCGCCCGGTGAGGGGGTGAGCGCCGTCTATCAGGGCAACGGCGGCGTGTTGGTCGTGCCGACCGGTCGGGTTTTCGTCCGGTTGAACGAAGGTGCGCGCGTCGAGGCGCATGCTCCTGCGTTTCGCAAGCTCGGCTTCGTCATTACCCAGTCGTTGCCCTATGCGCCCCACGTTGCTTGGCTGGAGCGCGAAGATGGCGATGCCGCTGCTGCGCTGCGCAGCGTCGGCGCATTGGAGAAACTACCCCAGGTGTGTAACGTTGAGCCTCAATTGCTGGCAGCGCGCGCATGGCGTTGATCTTGGCATCGCCCCGATGGGGAATGCACCGCCATCCCAGCCCTGAAAAACGATGTCTCGCTCAAACTTCCTCGAACGCTTAGCGGAACGTCCGCTGCTTGCCGATGGCGCCATGGGCACCATGCTGTATGCGCGCGGCTTCGGCTTTGACGAGTGTTACGACGCGCTCAACCTGAAGCATCCCGAGGTCATCGTAGATATTCATCGCCAGTATGCCGCCGCCGGCGCAGACATCTTGGAGACGAACACGTTCGGCGCCAATGCGTTCCGGCTTGCTGCGTGGAATTTGGAATCCTCGGCTGCGGAGCTCAACATGCGTGGCGTGGAACTGGCGCGTCAGGCCGCGCGCGATGTGCGCGCGGACATTTTGATCGCCGGCGCGGTTGGGCCGCTAGGCGTCCACCTCGCCCCGCTGGGCAATATCAGCCGCGAAGAGGCCTATCGCGCCTTCTATGAGCAGATCGGCGCGCTGGCTGAGGCAGGCGCCGATCTCCTGATCCTGGAAACGTTCTCCGATCTGGCAGAACTCGAAGAGGCCCTGCGTGCAGCCAAGGCTGCCTGCAACCTACCGGTGGTCGCCCAGATGACCTTCAACCGTGAGCAACGCACGTTTATGGGTGTGACGCCTCTGCAAGCCGTTCAGGTGCTGACGCCATGGCGGCCGGCGCTGATCGGCGCGAATTGCTCAACACGCCCTGCGGCCCTGTTGAGC
>NZ_JAAFGM010000030.1 GCF_012931985.1 Candidatus Roseilinea sp. NK_OTU-006
AAGCTGATCGCGCCGGTGGCGTTGGAGCAAGGGTCGCGGTTTGCGATCCGCGAGGGTGGATTGACGGTGGGAGCCGGCACGATCACCAAGGTGTTTGATTAGCACCCGGGCCGCTCCCGACTCCCTCACGCCTCATCGCCGCCAGGAGTCGGGAATGTCAGTTGGGGAAGCAAGGTGAAATGGCCAAGCAACGACTTCGCATCCGCCTGCAGGCGTACGACCACCGCGTGCTCGATCGCTCGGCGCAGCAGATCGTAGAGACGGCTGAGCGCACAGGCGCTACGGTAGTTGGCCCGGTGCCGTTGCCGGTGAAGATCGAGCGCTACACCGTGCGGCGTTCACCCTTCATTGACAAGGATTCGCACGAACACTTCGAAATTCGGACGCATAAGCGGCTGATTGACGTGCTGGATCCGGATTCGAAGACGATCGACACGTTGATGCGGTTGAACCTGCCCGCCGGCGTGGATATCGAGATCAAACTGTAGCTTGTCGGACATGCGCCGGCAACGGTCATGCTCTCGCGCATACGCGCCACGCGGCCTTTATGGCTGGAGAGCCAATGATGAAAGATGAAGAAACTGATCGGACGCAAAGTGGGAATGACACAGCTCTTCGATGAGAAGGGCAACGTCACCGGCGTGACGGTAATCGAGGCCGGCCCTAATTACGTGACGCAAGTTAAGACTGTCGAGAGGGACGGTTACAACGCCATTCAACTCGGTTTTGGCGAGGTGAAGGCGAGGAAGCTCACGCGTGGGGAGTTAGGTCATCTCGGCCTGCTCAAGCCGAACGATAAACATCCGAACCGCCGCAAACTGGAAGGCGTGCCCCCGCTGCGTTATCTCACAGAGGCGCGCGTCAAAGAAGTGACCTACAAAGAAGGCGATGTGATCAAGGCCGACATCTTTGCTGTGGGCGAATACGTGGATGTCACCGGCACGATGAAGGGCCGCGGCTTCAGCGGTGGTATCAAGCGCCACGGTTTCCATCGCCAAAAGAAGACGCACGGCGCCTCGGACCGCGAACGCGCGCCAGGCTCCATCGGCGCAGGCACGACGCCTGGCCGCGTGGAGAAAGGCCAGCGCATGGCTGGCCATTACGGCAATACGCGGGTGACGGCAATGAACGCGCGCGTGATGCTCGTTGACGCGGAACGGAACTTGATTGCCGTATCCGGATCGGTGCCCGGCGCGAAAGGCGGCATTGTCGTGATCAAGGAAGCGCGCAAGGGTGGGAAGAAGTAGCCATGAAAGTTCCAGTCAAGAACCTCAAGGGCGAGCCGGTCGGCGAGGTTGAGTTGCCGGATCGCATCTTTGCGGCTCGGATTAGCCAGCCGCTCATGCACCAGGCGCTATTGCGCCAGAACGCCAACGCGCACTTGGGCACGCACAAAGTGAAGACGCGCGGCGAGGTGAACCGCACGACCAAAAAGATATATCGCCAGAAAGGCACCGGCAATGCCCGCCAGGGCAGCCGCAAAGCGCCGCACTGGGTGGGCGGCGGCGTGGCGTTTGGCCCAGTCGTGCGCAGCTACCGGCAAGACATGCCGAAGAAGATGCGCCGCGCAGCGATCCGCAGCGCCCTGTCGCAGAAGGCTGCCGATCAGCAAATCGTGGTCGTGGATAAGCTGGAGATGAGCGCGCCCAAGACCAAAGAGTTTGCCGCAGCAATGCAGGCGCTCGGCGTGACTAAGGGGCTGGTCGTGTTACCCGGCCGCATGGAGGCGGTCGAAAAGTCGGCGAGCAATCTCGCCAACGTTAAGACGTTGCACGCCGGCTATCTCAACATTCGCGACATCTTCAAGTATGACCAGTTGGTGATGCCGTTGGATACCCTCAAGGTGATCGAAGCCTGGTTGGGGTAGGAGAGAGAGATGCATCCTTACGAAGTGTTGAAGCGCCCGGTCATTACGGAGAAGACGCAATGGCAGGTGGGCTACGAAAAACCGCAATACGTCTTTGAGGTGGATGCGCGCGCGAACAAACAGCAGATCAAAGAAGCCGTTGAGCTCGCGTTCAACGTGACGGTGACGCGCGTCAACGTCATCGTGATGCCGGAGAAGCGCCGCCGCAGTCCGCGCAGTCGCATCACCGGCCGCAAGGCGAAGCACATCCAGCGCTCGCCGCAGTGGAAGAAGGCCATTGTGCAAGTGAGCGAGAAGGATCGCATCCCGCTCTTCGAAGGAGTAGCGTAGCGCCATGCCGGTCAAGACATACAAACCGACAACGCCAAGCCGCCGCGGGATGACCGTGAGCGACTTCGCGGAGATCACCACCGATCGGCCGGAGAAATCGCTGCTGACCGATCTACGCAAGACCGGCGGGCGAAACGCGCGCGGCAAAGTGACGACGCGCCATCGGGGCGGCGGGGTGAAGCGCGCCTATCGCATCATTGATTTCAAGCGCGACAAAATCGGCATCCCGGCGCGCGTTGCGACTATTGAATACGATCCCAATCGCTCAGCGCGCATCGCGTTATTGCACTATGCCGATGGCGAAAAACGTTACATTCTCGCGCCGGTCGGCCTGCAGGTCGGCGACGAGATCATGAGCGGGCCAGACGCCGAGATTCGCCCTGGCAACGCGCTGCCATTGGCGAACATCCCGCTCGGCGCAACGGTGCACAACATCGAGCTGCGTCCGGGCAAAGGCGGCCAAATCGTCCGTTCCGCCGGCACCAGCGCTCAGGTGTTGGCCAAGGAGGGCGACTACGTGACCTTGCGCATGCCCAGCGGAGAGGTGCGTAGGGTGCTGCAGACCTGCATGGCCACAATCGGCCAGGTGGGCAATGTGGATCACAGCAATATCAAGCTGGGCAAAGCGGGTCGCACGCGCTGGCTCGGCATCCGACCAACGGTGCGCGGCTCGGCGATGTCGCCGCGCGACCATCCCCATGGCGGCGGCGAAGGTCGTTCGCCTATCGGCAAAGATGCGCCACGCACCCCGTGGGGCAAGAAGGCGCTCGGCGTGAAGACGCGCCGCAACAAGCGCACGAATTATCTGATCGTGCGTCGGCGAGAGAAGAAGCGCAAGAAGTAAAGAGTTGGGTTTTGAGTTCTGCGTGAACGCAAAGCACTTGGGATTGAGCACTGTTCAATATGTCTAGATCTCTGAAGAAAGGACCATACGTACAGGCCAAGCTGCTGAAGCGGATCGAGGCAATGAACACGCGCGGCGAAAAGAAAGTCATCAAGACCTGGTCGCGCGCCTCGACTATCTTCCCGCAGATGGTGGGTCACACCATCGCTGTTCACGACGGTCGCCGGCACATCCCCATCTACATCACCGAAAACATGGTGGGACACAAGCTGGGCGAATTTGCGCCGACCCGCACCTTCCGCGGTCACATCGCCAAGGAAGACAAGGCCGGCGGCAAGGAGTAGACGGGAATCATGGCTAAGCTGGCTGATAATGAAGTGCGCGCCGTTGCGCGTTACATCGGCATGTCGCCGCAGAAGGTGCGCCTGGTGGCGGACCTGGTGCGCGGCAAGAAGGCCACCGAAGCGCTCGATATCTTGCGCTTCACACCGAAGGCGGCTGCCGAACCGGTGAGCAAAGTGATCGCTTCGGCGATGGCCAACGCCGTCGAAAATAAACAGTTCACCGCGGCCGATCTGGTCATTAGCCAGATTTACGTGGATGGTGGGCCAACGCGGCGCTGGCGCCGCTTCGCCGCACGTGGTCGCTTCCGGCCCATCGAGCGTAAAAGCTCCCACATCACGGTGGTCTTGCGCGAAGTGGTGGATGAGGACTAGGCGATGGTGAATGGCGAGTGGTTGAGCCAATGGCTCGGCGCTCGGAATTCGCAGCAGAGAACCGAACGACATGGGACGAAAAGTTCATCCATATGGATTCAGGCTCGGCATCATCCGGGACTGGAAGAGCCGCTGGTATGCGCCCAAGCGCGAGTACACCAAGCTGCTTCTTGAAGATATGCAATTGCGCGAGTATTTGCGCAGCAAGATGGACGCCGATAACGCCGGGGTGTCTGACATCACCATCGAGCGCTTCCCGCCGAACCAGTTGCACGTGGTGGTGCACACAGCGCGGCCCGGCGTCGTGATCGGCCGCAAGGGCGCTGCGGTGAAGGAAATCCGCGAAGGCATCGAGAAGATGACCGGCAAGAAGGTCAAGCTTGACATCGAAGAGATCGTCAAGCCGGATCTGGTGGCCCAACTGGTGGCGAGCAACATCGCGCAGCAGATCGAGCGGCGCATCCCGCACAATCGGGCGATGAAGAAAGCCATCCAGAGCGCGATGCAGCGCGGCGCGCTGGGCATCAAGATCGAATGCGCCGGCCGTTTGAACGGCAGTGACATGAAGCGCACCGACAAGCTGATGGAGGGCCGTGTTCCACGCAACACGTTGCGCGCCGATATTGACTTCGCCAAAGCCGAGGCGGATACCACCTACGGCAAGATCGGCGTGAAGGTGTGGATCTACAAGGGCGACATCCTGCCGGATATGCCGCAGGAGGAACTCACGCGGCCATCTCGCACACAGCAACAGGCGCCGCGCGATCGTCGCGAACGACGCGGCGGCCGTGGATCCCGGCGCGGCGGCGAGCATCAGACCTCGGCCGCCCCGACCGCCGGCGAAGCGAGCAACGGCGCTGCGCCGGCGAGCGAGTGAGCCTGCCGCTCCCGCAGCTCAACCGGACGCAGGTCGGAATGATTTGGAATGAGTTGAGATGCGGTTAGGATTGCAAACGAGGTGGACATTATGTTGATGCCGAAGAGAGTGAAGTATCGCAAGCAGATGCGCGGGCGGATGAAAGGCGTCGCCAGCCGCGGCAACACGATCGAAGCTGGCGAGTTCGGCTTGCAAGCGTTGGAGCCAGCCTGGGTGACGGCCAGGCAGATCGAGGCTGTGCGCCGCGTGATCGTGCGCGAAATGAAACGTCGCGGCAAGATGTGGATTCGCATCTTCCCGGATAAGCCGGTGACGGCCAAGCCGGCCGAGACCCGCATGGGCAAGGGCAAAGGTGCCGTGGATCACTGGGTCGCCGTGGTGAAACCCGGACGCATCATGTTCGAGGTTTCGGGCGTGCCCGAGAACGTCGCGCGGACTGCGCTGACTCAGGCGGCCTACAAGCTGCCGATGAAGACGCAGGTGGTCGCCGAGTCGCAGATGGAAGGGTGAACGATGCGGTCACGGGAATTGAGCAAGCTGCCGACGCCGGAGCTAGAGGCGAAGTTGGACGACGCTTATCGCGAGTTGTTCAACCTGCGCTTCCAGCGCGCGCAGGGGCAGTTAACCGATACGAACAGCATCAAGCGCGTGCGCCATGACATCGCGCGCATCAAGACAATTCTGCGCCAGCGTGAACTGGCTGCGCAGCTTATCGCGCAGTCAACCACAAGCGGCAATCGCGCGTGAAGGATAGAGGAGAGCCATGGCAGAAGAGCGGCGACGTCGTCTGACCGGTGTGGTCGTTAGCGACAAGATGCAAAAGACCATCGTGGTTCGCGTCGAGCGAACAGTGCGTCATCCTTTGTACAAGAAAGTGTTGACGCGCAGCAAGAAGTACAAGGCCCACGACGAGCACGAACAGGCGCGCGAGGGCGACCTGGTGCGCATCGTCGAACATCGGCCCATCAGCAAAACCAAGCGTTGGATGTTGGAAGAGATCGTGCTCAAGAAGGAAGGGTGAGCCATGATTCAGCAAGAGACGCGATTGCAGGTGGCGGATAACACCGGCGCCAAGGAACTGCTGTGCATTCATATTCATGGCGGCCACCGACGGCGCTACGGACGCGTCGGCGACGTGATCACCGCTACGGTCAAATCGGCTAGCCCGACCGCCGATGTGAAGAAAAGTGCAGTCGTCAAAGCAGTCATCGTACGTGTGGCGAAGGAGTATCGCCGCTCGGATGGCTCCTATATTCGCTTTGACGATAACGCTGCGGTGATCCTGAGCGATGACGAGGTCAACCCGCGCGGCACGCGCATTTTCGGGCCGGTGGCGCGCGAATTGCGCGACAAGGGGTTCATGAAAATCATCTCACTCGCGCCCGAGGTGCTATAGGGCACACGCATCCAGCAGCCCTTTGGAGGAAAGCGCTTATGAAGATCAAAAAAGGCGACACCGTCTTGGTGATCACCGGTGAGTACAAAGGCAAGCGCGGCGAGGTGGTGCGCGTGCTTCCCAAAGAGGACAAGATCGTCGTGAAGGGTGTGAACATCGCGAAGAAGCACGCCAAGCCGCGCCGCGCCGGTCGCCGGGTGGTTCAGACCGGCATTATTGACGTGGAGATGCCCATCCATGTCTCCAATGTCAAGCTCATCGCGCCCAGCGGCCAACCGACGCGCGTGAACTATCGCTTTGTGGACGGCGTGAAGAAACGTTACTCGAACAAATTGGGTGAGGTGTTGGATTAAGCTATGGCCGATTTCAAAAAACAATACTTGGAAGAGATTCGGCCGGCCCTCATGAAGGAATTCGGCTACAAGAACATCATGCAGGTGCCGAAGATTGAAAAGATCGTCGTCAATATCGGCGTGGGGCGCGAATCGGCCGATAATCCCAAAGCGGTTGACTCCGCCGTCAGCGACTTGGCCGCGATCACGGGTCAAAGGCCGATTGTGACCAAAGCCCGCAAGTCCATCGCCGGCTTCAAGTTGCGCGAGGGCCGACCGATCGGCGTGAAAGTGACGCTGCGTGGTAAGCGCATGTATGACTTCTTGTATCGCCTGATTCATTTTGCCTTGCCGCGCGTGCGCGACTTCCGGGGCGTGTCGCCCGACGCATTCGATGGTCGCGGCAACTACACCCTGGGCCTGCGGGAGCAGATCATCTTCCCGGAGATTGACTATGACAAGATTGATAAGGTGCGCGGCTTGGAAGTGACGATTGTGACCACGGCCAAGACTGACGATGAAGGGCGCGCGATGCTGCGCGCGTTTGGCATGCCGTTCAGCAAACCAGGGGATCGCAGGTGATTGATTGAGTGAAGCGGCGATTCTGCCATGAACCGCCGTTCGTCGAAAGGTGAGGAGCACATGGGAAAGACACCAAGAGTAGCGATGATGTATCGGGAAAAGCGCCGCAAGTATAAGGTGCGCGTGCGCAACCGCTGCGCCGTCAGCGGCCGCGCACGTGGTTACATGCGCAAGTTCGGCGTGTCGCGCATCGTCTTCCGCGAGATGGCCTTGCGCGGCGAAATCCCCGGCGTCCGCAAGGCATCGTGGTGAGGGGCGGGTCGTCAGCGGTCAGCCATGGCGATCGGTCGTTGAGGACGACATGGCCGATCCTCGGCCACTCGCCCATCGCATATCTTGAAACCGATCTCTGAACGCTGATTTCTGGACTGGAGCAGACATGGCGAACGATTCACTAGGTGACATGCTCACGCGCATTCGCAACGCCGCAGCCGTCGGTCATTCCTCGGTGGCGGTGAGAGCGTCCAAGCTCAATGAGCGCGTGGCAGAAATTTTGAAGGAAGAAGGTTACCTGGATGCCTATCAGGTCGTCGAGGTGGACGGCAAGAAGATGCTGAACTTGACCCTGCGCTACAGCGGCGAACGTCGCTCGCGCAAGCCCGTGATTACTGGTTTGCAACGGGTCAGCCGACCGGGCAAGCGCATCTATGTGCCGAAGACGGAAATCCCGCGCGTGTTGAGCGGCATTGGCGTCGCCATCCTCTCGACGCCCAAAGGGGTGATTACCGACAACCAAGCGCGGCGGCTGGGCGTGGGCGGCGAAGTGCTGTGCTTCGTGTATTGATTGGAGGACCGTATCATGTCGCGAATTGGGAAGAAACCCATCGAACTGCCTAAGGGCGTGGATGTGGCCATCCATGGCAGTTGGGTCACAGTCAAGGGGCCGAAAGGCGAATTGCAACATACGCTTCCGCCGCAAATCCGTGTTGCGAAAGAAGGGAACGTGCTCAGCGTTCAACGCGACGGCGACGAGAATAACGCGCGCGCCTTGCACGGCCTGACGCGCGCGCTGCTGGCGAACATGGTCAAGGGCGTCTCCGAAGGTTACACGAAGGTGTTGGAGATCGGCGCGGAGAGCGTGGGGTATCGCGCCGAGATGAGCGGCAACAAGCTGATGCTCTATCTTGGCTACTCCCATCCGATCGAATTCTCCCCACCGCCCGGCATCACCTTTGCCACCGATGCCAAAACGCGCACGATCACCATCAGCGGCATTGACAAAGTGCGGGTTGGCGATGTAGCCGCGCAGGTGCGCAAGTTGCGGCCTCCGGAGCCGTATAAGGGCAAAGGCATCCGGTATCAAGGCGAAGTGATCCGCCGCAAGGCCGGCAAGGCGGGCAAGACCGGCAAGGGCAAGTGATCCCATGCTGTGGTCGTTGGCGAGAGCGTCTGTGGGCCTGACCCCAGCAATCGATCGCCGGCGACAAAGGATCTGGACATGACGAAGCAACGAGAAGAATCGCGAGAGCGGCGACGCCGGCGCGTGCGCGTCAAAGTGTCCGGCACGGCCAGTCGTCCGCGCCTGAACGTCTTTCGCAGCCTAAAACACATCTACGCGCAGGTGATTGACGACGAGGCCGGCCATACGTTGGCGGCTGCCTCCAGCCTGGATCGGGCTGTGCGCGCTCAGGCTGGGCTCAAGAAGGTCGAAGAAGCGATGCTGGTCGGCAGGCTGATCGCACAACGGGCGCAGGAGAAGCAGATCAAGCGCGTGGTGTTCGATCGGGCCGGCTATCGCTACCACGGCCGCATCAAGGCAGTGGCCGAGGGCGCGCGCGAGGGCGGTTTGGAGTTTTGACCCATGGTGAACAAGAATTCGCAAAAGGGCCGAGAACGCGAAGTTCGGCGCGGCAGCGCGTCGCGGCCCGAGAGTGAGTCGGCCGAGCTTGATATTCGGATTGTGGATGTCACGCGCGTCGCCAAGGTGATTCAAGGCGGCCGACGCTTTGCCTTCCGCGCGTTGATCGTCGTGGGGGATAACCACGGGCGCGTCGGCGTCGGTTTAGGCAAAGCACGCGCCGTGCAAGATGCCATTCGGAAGGCGACCGACCGCGCGCGCGTCAACATGCAGCGCGTGCAGATCATCGGTTCGACCATCCCGCACGAAGTGATCGAGAAGTATGGCAGCGCCAAGGTGATGTTGAAGCCGGCGTCGCCCGGCACCGGCGTCATCGCGGGTGGCGGCGTGCGCGCCGTGCTCGAAGCGGCCGGTGTGCGCGATGTGCTGACCAAGTCGCTCGGCTCGCCGAATAAGATCAACACCACCTACGCAACATTCAGGGGATTGTGTTCGTTGAAAGACCTCAATGAGGAAGCGCGACGACGTAATAAGAGCGTCGCCGACATCCAGCCGTTCTGGAGGCGTGGCAATGGCAGCGACAACTACTGACGCCGGGAGCAAGCGCATTACGGTGAAATGGGTCAAGAGCGCGATCGGCTATGACGTGCGCCAAAAACGCACGCTCAAGGCTCTTGGCTTCCGCAAGCTGGGTCAAGTCGTGCAGCACGATGACACGCCGCAGATTCGCGGCATGCTGAATGTGGTGAAGCATTTGGTAGAAGTCAAATGAAACTCCATGAGATAAAACCCGCAGAGGGTTCACGAAAGCGCAAGAAGCGCAAGGGCATCGGCATCGCCGCCGGCCAGGGCAAAACGGCCGGGCGCGGCCAGAAGGGCCAAGCGGCTCGTTCCGGCGGTGTCAAGGGCCCCTACTTCGAAGGCGGGCAGTTCCCGATGGTGCGCAAGTTGCCGTTCATGCGTGGCATCGGCTTCAACAATCCCTATCGGATCGTGTATCGGCCGGTGAACGTCGGGTTGCTGGCCCAGAAGTTCCAAGCCGGGAGCGAGGTCACACCTGAAGCGCTGGTGGCCGCCGGCGTCGTGCACAAGAGCGATAAGCACATCGCCATCCTCGGCGTAGGGGAGCTGAATATCCCGTTGAAGGTGACGGCGCACAAGTTCTCCGAAACGGCCAAACAGAAGATCGAACAGGCCGGCGGCACGGTGACGAAGCTCGAAGTGAAACGCGGCGGCTACCGCACGCGTTAGCGCTACGCTTCCGTTTAGAGGCGGAAGGCAAATCGAAGCGAAACGCTGAAGCGATGTTACAAGCATTACGCAACGCGATCGCGCTGCCGGAAATCAGGAACAAGATCATCTTCACCTTGTTCATCCTGATCATCTATCGGCTCATTGCTCATGTGCCGGTGCCGGGGGTGAATCCCGAGGTGCTGCAACAAATTCGCACTGCCGTGGAGCAAGGTCAAGCCGGCGGCCTGGGCAGCATCGTCGGCCTGCTCAGCTTGCTGTCCGGCGGCGCGGTGTTCAACTTCTCCGTGCTGGCGATGGGCGTGTATCCATACGTCACGGCTTCGCTCATCTTGCAATTGCTCATCCCGGTCATCCCGCGCTTGGAAGAGTTGGCCAAGGAGGGCGATCAGGGCCGGCGCAAGATCAACCGCCTGACCTATTTCTTGACCGCACCCATGGCGGCGTTGAACGCGATCGGCCAGGTCAACATCTTCGAAAGCATCGGCGCACAAGTGACCGGCGGCCAGCGCGTGCTGCCGCAGTGGGGATTGGACCGGCCCGAATTCATCCTGCCCACCATCGTCACAATCGTGACGATGACCGCCGGCACGATGTTCGCCGTCTGGTTGGGTGAGTTGATCACCGAGCAGGGCATCGGTCAGGGTCTTTCTATTATCATCTTTGGCGGCATCGTCGCTCGCATTCCGAGCAATATCGCCCAGATTGCGGCGACCAACACGGCGTTCGCCACCTCGCTGGCGTTCTTGGCGATCACCGTGATCACCGTCATCGGGATCGTTTACATCCAAGAGGGCGAGCGGCGCATCCCTGTGCAGTATGGTAAGCGGGTGCGCGGCCGACGCATGTTGGGCGGTGCAGGCACGCATGTCCCACTCAAAGTGAATACGGCAGGGATGATTCCGCTGATCTTTGCACAAGCCATGCTGGTCTTCCCGGCGATCCTGGCCGGCTTCTTCGTCAACAGCAGTGACGCCGGCGTGCAGCGGTTCGCGCAGGACGTCGTCAGCCTGTTCAGCGCGGGTCAGACCAGCTCCGACGCCTTGTCGTGGAGCCTGGTGTTCTACACCCTCATGTACTTCCTGCTGGTCATCGGCTTCACGTATTTCTATACCGACGTGATGATGCAGCAGCAGAACCTGGCCGAAAATCTGCAGAAACAGGGTGGGTTCATCCCCGGCATCCGGCCGGGCAAGGCCACTGATATATTCATCACGCGCGTGATGCGGCGACTCACGCTGGTCGGGGCCTTGTTCCTGGGACTGCTCGCCATTTTGCCCTATTTGTTGAATTTCTTGTCTCATGTGCCCGGATTCGTCTTCCTCAGGCCGGTGGGCAACAACAACCTGCTATTGTCGGGCGCAGGGCTGTTGATCGTCGTCGGCGTCGTGCTGGATACGATGCGCCAGCTCGAGGCTCAGCTCATGATGCGCAACTACGAGGGGATCATCAAGTGATATCACCAGGCCTGCCGGCGTTGTTGAGCGCGGTCACACGAGCGCACGGGTGCTGGTCTGCGGCGTGAGAGGCTGACGACGATGTATGGCATTGTGTTGCTTGGTGCGCCGGGGGCAGGCAAGGGAACACAGGCCGTCCTGCTCTCGAAAGATCTGCGCATACCGCACATCTCGAGCGGCGATCTGTTTCGCGAGAACATTAAAAATCAGACTGAACTCGGCAAACAAGCGCAGCAGTATCTTGACCGTGGCGACCTTGTGCCAGACGAGATCACCATCGGCATGGTGCGCGAACGGTTGAGCCGGCCCGATACGGCGCGTGGTTTCATCCTGGATGGGTTCCCACGCACGATTCCACAGGCCGATGCCTTGGCGCAGTTGCTTCGGGAGCTCGGCAAGTGCATCACGATCGTGCCGTACATTCGCGTGCGCGAGCGCATGTTGATGGAGCGTCTTTCGCATCGCTGGACATGTCGTGACTGTGGCGCAGTGTTCAGTTACGAATCGGTGCCGCCGCGCGAAGGGTGCAAGAAAGACGTCTGCACGGGCGAACTGTATCAGCGCTCGGACGACAACCCCGAGACGCAAGCTCGCCGCATCCGCATCTATCAGGAGCAGACTGCCCCGCTCATTGATTACTACCGCAACCTCGGCCTGCTGCGCGAGGTGAACGGCGAACATACGATTCCCTACGTCCATCACCTGCTGCGTCAGTTAATCATGACCAGCCATGAGTGTGATTAGGCGTTGGATCGAGTCGTGAGCAGCAGCGGCTCAGCGAAAGTCTCACATCATACGCAGCTATGACAGGGAAGAGGGCAACTGTGACCGGGTTGCGAGAAAGCCGGCATGTGAAGCCGGCGCGGAGCGTCTGCGCCCAGGCGCAGACGGCGTTCCCGTGCTGCGGCCGGTGGTTCAGCCCGAAGAGATTCACGATGCCCTGCCGCGAATTCATCGCGTTGCTGCCGATTCGCCCAGCGCTTCGCGAGCCGCTGGCGCCGACGCGCGCACCGGATGACAGCGCGCGCCGGCCTGCCAGCCTGGTGAAGGCCGGCTCAAGTCTGTGGCCTACAACGCTGATTGCTCACTGCACCTCTGTTGTGCAAGGTTTTCAACGATGATTGTGTTGAAGACAGCGCAAGAGATTGCCCTCATGCGTCAAGCCGGTCGAATCGTGGCGACCGTGCTGGCCGAGTTGAAGGAACGCGTCGCGCCAGGCGTGAGCTTGATCGAGCTGGATCGGCTGGCGGAGAAAATCATCCTCCAGTGCGGCGCTACGCCGTCGTTCAAAAACTATGCGCCGAATGGCGCCCCTTATCCCTTCCCGGCTTCTATCTGCGCGTCGGTGGACGATGAGGTGGTGCACGGTATCCCTGGGCACCGACGACTCAAAGAGGGAGAAATCGTCAAGCTCGATGTCGGCGCGATGTATAAAGGTTATCACGCCGACTCGGCGATCACCGTGGGCGTTGGGCGCATCTCGGCGCGCGCGCAACGATTGATGCAGGTGACGCAGGAGTGTCTGAACGCAGCGATCGCTGCGGCGCGCAAGGGCAATCGCTTTGGCGACATCGGCGCAGCGATCCAGGGCGTCGCCGAGCCACGCGGCTATTCGGTGGTGCGCGAGTACACCAGCCACGGCGTCGGTCGCGAATTGCATGAGGGGTTTGGTTTGCCGAACGCCGGACAGGCCGAGCATGGCATGTTGTTGCGGCCGGGACTCACGATCGCGCTGGAGCCGATGATTAACGAGGGACGCGCCGAAACGAAGGTGAAGAAAGACGGCTGGACAGTCGTGACCGTTGATGGTAAACTTTCCGCCCAATTTGAACATACCGTGGCCATCACTGATGGTGAAGCCGAGATATTGACGAAGCTCGGTTAGAGCCTAAGCAAATTGGCTGGCGTCCGGCTCGTGTGAAGCGCGCGAGTCGGACGTTGCATGTATGCGAGTTTGTGGCGCTCCCTCTTGCGGCGAACGTCACGGGCTCGGGCAATGAGGTGAAAGATGAAAGTATCAGCATCCGTGAAAAAGCGCTGCCCGAAATGCAAAATCGTCAGGCGGCACGGGCGCGTTTACGTCATCTGCGAGAACCCTAAGCACAAGCAGAGACAGGGGTAGGCAACGACTATGGCAAGAATCGCTGGAGTAGATTTGCCGCGCAACAAGCGCGTGGATATTGGGTTGACCTATATCTATGGCATCGGCCGTTCGCTTGCAAAGGAAATCCTGGCCCGCACCAACATCAACCCGGCGACTCGCGTCAAGGACCTGACCGAGGCCGAAGCGGCCACCCTGCGCGAGATCGTGGAGAAGGAATATAAGGTGGAAGGTGACCTGCGCCGCGAAGTGCAGCTCAACATCAAGCGCTTGATCGAGATCGGGTCATATCGTGGGCTGCGCCACAAGCGCAACTTGCCGGTGCGCGGCCAGCGCACACGCACCAACGCGCGCACGCGCAAGGGTGTGAGGAAGACGGTGGCCGGTCGCGGTCGCCGCCGTGGCGCGAAGAAGAAGTAAATAGCGGCGTGGGAGCGGGGCGCAGGCTCTGCTCTGGCGCTTATTCGATTAAGACTCGCCTATGGCTAAAGCAGCAAGCACACGTAGTCCGCGTCGCCAGACCAACCCGCGACGCGCGCGCAAAAACGTCGCTCAGGGCGTGGTGCATATTCACGCGATGTTCAATAACACGATCGTGACGATCACCGACAAAGCCGGCAACACGATCTGCTGGAGCAGCGCCGGCTCGGCCGGCTTCAAAGGCAACCGCAAAAGCACGCCCTTCGCTGCCCGGATTGCTGCGCAGAACGCATACCGCGCGGCTGTGGAGAACGGCATGCAGGAAGTAGATGTGTATGTGAAGGGGCCGGGGCCGGGTCGGGAAGCCGCCGTGCGCGCGCTGCAAGGTGTCGGCCTGCGCGTCAAGTCCATTACCGATATCACACCTGTGCCGCATAACGGCTGCCGACCTAAGAAGCGCCGCCGCGTGTGAGCGCACTCGACCGGCAATGGTTCGTTTGAGATGCACGATTTGGACGAAGACAGCCCGTTGTAAACAAATCGAACGTCTCGCATCAGAGGAAAGATGGCTCGACATATTGGACCCGTTTGTAGATTGTGTCGCCGCGAAGGCGAAAAGCTCTATCTGAAGGGCGCCCGTTGTCTCTCACCCAAGTGCGCTTTGGAGCGACGAGGGATTATCCCCGGCCAGCATGGGCCGAACATGCGCGCGCGCCGCAGCAAGGCCAGCGATTACTCGCTGCAGTTGCGCGAGAAGCAAAAGATGCGCCGCATGTATGGCCTGCTCGAAGCGCAGTTCCGCCGTTACTTTCGTGAGGCGCTCAAGCGCCGCGGCGTGACCGGCTCCGAATTGCTGATCTTGCTGGAACGCCGGCTCGATAACGTGGTCTATCGCATGGGCTTCGCACCCTCGCGCGCCGCGGCGCGCCAGTTGGTCAACCACGCCCACCTGAATGTGAACGATCATCCCATTGACGTGCCGTCCTACCTGGTTAAGCCGGGGGATAAGATCTCCGTGCGCGAAGCCAGTCGAAAGCTGACTTATTTCAAAGCGCTGATGGCGGATAAGGATGCGCCGCCGATGCCGGCCTGGTTGTCGGCCGATCGGAGCACCTTGACCGGCATTGTTCAAGCCCTCCCGAAGCGCGAAGATATTGACGTGCAGTTGAAAGAGCAGCTCGTCGTGGAGTATTACTCGCGGTAGCGAGTTGTGTCGGCGCCGGCGCGGCGGCGCAGGCGCCGGACGAGGAAGAAGCACATGCTATCTGCACCTGTCTTTCCAAAAGTGGAGAGCGACGCCCTCACGCGCGACTATGGCCGCTTCATCATCGGCGCCATGGAACCGGGTTTCGGCATCACGCTGGGGAACGCCCTCCGTCGCGTATTGCTCAGCGCGTTGCCCGGCGCAGCCGTGACCTCGATGCGCATCACCGATGTGCATCATGAGTTCTCCGACATCCCCGATGTGAAGGAGGATGTCACTCAGTTAATGCTCAACGTGAAGCAGATTCGCATGCGTATGCACAGCGAAGGCCCGCTGCGCATGCGTCTGGAAGTCCGCGGCGAGGGTGTGGTCACTGCCGGCGATATTCAAGCGCCGCCGGAGATCGAGATCGTCAACCCGGATCTCTATCTGCTGACGACCGACTCGAACAAGGCGCGCCTCGACATCGAATTTCAAGTCGAGATGGGACGGGGTTATTCGCCGGCCGAGCAGCGCGGCCGATTGCCGATCGGCGAGCTTCCCGTAGATGCGATCTACAGCCCGGTGCGGCGCGTGAACTATCGCGTCGAGCCAGCCCGCATCGGCCAGACGACGAACTATGATCGCTTGATCATGGAGATATGGACCGATGGCACGATCCGCCCGCAGGACGCGCTGTCGCAGGCCGCTGCAATTCTGGTGCAACACCTGCGTTTGATCGCCGGTGTGAGTTTGGAAGAGCCGCTGCTCGAGGGCAAAAGCGACAATAAGGGCATACCCGGCGAATGGAGCGAGAGACCCATCGAGGAACTGGACTTGAGCGTTCGCGTCTATAACTCACTCAAGCGCACCGGCATCAGCACCGTGGGTGAATTGCTCGAGATGATGGAGCGGAGCGGCGGCACCTTAACCAATCTGCGCAACTTCGGCGAGAAGTCTATGGCCGAGCTGAAAGAGAAGTTGCGCGCCCGTGGGCTGCTTCCGCAGGAAGAAAAGATAGACGAAGCGGACGAGGTGTGACATGAGGCACAAGGTATCGGGTTACAAACTGGGACGTTCGACGGCGCAACGCACGGCGCTGCGCCGTAGTCTGGTGACCGAGCTGATAGACCACGGTCGTATTCAGACCACCGAGGCGAAGTGCAAGGCGATCCGCGATCAAGCGGAGAAGCTGGTGACGATCGCGAAGTCTGGGCTGGTGGACGACAAAGCGCAACAGGTGCATGCGCGGCGGCTGGTTGCCGCGCGGGTGAACGGCGGGCCGGCGACGGTGCGCAAGTTGTTCGAGGAAATAGCGCCGCGCTACGTGAATCGCAATGGCGGCTATACCCGCATCAGCAAACTCGGCCCACGCAAAGGCGATAACGCGCCCATGGCGATTATCGAGTGGATTTGAAGGTTCGCGCGAAGGTCGCCTACGACGGCACGGACTTCGTCGGGTTTCAACGACAAGCCGCGCGGCGCGGGCGAACGGTGCAAGGAGAACTGGAGGCCGCCCTAGCGAAAGTTTGTCGGTCGCGCGTCGCCGTCGTGGGCGCAGGTCGCACCGATGCCGGCGTGCACGCCACCGGCCAGGTGATCGCTTTCGAGGTGGATTGGAAGCATTCGCTCGACGCGCTTGGCCGGGCGCTCAATGCGACGCTGCCGGAAGATGTGGCCATCTACGACTTAGTGCCGTGTGAGGCGGGGTTTCATCCGCGCTACAGCGCAAAGAGCAGAACCTACGTTTACACGGCCTATGTCAGTGAAGTGCGACAGCCGTTGCTGCGACGTTTCGCTTGGCAGCTCGAACAGCGACCAGATATCGCGGCAATGAACGCAGCAGCTCAACAATTGATCGGATGGCACGATTTTGCCGCGTTTGGCCGGCCGCCCTCGGCAAGACCAGGAGAGACGACGGTGCGCCAAGTGCTGCGCGCGGAGTGGCAAGCGAGCGATGAGCGGCTGTGGTTCACGATTGAGGCGAATGCCTTCCTCTTTCGGATGGTGCGCCGGATTGTGATGGCGCTGGTGCGCGTGGGCCGAGGTGAATACGGCTCGGACGAGTTTAGGGAGATGCTGGAAAGCAGAGACGCACAGCGGATCACGGGCTTGGCGCCCGCATGTGGGCTGTGCCTCGTAGAGGTGAAATACTAGGTGCAAGATGAGGACGATCAAGACATACATGGCGAAGCCGGAAGAGGCTCGCGCCAGCCGGCGCTGGTACGTCGTGGATGCGGCCGGCGTCACGCTGGGGCGGCTTGCCAGCCAGATTGCTAAGGTCATCGAGGGCAAGCACAAGCCCATGTATTCGCCGCACGTGGACTGCGGCGACTACGTGATCGTGGTGAACGCCCAGAAAATCCGTGTCACCGGCGATAAGATGACCGAGAAGAAGTATCAGCGGCACTCGATGTATCCTGGCGGCTTCAAGGAAGAGAATCTGCGCGACCTCCTCGCGCGCAATCCAGAGCGCGTCATTCGCGAAGCCGTCTGGGGCATGATCCCCCATGGGCGGCTGGGCCGCAAGATGATCAAGAAGCTGAAGGTGTACGGCGGCCCAGCGCACGAACACAGCGCGCAGAAACCGCAGCCGCTGGAGATTCGGGACAAGTGATCGGGATCGGCGTGCGACGAAGACGCGAGTCGCTTCGCCGCTGCTGAGGACGCATAGCCTATGACAGAGACTCAACAGCAATACTATGAGGGCGTTGGGCGCCGTAAAGAGGCGACCGCGCGCGCCCGGTTGTATCCGCAAGGCAGCGGTCGGGTATTGGTCAACGACAAACCCATAGACCAGTACTTCGGGCGCGAAGTTGACCTAATCACCGTGCATGCGCCGCTCAAGCTGACCGGCGCCGATGCGCGCTTCAACGTGAGCGTCAAAGTGACGGGCGGCGGCATCACCGGCCAGGCCGAAGCCGCGCGCATGGCGATCGCGCGCGCCCTGCTGGAGGTGGATCCGGAATATCGCCTGATGTTGAAGACGGCCGGCTACCTCTCGCGCGACGCGCGTGAGAAAGAGCGCAAGAAACCCGGTCTCAAGCGCGCCCGCAAGGGTCCAACCTACACGAAGCGCTAGCCGCGCCGCAGGAGGACAACGATGAATCTCGTCGAATCGCTCGAAAAGAGCTTACAACCCAATCCGAAAATTCCGCCGCTTCAACCCGGCGATCAAGTGCGCGTCCATCAGAAGATCATCGAGGGCGATCGGGAACGCATCCAGGTCTTTCAAGGCACCGTTATTCGCTTGCGCAAAGGCGGCGCGAACGCCAGCTTTACCGTGCGCCGGATCGCCAGCAACAACATCGGCGTCGAGCGCACGTATCTGCTGAACTCGCCGCGCATTGATAAGGTGGAAGTGATGCGCCACGCCAAAGTGCGCCGCGCACAGCTTTACTACTTCCGTAATTTGCGCGGCAAGTCCGCTCGCCTGAAGGAGCGCTTGCCGTCTTCAGGCGGCGCCAAGTCCAAACGCGCAGCGGCGCCGGCTGAGTCCGGCGAAGCGGGTGCAGCGTGATGCGCGAACTCCCCAGGCAGCGACTTCGGGCGTTGCGTTCGCTGCCAAGCGAAAGTCTTCATGAATAGCCCGCGCATCCTTGTCCCCATACCGATTCAAGATCACGAGAAGCGCCGCTTCACGCTGGGCAAGAACTACGTGAACAGCCTGGTCGCCTGCGGGGCAATTCCGGTTCTGCTCCCTACAGTCCTCTCACTCGAATCCTGGCGCGGGATGTATGAATCGGCGGATGGCGTATTGCTCTCCGGCGGCGGCGACGTGGATCCAACGCTCTTTGGCGAGCCGCAGCACGAAAAGACCTACGGCGTCGATCCCGAACGTGACAGGGTGGAAATGACGCTGGCGCGCTGGGCATTGCAGGATGATAAACCCCTCTTCGCGATCTGTCGCGGCATTCAAGTCGTGAATGTCGCGCTAGGCGGCTCGCTGATTCAAGATCTGCCCTCGCAGCAGGGGAGTGATGTCCCACACGATGGGACTGCCAACGGCCTCGAGCGTCACCAGGCCGCACACACCGTGCGCGTTGCGCCGGGGACGCACATTGCGCAGATCATCGGCCCGGGGGAGACGGAGGTGAACAGCTTCCATCATCAAGCGCTTAAAAAGATTGCCGACGGGTTGATCGTCACATCGCGCGCCCCCGATGGCGTGGTCGAGTCGGTTGAACTCCCTGGCAAGCGCTACTACATCGGCGTGCAGTGGCACCCCGAAGAGATGGCCGCCGACCGCGAAGACATGCTGCGCCTGTTTCGCGCTTTTGTTGAAGCCTGCGCACCATCGCCGTGATTTAGAATATGCGCGCAGCGCATTCGAGAGTTTAAGATTTGAACATGACAAGCTCGATGGCTTTGAAGTGGCGCACGCTTGTGGCGGCGGTGGTTGCTATGCTCATCGGCGCGGATGCGGCATTCGCGGCCTCCCCGGCTCAACTGGGCGGCGGCAGCGCCGTGTTCGACAACCTAATCTTTGTCGTGATCGGCGGCATGTTGATGGCATTACTGGCCAGCGTGGCCGGTGGCGTGGTCATCGCCGTGTTGGCCAGCAGCGTCAGCCGTTTCTTCCGCCGCAACTTGCCGACCGATGAGGAGATGGCTGAACTGCGCGACGAGCTACGCGCTGTGGATCAACGCCGCCTGCGACCGATCCGCTTTGAGATCGGCCCCAACGCTGAGCCGTTTGTGTTCTCGGCAATTGGCTTCGTGGCTTGCCTGATCATCTTCAGCCTGGGATTGAGCGCCATGCCGCAACCGGTGCGCGGTGAGTCGTTGTCCCAAAGCGAAACGGCCCGACCGACAGCTTCTGCTGCCCTTCCCAAAGAAGGCGACTTCGGCAAGATCACCGATGGCCTACCCGCAGGCGACCCGGAGCGCGGCGAGAGGTTGTTTAACACCGCCGGCTGCGTCGGCTGTCACAGTCAAAAGAAAGGCGAGCGGTTGGTTGGCCCTTCTTTCTACAACTTGTGGAATATCGCCCAGACGCGCGTCCCCGGCATGAGCGCGCGAGAGTATCTCTACCAAAGCATCGTTGACCCGAACGCTTACATCGTCGAGGGCTACCAGGCCGGCTTAATGCAGCAGAACTATGCGGCGATCCTCAGCCCGCAGCAGATGGCCGACCTCCTGGCCTGGATCGAAGCACGACACAAGGATGAGCCGTAGCGCATGGCCATCGTGCGCTCGATGAACGGGGCGTCCCGTGCCCGGAACGCTCCTTTGCGCCCTGGATGCGTAAAACCGAATTCATTTCGCGCATTGAGTCCGAGCGCCGCGCGCTGGAGGAAACGCTGGCGCGCATTCCGGCGGAAGACATGCTGGCGGAAGGGGTCGTCGGATATTGGTCCGTCAAAGACACGCTCGCGCACATTGCGATGTGGTATTCCCGCGCGGTGACGCTGCTCTTTCAAGCTGAGCACGGCAGCGCGTTGCAGTTGCCCCGGTCGAATGCGCCAGATCGGTCGGACATCAACGCGCGCGACTACGCATCGCAGAAAGATCGCCCGTTGGATCGCATCCAGGCCGATTTCCACGGAACGCATCAGCAATTGATCAAACGGCTGAGCGCTTGGGCGGATGAGGCGGCGTTGTTTGACCCGCAGCGCTATCCGGCGTTGAAGGGACGCGCGCTGGCGGATGCCCTGTGGGACTACACCGGCGGCCATTCCGCCGAACACCGCGCGCAGATTGAATCGTGGCTCGCAGGCCGGTCACCTCTCGCCTCTCGAGGCGCATAGCCCACCGCCTACGACTCACAGCGCGCAGCTCAAAGCTTACCGCTCACGGCGACCATGTTGCTCTTCGACCTGACCGAGATCTACAGCCGCATCCGGTTGCGGGGCAGCTCGCGGCTCGACTTCCTCCATCGCATGTCCACCGGCGATGTGCGCGGCCTGAAGCCGGGCGAATGCAAAACGACCGTGCTGACGACGCCAATCGGTCGCATGGTGGACTATCTCCTGGTCCTGGCTTTCGACGACTCCACCCTGCTCATCGGGGGTGGGGGCAATCAGAACAAGGTGGTGCACTGGTTGCGCAAGTACATCTTCTTCAACGACGACGTGCAGGTGAGTGACGAAACGGGCGATACACGCATGTTCGGCGTCGGCGCGGGAGACGACCCGCGCTTCATCGAAGCGATCATTCCCAACATCGGCCGGTTCGCGATGCCGGAGTGCGCGCATCGCGTCGTGGAATCGCCGCTGAGCGCTGATCGGCAGATCGTGGTGGCGCGCGCGCCGCAGGCGCTCGGCTTGAGCTTCTTTTTAATTGGCGCAGGGCTTGACCGCGCGCTGTTTGCCGACGCATCGCCCACGACGCCGGATTTCGACGCCTGGCGCATCCTGCGCGGCTATCCGCGCTTCCCCAACGAGATCAACGAAGATTACAACCCGCTAGAAGCCGGTTTGTGGAACGCGGTGAGCTTCGACAAGGGGTGTTACATCGGCCAGGAGATCATCGCCCGCATGGAGAGCCGAGGCCAAATTGCCAAAAAATTGGTCAGGCTGACCCGCAGCGCCGACGCGCTCTCGCCGGGCGAGGAGCTGATCGCGGAGGGCGGCGAAGTCGTCGGCAAAGTCACCAGCGCAGCGCGCGACGCGGCACTCGCTTACGTCCGCAGCGCATTTGCCCGGGAGAATGTGCCGTTGCAATCGCGGCAAGGGACGGTTGTCCATGTCGCAACGATCGTGCGACTTTAAGGTAGAATAGCGGCTCTCATCGGAAGGCTGTACGCCTTTCACGCCCGTTCTGAGGATCATGTTCGAATCGCTGAGCGACAAGCTACAGGCCATCTTCGACCGCCTCGGCAAGCGCGGCATCCTGACCGAGCAGGATGTAGACGCTGCGCTGCGCGAGGTGCGCGTCGCCTTGCTCGAAGCCGACGTGAACTTCAGAGTGGCTAAGGAGTTCCTCGCGCGCGTGCGGGAACGCGCGATCGGCGCAGAAGTGCACAAGAGCTTGACCCCCGGCCAGGCCGTCGTGAAGATCGTTCACGAGGAGTTGCTGAAGACGCTTGGCGAGGGCGGCAAGCTTGACCTGGGCGGTCCGCCGCCTCGGGTGATCATGCTGGTTGGCCTGCAAGGCTCCGGCAAGACCACGACAGCAGCCAAGTTGGCGCTGCGCCTGCGCAGCGACGGCCGCAAGCCGCTGCTGGTCGCCGCGGATACCTACCGACCGGCGGCTATCACGCAACTGGAGACGCTGGGCAAGCAGATCAACATTCCCGTCTTCTCGGAAGGCGACAAAACACCGCCACCGCAGATCGCGCAGCACGCCGTCCAAAAGGCCATCCAGGGCGCGCTCGACGTCATCATCATAGACACCGCCGGCCGCCTACAAATGGATGAGGCGATGATGCGCGAGGTGGAAGAAATCAAAGCGCGCGTCAAGCCGGCCGAGGTGCTGCTCGTCGCCGACGCCATGACCGGCCAGGAGGCCGTCAATATCGCTGAGGCGTTCAATAAGCGCGTCGGGCTGACCGGCCTGATCCTGACCAAGATAGACGGAGACGCCCGCGGCGGCGCGGCCATCTCGATGCGCGCCGTCACCGGCGTGCCGATCAAATTCCTCAGCACCGGCGAGAAGCCCGACGCATTGGAGGTCTTCCATCCCGACCGGCTGGCCTCGCGCATTCTGGGCATGGGCGATGTGCTTACGCTGATCGAGAAAGCGCAGCAGCAGTTCGACGAACAGGAAGCGGCGAAAGCTGCCGAGAAGATGCTCTCGGCCAGCTTCGACCTGGAAGACTTCCTGTCGCAGATGCGACAGATCAAGCGCATGGGCCCGCTCAATGACCTGCTCGCATTGATCCCCGGCATGAAAGATTTGACCCGGCAGATTTCGCCGGAGATGACCGAGCGACAGTTCAAGCGCGTCGAAGCGATGATCAGCTCGATGACGCGCGAGGAGCGTCGCAACCCGAACATCCTGAACGCCTCGCGCAAGCGCCGCATTGCCAAGGGCAGCGGCACGAGCGTGCAGGAGCTGAATCAACTGCTCTCGCAGTTCCGCGAAGCGCAACGTATGATGAAACAATTGGCGAACAACCCGCGCTTGCGCATGATGAGCGGGTGGATGGGCGCCAGAAGGAGATAATCGAGACGATGGTTCGAATTCGACTATGCCGCATAGGTTCAAAAAAGCAGCCGACCTATCGCATCGTGGTGTGCGATAAGGAAAGGCCGCGCGAGGGCGCGTTTATCGAAGTCATCGGCACCTACAATCCGCGCACCGAACCGGAGACCGTGCTGGTGAAGGAAGACCGCGCCCTATATTGGATGAAAGTGGGCGCGCAGCCCAGCGAGGCGGTCCGGCAACTCTTCCGAAAGACGGGCACCACAGCGCGCCTCGAGCGGCTGAAGCAGGGTGAATCGCCCGAAGTATTGCTGGCCGAGGCGGCTGCGCAGTTTGAGGTCGCGCGAACGATTAGCCCGAAGACGCGCATCGGCCGCGAGCCTGCTCCCAAGCCGAAGCAGGCCGAGCCGACCGCTGAAGCCGCTGCCGAGTGAGCCGGTAGGCGATGAGCGATGAAAGAGCTGGTCGAGTTGGTCGAATACGTTGCCCGGGGCCTGGTGGATCATCCCGATCAGGTGAAAGTGACCGAATCGGTGGATCGTGACACGGTCTTCCTTGAGTTGCAGGTGGCGCCCGGCGAGGCGGGGCGTGTGATCGGGCGCGAAGGGAGGTTGGCTAACGCCCTGCGCACGTTGCTGCGCATCTCCGCCGCTCGATCGCGCAAGCGCGTGGTGTTGGATATACGCGTTTGACGCCCGGCGCTTCTCATCGTGGCGAAGTCGCGGCCCAAGCTCCTCGTCGTTGGCACAGTGTCTCGCCCGCACGGCATCGCCGGCGAGGTCAAGGTGCAATTGTCGCCGTTCTACGAAGGTGTCCTCGACGAGATCGGGCGCGTGTACCTCAACGATGCCAGGCATCCATACCGCATCCTGTCGCAGCGCGCGCATCAAGGGGGCGTGCTGCTGAAGCTGGAGCGCATTGCCACGCGTGACGCCGCCGAAGCGCTGCGCGGCGCGCGCGTGCTTGTGGATACCGGCGACCTGCCGGCCTTGCCGTCCGGCGAGTACTACGCCCACCAACTGATTGGCTTGCGCGTGGCGAACGAGGCCGGCGAAGTGTTGGGCACGCTGAGCGAAGTGCTGCGTACGGGCAGCAACGATGTCTATGTGGTGAGGGCAGCCAACACCGACCAGGAACTGTTGCTGCCGGCCATCGAAAGCGTGATCCGCGCGATAGACCTCGACGCCGGAACGATGACGGTGACTGTGCCCGAAGGATTGACCTGATGGGCGGTGGGGGATTTGAACCCGCGACCTTCTGTGTGTAAAACAGACGCTCTAACCAACTGAGCTAACCGCCCGGCGCAGCGCCTAATTGTATCATCCTGCGAACGTTGTCTCGCCTGAAAGTGCATCTCCCACGAGCGCGCGGGGTGAACGGTGGGCTGCGCCTCGAACTCACCCAACGCTCAATTTCAGCCGCTATCATGCCCTTCCATGGCTGATCAGACAACCGACAACTGCGTCGGCGTCATCAAGCTCGATCGCGTGACGAAGGCGTACGAAGAAGGCGGCGCGCGGCGCGTCGTGTTGAATGACGTCAGCATCGCGTTTGGGTGTGGCGAGTTCATCGTGCTCTTGGGTAAGAGCGGCAGCGGCAAGAGCACGCTGCTCAACCTGATTGGGGGCATTGACGCGCCGACCTCCGGCGACGTGTGGATTAACGGCCAGGCCATTACCCGCATGAGCGACGCGGAACGCACGCGCTTCCGGCGTCGCCACATCGGCTTCGTCTTCCAGGCGTTTAACCTCATCCCCACGTTGAGCGTGCTCGAGAACGTGATGCTGCCGCTGGAGCTGAACGGCCGACCTTCTCCGGAGGCCCGCCGACGCGCCGAAGCGTTGCTGGATCAGGTGGGCCTTGCGCACCGCATCGGGGCCTTTCCCGACCGGCTGAGCGGCGGCGAACAGCAGCGCGTGGCCATTGCCCGCGCCTTGATCAACGATCCGCTGGTGGTGCTGGCCGATGAGCCGACCGGCAATCTGGACTACGACACCGGCCAATTGGTGCTGGATCTCCTGGACACACTGACGCGGCAAGCTGGCAAGAATCTGGTCATGGTCACTCATAGCGAGGAGGTGGTGGGTGTGGCCGACCGGGTGTTTCGCCTGCGCGATGGCAAATTGGTCGAAGACCACCTGGCGCCGCATCAACCGGCGGTGTCGGTGTAGCTGAACGGCGCTCTGATGCGGGCCGTCGTGCCATGGGCAGTGCGCTGCAGGGTGAAGTCGCCGCGCAAGTCTTCCCGCACCAACATGTTGACGATGTTCAGCCCGAGGCTCGGCGCCTCCGTCCTGCCGGCTGCCGTGCCCAGTCCGTTGTCACGCACCTCCACTTCGAGCGTGCCGCCGCAATCAATCAGGCTGATGGTGATCTCGCCCTGGCCTCGACTGACGAAGGCGTGTTCCATGGCGTTCTGCACCAGCTCGTTCACGCAGAGCGCCAGCGCCGTGGCGGCGCGCGAACTCATGCGCAGCGAGTCGCCAATCACGTGAATGGTCAGTTGAAGATCGGGGCGCGTCATGTTCGCCTGCGTCAAGCCCACCACGCGCGTGATCACATCCTTCACGTCCACCAGCCGGAAGCCCTCCTGCGCCAGCGCGTCGTGCACAGCAGCGATGCTCATAATGCGATTGATGCTTTCGTGCAGCACTTCCTTGGGGGTAAGCTTGTCGCTGGCGTCGTGTAGTTGCATCTGGAGCAGCATCACCACGTTCTGCAGGTTGTTCTTCACGCGGTGATTCATCTCTTTGACGATGGCGGCGTTGCCGATCAGATGGGCGTTTTCGATGGCCAGCGCGATTTGGTTGGCCAGCGTGATGCACAGCTCAACCTGCGCCTCGGCGAATTCGCCGGCTGACTCCGTCCACATATTCAGCAAGCCAATGGTGCGGTCGCGCACTTGCATCGGCACGCACAGCAGGCCGTTGAGTTGCGCCTGAGCCGCCCAGGCAGCGTGCGACGGTTGCAACTTGCCACACGCCTCGTTCACCAACACCGGTCCGCTAAATCGTTCGAGGTTCAGGAGCGGCAGGTCGTCCAGCGACCAGGACGGTTCCGGCGGCACATTCGGCTTGCGGTCGTAAATCGCCCGCGGCATGAAAGCGCGCACCGTCTCGTCGAGCAACAGGACCGAGCAATGTCGCGCGTTCACCGCGCGTGCGCCCATCTCGGCCACCACGCGCAGCGTCTCGTCCAGATACAACGGGGAGATGGCGGCGCGACTGACTTCGGCGACGGCTTGCATCTCGCGCACTTTGCGTTCGCTCTCCTCTTGCAAAATGGCGCGCTCCAGGATGCCGGCGACGACTTCGCCGATGAGCGAAACGAACTCGATCTCGCCGGCCGTCCAGGTGTGCCGTCGGCGCGTCTGCACGTTCATCGCGCCGACGACGCGATCCTGGCTGATCAACGGCACGGCCATCAGCGATTTGAACAACCGCTCGCGCGTGTTGGGCACTTCGTGAAAGCGCGGATCGCGCTGCGCATCGCGCACGGCGACCCACTGGCGGTGCTGCGCGGCCCAGCCGGTCAACCCTTCGCCCATGCGGAGATAGCCATGGTCCACGGCCTCGGGGAACAGGCCGGTCGTCGCTTTTAAGATCAGCCGCTGCGATGACCGATCCAGCAAATATATCGAAGTCGAGTCCACGCCCATCACGCGCGTCGTCGTCTGCGCGATGCCGTTCAGGATGGAGCGTAGGTCGGACGAAGCGTTGATCGAGAGCAGGATTTCGCGGATGGCGGTGAGCTCTTTCTTTTTGCGCTGCAGTTCGGCGCGCAGGGCCGCAGCGTGGTTCGATGCCGCTCGGGTTTGGGGTTTCGCTTCCTTCACCACAGGCATGGCCCGATTCTAAGGCAGTCTTTCACCATGACGCACACCGCGCGAAGCTCGGTCGCGCCCGGAGACACACGCTGCCGACATGATCTTCAAGAGCGACGCCCCCGCGATGTTACCCGGTGAATAGCGCCAGGAGCTGATTTTTGTCGTGATCGCTTTGCACGTCGAAGCACCGGGCGATGGGCAGCGTCGCATGAGCGGCGTCGAGCAACTCAGGGCGGACGACGACCAGTGCGATGCGATAGTCGCCGGCGCGCAGGATATCCAACGCTGCAGTCCAACCTTCGCCGCGCAGCAGCTCCAGCGGGCCAATCTCATCCACGATGAGCGCATCGCAGGGACAGCTCGTTGACAGGATGTGGTTGCCCCAGGCCAGCGTCGCCGGGCTGAAGAACCAGCGCCCCAGCGCGATCTCCAATCCGGCGGCGGGGGCAGCGCGCCCGAAGATGCGCCGCTCCGCGGTGCGGATGGCTTCTACATCAAACCCCATGCGCGCGCCCTGCTCGACGACCGCGGGAGAGATCACCCCGGCGACATCCCGCCCGGCCATGCGCGCCAGGTCAATCAGTCTGCGGCAGAAGGTCGTCTTGCCGGCGCCGCGCGGGCCCGTAAGCGCATAAAGAGGCAATGCGTGTCCCAAGTGGTAGGTCATGTCCAGACTACTTGTTTGCGCCCGTTCGCTTCCACCAGGCGGATCGGCAGACGATAGACGCGGCTGAGCGTGTCCTCGGTGAATACCTCGTCTAGCAGGCCGAAGACTGGCGGGCGGCCGGCCTCCATGAGCAGCACGTCATCGGCGACGGCCAGCACCACGTCCGGCTCGTGATTGGTCATCACCAGTGTCATGCCTTGTGCGCGCAGGTGGCGCATGATTTGGATCAGGCGCGCCTTGTTGTGCAGGTCGAGGTGCGCGGTTGGCTCATCCAACAGCATCAGGCGCGGTTGTTGGGCGATGGCGCGCGCCAGCAACATGAGCTGGCGTTCGCCGCCGCTGAGCTGTGGAACGGGCCGATGGGCGAGCGCGGCGATGCCGGCGCGCGCCAGCGCGTCCATCGCGATCTCGTAATCCGCCGGGCCGGGCAGGCCCAACGGCGGCAGGTGCGGCGCGCGGCCCATCAGCACGTATTCGAGCGCGGTGTAGTCGAAGGGGGTATGCTCGCTTTGCGGTACGAGCGCAAGCCAGCGCCCGCGCTCGGCGCGCCGATAGTCGCGAAGGGCGCGGCCGGCCAGCAGCACATCGCCCTGCCAGGGTCTCAGCCAGCCCAGCGCTAAGGCCAGCAACGTGGTTTTGCCGGCACCGTTCGGTCCGACGATGGCCAACACGCGCCCCGCGCGCAGGCTGAAGTTCACGCGCGCCAACACCGGTGGACGGTTGGGGGAGTAGCCGAAGGTCACGTCTCGGAATGCCAACAATGCGTGTGGGTCTTGCGTCATGGTCGTGAGCGGAACTGCTGCGCTGTCATCAGCCCTAGGAAGATCAGCGCTCCGAGCAGCGACGTGAGGATGCCGAGTGGGATTTCGCCGGCCAGCAACACGCGGGCCGCGTTATCGCAGAGCACGGTGAAGATGCCGCCGATCAGCATCGTCGCCGGCAGGCCGAAGCGCGTGTCGGCATCGAACAGGCGACGGGTGATGTGCGGCACAATCAAGCCGACCCAACTCACCATGCCGCTGATCGAGATCAGCGCTGCCGTCGGCGCCACTGCTGCCACGATCAACACCAGCCTTTCGCGATTGGGCGCTGCGCCCAGGGAGAACGCCGTCTCCTCGTTGAGCGAGAGCACGTTCAGGCGCCAGCGGAAGAGCAGGACGATGCCTAGGCCGAGCACGACTGCCGGCAGCACGCTGAGCAGCTTGGGCCAAGTGATGCTCGCCAGGCTGCCCAGCAACCAGAAGGTGATTTCCGGCAACTGCGTGAGGGGATCGGCGATGTATTTGAGCAGACCGACGCCGGCCGAAAACAGCGCCGAGACGGCGATGCCGGCCAGCACAAGCCGCAGCACCCATCCGCCGAAACGCAAGCGGCGCGCTATCAAATACGAGAACCCCAGACCGGCCAGCGCGAACGCGGCGGCGCTGGCTTGCGTCATGAGGGCGCCGCCGCCGAGGAGGACGATGGCGAATGCCGCGCCAAATGCCGCGCCGGGTGAGACGGCCAGAAAGCCCGGCTCGACCAGCGGGTTGCTGAATAGCAACTGGAAGACCATTCCGGCTGCCGAAAGCGTCATCCCCAGCAAAAGCGCGGCCAGCAGGCGCGGAATGCGCAAATTCAAGACGAGCCGCGCGGCCAGCTCATCCTCTTGCAGGCGCGACCAAGCCATCAACCCCGGCGCGGGATAGCGGCCCAGCAGGATGGAAAGCGCAAGCAGCGCAATCAGCCCGGCCGCCAGAAGGCCAATCAGGCGCCGGCGGCGGGCATTGCGCGCGATGACGGCGCGTAGCGTGAGTTCGCTCAGGGCAAATCTCCTTTGAAAGTGGGCTTGATCTTCGACGCGAAGAAATCCTCGTCCAGACCGTAGAGCACCTGGTAGAACGCTCGCGCTTCGGCCTCGATGTCGAGGCCGGAGAAGCGGTCGGGGTGTATCCGCCCAGCCAACCACATCAGGCCCAAGATCCAGCGGGTATCGGGTTGATCCCAGCTATAGAGATCGGCCGGGAAGGCGTAGAGCCGGCCCGCTTTGGCGGCGCGCAGCGCCTGCCAGTTGGCGTCGGCTTTCAGGTCGGCAACCACCTCCGAGGGGTTCTTAAAGTAGGACACGACGAAGACCTGGTCGGGGTCCCAGGCGGCGATCTGCTCCAGCGTCACCTGCGTCCAGCCCCGGCCTAACTCGATGCTGGCCCACACCGGCTCGCCGCCGGCGATTTGCACCATCTCGGTCTGGATCCAGTTCAGCGGCGGCACGTTGAAGCTCACGGCGCCATCGCGGTCGTTGTAATACAGCAGCAGCACGCGTGGCTTGTCGGCGCCCGCTACGGCCTTCTTGATCTCTGCCACTTTGGCCTGATAGAAGTCAATCACCTCTTGCGCGCGCGCCTCATCGCCGAACACTTTGCCCAAGATGACCAGATCGCGGTAGTACTGCGCCGGCGTCTCGAAGTCTACGTACACCACCGGGATGCCCAACGCTTCGATGGGCTTGCCGGTGGCCTCGGCAGCGGTGCTCTTGACGATGACGAGATCGGGCTGCAACGCCGCGACTTGCTCGGCGCCGGCGTCGCGCTCTAGTGTCGCCTTGTCCGCGTAGCCAGGATCAATCAGCTTGATGAAGTTGCCGCTGCCCTGCGCGGTCTGGCCCATGCCGACGATGCGCTGTCCGGCTTCGGGGAAGGTGTAGATCGCGTCGGCGATCATGAACAAGCCGCGGCCGGTCAGGACGATGCGCTGGGGTGGGGTGGGCAGCGTGACCTCGCGCCCCAGGGCGTCGGTCAGGGTGATGGCCATGTCGGCGGCTGCCGGCGTTTCAGTCGGTGCGGCGGTGGGTGATTCGGCAGGTTGTGGCGCTCCCGCCGTGGGCGTGGCAGCCGGTGCGGGCGGCGGAGCGACGGTTGGAGCGGTGGTAACCGGCGGCGCAGCACATGCCGCCACGAGCAACCCGGCGATAGACAGAGTTGTCAAAATTCGACTTGTCATCTTCATGTTGTCTTCTCCTTACTCGGTCGGTTCAGTTTCACCAGCGGTGTCAGATGCGACGCTGTAGGCGCGACGCATCTCGCCTCGCACGCATCCAGCCAGTCCAGGATGGCGCGCACCTGCCGGATGCGGAAGTCGTAAACCAGCGCGTGATAGCCGCCATCGGGCGGAGCGTTGCGCAAGCGCGCGATAAGGCGCTCCAGCTCGTCCCGGCAGGCGATGCGCTGCACCTGCACCAGCGCGGCCACGTCCTGCGGGCCGCGGCGCAGGGCGAAGTACAGCTTGGGCGGGAACTCGACGCGCATGTCTTGCATGCTCCGGCTCGGCGCGTGCAGCCAGGCCTCGAAGCGGCGGCGCCCCTTGGCCGTGATGCGGAAGACGCGCCGCTCCGGCCGGTTGCCGGCTTGTTCCGCGCGACCGTTGATCAGGCCGTCGCGCTCCATCGCATCGAGCAGGGCGTACAGCCGATTCATGCCGACCTGCCACACGCCGGTCAGGTCATCGCGGATGCGCGCGAACAGCGCGTAGCCATGCGCCGGCGCTTCGGCCAGCAGGCCCAGCACAACCGGCTCGGCGAAGGGGGAGCGTTTGGGTGGGCATCGCATCGGCGTCCGAATACTCACTTAATGAGTATTCGGAACTATACCGCAATTGCTTGAGGCGTCTAGGGTTTGGAGCGGGCGAGGCGTTGCCCGGCGGGCGATGCAGTACACTCAGCCCCAGCGAATGCGCACCATTTCACACGCGCCATGACCGCCACAACCGACCTATCCCGCCTCTTCCTGCTCCGCCGCGACATTGTGCTGCTCAACCACGGCTCGTTCGGCGCCTGCCCGCGCCCGGTCTTCGCGGAGTACCAGCGCTGGCAGCGCGAGTTCGAGCGTCACCCGGGCGGCTACGTGCAGCGCTGGCTGGAGAACATGGATGCTGCCCGCGCTGCGCTGGCAGACTACCTGCACACGACGCCTGATCAGCTCGCCTTCGTCACCAATGCCACGATGGGCGTCAACGTCGTCGCCCATTCGCTGCGCTCTTGGCTGCGCGAGGGCGATCACATTCTGACGACCGACCATGAGTACGGCGCGTGCAACAACGCTTGGGCGTTTGTATGCAACAAGACCGGTGCGCGCTACATCCGTCGGCACATGCCGCTGCCGGTGACCACGCCGGAAGCGTGGGTGGAGGCGTTCTGGCAGGGCGTCACGCCGCGCACCCGCGTGGTGTACCTCAGCCATATCACTTCGCCCACCGCGCTCACCTTCCCGGTGCAGGAGATTTGCCGCCGCGCGCGCGAAGCCGGCATCCTCTCGGTGGTGGACGGCGCGCACGTGCCTGGCCAGCGGGAGCTATTCCTCGACCAGATCGGCGCCGACTTCTACGCCGGCAACTGCCACAAGTGGATGATGGGGCCGAAGGGCAGCGCCTTTCTCTACGCCCGGCGCGACGTGCAGCATCTGATCGAGCCGCTCATCGTCGGCCACGGCTGGCAGCCGGATGCCGTCTCCGATAAGCCGATGCAGGACTACGTGGAGCAATTCGGCACGCGCGACCTGGCCGCGTTCCTGGCCGTGCCGGCGGCGATTGACTTCATGCGCCGGCACGACTGGTCGGCCGTGCGCGCTCGCTGTCACGAGTGGGTCTGCCGGACGCGCCGACGAATCGAGGCGTACTTCGACGTCGAGCCGATCTGTCCTGAGTCGTTCGACTGGTTCAGCCAAATGGCCGCCATCCGGCTGCCGGATCGCGTGAACCTCGACGCGCTGCGCGCGATTCTGCACGAGCGCTACCGCATCGAGATGCCGCTGATCCAGTGGCATCGCTTCAAGCTGGCGCGGCTGTCGGTGCAGGCTTACACCACCGAAGCCGAACTGGAGAACTTGGCGCAGGCGCTGTTCGCGCACGTGCCCGAATGCAGCGCGTGATGTGAACGCCGAACGCGCCCCGAGTGCGTTCGGCGTTCATGGCGTTTCACTGCACCGCGCCCCGCGCAGCCACGCGCCAGGTCAGCTCGACGTTGCCGTTGCGGATGCCGACGACGTGGTCGAACAGGTTGCTGACCGGGCAGCAGTGGTTGGGCAGCACGGTCACCCGCTCGCCGATCGCCGGCTGTTTCGGGCAGGCCGAAAAGTCCACGTGGCCGTGCTCCTCCGACAGGCCGCAGATGACCGCCTCGGGATACTCCAGGATCAGGCCGTGCCCTTGCAGGCCGAGCAGGTCGGACGAGAGCGTCTTGCTGCCGCAATCGAGGATGCCGCGGTCGGCGGTGGGTCGGCTGACCACGGTGGCGATGACGGTGAGCGCGCACGCTTCCAGACGTATCGCCCCGGCCTGCACGGTGGCGCGGTCGCCGTAGACATACATGCCGGCGCGGTGCTCGGTCAGCTCGCGATGGGTGTGCGCCTGCCACATGCACGCCGTGCCGCCGCCGCTCACGCGGGTGACGCCCAGCCCTTCGGCTTCGAGCAGCGCGCGCGTCTCGCGCACGAACGGGTCGAGTTGTGGCGTGTTCGGATAGCACATCAGCCCGCCGAAGGTCAGCCCGGGCAGGCCGGCGATGCGTGTTGCCAGCGCGGCAGCCTCCTGTGGCGATTGCACGCCGCAGCGGTGCGCGCCGGCGTCGAACTCGACCAGCACGGTCAACTGCCGGTTGGCCATCCGGGCGGCCTCGGACAGGCCGCGCGCGGCGACTTCGGAGTCGGCCGTCACGCTGACCGTGGCGCGCTGCATCAGCTTGGCCAGCCGCGCGAGCTTCTGCTCGCCCAGCAGGTTGTAGGGGATGAAGATGTCGCGGATGCCGGCGTCGGCCATCACCTCGGCCTCGCCGAGCTTCTGGCAGGTGATGCCGATTGCGCCGGCCCGGATTTGCATGTGCGCGATCTCGGGAATCTTGTGCGTTTTGATGTGCGGGCGGTTGGCGATGCCGTGCGACGAAAGGTAGGACTGGAGCTTGGCGATGTTGGCCTCGAGCTTGTCGAGGTCCACCACGAGCGCGGGGGTATCGAGTTCTTCGATTCTCATCATGCGTCTCTCGCTGAGCGCGGGGCCAGGCGGATTATCCGCTAGCCGAGCACAATTCGACATTCGCAGGGTGGCCGAACGCGCTTTACCGGCCGGAGCATGGCTATTGCCGTCGCCTGCCAGGTGGCGTGTGGATCGTCGCGGGCGGTCAGCTCCGGCAGCGGCCAGATGCGCAGGTTGCCGTCCGGTAGGAGCGTCGCCGCGCGTGCGTGCGGCTCATCACGGCGAGGGCGAATTTCGCGCGCTTGCATACGTGTGCGCGATAGCGCTGCATGGCTTGTGCCGCGCGAGGGCGAGGTCGGCCATCTCGCGCGGACCGTCGCACGGCGCCGCTCCCGCGCGGGGCCGAGGCGATCTATCCAGTTTGTGAGCGCCCATCGGGGGTTCACCTGGGCGACCAGAAGGCCAGCGACCCGTTGCCGAGCACGCGCGGGTTGATGCTGCCCGATGCTTCTGTCTCCAGTACGTAGTCGCGCGTGCCGTTGGCGTTGCCATAGGTCAGGGTGAACACCAGCTTGCGGCTGTCCGGCGACCAAAGGGTGACCGACCGGCTATAGCGGTCGAACTCGGCGGCGAGCCGTCGGAAGGCTGCCGTTGGCGCGAAGTAGAACAGGCTGCGCGCGTTGCCGTCCTCGGGGTTGATCGTCTCCAGGAGCATGTACGGCACGTCCAGCGGCGGCGTGAAGTCGAAGCCCTTAAAGCCTTGTGGGATGTCGGTGGCGCTGGCGCTGCTGAAGCTGGCGATGCGCTGGCCGTCGGGCGACCAGAAGAAAGCCACGACCGGTTTGTTGCTGATCACTTTCTTGGCGCCGGTGTTCACGTCGAGCACGGTGAGCGGGCCGCCAGGCTCGCGCTCGTCGGTATGCACGACGTAGGCGATCTGTGCGCCGGCCGGCGACCACGCGAAGCTGATGCGCCCCTCGAACTCGGTTAGCGTTCGCAGCGGCCTGCCCATCCGGTCGGCCAGCACCAACTTGTTTCGTCCCGCGCCGGCAGACTCGGTGATGAGCATGTATCCGCCGTCGGGCGAGAAGTGAGGCGACTGGAAGGCCAGCCGGTCTTTGTTCGTGATGCGCGTCGTCTGGTTGCGGACGACGTCTACCAGGTGCAGCCGGTCCGGCGCGCCGTTCGACGCGCTGACCTTGGCGATCAGCGTTTTGCCATCAGCGTTCCAATTCCAGAAGACTGACTTTCCGGCGAACAGCCTACGCGGGCGGGCACCCTCCTGCGCGGAGATCAGGTTGACCTCGTAGGTTTGATCCTTGATGTCCTGGGCCAGGAAGGCGATGTGTGAGCCGTCAGGCGCCCAGTCGAGATAGGGGATGTCGTGCGTCTTGGACAGGAAGACCTCGCGCAACGGGCGCTTGCCGTCCGCCGAGGCCAGGTATATGGCACTGGACATGAGTTCGCCGCCTTCGGCGCTGCGCTGGATGATGACGCGCTTCGGTCGGCGCTCGACGTGCATGCCCGGCTCGGCCGGCTGCATCGTCGAGCCTTCCTCCGTTTGCTCGACCACGATGCTGTTCGGCCCGCGCTGAATTACCACGGCCTCTGGGTTGAGTTCGATCAAGGTGTTCGCGGGCGTGCGTCGGGCGGTCAACTCTACAATGGCGATCTGCTTGGCATCGGGCGACCACACCGGCAAGCTGTAGAACAGGGCTTCGTTGCTCCCCGGCGTCAGCCGGTTGCCGTCGCGGGTGATGCGCACGATGTTGCCGCCGGTTTGATCCATGACCAGGATGTTGCCGTCTTCGGCGACGACGGCGATGCGTCCCACGCGGCGCTCAAAGGCCTTGACCAGATCGTTCTGCGGCAGGCGAAACTCCTGGGGCAGTTCCACGCGCAGCTTTGGCTGGGTGGGCGCATCGAAGCTGCACGCGCTCAATCCCAAAGCTGCGCACGCTGCCGTCGCTGCGAGGAAGTAGGGGCTGCTCGCTCTTTTCTTGCTCATATGTTTCATCATTTGGGCGACCAGAATGCAACTGTGCCGGCGGCGATGCGTTTCAGGTCTGTGCTGCTGCCGGCCGCGTTCAGGGTGGCCACGGCAATGTCCGCCGTCTCGCGCGATGGCGAGATGCTGGCCAGGACGAGTCGGCGGCCATCGGGCGACCAAGGCGTGACGGCGCGCGAGTATTGATCGAAGTAGGGGAAGTACTGGATGAACTGGCGCGATGGGTAGGTATCGGCGACTTTGATCTTGGCGCCGGTGTTGACGTCCACGATCTCGATACGCAGCGCCGGTGAGCGCGTCTGCGCCAACGGCGCGCTGGGCTTGCCCCCAGCATCGCCCAGCGGCGTGGGGGTCGTGTTGAACGCGATCGAGTAAACGGCCAGCTTGTTGCCGGTGGGTGACCAGAAGAACATCGAGGCTTCGTCGTGGATGGTTGCACTCTTTCCAACGGCGAGATCGTAGACCGTCAACGCGGCCGGTATCGGGATGCCCTGCGGCGCAGGCGCCGTATCTAGGACGGCGACGCGCCGGCCATCAGGCGACCAGGCGAAATAGGCGTTGTCCTCGATGGGCGCGAGCGTGCATATCGGTTTACCGCCCGCATCGGCCAGTACCAACTCGTCTTGATTGTCCGTGTAAGCGACGAACAGCACATGGCGGCCGTCCGGCGACCAGTGTGGGGATTGGAACGCGCCGGGCAATGCTTCGATGACGGTTTGTTTGCCTTTGACCGAGCCTTTCGCTTCGATGATCGAGACGTTGGCGCGGCCCGGCGTCGTCGCCCGTCCGCCCAGGTGGGTGACCATCGCTGCTGAGTCGGCGCGCCAGTGCCAGTAAGTCGGCGAGCCGGTGTCGAAGATCGCAATCTTGCCGCCGCTGCGCCCCACAACGCGAATAGCGCCGTCGCGCGGGCTGATGGTGAGGAAGGCCACCTGATTGCCGTCCGGCGACCAGTCCACATAGGGGATGTTCCATTCGGACGTGCTGTATAGGTCGGTCATCGCGCCGCCAGAGGCCGGTGCGACGTGGACGGTGCTCGTGAAGCCGTTGAAGCCCTCGGAGGTGCTCAGGCTGACGAAGGCGACGAAACGGCTGTCGCTTGAGAAGGCCGGGAATTGATAGATGCGCCCGGCCTGCCGGTTCTCGGAAATGAAGGCGTCGGACGTGATCGCGGTGGTTTTGCGGCCGGTCGGGTCGGTCACCATGATGTTGCCGTCGGTGGTGAGGTAGACGATTTGCCCGCCGCTGCTCGTCGGGCTAGGCGCGATGCGACCGATGTTGGGCTTGACCGCGCTGCACGCGGCATAGCGCGTGCGGGTCGCGGCAGTGGATGCGGGCTGCTTTGTAGCTGTGTCCGCGGCGGTGGGCGTGGATTGCGCGCGCGCGATCTGCTCCCGCTGAGAGACAGGCGTGCGCGTCGGGGAAAGGGCAAGTTCGGGCGTTGGTTCTCGTCTGAGAGGGTTGCTGCATGCGCTGAGTACGAGCGCCGCGCAACATGCCAAGCTGGCCAGCCGGTTTGGCTTGCGTTCTTTCAAGGCTTTTTGGCGCATGACCCTCTCGTCTCCCCTCAGGCGCATTCAGCATGGCGCCGGCTTAGAGCCTATCTCTAAACCTCGCATTTGCGCCAACAGATGATGGCGCAGGCGAAAAACAGCAGGGACAGATAATTGCTCGCCTTCTTCTCCCAGCGAATCAGCAACCGACGAAAGCGATTGAGCCATGAATGAGTCACTTCGACCACCCAGCGGCGCGACTTGCGTCGGCCCGGCTTGCGCTGGCGTTTTTTTGGGCGTTCTCCTTGTCCGGCACATG
>NZ_JAAFGM010000031.1 GCF_012931985.1 Candidatus Roseilinea sp. NK_OTU-006
CCGGCACGACGTGATAGGTGAGGATGGCGGTCAACGTGTCTTTGTTCTCCGGCTTGAGCAGGTCCTCGAGCAGGGCCTTGTCGAGCTTGGCGAAGGCCTCATCGGTGGGGGCGAAGACGGTGAACGGTCCTTCGCCTTTGAGCGTGTCCACCAAGCCGGCGGCTTGCAGGGCGGTGGCCAGTGTGTTGAATGAGCCGGCGGCCAGGGCGGTGTCCACGATGTCTTTCGTCTCGGCGACGGCGAGCGCCTCGCGCACCGAGGGCGGCAAGATCACGGTGTCAATCACATGGATCACGCCGTTGCTGGCCATCACGTCGGCGGTGATGACTTTCGCGGCGTCGTTGAGCACCACGGTGTCGCCGTCCACCTGAATCGCCACTTCCTCGCCCTGGACGGTCTTCGCGCTGGTGAGCTTGACCACGTCGGCTGCGGTCACCTTGCCCGGCACGACGTGATAGGTGAGGATGGCGGTCAACGTGTCTTTGTTCTCCGGCTTGAGCAGGTCCTCGAGCAGGGCCTTGTCGAGCTTGGCGAAGGCCTCATCGGTGGGGGCGAAGACGGTGAACGGCCCTTCGCCCTTGAGCGTGTCCACCAAGCCGGCGGCTTGCAGGGCGGCGGCCAGTGTGTTGAATGAGCCGGCGGCCAGGGCGGTGTCCACGATGTCCTTCATCTCCATGGCCGGCGCTTCGGTGGGCTGAGGAGTTGCGGTAGGGGCAGGCGCCTGTGTGGGCGCGGGCATCGGGGGCGGCGCTGCGCATGCTGCCAAAACTATCGCACTCGCTACACCCATCAAAAGCACTCTTTTCTTCAACATTCGTTCTCCTCCAAGATATCGAATCTGTCTATTGTGCGTGAGCTTTGTCTTGCTTGTGCACGTGCACAAACGCATCGTTTACATATCTGAACTATGTACAGCCATTGTGAAGGCTTTGTGATGTTCAGCTAAGGAGTTGCTAAATAGATATGGAGTAGCCCACTAGGACAGACGAAGTTTTTTGTGAGAAGTTCAGGTGATGAGGTAAGGGTCTTAAGAAAGAGGCAGGGGGGAAGAAAAGGCTGGGCCGCTGGGTTTGAGTCGTGATGAAGCCAGCCGGCACCAACATCGCGGCGGTATTGCATACTTTCGAAGGTCGGTCTTGAGCAGCGGTAGCACGGCCTACGTCTCTGGATCGCCGAAAAGACAGATGAACTCAGCGCTTTGGGGCCGTTGCGCGTCAACATTAGGCCGGCGTAACATGTTCGCACCCGCGGGCGCCGATGATGGCAATGCACATCGGTAAAGTTTGTGGGCGAGTGGGTTGGCGTGTCGGGCCGTTGAATCGAACACGCCTTCGAACGCTTGTTTGTTGGGGATGTCTTCGAGCGGCGGCGGATCGCGTCCGGTAAAGCAAGCGTTGCAATAGCCGCCTGCGCGGTCGATGGCGTGCATCGTGCCTTTCATGCTGAGGAAGGCGAGCGTGTCGCAGCCGATGTGTGCCCACAACACACGCGCGCGGTTGGTTCGCCCGATGTGTAAGCGCCGAATACGCCACACGCATGGCGCGGTTTAGTCAATCATGGTCGCGGTTGGCCTCTGTTTCAACGGCCTTGGCCGCGGCGCGCGCCAGGCGGTCGGCGATGGCTTCGCCCAAACCGCTGCGCGGTACTTCGGTGACCAAGATCACATCTACACCGGCGCTGTCCAGCGCGCGTAAGCCGGCGTATAAGTTGCGCGCGATATCGCTCAACGTTTCACCGAGCACAAACTGCGGATGCAAATTGGCGCACGCTTGGCGCTGGCTTTCCAGGATGAGCAGGCCGGTTTTCAGTCCGCGCGCTGCGAAGTTGGCGCGCTGGGCGAGCAGGCTGTCGGTATCGCGACACAACGCTAACTGTGCCCGTGGCGCGTAGTGCGATGGCAGCATACCAGGGGAGGGTAGGGGCATGTTACGCGGTATGCGCGGCAGTAATTGGGGATCGTCCGGTGCCAGCCTCTGTCCGATGTTGGCCAGTGCATGTTCGATCTGCTCGCGCGTCACGCCGCCGGGCCGCAGGATGCGCGGCGGGGCAGTGGTCAAATCTAACACAGTGGACTCGACGCCGATGGACGTAGCGTGGCTGTCCAGCACCAAGTCGATCCGGCCGTTGAGATCGTCAAGCACATGCTGCGCCGTGGTTGGGCTGACGTGACCGAAGCGATTGGCGCTGGGGGCGGCGATGGGGACGCCGCTGGCGTGAATCAGCGCTTGCGCAACGGGATGATCCGGCATACGTACGGCGACCGTATCAAGGCCGGCTGAGACGATGGGCGGCACATTGCGGCTGCGCGGCAGCACCAACGTGAGCGGGCCGGGCCAGAACGCGCGCGTCAGCCCTGCGACCAGTGACCCGAGTGCGGTTGCGTCGCTTTGGGCGGTTGCGGAGGTCAAGTCGGTCAAGTCGTCTAGGCTGGCGATGTGCAAAATAAGCGGGTCGTTCAACGGGCGTTGCTTGGCCTCAAAGATGCGCGCAACGGCCCGCGCATCCAGCGCATTGGCGCCCAGGCCATACACGGTCTCAGTTGGGAAGGCCACCAGCCCGCCGTCGCGGATCACTCGGGCCGCCTCGCGAATGGCTGCGCGTCCTTCCGCCGATCCCGCGTCGCTCACAGGTAGGATTCGCGTTGCTAACTTCCCCATCTCCCTTCACAATCTTCCATTCCCCGCAGAATCCGCTCATTCACCGGATACGCGCCGGGGACGAACGGCCGGCCGGCGATCTGCTCATCGGCGCGAATGTAGCGCTGGCAGGCCAAGGCGATCAACGCGTCGCTCATCACCGGTACGAGGCCGTGCGTGCGCTCGAACCAGAATGCGGACCGTTGGTTGAGCCCGGTCGTTTTTTTGTAGCAGGGATTGTGCCGAGGATGCGGTCGAAAGCCGAGATGCGATCGGCGGCCACCGGCGCGCGTTGCCCACCCGGCCAGTCGTACCCGTCGTGCACTTTGCCGGCGTATCGTGGGCTGATGGGCAGATCGCTCTGCACGAACGGAGTGGGAAGGTTCATACATAGTGATGCTTGAGAGCGGTCATCCATTCTTTGCGATCATCATTGTAAGCGTAAGCTGCAACTCGGTCTGTGCATCGCCGGCGATGTTGACCGGGGAAGTGTCGGCCTGAGTGTCTCTCATCCTGCGCTTAGGTATAATCCCGCAAATTCACGCCGAAGGAAAGACACCGGAAGTATGGAGAATCAAGGAACTCCCCAGCAGGCGAATAACCCGAAGCAGGGGGAAGATGACTTTTCGCAGTTGCTCGACCAGTTCCAGGCCAAGGTGAGCAGCTTCGAAAAGGACCAGCTCGTATCGGGACGCATCATCGCGATCACCGATCGTGAGATCCTGGTCGAATTGGGTGCGAAGTCTGAGGGCATCGTATCGAGTAAAGATGTCGAGGCTCTCCCCAAAGATGTGCGCAGCAGCCTGAAGGTGGGTGACGAGGTCTTCGCCTACGTCGTGCAGCCGGAAGATCAGAACGGCAACGTCGTGCTCTCGATGAGCAGGGCGGTCTCGGAGAAAGACTGGCGCTATGCCGAGGCGCTGTTCGAGAAGCAAGAGGCGATCGAGGCCCCGATTGCTGGGTTCAACAAAGGTGGGGTGATCATCAAGGTGGGCCGCCTGCGTGGCTTCGTTCCGGCGTCTCAACTCAGCTTGGCGCATCAGCGTATGCTGGGCGATGAGAGTTTGCCTCCGGAGCAACGCTTCCAAAAGCTGGTTGGCCAGAAGGCCCTGGTCAAGGTCATCGAGTTGGATCGCGAGCGCAATCGCCTCATCTTGAGCGAACGCGCCGCCAGCAAAGAAGCGCGACTGGCGCAGAAAGAAAAGCTGCTCAGCAGCATCGAGGTCGGCCAGATCTTGGAAGGCGTGATCAGCAGCGTTAAGGACTTCGGCGTGTTTGTGGATTTGGGCGGCGCGGACGGCATGATTCATCTGACCGAACTTGCCCATACGCGCATCAAGCATCCGAGCGAAGTGGTGAAGGAAGGCGACAAGGTCAGCGTCAAGGTGATCAACATTGAGCGGGAAACCGGCCGCATCGGCCTGAGTCTGAAGGCACTCGCGCCGGATCCGTGGCAGGTGATCGGTAAGAAGTACAAGCCTGGACAGTTGCTGGAAGCCGAGGTGATCAAGGTGCATCCAAAGCATGGTGTCTTTGCGCGTTTGAAAGACGACGAGGCCATCGAAGGGTTGATCCCGCTCAGTGAATTGAGCGACAAGCCGATCGGCAGTCCGCGCGAGGTGGTGAAGGAAGGCCAGATTCTCACGCTGCGCGTGTTGCGCGTGGAGCCGGAACAGCGCCGCATCGCCCTCAGTCTGCGGCGGGTGAACCGGCCGGAATATGCCGATACCGATTGGCAGGCGGAGGTATTGAGCAATGACGAAGACCAAGCAGCCGTCCCCGACGTCGTGGATGACGCGGTGGGCGACGGCGGCGAGCCTCTCGTTGAACCATCGCCTGCGGATGCAGATTGAACAGCAAGGGCGCAATTCGGTTGCGCCCTTGCGCCTTTTCATCGCCCTGTCTTACTCGATGTTGTTTCACTTCGGGACGTTGTGTTAAGGTCGCTCTAATAGCATGGGTTAAGATTCCAGGAGAGGTGAATCCGTGGCAGGCAAAATAGACCGCTTCAATCAGCGCGCGCGGCGCGTCTTGCAGATCGCAAACGACGAAGCCGAGCGCTTGGCCCACAACTATATCGGCACCGAGCACCTGCTGCTGGGGATTGTCAAAGAAGAGAATGGCATCGCCGGCCGCGTGCTGCGCGAATTGGGCGCGAAGCCCGAGCGCGTCGCCGAGATGGTCGAGCGGATGACAGGCGCCGGACGCCGCGCGGCGTCCGGCAAGCCAGAACTGACGCCGCGCACCAAGCAGGTGTTGGAATTTGCCGTAGAGGAAGCGCGTAAGCTGAGCCACTCCTACATTGGCACCGAACACCTGCTGCTGGGGCTGATTCGTCACGGCGATGGCGTGGCGATTGACGTGCTGCGCCAACTCGGCCTCACGCCGGATCGCATTCGCCGCGAGACCATGCGGGCCATCCAACAGGAACAGCCCGAGGGGGCGAAGGCCGCTTCGGCCTTGCCCAGCCAGAAGAAGGAACGGCCCAAGACGCCGGCGCTCGATCAACTGGCGACCGACCTGACGGCACTTGCCGAGCAAGGCAAACTTGATCCGGTGATCGGCAGGGAGACCGAGATCGAACGCGTGATCCAAATCCTGGCGCGGCGCACGAAGAACAACCCCGCGCTCATCGGCGAACCCGGCGTGGGCAAGACGGCGATCGTCGAGGGGCTGGCGCAGCGGATCGTGAACGGCCAGACGCCGGAACCGTTGCTCGGCAAGCGCGTGATGCAACTCGACGTCGGCTCGCTCGTCGCCGGCACCATGTACCGCGGCCAGTTCGAGGAGCGCCTCAAGCGCGTGATTGAGGAGGTGAAGATCAGCGATACGATCCTCTTCATTGACGAAGTGCATATGCTTGTCGGTGCCGGCTCAGCCGGAAGTAGCGTGGATGCTGCCAACATCCTGAAGCCCGCCCTGGCCCGCGGCGAGTTCCAATGCATCGGCGCTACGACACTGAACGAATATCGCAAGTACATCGAAAGCGATGCCGCCTTGGAACGGCGCTTCCAGCCGGTCTACGTGGAAGAGCCGACGCCGGAGATGGCGATCGAAATCTTGCAAGGCGTGAAGGGCGCCTATGAGGCGCACCACAAACTGCGCATTAGCGACGAAGCCGTGCGTGCTGCCGTGCAGTTCTCGTCGCGATATGTGCCTGATCGCTATTTGCCGGACAAGGCGATTGACTTGATTGACGAATCGGCCTCACGCGTCCGTATGTACAAGTCGCCGCAGTCCATCAACTTACAACGCGCCTTCCGCGAGCTGCGCCAGATTCAGAAGGAACGCGAGGATCTTTACGCCGAGGCGCGCTACGAAGAAGCCACGGCTCTGCGCCAACGTGAGCGTGAGCTACAGGAACAGATCGAGCAATTGCGCTCGAACTTCGATCACGAAACCGAAGGGCCGGAGGTCAGCGCGGATGACATTGCCGAAGTCGTCTCCATGTGGACCGGCATCCCGGTCAAACGCATCGCGACTACGGAGAGCGAGCGGCTGGTGCACCTCGAGGAGGAGCTGCACAAGCGCATCGTCGGTCAAGATGAGGCCATTGCGACGATCGCGCGGGCGGTGCGCCGCGCGCGCGTGGGGCTGAAAGACCCTAAGCGCCCCATGGGCTCGTTCATCTTTCTGGGCCCGACCGGCGTCGGCAAGACCGAGTTGACCAAAGCGCTGGCCGAACAACTCTTCGGCAGTGAGGACGCCCTGCTGGTGCTCGACATGAGTGAGTTCATGGAGCGCCATACCGTCTCGCGCCTGGTCGGCGCGCCGCCCGGCTACGTGGGCTACGACGACGCCGGACAGTTAACCGAGGCCGTCCGCCGCCGGCCCTACACGATTGTGGTGTTCGATGAGATCGAAAAGGCGCATCCCGATGTCTTCAACATGCTCTTGCAAATCATGGAGGAAGGCCGGCTGAGCGATGCGCGCGGCCGCAAAGTGGACTTCCGCAACACCTGCATCATCATGACCAGCAACGTCGGCGCCGAACTGATCAAACGCGAGAGCAAGCTCGGCTTCAACGTCAAGCGCGATGAGCAAAAGGCGGCGGAAGAACAGTTTGCCGAGGTGAAAGAGAAACTGCTGGGCCAGCTTAAGCGCTTGTTCCGGCCGGAGTTCCTCAACCGGGTGGACGCGACAGTGGTATTCCGCCCGCTGACCAAAGAGCAGATTGGCCAGATCGTCACCCTGGAGCTGAACAAGGTGCAGAAGCGCCTCGGCGAGCACAACATTGTGCTTACCGTGACCGACGAGGCCAAGTCGTACTTGGCCGAGAAGGGTTACGACCCCGACTATGGCGCGCGCCCACTGCGCCGCGTCATCCAAAACGAAGTGGAGGACGTGCTGTCGGACGGTTTGCTCTCCGGCCGCTTCGTGGATAACACCCGCATCCTGATTGACTTGGTGGATGGTAAGCTGACCTTCACGCCCACCGAACCGATGGTCGGTTCCGCCGATGTCGAGATTCGACCGATTGGCGCTCAACCCGTCCGGCCCGGCGACGACGGCTCGTTGTTCGAATCGGCGATGGCTTAAACCGGCGTGCCATCCTCGGTTGTTCGGAAGGCCCGGTTTCCTGATGTGGAGGCCGGGCCTGTTTCATATTCCTGCCTCGCATGTTGTGGTTGTTACCTATCTTCGTGAACGTCCTTGCGCCGGTCTTCATCATCCTGGGCGTTGCTTACGTTGCAACGCGGCGTTTGCAACTGGAGGGCCGCACCCTGTCGCGCCTCGCCTACTACGTGCTGACGCCGGCCTTTGTGTTCAACCTGATTAGCACGGCGCGTATCGAGGCTGCCCTGGCGATGCGCATGGTGGCCTTCATCACCTTGGTCTATGTCGGTTCGGTCGCCATGGCCTTCCTGGTGGCCCGTCTGCTGCGGCGCAGCCGCAAGATGACCATCGCCTACATGATGATCGCCGCCTTCGGCAACGTAGGCAACTTTGGGCTGCCCATCTCCCAGTTTGCGCAGGGCGAGGCGGCGTTACTGCCGGCGACCATCTACTTCCTGGCTAACCTGGCATTCGCCTTTGTGCTGTGTGTGCTGCTGGCGAATTCCGGTCACCGTAACCCGGTTCGGGCGTTTGCCCAAGTGGTGCGCACACCGTCGTTGATTGCGCTGGCACCGGCGATGCTGATCAACGCCGCCGGCATACAACTGCCGACCTTTGCGGCGCGGACCGTTGAGCTATTGGCCGTGGCGATGATCGCAATCATGCTGATCGCGCTCGGCGTGCAGTTTGCGAACGCCGGCATCCCTCCCGTCAGCCTCGATATGCTCATGGCAGCGGGCATTCGCCTGATCTCCGGGCCGCTGTTGGCATTTGCGCTGGTAGGGTTCTTCGATTTGCCGGCGCTGGAGCGCAACGTCGGTATTTTGCAGGCCAGCATGCCGGCAGCGGTGCTGGTCTCCATCATCGCGTTGGAGAACAACGTCTTGCCGGAATTCGTCACAGCGACGGTGCTTTTCTCCAACCTGGCCAGCATGGTCACCTTGTTGCTGGTGCTGGCTGCGTTGTAGCGACGATTTACAATGCTGCTGTGCCGCTCGCCGCTTCGCTTGCTACGTGGTTGATCGCGTTCATCGCGTCGCTGGCCCTCACTGCCCTGGCGATTCGGTTGGGGTTGTACCTCGGCATTGCCGATGAGCCGGGCGGCCGGCGCAGACATGCTCGGCGCACCTCGCGCTTGGGGGTGATCCCCCTGTTCGGCGCGTTCACGCTGGCGGCGCTGGTCAGCCGGTCGTTCGGCGTCCCCTCGCTCGACCCCAAAGAGGGGCTGCGCTTTGCCGGATTGATCGCCGGCGGCGGCGCGATGTTCGCGCTGGCCATCGCCGATGACAAGTTCAATTTGTCGCCTCGGATGCAGTTGGGGCTACAGGCGTTCGCCGCTTTGGTCGCCATCACCAGCCAAATCTTCATCGAACGCTTCACCAACCCGTTCACGCGCCGCGAAGTGGTGCTGACCGCGCCGGAGGTCTTCGGGCCGATCGCCGGCTATGGGGTGGTCGTCGGCCTCTCGCTGTTCTGGTTTCTGGGGATGATGAACACAGTGAACTTCTTGGATGGCGTGGATGGGTTGGCTTCAACGGTCGGGGTGATTGCCGCGAGCGTGGTGGCCATCCACATGTGGCGCGAGGGGCAGTACAGCGTGGCGTTGTTGCCCATCGCGCTGATCGGGACCTTGCTCGGATTCCTCGTCTTCAACCGGCCGCCGGCTAGGATCTTCCTCGGCGGCGGCGCGATTTATCTGGGCTATGTGTTGGCTTGCATCGGCATCATCGGCGGCGCAAAAATCGCACTGTTGCTATTGGTGATGGGCCTGCCGATTGCCGACGTGCTGTGGCAGATCCTCGATCGCGTGCGGCGGGGACACAGCCCGGCCGCCTCGGACCGCGGCCACCTGCACCTGCGCCTGGTTGACCAGGGCTGGCCGACGGCGCGCATCGTCGCGCTCTACGCCGGCGCTTGCGCGCTGCTGGGCGGGTCGGCGTTGCTGCCGCTTTCACCGCTCGCCAAGCTGATCACGCTCACGGCGTTGTTGGTCGGCGTGATCGTCGTCATGGCGCGCCTATCAACGACACGCGAGTCGCAGCGGACCGTCCGGATGGCATCCTCAGGCGGTGAGTGATCCTCTCAGCCTGCGCTTAGCTGGGGCTGATACACTCTGATTGAAAGGTGTTGACACTGCGCTTCACTTTTAGTTATACTGCTGTCAAACTTGAGTTTGTGAGATGTTGATTCTGTCGCGCCGAGTCGCGACAGAAAGACGCAACACGACCTTACCGGAGCAAACACTTATGGGTACATGGTTCGAGATTAGGGACTTGCACGTCAAGATCGCCGATACGGATCGGGAGATCCTCAAAGGACTGAGCCTGACGATCAACCCAGGCGAGATCCACGCCATTATGGGGCCGAACGGCAGCGGCAAAAGTACGTTGGCCTACGCGCTGATGGGTCATCCCGGCTACGAGGTGACCGGCGGCGAAGTGATCTTCAAGGGTCAGAACATCTTGGAGATGGAGGCCGACGAGCGCAGCCGTGCCGGCATCTTCCTGGCCTTCCAGTATCCGGTTGCCATCCCCGGCGTGACCGTGGCCAACTTTCTGCGCACGGCGATCAATGCGCGCATCAAGGCCGAAGCTGCGGCGAAGAACGGCGGCGTATTGCCGCCGGACGTGAGAGGCGTGCCGATCCCCGTCTTCACCAAGCAACTGCGCGAGGCGCTGCAAATGCTCAAGGTAGATCAATCGTTTGCCGGGCGTTACCTGAACGACGGCTTCAGCGGCGGCGAAAAGAAGCGCGCGGAGATCCTGCAGATGGCGATGCTCAAGCCTGAGCTGGCCATCTTGGACGAAACCGACTCCGGCTTGGACATTGATGCGTTGCGCATCGTGAGCGAGGGCGTGAACACGCTTCATCGCAGCAATCCGCAGATGGGCGTGCTGGTGATCACGCATTACCAACGCCTGCTGAACTACATCAAGCCGCAATTTGTGCATGTGCTGATCGATGGCCGAATCGTGGAAAGCGGCGGACCAGAGCTGGCATTGCATCTGGAAGAGAAAGGTTATGACTGGCTGAAGGAGCCGGAATTGGTAGATTGAGAACCGGGGCGCGATTTCTGGTCTCGGTGCAGGAGGCGTGAACCATGGCTGAGGAAAAGACACAGGTTTCGGTGAACGAAGAGTACCTGGAGAAGTATGGTTTCTCCGAGCCTGAGAACTACGCGTTCAAGAGCCGCAAGGGCCTGGACGAACAGATCGTCAAGGAGATTTCGTGGATGAAGGGTGAGCCGGAGTGGATGACGCGCTTCCGCCTGGCGGCCCTGGCGGCTTTCAACAGCAAACCGATGCCCAACTGGGGCGGTGAAGCGCTCAAAGAGATTGATTTCAACGACATCTACTACTACATCAAACCCACCGACCGACAGGCCAGTTCCTGGGATGAGCTGCCGAAGGAGATCAAGGACACCTATGACCGCTTGGGGATTCCCGAGGCGGAGAAGAAATATCTGGCCGGCGTGGGCGCGCAGTACGAGTCGGAGGTAATCTATCACAACCTCGCCAAGGAGTTGGAGGCGCAAGGGGTGATCTTCCTCGACACCGACACCGGCCTGCGCGAGTATCCGGAGCTTTTCCGCCAGTACTTTGGCACCCTCGTCCCCTACACCGACAACAAGTTCGCAGCGTTGAACAGCGCGGTATGGTCGGGCGGTTCGTTCATCTATGTCCCGCCGGGCGTGAAGATCGAGATGCCGCTACAGGCTTACTTCCGCATCAACGCCAAGAACGTCGGCCAGTTCGAGCGTACGCTGATCATCGTAGATGAGGGCGCGCAGGTGCACTACGTCGAGGGCTGCACGGCCCCTGTGTACTCCAGCGATTCGCTGCACAGCGCTGTCGTGGAGATCATCGTCAAGAAAGGCGCGCGCTGCCGCTACACCACGATTCAGAACTGGTCCACGAACGTTTACAACCTGGTCACCAAGCGCGCGGCGGCCTACGAAGGCGCGACGATGGAGTGGGTGGACGGCAACCTGGGCAGCAAACTGACCATGAAGTATCCGGCCGTCTATTTGATGGAGCCGGGCGCGCACGGCGAAATTCTCTCGATTGCCTTTGCCGGGCGCGGGCAGCACCAGGACGCCGGCGGCAAAGTCGTGCATGCGGCGCCCAACACCACCAGCAAGATCGTCAGCAAGTCCATCAGCAAGGACGGCGGGCGCACCAGCTATCGCGGTTTGCTCAAGGTCTATCGCGATGCAGCGCGCAGCCGCAGCAACGTCGTATGCGACGCGCTGCTGCTCGACGAGCACAGCCGCAGCGATACGTATCCCTACATCGAGGTGGATACCAACAATGTGGTCATCGGCCACGAAGCGAGCGTGAGCAAGATCGGTGAAGAGCAGCTCTTCTACGCGATGAGTCGCGGCGTGAGCGAGGAAGACGCCAGCACGATGGTCGTCTCCGGCTTTATCGAGCCGTTGGTGAAGGAGCTGCCGATGGAGTACGCCGTCGAGATGAATCGCTTGATCGCGTTGCAGATGGAGGGCACGATCGGTTAACCATGGCAGTCGCTCAACCTGTATTGAAACCGGCGCCGGTAGTCAGAGCCGGCGATCTGAACCGCGAGTTCGTCGAAGCGTACTCGGCGGCGCTGGGCGATCCGGCGTGGATGCTGGCGCGGCGTCTCGAAGCGCTGCGCGTGTTCCGCGACACGCCGGCGCCGAACCGGCACGACGAGCTTTGGCGTCGCGTGGATCTCAGCGCGTTCAAGCTAGACCTGATCCTATCCGGCATCACGCCGGCCAACACCATCCTCGATGTGAAGCGCTCGCGTTTGCCCGCCGGAATATCGCAGCAAGGCGTGATCTTCACCAGCCTCGAAAGCGCGATCAAGAAGCACCCGCGCCTGCTCGATGAGTGGCTGATGACGCAGTGCGTCAAGCTCAACGATGCCTTCTATGCTGCGTTGCACGGCGTCTTTGTGCGCCATGGCACGGTCTTGTATGTGCCGGCCGGCGTCCGCCTGGACAAACCGCTGCGCGTGACGACGCGCATGGCTGCCGATCAGCTCGCCGGCTTCAACCACACCTTGGTTGTGCTGGGCGAAGGCGCCAAAGCCACGTTGATCGAGGACTTCGCTTCGCCCACCGGTCCGCACCAAGCGATGTACAGCGGCGTGGTTGAGATCATGCTCGGCAACGGCGCCGAATTGGACTATGTCAGCATCCAGGACTGGGGGCGCAACGTGTATAACTTCTCCACCGAGCGCGCCAAGGTGGGCGAGGAAGCGACATTACACTGGGTGATCGGCGGCCTCGGCAGCAAATTCACCAAGAGCCTGATCGAGGCCGATCTGGTCGGCCCGCGCGGCACCACATTGTTGAGCGGGGTGTACTTTGCCGACACTCGGCAGCAGTTGCACTACGACACGCAGCAGAACCACATTGCGGCGGCTTGCAAGAGCGACCTGCTCTACAAGGCCGCCTTGCGCGACGAGGCGCGCACGGTGTGGCGCGGCAACATTCGCGTCTTCCCAGGCGCTCAAAAGACCGACGCGTATCAGGCCAACCGCAACTTGCAGCTCTCTGCGCGCAGCCGCGCCGATTCGATCCCCGGCCTGGAGATCGAGGCCGACGATGTGCGCTGCACCCATGGCAGCACCGTCGGCACCATCGAGGACGAGCCGATGTTCTATCTGCGCAGCCGCGGCGTCTCAGCGACCGAGGCGCGTCGGCTGATCGTCGAGGGCTTCTTCGCGCCGGTCATCGAGCGCATCCCCCTGGCGGAGACGCGCAACCGGCTGATCGAGGAGATCGGCAAGAAGATCGGCTGATTGCTTCTTCCGCGTGCAACAAGCCGGGCCTGCACGGTCCGGCTTGTTTTACTCCGGCTTCTCGTATAGCTCCACCAGCACGCCGAACGCGCTGCGCGGATGAATAAAGGCGTAGGGCGTGCCGTCTTCGCGCCTGACGGGCTGCGGGTGGATCAGCTCGCAGCCATGGGCGACCAGCCGCGCCAGCGCAGACTCGAGGTTGGGCACGGCCAGGCACACATGATGCATGCCGGGACCGTGCTTGGCCATCCATTTGGCGATGCCGGTGTCGTCGCGCGTCGGCTGCACGAGTTCGATGCGGGATGTGCCGTCGCCAAGTGGCAGAAAGGCAATCCGCACCCCTTCTCGCTCCACGGCTTCGATCCCGTCCAGTTCCAGGCCGAGCGCATCGCGATAAAAGGTGAGTGCGGCGTCGAGGTCGGCGACAGCGATGGCGAGGTGATCAAGCTTCATATGAATTAATCGGTGGCTTCGACCATGAAGTTCTGGCCGCTGGGGAGAAAATCGCCGTTGAAGGCGTCGTCGTTCAAGTCGCTGCCCACCACAACGTTGCGCCCGATGCGAAATTCCGGTGGGATGATGGTATTTTTGCCGACGACGCTGATGCCGGTGCTGAGGTGCAGTTCGGCATTCTCGGTGTAGTCCGAACCGTAGCCCACACACGCCCCCCGTCCGACGACCACATTCTTGTCAATGATGCAGCGATCCACCATCGCGCCTGGTTCGATCACCGCATCCGTCATAATGATGGAATAGCGTACCACTGCGCCGCGCTTGACGCGCACGCCGGGCGAGAGCACAGAATACTCGACCGACCCCTCGATGACGCAGCCGTCGGTGATCAGCGAATGATTAACGGTAGCACCGGTGCGGATGTTGACCGGCGGGCGTTCCTCGGAGCGCGTGTGGATCACCCATTGGCGGTCGAGCAGGTCAATCGGCGGCGTGTCGGCCAACAGGTCCATGTGCGCCTCCCAGTAGGACTGGATCGTCCCGACGTCCACCCAGTAATCGGTGTAAGGGAAGGCGAAGACGCGGTAGTTTTCGGTCACCATCTTCGGGAAGATGTCCTTGCCGAAGTCGTGCGTCGAGTCTGGATTTTTAGCGTCCTCGTGCAGCACCTTGACCAGCGTGTCGTAGTTGAACACGTAGATGCCCATCGAAGCCAGCGTGCCCTTGGGCTGCTTGGGTTTCTCCTCAAAGTAGGTGACGCGGTAGTTCGCATCCGTCTGCACGATGCCGAATCGGCCGGCCTCCTCAGGCGTCACCCGGAGCGTGGCCACGGTCACATCGGCGCGCTTCTCCTGGTGAAAGCCGATCAGGATGCTGTAGTCCATCTTATAGACGTGATCGCCGGAGAGGATGAGCACATAGTCGGCGCGGGCGTTGCGCACGAAGTCCAGGTTTTGGTAGACCGCGTCGGCAGTGCCTTCGTACCAGTCGGAATCCAGGCGGCCCTGATATGGCTGCAGCATCCACACACCGCCGTTCAGCCGGTCCAGGTCCCACGGCGCGCCGTTGCGGATGTGATCTTGCAGTGAGCGCGGGCGATACTGCGTCACCACGCCTACGGTGTAGATGCCGCTGTTGACGCAGTTGGAGAGCGGAAAGTCAATGATGCGGTATTTGCCCGCGAAAGGGACGGCGGGCTTTGCGCGTTTGTTTGCCAACACGCTCAGGCGACTGCCGCGCCCGCCGGCGAGGATCATGGCCAGGGTTCGCATGACGATGCTTTCACTTCAGGTGTTGAGTTGTGCCGGTGAGGCGAGGTGAGAAACGCGGCTTGGCGATGCGACGGCAAGGTGATGAGTTGCAACCGAGATGTGGCGCGTGTCACGCTGCAAATTATATGCGCCCCGCGCTGGCCGATCAGCGCGGGGCCAGCCAGTTGCGCGTGGCTTCGCTCAATTGGGCCAATGGCGCGCGCATGATCGTCGGCCCGGGCAACGCATTCAAAAAGGCGGCGCCATAGCTCTTGGTCAACAGCCGCCGGTCGAACACCGCGACCACGCCGCGGTCGCTCTTCGAGCGGATCAGCCGGCCGAAGCCCTGTCGGAAGCGCAGCACCGTCTCCGGCACCGAGTATTCGTTGAACGCGTTAGCGAACGTCTCGCTGCGCGCCGCGAAGATCGGGTCGGTCGGCACCTCAAAAGGCAACTTGCAAATGGCCAACGCGCTCAGCTTCTCGCCCTGAATGTCTACGCCTTCCCAGAAGCTCTTGGTGCCCAGCATCACGGCGCGCTCGGCGGCGCGGAAGCTCTCGACCATGGCCCGGCGCGAGGCGCCGTTGCCTTGCTCGAGCACCAGGATGTCGTCGCGCATCAACGCCGGCGTGATGGCGCGCGACGTGGCGCGCAGCGCCGAGTAGCTGGTGAAAAGGGCGAGTCCACGTCCCTCTGAGGCGCGAAAGAACTCGATCAAGCCGCGCTCCACGGCTTGCTGATAGCCTTCTTGGTTCGGCTCCGGGATGTCGGTGACGAGGTAGAGCAGCGTTGAGGACGAGTAGTCGAATGGCGAGTCGAGCGCCAGCGTTTCGGCGTCGGGCGCGCTGAGCCGATCCTTGATGTAGTCGAAGCTGGGCTGGCCGCTGTCATTGGCCGCGCTGGTGCGCAGCGTGGCCGAAGTGAGCACGACGGCGCGCTTCTGTTGCCATAGCTCACGTTGCATCAGCAGGCCGACGTGCAGCGGTGCGGCGTTCAGCGTCAGCCGCGCCTGGCCCGCAGCCTTGCGCGGCATTTCGAGGTCCACCCAATAAACGCGGTCGTCGCTCGGCTTGGCGAACATGCTGTTCAGTTGTTCACTCGCTTCGGTGATGAAGCGGATTGCGCCGTGCAACCGAGCGGCCAGCGCGTCGGCATCGGAGACGAGGGGCATCGCCTCCAGCAGCGCTTTGAGCAGGTTGTTGAGCTGTCTGGCCAGCGCATCCAAATCGCGCTGGAAGTTGCCGAAGGCAATCTCGACGCGCTCCCAGTTGCTCTGGTTGCGCAGCGCGCGCGTCAGGCGCACGCGTTGGACGTAGTCGGGCGCATCGCTGCTGATTTCATCGGCGATGAACTTGCCCAGCTCGTCGAAGAACGTGATGTTGCTCGCCCTGGCCGCGCTCACGGCTTGCATGGCCTGATCGCACAGGGTGTTGAGCGCGGCGCCTTGCTCGGGTGCGAACAAGTCGCGGATGTTGGCCGCGATCTCGGCGAGCAAGCCGCTGCCGCCGGCCTGGCGCGCCTTGGTCGCGCGGCCCAGGTCGTTCAGCGCTCTCTGGATCTCATCGCGGTCGAGGCGGTAGGTCAGCGAGTCGGTCGCGGCGGCCTCCAGGTGGTGCGCTTCGTCCACGATCAGGTAGTTGTATTCGGGCAGGGCGCGGTTCTCCACTGCGATGTCGGCCATGAGCAGGGCGTGGTTGACGATGACGATGTGCGCGCTTTCGGCCAGCCGGCGCGCTTGGTAGAAGAAGCAATCTGTCGCGCTGCACGTGTTGGCGTTGCAGATCGGGTTTTGTGCGGAGAGGTGCTGGAAGATGGCGCGTTCGGCAGGCGTCGGCATGAAGAGTTCATCGCTGTCGCCGGTCAGCGTATTGGGCAACCAGATCAGGATCTTGGCCAGCAGGCGCGCCTCGTCGGCGGTCTCCGGGCCGTTGCGGCGTAGATCGTCGAAACGTTTGGGGCAAAGGTAACGCCCCTTGCCCTTCATCACGGCGGCCCGGCCGGCTTTGCCAAGGATGCGGATGACGGCCGGCACGTCCTTATCGGCCAGTTGCTCCTGCAGGTTAATGGTGTTGGTGCTAATGACGACGCGCTCGCCGTTCTGCATCGCCCACATCATGGCGGGGATGAGGTAGGCCAGCGATTTGCCGGTGCCGGTGCCGGCCTCGATGAGCGCGACGCCGCCCTCGTTGAGGGTCTGCGCGACTTTGCGCAACATCTCCATCTGTTGTGGGCGCATTTCATAGCCGGGAAACTGAGCCGCGAATGGGCCGTCGCTCGCCAGCGTCGCAGCCACGCGATCGACGTCCAGCGGCTGAATCTGCGCGTTTGGCTTGAGCGGCTGGGCCTGCAGTGCCTGCTGGCGGCGCAGGACGGCGGATGGGTCTTTTTGCTGTCGGCCGTCCGGCGTCGGCCGGCGCAACTGCGCGCCGATGCTGGCGCTGAACGCGCCGTGCGACTGCTCTGTCTGGACATCGCGCCAAAACTCGGCGAGCGCCCAACCGCTCCGGTTGGCGTGTGCGCTAATCTCGTTCACGATCTCGCGCGGCAACGCCACGGCGCGCTCGAAGATCCGCAGATAAAGCTGATGCGCCGTGCGCGCGTCGGCCATGGCCCGGTGAGACCTCGGCAGGCTGATGCCCAGCTCCCCTGCCAGCGCGCCGAGCGAGTAGCGCCCGGCGTGCGGCACCAGGATACCGGCCAGCTCGAACGTGTCCAGCGTGGTGCTCTTGGTGAAGGCTGGGGGCGTCTTCAGGCTTTTGAAGAAGCTCAGGTCGAACGCGATGTTGTGGCCGATGATGGGCGCATCGCCGATGATCCGCTGCGCTTCGCGTAGGCCATCCCCCAGCGGAATGCCCTCGCGCTTCACCATGTCGTCGGTGATGCCGGTCAGCTCGGTGATCTTATGCGGGATCGGACGCTGAGGGTCAATTAAGCTGCTCCATTCCTCAAGCACCTTTTCGCCGCAAAAGCGCACGATGCCGATCTCCAGGATGGCATCGCGTTCGGGGTCGAAGCCGGTGGTTTCGATGTCGAGTGAAACAAGCGTTCGCATGCGACGCTGATTGTAGTGGACTTAGGAGGAAGGCCACGTCGGTCTGTGTGGTAGCCACCCCGAGGTGCACGAGGTGATGGCGCGTCTGCCCGCCGGTATTGTATGCCCAACGCCGATGCGACGGGCCTGCGCAGCGCGCTCTGCTTCATTCGATGCAGCCGGGCGTCGCTCCCTGGCGCGGCGCGCGCAGCCTTTAAGGCGCCGTGTGATTCACGTTCATCACGACGATGTGCCGTTTGGCGCGCTTTTCGTCGTTGGCGACCATCAGCGTGCTCACCGACGCCGGCGATACGGCCAGGCGTTGGAAGTAGTCGAACGGCATGCCCAGATAGTGGGCCAGGGCTGCTTTGATCACGTCGGCGTGGGCGACGACGGCGACGACCTGCGGCCGCTTTTTCGGCCTTTCCGATTGCGTGTTTTCAGCGGCAACCTGATCGCGGGGGGTGGCCTTGCCTGCGTCGCCCTTCGGCGAAGCCGGCGCCGGGTCGGTATGGGAAGCGGACGGCGTTGATGGCGTATCGAGAAGGTCCACATCGTCGTGTGCAGCGACGATCGCCTCTAGGGCATCTACGACGCGCCGCTGCATGTCCAGCATGGCTTCGCCGTGAGGGAATTTCGCCTGTGAGGGCGTCTCCACCACCACTTGCCACAGGGCCTTCGTAGCCTCGTCTTCGCCCAGTCGCTTGATCTCCTTGCCGGTGAAGTCGCCGGTGTCAGTGTCGGTCAGGTCGGTGCAGATGTGGATCGGCAAGCCGTGCGGCGCGGCGATGCGCCAAGCCGTTTCAATCGCGCGCTCCAGCGGACTGCTATATATCGCATCCAGCGGACGCGCGCGTAACATTTGGCCGAGCGCTTCGGCCTGTGTGCGCCCCTCGTCGTTCAGGTGAATGTTCGGCGTGCGGCCGGGCAGCCGGCCGGTCTTGACGAAGTCGTTTGTCGCGTGCCGAATAAGCAGGAGGATGGGCATGGCTCACTCCGCCTTGACCTTAAAGGTGTCGAAGTCCCGCGCGATGACCGTGTTGGGGAAGATGGCGCGCGCTTCGGCCTCCAGGTCGCGTTCGCGGTAACGGCCGGAGATATGGGTGAGGATGAGTTGCTTGACGTTGGCGTTGCGCGCCAACCGAGCGGCCAGGCCGACGGTGATGTGGCTGTTCTGGCGGGCGAGTGGGAGGTCGGCGTCCAAGTATGTCGCCTCGGTGACCAGCGCGTGCGCGTTACGCGCCACCTGCTCCAGGCCATTCGTCTCGCCAATGTCGCCGGTCATCACCAGCTTGGCGCCCGGCTGAAGCTCGCCAAGCACGTCGTCCGGCCGGATGATGCGGCCATCGGCCAGCGTGATCGGGAGGCCTCGGACCAAGTCGCGGCGCTCCGGCCCCTGCGGCACGCCGAGCGCGGTGGCTTTGTCGTTCAGGAAAGGGCGGCGTGAGTGCTCCTGGAAGACAAAGCCAAAACAGTCCGGGCCGCGGTGCTGGACCGGGAAGGCCACCACATCGAAGTCCTCGCCCTCGAGAATGATGCCAGGTTTGATTTCGACGAGGTTGAGCTGGATGGGTGGCCGTGTGCCGCGGAACACGATGCGGTAGATCAGGTCTTCGATGCGGTCAAGCGCGCTTCGACCGCCGTAGATGGTCATGCGGTCGATCGTTTCCCACTGCCCCAAGGTGGAAAGGATGCCGGCCAGGCCAAGGATGTGATCTAGATGCGCATGTGTGATCAGGATGTTTTCCAGCCGGCGGAACCCCAGGCCGCTGCTGAGTAACTGGCGCTGTGTGCCCTCGCCGCAATCCACCATGAAGCGATACTCGTCATGCGCGACGATGACGGAGGAAAGGCCGCGTTTGGGCAGCGGCGCGGAGGCGGCAGTGCCGAGGAAGGTGATCTCAAACATGCCGGGAATGCAGAGCCGCGCGCAGCGTTGCGCTGCGATGTTTTTAATTCCGCTCTAAAGTCAAACCGCCTGGGCCAGCCGCTCGGCGTACTGCCGGCGGTAGAACTCTTTGAATTCGCCGCTCTTGATCTTGCGCCACCACCACGCGTTGTTCACATACCAATCTACCGTCTCGCGCAGGGCGCCCTCGAAGTCCGCACGCGGCGCCCAGCCCAAAGCGCGCAACTTGCGGGTGTCTAGCGCGTAGCGCCGGTCGTGACCCGGCCGGTCAGCCACACGCTTGATCAACGATTCCGGCTTGCCCAGGATGCGCAGCATCATGCGGATCACGTCAATGTTGTGCCGCTCGTTCTCGCCGCCCACGTTGTAGGCCTCGCCGAGCTGGCCATGCATCAGCACATGGTCAATGCCCCGCACGTGGTCCATGACGTAGAGCCAGTCGCGCACCTGCATACCGTCGCCGTAGAGAGGCAGTGGCTGGTCGTCAATGGCATTGGTGATAAATAACGAGAGTAGCTTCTCCGGGTATTGATACGGGCCAAAGGTGTTGGAGCCGCGCGTGACTGTGACTGGCGCGTTGTATGTGACGCGATACGAGCGGATGAGTAGCTCGGCGGCGGCCTTGCTGGCCGAGTAGGGCGAGTTGGGTTCGAGCGGGTCAGTCTCCTGCGAGTAACCCGTTGGAACGTCGCCGTACACCTCGTCGGTGGAGACCTGGTGGAAGCGTTCTAGGCCGAATTCCCGCGTGGCCTCGAGCAGCACGTAGGTCCCGTATACGTCGGTTTTGATGAAAGCGTCTGGGTCGAGGATCGAGCGATCCACGTGTGATTCAGCCGCAAAATTGACGATAGTGTCAATTCGATATTGCCGCACTGCGGCGAACACGGCCTCGCGGTCGGCGATGTCGGCTTGCACAAAGTAGTAGCGCCCGTGGAACCGCTCAGCCACGTCTTTCAGGTTATCCAGGTTGCCGGCATAGGTGAGCTTATCCAGCACCACGATGTGCCAATCAGGATGTGCTTCAAGGGCGTAACGGACGTAGTTAGAACCGATGAAGCCCGCGCCGCCGGTGATCATGATGTGCTTCATGCCGAGCGGCATTCTACCCTAAGCAGAGTGATTTCAAAGATTCAACACCGACTTGACAAATCCGCCTGCCGTGGCTAAAACCGATTTAATTCAATGCGCCCACGGCGCGCGTGGCCGATGTGGTCAACGCAATGGCCCGGTGCCTGAGCAAAACGTCCTAACAAGGAGGAAGGAGGTATGTTTGAGTGAAGGTGATTCATGGATCATTTCTCTCTTTCGCCTCGCTCGCCCGCTTGAGGCGATTCGTGTGCATTCCGCTAGATAAATCCAAGAAGTGAGATGAGCCAACACACGTGAACATTGCAAGGAGGAGCATAATGAGAAAGGGAAAGTTGATCTCTCTTGTGACGGGCATGGCCTTTATGCTGGCCGCCTGCGGTGCGCCAGCCGAGCAACCTGCGCCAACGACCGCCCCCGCGGCACCTACCCAACCCCCTGCCGCACCCACCGCAGCCATTCAAGTTGTGGAAGCCACAGCGACACCCGTGCCCACGTTGCCCCCAACGACCAAGTTCAAGGAGGCACCTGATCTGGCCAAGCTGGTGGCCGAGGGCAAGTTGCCGCCCGTGGATCAGCGTTTGCCTGAGAAGCCGGTGGTGACCCCTGTCCGCGAAGCCATCGGCAAGTACGGCGGCACCATCCAGACCGCAAGCTGGTGGCCGGGTGTGGGCAACGTGCTGCTTTACATCTCCGAGCCGCCCATCAAGTGGAAGGCCGACCTGACCGGCTACGAGCCCGGCCTGGCCGAGAGCTACGAGTGGTCGGAGGATGGCAAGACCTTCACCCTCAAGCTGCGCAAGGGGCTGAAGTGGTCCGACGGCCAGCCCTACACCACTGCCGACTGGAAGTTCTGGTGGGAGGACATGGTGCTGGACGAGAACTACAAGGGCACCGTCAGCCGCCCCGCCTGGCTGCGCAAGTCCGACGGCTCGTTGATTGACATGGAATTCCCCGATGACTACACCGTGGTGTGGAAGTCCGATCAGCCCATGTGGATCAACCCCTTCTATATGGCGCAGGGCTTCTGGGAGTTCGCCAACCCGATGATGAAGCCGGCGCACTACCTGAAGCAGTTCCACCCCAAGTATGCCTCGGATAAGACCTACGACGACCTGCAGAAGGCTGACCAGTGGTGGCTGAACCCCGAATTCCCGTGCTTGTTTGCGTGGTGTCTCACCGAGCTTTCGCAGGATGGCCAGAACTACAAGTTCACCCGCAACCCCTACTACTGGCGCGTGGACGAGCAAGGCAACCAGTTGCCGTATATCGACGCGATTGCTGTGGAGATCGTGCAGGATGAGCAGGTGCGCATCCTGAACTGCGCGCAGGGCCGCTATGACACGGCGTTCCGCATCTGTGGCAGTCCGAATGAGATACCGCTGCTGCGCGAAAAGGCCGAGGCCGGCAACTACCGCTTCCTGGAGAACTACATGAACGGCGCCGGCGCGTGGCCGGGCTACATGGTCAACCAGTACTACGTTGAGGGCGGCAAGAACTATCCGGATGACACGCCGGAGATGGCTGCCGAGATTCGCGCGCTGCTGCGCGACAAGCGCTTCCGCCAGGCGCTCTCGCATGGCCTGGATCGCGAGCGCATGATTGATGTGGTGTGGGGCGGCATCGGCGAAGCCAAAGGCGCCACCATCAGCCCGCAGTCGTGGCACTTCGCCAGCCCGGAGGGCCAGGAAGTCTACAAGAAGTGGGCGAGCGCCTACGCCAACTTCGACCCGGACAAGGCCAACGCGCTGCTCGACGAGATCGGTATGAAGAAGGGCGCGGATGGCTTCCGCACGTTGCCCAGCGGCAAGCCCTTCGAGCTGGTGCTCGACATCAGCGACTGGGGCGGCAGCTTGAAGGTGCAGGTAGATGCCGCTGCCGAAGCCAAAGCGCAGTGGGAAGCCAACCTGGGCATCAAGGTCAAGGTGAACAACCTGCAGGGCCAGCCCGAACTGGACACTCGCACCAACGAAGGCCAGTACATGCTGCGCGGCGCGCACATCTCGGAGATCGACATCTGGACGTATCCGGACTGGATCTTCCCGATCGTCAACCGCTACATGTTCCCGCTCGAGGGACGGTGGTATGCCAGCGGCAAAGACCAGTGCAAGCCGGTCGAGGGTCAGCCGTACTCCTGCGGCGTGAAACCCGAAGATGGCAGCCCGGCCGCCAAGCTGCAGGCGCTTTATGAGAAGGGCTTGCGGACCAAGACCATCGAGGATCGCCACAAAGTGGTCTGGGAGGCGATTGACGTGATCATCGAGGAAGGGCCGTTCGTCATCGGCGTGGCCGGCGACCAACCGATGCCGATCATCGTCAAGAACTACATGCGCAACATCCTGGACTACGGCGTGGTCGGTCCATGGGCGCCGGCAACCCCCGGCAACCAGATCCCTGCGACGTGGTGGATGGACAAGTAGCCTTGATGTAGGCGGATTGCACGTTGAGATGTGGCAGTGCGGCAGAGTGGGAACCTAGACCTCTGCCGCATTGCCCACTCTTATCGTGGGTATCTTGGCATCTGCATAAAACGAATGCGCAAGGCGCACCGGTCCTGAGCGGGGCGGTGCGCCGGCGCTCATCAATTGTGGAGCCTCTGTGAGGCGGCTGAGCGAGAGGGGTTTATGGTGAACTATCTCATCCGTCGTGTGGGGTATGCGCTGATCATGATCGTGCTGGTGTCCTTCGTCAGCTTCGTGATCATCGAACTGCCGCCCGGCGATTTCCTCACCCAAAAAGTGGAGCAGCTTCGTGCGCGCGGCGACCGCAGCGCGGAGCAGCAAGTGGAGATGCTGCGCCGGCGCTACGGGTTGGATAAGCCCTTCCTCGAGCGTTACATCAACTGGGCCACCAACTTTTTGCGCGGCGACTTCGGCGAATCATTTGAGTTCGAGCGGCCGGTGGGCGAGATCCTCGGTGCGCGGTTGGGCTACACGGTCGTCCTCGCCCTGGCCACGACGCTGATCACCTGGTTCCTGGCTATCCCCCTCGGTGTGATTTCCGCGGTGAAACAATACTCGCTGACCGACCAAATCATCTCGGTGATCAGCTTCATCGGCCTGGGCATGCCCGGCTTCTTGCTGGCGCTGATCATCATGTATTTCGCGATCATCGTCTTCAACCTGGAAGTGACGGGGCTGTTCTCGCCGCAGTTCCAGGATGCGCCGTGGAGCTTCGCGAAGTTCATGGATCTGCTGGGGCATCTCTGGCTGCCGGCGCTCATCGCCGCCGTCACCGGCATCGGCGGCCTGGTGCGCATCATGCGCGGTAACCTGCTGGATACGCTTGGCCAACCGTTCGTTGAGGCAGCGCGCGCCCGCGGACTGAAGAGCCGTACGGTGACCTGGAAGCACGCTGTGCGCATCGCAATCAACCCGCTGATCACCATCCTCGGATCGGAAGTGTTCCCCAGCATCGTGGTCGGCTCGGCGCTGGTCTCTATCGTGCTGAACCTGCCGACCATCGGCCCGGTATTCGTGGACTCGTTGCGCAAGCTGGATATGTATCTGGCCGGCACATGCATCGTCTTCTTGACGATCATGTTGTTGGTGGGTAATCTGGTGGCGGATTTGTTGCTAGCGTGGGTGGACCCGCGGATTCGGCTGGAATAGGCCGCCCCTGATGTTTCCTGGAGGAGATAGTGCAGCCATGGCAGTTGCAACCGCACCCTCAGCGTTTCCGGTCGCCAAGCAGCGCTCAGTTGGGCAAAGCTACTTTGATTTGGTCAAGTACCGCTTTAAGAAGAACAAACTGGGCGTGCTGGGGTTGATCTTGCTAGTGACGTTGTATGTCTCGTTCGTGGCGCTCCCTGAGTTCATAGCCCCCTACCAGTTGGAGAACCGCAGCAACTTTGTGGAAGCGCCGCCGACAGCGATTCGCTTCGTGGATGCGAACGGCCAGTTCCAGGCGCCGTTCATCTACGGTTTAGAGCGCAAGGTGGACCCGGTGAAGCGCCTGCGCACCTGGGAGATCAATACCGACCGGAAGTATCCCGTCCGGCTGTTCGTGCAGGGCGACGAATACCGGTTGTTCGGATTGTTCCCGATGAACATTCACCTGTTCGGGATCGAGGCGGATCAGAAGGAGCAGCGCATCTTCATCATGGGCGCCGATGCACTTGGGCGCGACTATTTCACGCGCATCATGTACGGCGGCCGGTTGTCGCTGATGATCGGCTTGATCGGCCAATTCCTGACCTTGGCGCTGGGCGTGACGCTGGGCGTGATCTCCGGCTACTACGGGGGCGCGGTGGACATGTTCGTGCAACGCTTCACCGAGTTCCTGGCTGCCTTTCCCAACATCCCGCTGTTCATGGCGCTCTCGGCGGCCATCCCGGCGTTTTGGTCGCCCATTGTGGTGTATTTCATGCTCACATTGATCTTGGCTTTCCTGAACTGGGGCGGCTTGGCGCGTCAGGTGCGCGGGTTGATCCTTTCGCTGCGCGAGCGCGAATATGCGCTGGCGGCCAAGAGCTTCGGCGCCAAAGATCGGCGCATCATGTTTCGCCACCTGATGCCGGGCACCATGAGCCATGTCATTGTCATCGCGACCCTCTCGATTCCCGGCATGATCCTGGCCGAGACGGCGCTGAGCTGGTTGGGCCTGGGCCTGCGCCCGCCGCTCACGAGTTGGGGCACCTTGCTGCAAGATGCGGCCACCGTGCGGGCCATTCGCTTTACCCCTTGGCTGCTGTGGGTGGTGCCGCCCATCTTGCTCACCATCCTCACCTATAACTTGCTTGGCGACGGCCTGCGCGACGCGCTTGACCCGTATAGTGGCCGCTAGAGGAGATCACCCATGAGCACCCCCTCACTTGCTACATCCCTGGAGACGTCTGACCGGCCGACCGATGTGCGCCAAACCTTGATCGAAGTGCGCGACCTCAAGGTGGAATTCAACATCCGCGGTGGCGTCGTGAAGGCCGTGGACGGCCTGACCTTTGACATCAAGCGCGGACAAACCGTCGGCATCATCGGCGAGAGCGGCTGCGGCAAGTCCGTCACCGCGCGCGCCATTTTGCGCATGGTGCCCCGGCCCGGCAAAATCACCGGCGGCGAGATCCTCTACTACCGCTACTCGCGTTACCCCGGCAAGGACGGTAAGACCAAAGACATCGAGGTCATTGACATGACCAAGCTCGATCCCGACGGCGAGTTGGTGCGTCAGATCCGCGGGGGCGAGATCGCCATGATCTTCCAAGAGCCGATGAGTTCGCTCACCCCGGTCTACACCGCCGGTGCGCACCTGAACGAGGCGATCACGCTGCATCGCCTGCTGCCGGTCAAGACGCTGGGCGATCAGATGGTCGAGAAGATCATGGAATACCGCCCGGTGACGAAGGACGAAGCGCGGGCAATCGCCATCGAGATGCTGCGGCGGGTGGGCATCCCCAAGCCCGAGCAGCGCGTGGATAGCTATCCCCATCAACTCTCCGGCGGCCAGCGCCAGCGCGTGATGATCGCCATCGCGCTCTCCACCGAGCCGTACATGCTCATCGCCGATGAGCCGACCACCGCGCTCGATGTCTCCATTGAGGCGCAGATCCTCGACATCATGCGCGAGCTGCAGCAAACGGCCAACATGGCCATCATGTTCATCACCCATAACCTGGGCGTGATCGCCAGCATGGCCGATGAGATCGTGGTGATGTACATGGGCAAACAGGTGGAACGCGCCAAGGTGGTGGATCTGTTCTACAACCCCAAGCATCCCTACACCCAAGCGTTGTTGCAGTCGGTGCCCAAGCTCGGCCCAAAGACCGGCGCGCGGTTGGCCTCGATTGAGGGCATGGTGCCTGATCCGCTCAATTTGCCGACCGGATGCGTGTTCCATCCGCGCTGCCCGGCCTTCATGGCCGGCAAGTGCGACAAGCTTATCCCGAACTGGACCAATGTCGGCGACAACCACTGGGTGCGCTGCTTGCTATATGAGGAGTGAACGGCTATGGCAGAGGTTGCGCAGAACGGTAAGGTGGACAATCTCTTGCTCGATGTCCACGGGCTGAAGAAATACTTTCCCATCCAGAAAGGGCTGCTTCGGCGCGTGGTCGGCTACGTCAAAGCGGTGGACGACGTCAGCCTATACGTGCGCGAGGGCGAGACGCTAGGGCTGGTCGGCGAGAGCGGCTGCGGCAAGACCACAGCCAGCCGCTCCATCATCCGCCTGTATGAGCCGACGGCCGGCCAGGTGCTCTTTAAAAGTCGCGTTCTCTCCCCTGACGGCCAGCCGCGCATGGTCAACCTGCTCGAACTCAATCGCGAGCAAATGACCAAGGTCCGCCAGGAGATCGCGATGATCTTCCAGGACCCGATCAATTCGCTCAACCCGCGCATGACGGTGGCCGACATCATCGCCGAGCCGCTGGTGATCCACGGCAAATATCAGAAGGGGCGCAGTGAGGAGATCATCGTTAATCTGCTGGAACGCGTCGGCTTGCGCGCTGACCACTTGCGCCGCTACCCGCATGAATTCTCCGGCGGCCAGCGCCAGCGCATCGGCATCGCGCGCGCGCTGGCGCTGAACCCGCGCTTGGTGCTGTGCGACGAGCCGGTCTCTGCGCTGGATGTCTCCATTCAGGCGCAGACGTTGAATCTGCTTCAGGATTTGCAAAAAGAATTTAACCTGTCCTACCTGTTCGTCGCCCACGACCTCAGCGTGGTGCAGCATATCTCAGACCGAGTGGCCGTGATGTATGTGGGTAAGGTGGCGGAGATGGCCGGCGCAGAGGAACTTTACGCCAATCCCCTGCATCCCTACACGGAGGCGCTGCTCTCGGCCGTGCCCAAACCGGATCCGCTCTATAAGTCGGAGCGCATCATTATGCAGGGCGATGTGGCCGACCCCGCCCATCCTCCCAGTGGCTGCTACTTCCACCCGCGTTGCCGCTATGCCGTGGATCGCTGTAAGACCGAGGCGCCGGCCTTTCGCGAACTGAAGCCCGATCACTGGGTGGCGTGCCACCGTGCGGAGGAGCTTCAACTGAAGGGGATCTAGTCCAGGGCGATGCTGCGCCGGCATGGGTCGGGCGACTGCGCGAGGAGGCCGGTCTCGCCAGGCCAAGATATGCCCACGTCGTCCTCGGCGTAAGAGGATCGTTTGTGCCGTTCGAACACAAGCTCCGAGCGAAGGATGTGCTGATCGCCGGGCTGGCGCTCGTGTTGTGGCTGATCACGGTCGCTCTCGGTCTGTGGGAAGTATATGTCCTGCGCCAGCTCTACTACCTGATCTATGCGCGCCTCGCCGGGCGGTTCGGCGGCGGCGATTACGAATCGGCTGATGCGATTGGTCACTGCCTGTTGCCGGTCCTGGCGTTTGGGTTCATCGCCTTTGCCATCGGCACCGGCGAGTGGCACCGCCTGAACCTGGGCCGGCCGCGCTCGTGGAAGGTCTTTGCCGTGACCATCGCAATCCAACTGATGATACTGCTCATCTACGAGATCATCTGAATGGCTCACCTGCGCTGGTGGCAACGCGCCATCTTCTATCAAATCTACCCGCGCAGCTTCGCCGACGGCAACGGCGACGGCATCGGTGACTTCGCCGGCATGATCGCGAAGCTGGACTATCTGCAATCGCTGGGCGTGGATGCGTTGTGGCTTTCGCCCCACTTCCCCTCGCCCAACGCCGACCTGGGCTACGACGTCGCCGACTACACCGGCGTCGCGCCCGAGTACGGCACGCTCGATGACTTCAAGCGCTTCCTCGATGGCGCGCACGCCCGCGGCATGCGCGTGGTGCTCGATTTGGTGCTCAACCACACCTCCGACCAGCATCCCTGGTTCATCGAGTCGCGCCGCAGCCGCGATAACCCCAAGCGGGACTGGTATATCTGGCGCGATCCGGCGCCCGACGGCGGCCCGCCCAACAACTGGAACTCCGTCTTCGGCGGCTCGGCCTGGGAGTTCGATCCCACCACCGGCCAGTATTACTATCACTTCTTCCTCAAACAACAGCCCGATCTCAACTGGCGCAATCCCCAGGTGAAAGCGGCCATGTGGCAAGCGGTGCGCTTCTGGCTGGACATGGGCGTGGATGGCTTTCGGCTGGATGCCATCGGCACCCTCTTTGAGGACCCGGCCTACCCCAACCACACCGCTCGCCTCTCACAAATTGAGATGCTGCGCGCCTGGCGCGAGAATCGCCCGCCGGAGGAGCAGCAGGCGCTGATGGCCGAACTCATGGTCATGTTCAGGTATCAGTTTGGCCGGCCCGAGGTGCACACCGTGATGAAGGAGTTGCGGGCGCTGGTGGATACGTATCCCGGCGACCGCGTGCTGATCGGCGAGGACGACGACCCAGCTTACTATGGCAACGGCGATGACGAACTGCACCTTGTGTTTAACTTCCCGCTCATGCGCACGAATCGGCTCACGCCCGCTTGGGTGCGCGCCAATCAGGCCGATCGGTTGAGCAAGCTCCCGCCCGGCGCGTGGCCGTGTAACACGCTGGGTAACCATGACTCGACGCGCCTCTGGAGTGCTTTCGGCGATGGCCAACACGATGCCTCGATTGCTCGGGTGAATGCAGCGCTGCTGCTCACCCTGCCTGGCACGCCGGTGTTGTACTATGGCGAGGAGATCGGCATGACCGATCTCTTGCTGGAACGCTTCGACCAATTGCGCGACAACCAGGCGATCAACCTCTACCACCTCGCCTTGAGCGATGGCCTCTCGCCCGAAACGGCGATGGGCATGGCCGCGCGCATGACCCGCGACCGCTGCCGAACGCCAATGCAATGGGCCAACGCGCCCAACGCCGGCTTCAGCCCGCCCGGCGTGCAGACATGGCTGCCCGTCAACTCCAACTATGCCCACGGAGTCAACGTGGCCGACCAAACCAACGACCCTCGCTCGCTGCTGAACTTCTACCGGCGGTTGATCCACCTGCGCAAGCGCACACCGGCGCTGCTGTCCGGCGGTTACATGCCGGTGAACGAGGATGCCGAGACCTATCTGGCCTTTCTCCGCCGCGATCCCGGCGCTGATCGCGCCTGCTTGGTCGTTTTGAACATGTCGGCCGAGCCGCAGGTGGCCGGTTTGGCTCTGCCTTGGCCCACAGCGCATTGCCTGTTCTCCTCTCACGAGCGCGAGGGCCAGACTGTCTCCCTGGCGGCGTTGGCGTTGGCGCCGTTCGAGGTGTTCATCGGCCAGGTCGGCGGTGGGCCTGCGGTATCTTGAGATTCAACCCCAATGCGCCCCGTTCGTTGAGGAGGCACAGCCTATGATGTCCTTGTCTTTGTCTCAGATTTGCGCCGAAGCCGAAGCGATGCGCGATTCCCTGATCGCCGTGCGGCGCGATCTCCATCAGCATCCCGAACTGGCCTTTCAAGAGGTGCGCACTGCCGGCATTGTTGCCGAGCGGTTGCGCGCCCTGGGCTATGCGGTGCAAACCGGCATCGGCCGAACCGGCGTGGTGGGTCTGCTGAAAGGCACAGGGGCAACCGATCGTCCGCTCACCTTAATGTTGCGTTTCGACATGGACGCGTTGCCCATCCAAGAGGCGGTGGACGTCCCGTTCAAGTCGCAATATCCGGGCAAGATGCACGCTTGTGGCCACGATGCGCACACGGCGATTGGGCTGGGGGTGGCTGAGCTTTTGGCGCGTCATCGTGATCAGTGGGGTGGGGTGGCGAAGTTCGTCTTTCAACCGGCCGAGGAGGTTGTCGGCGGCGCATTGGCCATGATTCACGATGGGGTGCTGGCCGATCCGGCGCCGGACCGCGTGCTGGCGATGCACGTGTGGGCTACTGAAGCGGTCGGCACGGTCGGCGTGACCGATGGGCCGACGCTGGCGGCCAGCGCCACCTGCCGCATTGCCGTGCGCGGGCGCGGCGCGCATGGCGCCGCACCGCACCTGAGCGCGGATCCAATCGTAGCCGCTGCCCACATCATCACCGCGCTTCAGACCATCGTGGCGCGCAACGTTGATCCCATGGCTCAGGGCGTGGTGACCGTGGGCTGCATCCATGGCGGCGCCGCGCCGAACGTGATTCCTGATGTGGTTGAACTGCAAGGCACCCTTCGCGCGTTTGAGGAATCGGTCATGCAATTGATGCGGGTGCGCGTCCAGCAAATCGTGGCGCAGGTCGCCGCAGGGTTGGGTGTGGAGGCCGCCGTGACCTTCGCGGAGCCGAGCACGCCGGCCACGGTGAACGACCCGGCATTGGCCCGCCTCGTGCGCGAGACGGCGGCGGCTTTGGTGGGCCCGCAGCGGGTTCGCAGCGACTATCGCATCATGGCCACCGAGGATTGTGCTTTCTTCCTTCAAGCGGTCCCCGGCGTGTACGCGTTCGTCGGGGCGGGTAACCGCGCCAAGGGGATGACCGAGCCACACCATAGCCCCCGATTTCAGATTGACGAGGATGCGCTGCCCTTATCGGCTGCTCTGCTGACCGCCGCTGCCCTACGCATGCTCGCGGCGTAGGCGTGGTGTGCGTTATCGGCGGCGCTCAGCGCCGTCCGCTACATGCCGTTGTTGGACGGCAGCGCGTATCCCTGCTCATCACGGCAACCTCCGAGTTCGCTAACCCCGTCGCATCGTCTCCACGACTATCTTCAGGCGCTCTCTTATTCGGTTGCCTAGCCGCTGGAATGGCAGCGTCTCGAAAATCTCACGGATGAGTTCCTCGTCCGTGCGTAGCAAACCGTCGGATGCGATCCACTCGGCGATCTGCCGCAATTCGCGGTCACTGTACTGGTCGATCGTCTCGCGCGCTGGCACGGGCGGCCGTGGCCTGCGCTGTCGTACGACTGGTTGCTGCTGAGCCTGCGTCATGGGTTGAGCTCCGCCCGGAGCTTGCCCGGGGCAGGTATCGCCATCCGACCGATCCGCCCAGCGGACAGCCTCCTCGTATGCCGCAATCGCGCGCTCAATCTCCCGCTCGCGGTGGTAGAACCAGTCGATTGACCAGATGCGGTGAAACTGCCAGCCCAGCCGCTCGAGATGAGCTTGCCTAAGCCGATCGCGGTCCCGCGCGGTGGCGCTTGAATGATACGACGCGCCATCGCATTCGATCGCGAGCACCGGCCGCCCCGGCTTCTTCGGATGCATGGCGACCAGATCAATGCGATAGCGAGACGCACCGAACTGGGGCCGTGTCTTGATCCCCTTAGCCTCCAGCGCGTCGCGGATGTCGGCCTCGAATGGATTGAGGCTAATTTCTCCTGCGCGCTCGACCTCGGGCAGGCGCGTGCCTCCACTAGCAGCGTACTCCAGATACGCTTTGAGCAACTGCACGCCCCGACTTCCGGAGCGATTCAGATCGATCTCGTTGTGGGAGAAGGAACTGATGACGCACATCCGACGCCTCGCCCGAGTGATAGCTACATTCAGGCGGCGGTAACCGACGTCCTGGGTGAGCGGACCAAAGCGATGCGGCAGATCGCCGTTCGCCGTTTTGCCATAGCCGATCGACAAGATGATGGCATCACGCTCATCGCCCTGCACGGTCTCTAGGTTTTTGACAAAGAAACGCTCTTCGCAGTCGAGCGAGAAGAAGTCCGCGAGGTCGGGCCGCCGGTCGAGGGCGCGGTCCAGTGCAGCCTGTATGCGGTTTGCGTGCTTGATGCCCATAGTGATGACGCCGAGGGACTCGTGCCGCCGCGTCTCCGCGTGTAGCAGCGCTTGGCGCACGACCTCCTCGACTTCCCGCGATGCACTTTCCTCTTGTTCACCTAACCCGGGGTCGTGTGGTACGAGAATGTGCCGAATTACCTCCTGACCACGCGCGCTCGGAAAGGTTACGAGCCGACCTGAGTACACGTGGGCGTTGCTGAACGCTATCAGGCGCTCGTCTTCGCTTCGGTAGTGCCACTCTAAAAGCCAGTTGGGGAGGAAGGCCTCCAGCGTATCGAGCAGGCTCTCAAACCCAAGAATCGCGTCAGCAGTCTTGCCCGTCTTATCCTCATCAGGGATCTCATCCGCACCTTCGACGACCGTCGCAAAGAACGTTGTAGGTGGCAACTGGTGCCGATCACCCGCCACCACCACCTGTTCTGCGCGGTAGAGCGCCGGGACCGCCTCTTCTTGAAGAATCTGGCTTGCTTCGTCGAAGATCACAATGTCAAAATGGCGTTTGCTACTATCCAGCAACTGGCTGACCGACAGCGGGCTTGCGACCCAGCAAGGCGTGATCCGCGTGAGAACATCAGGCGCGCGGGCCAACAATTCGCGCAGCGGAATGTGCCGTGACTTCTTGGCCGTCTCTCTCCGAACCAAATCTGCCTGGTCGAAGTGGCGGTTCATCGCTTCGATCGCATGCTCGCCATGGAGTCTGCGTACGCGCTGAGCTGCTAGGCGGATGCGTTCACGATCCAGATGCTCGAAATCCTCGATGATCTGCTCGTGGGTGCGGCCGTTGAACGAAGCGAGCGCTGGGTCGGATCCCAACGCTTGCTCCAGCGCCGAGTAAAGCCAGACATACTCGAATCGCGCCGGCCAGTGCTCAGCAGCAACACCCTGCTTGCGAAGATCAGCGACAAAATCGCCGAGCCCCTTCTCGCTGAGGCGCAATCGAAGAGCGTGGATGCCTGGCAAGCGAAACGGCGTTTGTCGGTCGGCGGCGAGGTCCCGCAGCCGTTCACCTGCTGCCGAAAGCGGCATGTCGTCAAATGGACCTGCTTCCGTTATGGCCCCAAGTTTCTTTGTCGCTTCGTTGAGGGCGTCGAACGCAGTAATGAGTTCGATTTCAGCGTCCGCCTCAACAGGCACGGTTGAAGATGGCGCAAAGGCTTTCCAACGGCGGAGGACGTCCTCGGCTTGCAACGCTTCCTGTCGCAGCGTTGCGGTCGGCGCCCGTTCTCTGCGCAACGCGAGCAGGCGCTTGCGCGCGGCGCGGTATAGCGGGTTGGTCAGGAACGCCCGTATACGGGCGAACCATCCGGCTGCTGCAGGCTGAAGCGCCTTTGCCAACTCACCGGGATTCGACAAGAATATCTCGCCGCCGTATTGCTTTCGGATGCTTCGGACATCGCGGAAGATGGACAAGAACGCAGCAACCTCACCGAGCGATTGCGGTGACCGAACGCCAAGCTGGTTCACTCGCTGTTCGAGAAGCCGCTCGAACTCAGGCCAGAGTTCATTAGCCGCTTGGGTAGCCAGGTCTAATGCTTCCTGGGCACGACTATTGTCCTTGATATCTGCGTTGTTCCACGGCGAGGGATCTATGCCGAGGAACAGAGTCGGATTGGCGGCAGCCTCAAGGAGCCACTGCCTTACCTCGCTTGCGCGCTCAGCCGTCAGCTCGTTCAGTGTCTTTCCACGGAATCGAAGCGCACAGTTCGCTGCTGCCGGTAGGCGGACCAGCCTACCGATCATCTGGTTCACGCTGAGTCCGGTCGGCTGGCGAATTTGGTTCACCCGCTGCGCGTGTTCGTTTAATTGTTTGCGCCGAACCTCAAATTCCCGATGGACCGCCTCGGCTCCGTCCGCCGGCAGCGCATGACGTATCTGCTCCAGTGCGTGTGCAAGCCGCGCCATCACCTCCTTCCGCGACACCGATGCGCCGTGTAGATCGAGCACCAAATGGCCGAGCCCCACATCCGGATGGCTCAGCCGTTTGATGACCGCATCCAGCGCCGCCCGTTTCTCTGCGACGAAGAGCACGCGGCGCCCCTCGGCGATGCTCTGCGCGATGAGATTCGAGATCGTCTGGCTCTTGCCAGTCCCTGGTGGCCCCTGTATGACACCGTTCTGCCCTTTGCCCACAAGCACGATGACACGATGCTGCGAGGAGTCTGCATCGAGCACCAAGTAATCATCGGAAGCGGGCCGGTTATCCAACTGGCGAGGTTCGATGTTGACCACCGCCTGGGCCAGCTTCTGTCGTGAGGGCACATGGCCGGCGATGGCCGCAACGATGACGCTCGAAGCTATGGCGTCCCCATTCCTCTTCAGATCCTCGACCATGGCCATCTTCGCGAACTGAAAGTTGGCCAGGACCACGCGCCGCGTTACCCCGAAGCTCGGTATGCTTGTGGCCGCGCGCTCAATGCGCTCAAACACCTTTTCTGGGTTGATATGCCACTGCCCGGATTCGTCTTCGCCGCCGCACTCGCTGAGCATTGCGGACGCGTCGATGCGGATCGCGTAATCCTCCTCGAGCACATATAGAAGCACCGGGTTGATGTGTGGTTCGCCCGCGACTGCAAGTCGCAGGTCGTTGCCTGTCCGGCCGCGCGCCTTGATTCGGGCCGGTAGCAGCAGCACGGGCGCATTGTATGGCCGCCCACCATCGGAGGCAGGCCAGGTAGCCATCCCCATTGCCAGGTGAAGCGTCTCGATACCTTTCTCCTCGAGGTTGCTCAACGCCTTGCGCTGGAGCGCTACAAGCGCGCTTCGTACCTTCCGGTGCGCCTCGGCTTCGGCCTGGGGCGGTGCGATGGGATCAGGGCTATCCGCATACCGTCCCAGTGAGACCAGCGATTCGACCTTGAGTTCCTCGCCTGCCAGCAGACGGCCTACCGCCTTCGTCGCTGCAGTCAGGTCGAGGGTGCCGACCTTGAGGTCGCGGTAGAAGAGGAGCGCGTTCGCTCGCGAGTGGTCGATCAACCGGCGCATCCATACATTGCGCGCGTCATCAACAATGCGGCGAATCTCCGGATTCAAGTCCACGGGCTGAGGTTCAGTCAATCGAGCACCGACCATAGATGATTGCCTGCATAGTGAGATACTCAACGGCTTGCGCTTCCCCTGCGTCGCGGAGCGGCGTCAGATGCAAGCGCGGGTTAGCCCGCCTTTCACTTATCGTCAACCTTGTTTGCCATTGCATAGGTGTATAACACATTTGGGCGCCAAGCAACCGCAGCTTTTGAAAGGGAAAACTTTGCTGATCTTGCCAGTAAAAAAGTTCTGCCACGTAAATCATTTTGGCCTATGCCGCAACAGAGCAGGATGGGGAAGGGGGAGACATTGACCCAAGTATGCTCGGCCGAGCACCTACATCGAAAACAAGGCCGATTATTCCGCCAAAGACTTCATGGGAGGCGCAATAAACCTCGCTTTGCTTGTTTCAATAGGCTTGCTCGTCACTTTTCCACTATAAAGGGACAAACCAATACTTGCGTACTACCGGCGGAGGCGGGCTGGCGGTGCGCCTCGCCGGCGATTACGGCGATGTTGTGCCCTATTGCAAACACTCGGTTAAAAGCGTTTTGATGTAGGCATCCTGTCCTCCTGCCGGAAAAGAGCATTCCGTTTCTCCAGCTCCTCCTTGGCCATGCTCCCGTGGTGTCCTCCGGTTTCCAATGGCCCGGTTCAGCGGCGGGCTGCGTAGGGGGCTAGCCGTTGGAAGTGGTTGTTATACCGCTTGCGGAGTCAAGGTGTGCTAAATAAACTTGGCGTATGAGAACAGGACGACCGCGACAACCGATTGAGATCGCTGAGAGCGTCGAGCAGTTGTATGCCCTGTATCGCCAGGAGAAGGATG
>NZ_JAAFGM010000004.1 GCF_012931985.1 Candidatus Roseilinea sp. NK_OTU-006
CCTTCTAACCAGTTTGACTCTCCGTCAAAGGCTACCATTGCGGCTATTACAACCCCGCCTCCCAACGCAAGCAATTCAAATCGGTTGAAAATTAAGGTTAGAGGATTACCAATCAATAAACTGATAAAAACCAGTAAGGGAGCAACAAACAATGCAATTTGTAAACTGGATGATACCGCAATTTCTAATGAAAGGTCCATATTATTCCGAACCGCCACCGTTACCGATACCAGATGTTCTGCAATATTTCCGATGAGTGGGATAAGAATCACTCCTAAAAAGAATTCCGATACACCAAACGACACTATCACCTCTTCCACTGAACCAACCAGAAACTCGCTCATGAACACTACCCCCAGGGTGGATAATGCCAGTATGGAAATGGCACGCGAAGGTTTCCAAAGCCGGCTGACTTCGCTCTCTAACTGAACCGCAGCGACTGCGATCGGGCTTTTGGCTACTCTCAGGGTATAAATTAAACCAATCATATACAAAGCAATCATTACTCCTGCTACCCCTAGACTCAACAGTTCAACCCCCCAACTCCCTTCGACACCAATGGAATGGCTGAAAAAGGATGGAATAATTAATGCGATAATGACAACGACCAGCATCACAGCATGATTCGAAGATTGCTGACGATCGAACCTTTGAATACCGTTTTTTAGTCCCCCAAGAAGCATAGAAAGACCCATGACCAGCAATAGATTTCCTATGATTGACCCTGTGATGGAAGCTTTAACCAACTCCAGTAACCCCTGACGGATGGCCATGATGGTAATGATTAATTCCGCAGCATTTCCCAAAGTAGCATTGAGTAATCCACCAATTTTTGGGCCGGTATAAGCGGCCAATGCCTCGGTTGATTCCCCAATTAAAGATGCCAAAGGGATCACAGCAATTGCGGAGAAACCAAAAATCCAGATCGCTCTCCAGTTAAAAATCTCAGAAATAACGCTAACTGGAATTGCCAATAATAATATGTGAATGGGGTGTTTTTGGAGGTAAGAGATCAATGTTTTCAAGAATAACTCTCCACGGATAGAATATCTAGATTATAACTCCGATGCCACGCCAGAAATTCCACTTCGAAGTGGTGTGATATAATTCAGCCAATATTATCTAGGATTATGGAAGATTCGAAAACTGTTGTACCTGTTTTAGGCAACCGCTACCAACTGCTCCAAACAATAGGAACGGGTGGTATGGCAGTTGTCTATTTAGGCCGTGACACCATGCTCGAACGGCCAGTTGCCATCAAAATCCTGCGCGAGGACTATTCCAAAAACGAAGCCTTCCGAGAAAGATTTCGCTTAGAAGCCAAAGCGGCGGCAAACCTCTCCCATCCCAACATCGTAACGGTACATGACTTTGGCTTTGATTCCGATCGTCTGTTCCTCGTCATGGAATATTTGCCGGGCACAGATCTAAAAACGATTTTGCGCGAAAGAACCCGTTTGCCGATTGAGGAAGCAGTCAACATCATTGTTCAAGCCGCAGCCGGAATTGGCTACGCGCATCGGGCAGGGCTAATCCATTGTGATGTCAAACCCCACAATATCCTCGTCACTCCTGATCAGCGTATCAAGGTAACTGATTTTGGCATCGCCCGCGCCATGGCAAGTATTCATCCCGAAGAAAAATCGGATGTGGTTTGGGGATCGCCATTGTATTTCTCACCTGAACAGGCTGCGGGTGAACCTCCTTCACCCGCTTCAGATGTATATTCGTTGGGAGTGGTTTTATACGAAATGGTGACGGGAAGACTGCCGTTTCAAAGCAGCGACCCCGTTGAATTAGCCCGGATGCACCGAGAAGTACTACCACCGCCTCCTCGTCGCTTTAATCCTGAAATTCCACCCACCCTTGAGCAAATCATCCTGAAAGTGTTATCCAAAGAACCGGCAGCTCGCTATCGCACCGCCGATCAGTTTGCCAGGGTGTTATCTACCTTTTTACAAAATAATCCAGAAGCCCCTATTCTAACCTACCAAAACCCCAGCGAAGCAGATACTCAACCTCAATTAATTTCTGTACAACCGGCTTCCTCTTCATCGCTTCCCCAAGCTTCCCAAGCGAGCGATGATACCACATTGAACATTGATTGGTTGACAATCTTTCTTGCCTTGCTGGCCATTTTAGCGGTTGGCGGTTTGATCCCCTTGTGGTTGTATATCTGGTTTTCTTTCAATCCTCCCATTTGAAAGGGATTATTGACTTGTTTTACCTGTCAGCTTCAATTCTTTCAGCAGATTTTGCTAACCTCGCGGATCAAATACACAAGGCGGAGGACGCCGGCGTTGACTGGATTCACATTGATGTGATGGATGGCCATTTTGTACCCAACATTACCATGGGTCCATTCATCGTTGAAACCTGCCGGAGAATTACATCTCTCCCACTTGATGTCCATCTTATGATTGAAAAACCGGAGAATCACATCCAATCCTTCATTAACGCCGGTGCCAATTGGGTCAGCATCCATATTGAAGGCAATTCTAATGTCCATCGAACCCTTCAAGTCATTCAATCCCTTGGCGCCAAAGCAGGCATTGTTCTGAATCCGGGAACTCCCGCTCAAGCTGTTGAAGCCATTTTACCTTTCACCGACTTGGTTTTGGTCATGACCGTAAACCCCGGATTTTCAGGGCAATCCTTTATACCCCAAATGCTAGGAAAAATCAGCACCATCAAGAACATGATAGAAAAGACAAATTTAAGGGCCATTCTTCAGGTGGACGGAGGTATCAACCCGCAAAACATCTCCGTCGTTGCGCAAGCTGGTGCTAATTGCTTCGTTGCAGCCACCGCAATCTTTAAGCATCCGCAGGGAATTGCAGAGGGTGTAATTTCACTCCGAACTGAATTACAAAAAAAAATGCGGCTTTCGCCGCAAATTCAAGAAAACGGTTGATAAAACCGTATCTCTCGAAAGGATTGAACTACTTGGTCTTAACCAATGTCCGAATGCATTTTGCACATAATATACGCCGAACTTTCCGGCCGCTTTCCATCACCATCACCCGCTGCAGGTTGGGTTTATAGGAGCGGTTTGTGGCACGCATGGAGAAACTTCGGTTATGACCAAAAGTTGTTGTTTTTCCGCATCGTTCGCATTTAGCCATGATCATCAAATCCTTTCCAGCAACAAAACTCTCTTCCAGCCGCATAATGACCGGACGCAAGTTGGTATTTTACCACACAGCGCATCTTTTTTCAATACGAATTGTTTTATAAAAGAGGGATTGTCATAATGAGCGAAACAAATCCGCTAGGCAATATTTTCGTATCACACCGCGCCATCGCATCCATTGCCCACATGGCTGCAATTGAATCATATGGTGTTGTGGGATTAGCTGCAAAGAACCTGGCAGAGGATCTTGCCAATAAAATCGTCAAAGATCCTTCCAAGGGCGTTGAGGTCGAGTTCAAAGAAGATGGCATTGTAATTGACCTTTATATTATTGTCGAATACGGAACTCGGATTAAAATGGTAACTTCTAGCGTCGCGGAGAATGTGCGCTATCAAATCGAGAAATGGCTCGAGTTACCCGTGAAAGAAGTCAATGTTCACGTGCGCGGCTTGCGAATCAGCGACACGGATTAGAAAATCTAATGAATTGGTTTGGAGCACTATGATTGATGATATGAATCGAACAACCCTGCCTCAGGCAAAGGAAATTGCCCAGGCAGGGAAACTGGATGGAATTGGGCTTAAAAGACTGGTAGAGGCCGGCACGCTCTGGTTGAAAGCCAATCAACAACTGGTTAATTCCTTAAATGTGTTTCCTGTGCCGGATGGTGATACGGGCACAAATATGCTTTTGACAATGCAGGCTGCTTATAATGAAATCCTGCATTCCGATGAAAGAAATGTGGGAAAGGTTGCTCACGCCATTGCCCAAGGTGCTCTAATGGGGGCAAGAGGTAATTCCGGTGTGATCTTATCTCAATTGTGGAGAGGTTTTGCTCGTGCTTTGGACACTTTTGAGGAAGTGGACGGTGAAATTCTCATCAAGGCATTGGTAGAAGCCAAAAACACGGCTTATAAAGGTGTCGTCCGCCCCGTCGAAGGCACAATTTTAACAGTTGCGAAAGATATCGCCACAGCCATTGAATCCTTTAAAGGTAAACCTCTATCAATGGAATGGCTGGAAAAAATCGTATTTGAAGCCGATCTTTCCGTCCAGAAAACACCCGAGCTGTTGCCCATTCTTAAACAAGCCGGCGTGGTTGATTCCGGTGGCAAAGGTTTGTTTATCATCCTGGAAGGCATGTGGCGCTTCGTCAACGGCTTACCGGTGGAAGACGCCTCGCGCGCGGCCAGCAGCGTCCGGCTGAGCAGCGAGGCCAACTTGCAACACGAGGGCGGCTGGGGCTACGACGTGCAATACCTGATCTACGCCCGCAGCGGCCAGGCGCTCGATGTCGCCCAGATTCGCGCCGACATCGAAGCGATGGGCGAATGTCCGCTGGTGATGGGCGATGAGCACATCGTCAAAGTGCACGTGCACGTGCCCGACCCCGGCGTGCCCATCAGCTACGGCGCACGGCTTGGCTCCTTGCGCGACGTGGTCGTCGAGGATATGCAGGCGCAGTCCGAAGCATTCACCGCGCATACGGCGCCGCCCGCTCGCCCAGCCGAAGAGAGCCTGCCCGCAGCCCCAACGGCCATTGTCGCCGTCGCCTCCGGCGACGGCCTGGCGCGCGCATTCAAAGAGGTGGGCGTGCGCGTCGTCGTCGAGGGTGGGCAGACGATGAATCCAAGCGTGGATGACTTCCTGAACGCAATCGCGAAAGCCAACGCGCGCAGCGTCATCCTGCTGCCCAACAACGGCAACGTCATCATGACGGCGGAACAAGCAGCGGAGATCAGCGAGACGCCGGCTTGCATCGTGGCCACGCGCACGGTGGCGCAGGGCATCGCCGCAGCCATCGCCTTCAACCCCGATGCCAGCGCGGAAGAAAACGCCGCCGCCATGCGCGAAGCCGCGCAGCGCGTCACGACCGGCGAGATCACCGTCTCGACCCGCGACGCGACCATCAACGGCGTGCGCGTGCGCGCCGGTCAGGTCATCGGCTTGATTGACGACCAGCTCGCCGTGGCCGACGATGGCATCCCGGCCACCCTGCTGGCGCTGCTCGAGAAAGCCAACGCCCGCGAGCGCGAACTCATCACGCTGTTCTATGGCAACGGGCTGACCGAAGCGGAAGCGACGCCGATCGCCGAGGCGGTGCGCCAAACTTATCCATCCCACCAGGTCGAACTCGTCGCCGGAGGCCAGCCGCACTATTACTTCATCGTCAGCATCGAATGACGCATGACCCTCTGTCGCACCCCGCCGATCCGCGTCGTCACCGATAGCGCCGCACGATTGCCGCTAGATTGGGCCAAGGCGCACGACGTGATTGTGCTCCCACACTACGTCGTGCTGAACGGGCAAACGTATCGCGAGGACCTGGACCTGAGCGACACCGATTTGGCGCAGCAAGCGATCCGCTCGAAGTCCCCATTCGCCGTGCGCGCACCTCGCATCGAGGACTTCGACCGCGTATACGCTGCATTGGCCGACAAGCGCGCAGAGGTCATCTCGATCCATGTGTCGTCAGCACTCAGCGAGACGGTGCAGAACGCGCTGAAGGCGCGCGAAGCCTATCGGGGGCGTTGCACAATCCACATCGTGGACTCGCGCAGCATGGCGCTGGGATTAAATGAACTCACACGGGCAGCCGTGAAGCTGGCCGAGGCCGGCGAGGCCGGCGAGGCGATCGTCAAACATCTGCGCGGCCTCATGCAGCAGATCTACGGCATTTTCATCTCGGACGACATGGACTACCTGGAACACAGCAAGCGCCTGCGGCCAGCGCAGGCTATCCTCGGCGCCATGTTGGGCGTCATCCCCTGCCTATCTATGGAAGATGGCGACCTCGTCGCCGTAGAAAAAGTTCGCACGGCAGAACGCGCCATCGAAAAGGTGCTCGAATTCGTGACCGAGTTCGATGACCGAGCGCAACTCGCCGTGCTGCAGCTTTCGCCACAACCGAACGACCGCACCCGGGCGCTGATCGAAGCGCTCCAAACGCATTTCACCAGGATGAAGGAAATTCCGGTGAAGTCGTGCGGCGCAACCGTCGGCCACATCATCGGGCCACATGGCATCGGCGTGATGGTCTATGAAGGCAAAGTCTGACCGATCATCCGCAGCGATGGATGAAGGATGATAAATTACACAGCATGGTTATGCTGAATCTGAAGGAGTATCACCGGCCGCAGGGGTTAACGGAGGCGGTCGAGCTGCTCAAGCGGAAGGAGCCGCGCACGGTCGTGTTGGCCGGCGGCACTTGGCTGGTAGGCGAAGCGCCGCGCGACGTGGAAGCCGTGGTAGACATCGCCCACTTAGGCCTGAACCGCATCGTGGTCGAGGGCAACCTGCTGCGCATCGGCGCTGCCGTGACGCACCAGGCGCTCGTGGAGAGCGAGCTGCTTGGCCTAAACGCCCGCAGCGCGCTGCGCATCATCGGCGAGACGGCGCAGGCGATGTCCGGCCTGAACATTCGCAACCGCGCCACAATCGCCGGCGCCATTGTGACGGCCGACGCCGCCTCACCGTTGGTGACGGCGCTGCTGGCCTGCGACGCCGAGGTGGTGGTGGCCGGCGCCCGCGACCGATCCAAGGACGCGCAAGAACCGGACGACTTCTGGAAGGTGATCCCGCTCGCCGGCTTCCTGGCCTACCGCCGGCAAGTGCTGGCGGAAGGCGTGCTCATCACCGAGGTTCGCATGCCGATCCCCACGCCCGACACGCGCAGCGCCTACCGGCGCGTGGCACGCACACCGAAGGACTATCCCATCGTGTGCGCTGCCGCATCGTTTGCCATGAAGGATGGCATCGCCGGCAATGTCCGCATCGCCGTCGGCGGCGTCGCCCCGACGCCGATTCGCCTCAGCCGACTCGAGTTCGGCCTGGAGAAGAAGCATGTGTCCGACTGGCTCGAAAGCGAACTCGACGCGCAGATGCAGATGCTCAACCCACCAGGCGACTGGCTGGGCAGCGCGGCATACCGCAAGGAGATGGCGCATGTGCTGGTGCGCCGCGCCGTTCTGTCCATCGCCGATGACGCGCGCGGGCCAACATAGGCCGGGTCGTCTTCCTCATCGGGTTGGTTGACAAGTGGAAAGTGAGTCGTTGTTGTGGCAGATCACAAGATCCCAACTCTGGGCACATTTCGCAGCCTGTCGAGTCTGCTCGAAGCATTCAAGAATCCCAGCGCCTTCCTCCTCAGGCTGAGCTGCGCCGCTGGAGACATCGGTCAATTCAAAGCCGGACCGGTGCACATCATCTGCGTGAACCGGCCGGAGTGGGTACATACCATCCTCGTCGAGCAGGCCAGCGCCTTCCGCAAAATGCCGGCGGTGAAGACCCTGAGCGTCTTCACGGGCGATGGTCTGCTGGTCAGCGATGGCACCACGTGGGCCAGGCACCGCCGGTTGGTCGCGCCGGCCTTTCACCGACAACGCATCCTGGCTTACCAGGAAGTGGCGGCGCAGGCAGCGCGTGAGACGATCGCCAGTTGGCAGGATGGCCAGGTGATTGACCTGGAGCGCGAGATGAAGCGGCTGACCCTCACCATCGTCGGTCGCGCGCTCTTCACCCGCGACGTGAACGAGATTGCGGATGGATTCAGCCGCGATGTTGACTGCGCCCTGGACTACGTGAACGGCCTCTCGGGCCGGGTGACGCTGCCGCTCGTCCGCTCGATCGCGCGCCGCAACCGTGAGGCGTTAGCGGCCATTGCGCGCGTGGATGCCACCGTGCGCAGCTTGATCCGCGCCCGGCGCGCACAACCAGCACCGCGCGGCGACGATTTTCTGGACATGCTGCTTGCAGCGCAGACGGAAGACCGCGAATCGCTCACCGACGATGAAGTGCGCGATGAGGTCATCACCATGTTCGTGGCCGGACATGAGACGGTGGCCACCGTGCTGACGTGGTTGTTCTACCTGGTGGCGCGCCTCCCAGAGGTGCAAGCCCGCCTGGAGCGCGAAGCCCGCGAGGCATGTGCAGCCGGCGACACGCAGAACAGCGCCCCCTTCCAACGGCCCTACGCCCTGCGCGTGTACAAAGAGGCGATGCGGCTCTATCCGGGCGGCTTCACCATCGGGCGCGAGGCGATCCGCGACGTGCGGTTAGGCAATTACATCATCCCGGCCGGCGCATGGGTGATGATCTCGCCGTATAGCGTGCATCGCAACCCGGCCATCTTTCCAGAGCCCGAACGATTCAACCCCGAGCGCTTTGCCCTGGAGAACGAGCAGGCGCTGCCGCGGGCCGGCTATATCCCGTTCGGCATCGGCCCGCGCGCGTGCATCGGCGGCCAATTCGCGCTCATGGAAGGACAAATTGTCGTGAGCACGTTCGCGCAACACGCGCGCCTGGTCAACGTCACCCCCGGCGAGGTGGGCATTCGTCCGCTCGTCACACTGCGCCCCAGCCGGAAGATCGAGATGCGCGTCGAGAAAATCAGCAGCGATTAACATGAGCGCAATGAACATCCTCGGCCTTGCCTCGCAATGTGTCGAGCGCGGCGAACCCTGCGCGCTCGTCACCGTCATCCGCACCAGCGGCAGCGTGCCGCGCCACGCGGGCGCGAAGATGCTCATCGCCGCCGACGGCGCGATCCTGGGCGGCACCATCGGCGGCGGCGAGATGGAGAACCGCGCCATCCAACTGGCGCAACGCGCCATCGCCGATGGTCAGGCGCGCGTCGCGGGTTATTCACTGGCCGACCTGGCCAAAGGAGACCCCGGCGTGTGCGGCGGCACTGTCGAGCTGTTCATCGAGCCACTCTTGCCGGCCCCCACCTTGCTCATCGTCGGCGCAGGCCATGTCGGGCGCGCGCTGACGCACCTAGCCAAGTGGTGCGGCTTTCGCGTGATCGTCAGCGACGACCGCGCCGAGCTATGCACGCCCGAACAATGCCCCGGCGCGGATGTCTATCTTCCCGGCCTGCTGAGCACGCGGTTGGCCGAAGTGCCCCTCACCGCCCGGACCTATGTCGCACTCGTCACGCGCGGCTACCCGATTGACGTGGACGCCCTGCCCACCCTGCTCGATTCGCCAGTCGCGTATATCGGCGTCATCGGCAGCCGGCGGCGCTGGATGACGGCCGCCGAAGCGCTGCGCGAGCGCGGCGTGAGCGACGCGATGCTCCAGCGCGTGCGGGCGCCCATCGGCCTAGAGCTGAACGCCGAGACGCCGGAAGAAATCGCGGTCAGCATCATGGCCGAGATCATCATGGTGCACCGCCGAGGCAACGGGAGGCCGATGCCGGGCTAAAGGACGGGCGACGGCCTCCAAGAATCGGAGACGGCGCCCAGCCCATAGCGGCTCAGCGCTCAGGGGCTGCGCGAGCCGGAGAGGGCCGTCATCACGCCCAAGCCGACACACACCGCGCCGGCGAAGATGCGCTGACCGCGCCAAAAACGCCGGTTGCCGCGCAGCCAATTCCCCAGCGATCCGGCCAGCAGGGCATAGGCCCCGTCGTTCACCATGGCCAGCGCAACGAACAGCAGGCCCAGCAGCAGCACCTGCGCCGCCACATCGCCCTGCGCGGGATCAACGAACTGCGGCAGGAAGGCAAAAAAGAACAGCGCGGTCTTCGGGTTCAACGCGTTGACGACGACGCCCTGCGCGAAGACGCGCTGCAACGACTCCCGGGGTGTGGCCGGCGCGCCGGTTGCCGGTTCGCGCGTCCGCCATTGGCGCGCACCGAGATAGATGAGATAGGCTGCGCCGAGGTACTTCACCGCGTTGAAAGCCAACGCGGAAGAGAGCAGCACCGCCGAGAGACCCAGCGCCGCTGCGACGATGTGCACCAAAGCGCCCACTTGCACGCCGGCTGCCGATACCATGCCGGCCAGCCGGCCTTGGCTCACGCTGCGGGCGACGATGTAGAGCACGGCCGGGCCAGGCGCCACCAACAGTGCGAGCGAAGCCAGGACGAACAGTTGAATCTGCACCGGCTGTAGCATGGCTCAAGCGCGTTGGCCATATACGTTGCTGTAACGGTCGTGCAACTTCGCAATGTCGTCCGGGGCGATGGGGATGGGCGCACCGAGCTGCAACGCATAGAACGACGTGCGCGCGGCATCTTCAACCATCACCGCAGCTTTAACGGCAGCCTCGGCGGTCTTGCCGATGGTGAACACCCCGTGGTTCTGCACGACCACCGCCTTGCTATCCCCAATCACGCGCAGCACCTCCCGGCCGATCGCCTCGCCACCGATGAGCGCAAATCCGCCGAGCGGAATTTCGCCGCCGAACTCGCCGGACATGCCGGTAAGCAAACAAGGGATCGGCCGGCCGACGGCAGCGAAAGCGGTCGCGGCGAACCTGCTGTGGGTATGACACACGCCGCTCACATCCGGGCGGTGGCGGTAAATATACAAATGGGTTCGTGTGTCGCCGGAGTAAGCCAAGTCGCCCTCGACCACGTTGCCGTACAGGTCCACGATTACCAGGTTGTCCGGGCGCAAGTCCTGGTAGCGCCCGCCGCTGGGCTTGATGACCACCCAGCCGGTCTCGGGGGCGCGCGCACTCACGTTGCCCATCGTCCACACCGCCAGGTTGTATTTGGGCAACTCCAGATGGAGCGCGTGAACTTGCCGCTGCAGCGAGTCGAGCTTCATGGCCAAGCGAAGGTCATCGGGGGCCGGCCGACTTGTAAGTGTAATGCTGCACAATGTGCAGATCGCTCAGTGGCCAGTAGAGCAGCAGGGCGCGGCCAACGATCTTATCCGCCGTCACGGGACCGAACGCGCGCGAATCTTGGCTGAAGCTGCGGTTATCGCCCATGATGAAGTATTCATCAGGGCCCAGCACCCATCGGGCGCTGCCGTGCATTGGGCCGGAGTAGGCGCCGGGCGGAAGATACGGCTCATCAAGCGGCTCACCGTTCACATACACGCGGTTATCGCGCAGCTCAATCACATCACCGGGCTTGCCGATCAGACGCTTGATCAGTTCAATGTCTTGAATCGGCGAATGCACGACAACGACGTCGCCTCGGTTGTAGCCGAACAGTTGCGGTGAGATCTTATCCACCAACAACCGTTGATCTTCATGGTAATTCGGTTCCATGCTCTGTCCGAGGATCGAGTAGTTGCCGATGGCGAACCGCGCGACGGTAAACACGACGACGAAGAGCGCCACTGTCTCGGCAATCTCGCGCAGCAGGGCGCGGCTGGCGCCGCCTTTGGATTGCGCCGGCAACGCCGCCGCTTCCGCCGCATCGGGAATGGGGGCCGTCTCGTTCATCCGTGCGATTGTAACCGGCTGCTCGACCCGTGCGCTCGCTTACCCCAGCCATCCCCGCGCGACGATGTTCTGATAGCTCCGGCGCGCGCTTTCCAGCTCACCCTTGGGGCACTTATCTTGCTCAACGATGTACCAATCCACGCCGCTGGCATCGCCGGCCGCGAAAACAGCGTCGAAGTCGAGGATGCCCTCGCCGACGATCTCAAACGTGTGCGATGGGTCAGCGCTCATGTCTTTGAGGTGGATCAGGGGCACGCGGCCGCTCAGCTTCTTGATGTAGGCGACGGGATCCTCGCCGCCTTTCTTCACCCAATAGACATCGAGCTGGGACTTGAGCAACGCCGGATCGGTGTTGTCGAAGAGCTGGTCGAAGGCATACTTGCCGTTGGGCAGGCGTTCGAACTCGAAGGCGTGGTTGTGGTAGTGAAAGACCAAGTCGTGCTTCTGTGCCTGCAACGCGGCCTGCTCCATCAGCCTGCCGGCGCGCAGCCAGCCTGTCTCACTGCGATACGATTCCGGCATCCACGCCACGCCAACGTAGCCCGCCCCAAGCATCGCGTAGTCTTCCAGCAGCTTCTCAAGCCCACCCCCCAGCGCATCCATGCCGACATGTCCGCTGATCATCCGGATGCCCAGGTCATCCAGAATCCGCCTGAGTTCTCTGGCGCTATGGCCGCCCATGTCGCCCGCAAGTTCCACGCCCGTGTAGCCTATCCGGGCCACTTGCGCGAGCGTGCCGACAAAGTCCTTCTTGAGCGTCTCTCGAACGGTGTAGAGCTGAAGTGCAATTTTGCGCATGGTGGTGGCTGACCGATGAACGATGGCGAAAGGCCGATCACTCAACGACCCTGGCTGGCCAATTTGATCCGCTTGAGTATCTTGATCGTGCTGTTCGTATCCCGGCCGAAGTAATCGTGCAGCCGGACATATTCGCTGTAGAGCTGATCGTAGATCGGCCGATGCACTGGATTGGGCATGAATACTTCATCTTTGGGATCTTGCAACGCCCAATCCGGTTCGAGTCGGACGCCGCTTTCGGGCAAACGCTCGTCAATGACGCCATTGGCATACGCGCTGACTGCGCTCGCGATCTCGGCGCCGCCGCTGACGCGCACGAGCACAGCTCTGCCGGATAGGGCGCCGAAGTCAACGCCAAGTGTGTATTTGGGGGACATGCGTCTCTGCGCTGCTTCGAGCCGACGCGCGCCGGCAGCAGCCATCCACCATGCTACTTAATTCCGACATTTGCGCAAGCGCAGACGAAACATGGTTCATCGCATCAACACGTGGAGGGGGTGCGGCCTATCGCGCTTCACTCACACAGGCAAAACAATCGGCTTGTATCGCTCTCGATGAGTGTTGCGCCTGAAGCGATCGGGGTGGCCCCCCGATGGCTGCTGCGCCATAGCCGGCCAGGTTCATCGGTCGCCACACCCGCGCATGCGCCGTTCTAGCTCGCCACTGCATCACCGATGCCACAACCGGTCAGCGGCCTCGCGCGTCCGAGCAATTAGCGCTTCCGGATCCGCGTTGAGCACGACGTAGTTGCGCTTCAACCATCGGCCAGCCACCATCACACTGTGTACGTCCACCGCATCGCGCCACAGGATCAGTTGGTCGAGCAAATTATGCGCGGTGATCGGCGTCGGCAAATCGAGGTCAATCGCGATCAGGTCGGCCTGTTTGCCCACGGCAAGCGACCCAATGGCATCGTCCATCGCCAGCGCGCGTGCGCCATCGCGGGTGGCCATCTGCCACACTTCGCGCGCGGGCATCGCGCCGGGGTCCAGCAGCCGCGCCTTATGAATCAGGAACGCGCCGCGCAACGATGCGAAGAAGTTAGCGACATAGCCATCGGTGCCCAAGCCGACGATGGCCCCGGCTCGGCGCATCTCCGGCACCGGCGCGATGCCGCCGCCCACTTCGCAGTTGCTCAGCGGCATCGTCGTCACGCGGATGCCGCGTTCGCCGACGATGCGCACCTCATCCGACGAGAGCTGAACGCACTGCGACGCCAGCGTGGTCTCGTCGAGGATGCCCAGGTCGTCGTAGTGCTCGATCGTGCGCCGGCCCCACTTCTTCAACGCTTGCTCCGGCTCATACGTCCCCTCTGAGCAGTGGAAATGCAACAGCACGCCGAGTTCCTTCGCCAACCCATGCGCCTTGCGGATGAAGTTGTCGCTGCACGTGAAGGTGGTGTGATGGCACATCGCGCCGCTGATCAGGCGCGGCGCGCGAACCCCGGCGCCTGAACCGCCGCTCAGCCCATACTCAGCGCGACACGCCCGGATGAACTCGACGTTCTCGCGCAAGCCCAACTCGCCGTTCTCCTCGCTCACCCGCTGGGTGGCCTCGAAGCACAGCACGCCGCGCAGCCCCCAGCGCGCGACGACCTCGGCCTGGACGAACAAGCCGCCGGGGATGGCGTTGGGCGCCTCCAGGCAGTCGAAGAACGTGGTAATGCCGCTGCGGATCATGTCGTAGCACGACAGATCCATGGCTGCGCGGAGCATGTCGTGGTCGAGGCGATCTTCGATCTTGCCCCACCAAAACTCGTTCAAGAAAGCCCAGAAGTCCGCCGGCGCATGCTCGGTGGGGATGCCATGTGCCAACACACCGTAGCAGTGCCGATGCGCGTCCACGAAGCCGGGCGAGATGGCGCAACCGCGCAGGTCGGTCACTTCGGCGTCGGGGTGTTGAGCGCGCATCGCCGCAATTGCGCCGATGCCGGCGATGCGGTCGCCCTCGACGAGCACAGCATGATCGGGTTTAGGCGGCTCACCCGCCGAGGTGACCAGCCAGGAGCAAAGCAGCAGTTGACGTGCCGGAAGGTGATCCTGAGTCATGGCCCCGATTTTAGGCGCGCCGGGTTTAACCTGCGGATCGGCTACAGGCTACAATGGCAAGCAACGCCACATATGCCAGCCCCGGAGACACCGCCACAACGACGAGGACGCTTCGCAGCCCTTTTGGGGTTGCTGGCTGCTGCTGCGCTGATCCTATCCGGGCTTTCATCCTCGACAGCCCAGGGCGACGCCAAAGATCACTCGGCGCTGCTGCGCGCGCAAGCCGTACAGCGCGGCCGGCTGCGCGTCATCGCCACGCTGAACGTCAATTACCGGCCCGAGCGCCAACTCGCCGGCGCAGAGGCAACCGCCGCACAACGCGCGGCTATCCGTGCGGCGACGGCGCGCGTGCTATCGCGCCTGGCTGGCGGAAACTACACCGTGAATGCGACGTTCGAGGCTTATCCGTTCCTCGGCGTAACGGTGGATCCTGTCGCGTTGGAGACCCTGCTGTCTTCCCCGGACGTGCTGGCCGTCGCGGAGAGCACGCTCAAGCGCCCCACAGATGCGCTATCGAATCAGGTCATCAGCGCCAACGCTGCGCACAACCTGGGCTACACGGGTAGCGGTTACGTCGTCGCCGTCCTGGATACCGGCGTCCAGACATCGCACCCGTTCTTGGCCGGCAAGACCGTCGCCGAGGCCTGCTTCTCACGCACAGACATCTTGTGGGGGTCAACAACGCTGTGCCCGAACGGGCAATCCACCGGCATATCCGGCACACCCGGCCAAACCGGGCCTGGCGCAGGCACAAACTGCAGCGGGGTTCCCGGCTGCGACCACGGCACGCATGTCGCCGGCATCGCCGTTGGCAAGGATTACAGCGGCGGCCCAGGTTACAACGGCGTCGCGCCGGATGCCGGTCTCATTGCTATCCAGGTCTTCTCAAAGTTCACCACAGCCACAGCCTGCGGCGGGGCCGCTCCCTGTTTGGGGGCCTTTGACGAGGACATCCTGGCCGCGCTTCAGTATGTGCAAACCACGCTGGCGCCCAGCCACACAATTGCAGCAGTGAACATGAGCCTGGGCGACAGCTCATACAACGCCACACCGTGCGACTCCAGCCCCTATTTCACCGCCGTGGCCAACCTGCGCACAATCAACATCGCGACGGTGATCGCCGCCGGCAACAACGGCTACTCGAACGGCCTGAGCAGGCCGGCATGCGTCTCGAACTCGATCAGCGTTGGCGCGACGACGAACAGCGATACCATCCCCAACTTCTCCAACCGCGCGAGCTATATGAGCCTGTTCGCGCCGGGCGTATTCATTCAATCCGCATCGCCGGTAAACAGCTACGTCACCAAGAGCGGCACATCTATGGCCGCGCCGCACGTGGCCGGCGCGTGGGCCGCGATGCGCCAGCGCTACCCGACAGAAGACGTCGGACAGATCCTGACGCGGTTGCAAACGACAGGCAAACCGATTCCGTTCGGGCCGAACACCCAGTCGCGCATCCAACTGGACGCGGCGATGACGTTTGTGACAAGGTTTATGCCCATTGTGGCCAAGGAGTAGGCGCGGGCCAACTTACAATAGCGCTATGGCACATGCCAACGGCAGAAAGCCGAGGCTGCTCCTGCTTGACGGCCATTCGCTTGCGTATCGCGCGTTCTTCGTGGTCTATCCGCCCAACCGGCCCGACACCGGCTTGGCCCAGCTCTCGATCACCAACGAACGCGGCGAGAAGGAATTCACCGGCGTGGTCTACACCTTCGCCAACATGCTGCTGCGGGTGTGGAACGAGCAACAGCCGGACTACATCGCTGCGGCATTCGACGTCGGCGCGACTTTCCGCGACGCCATCTACCCCGAATATAAGAGCACCCGCCAAAAGTCGCCCGAGACGCTGGAGGAGCAAGTCACGCGCATTCAACATTTGCTGAAGACGTTCGACATCCCTATCTTCACCGCCGAGGGGTTCGAGGCCGATGACGTGCTCGGCACACTCGCCCGGCGCGCTGCCGGCGAGGGCATGGAGGTGATGATCGTCACCGGCGACCGCGACGCGCTGCAACTGGTCTCGCCGGCGGTGAAAGTGCTCACCTCCCGTCAGCGCTTCGAGGACACCATCCTCTATGACGAAGCGCTGGTCGAATCCACCTACGGCGTGCGACCGGACCAGTTGATTGACTACAAGGCGCTGGTGGGCGACGCCTCGGACAACATCCCCGGCGTGCGCGGCATCGGCGAGAAGACGGCTCAGGCGCTCCTACAACAATACGGCACGCTCGACGGCATCTACGCGCACCTGGACGCGATCGCGCCCAAGCGCGTGCGGGGAGCGTTGGAAGCCGGCCGCGACGCCGCCTATCTGAGCCGCCAACTGGCGGCCATTCGCACCGACCTGCCGCTCGATGTGAACTGGGACGCCTGCGCCGCGCAATTCGATTACCAGCGCGTGCTCAGCCTGTTCCGCGAGCTACGCTTCGAGAGCCTGATCAAGCGCATCCCACAGGCGCCAGCCGCTGCGGAGGTTGCAGACGCCGGCGATGACGCTGCGCCCGCGCAACTGAGCATGTTCGACGCGAGCGCCGAACAGCCGCCGACGCACTTCGTGCCGCGCACGCCCACGCGCGCGCGCCTGGTGGACAGCGACGGCGCATACAAAGCGTTGCTCGCCGCGCTCAACGACGCCCGGCGCATCGCCTTCGACACCGAAACCACCGACGCCGATCCGCTGCGCGGCGAGCTGATCGGCCTATCATTCTGCGTGAGAGAGGGCGAAGGCTGGTATCTGCCCTGCGTAGCCCATACGGCATCGGTGGATGGCGACAAGGCGCCCCCCTGGCATCTCGATCCGACTTCGCCCAAGTTCGAGCCGGTCGTCCTTGCGCTGCAGCGCCGCGAGGTCGAACTCATCGCCCACAACGCCAAATTCGACCTGGAGGTGCTGCGCGGAGTGGGAGTGACGCTTGACAAGCCGGTCTTCGACACGATGATCGCCCAGTTCCTATGCGATCCCGGCGGGCGTGCGCTGGGGTTGAAGCAAATGGCCTTCAACTATTTCGGCTGGCAGATGACGGAGATCGGCGAGTTGATCGGGCGCGGCAAGAGGCAAATCACCATGCGCGAAGTGCCGATCGAGCACGTGGCGGCCTACGCCGCTGCCGACGCCGACGCGACCTATCGCCTGCGCGACGTGCTCGAGCCGATGCTGCGCGAGCGCAATCAGGAGCGGTTGTTCTATGAGGTCGAGGGGCCGCTGATCCCGGTGCTGGTGGACATGGAGATGGCCGGCGTCGCGCTCGACGTGAAATACCTCGGCGAGCTTTCTGGCGAGATCACCGAGCGCCTGCGCGACCTGGAGAAGCGCATCTACAACGTCGCCGGTATAGTGTTCAACATCAACTCCACCAAACAGCTCAGCGACGTGTTGTTCGGCAAGCTCGGCCTGCCCACCCAGGGCCTGCGCAAGACCGAAGCCGGCGGCTTCTCCACCGCCGCCGACGTGCTGGACGGCCTGCGCGATCAGCACGAGATCGTCCCGCTCATCCTGGAGCACCGCGAGCTGAGCAAGCTGCAAGGCACGTATGTCAACGCGCTGCCGAAGTTGATCAACCCGAAGACCGGGCGACTGCACACCGACTTCAACCAAACCGGCGCGGTGACCGGCCGGCTATCCTCGTCGAATCCCAACCTGCAAAACATCCCGGCCAAGACGGAGATGGGCCGGCGCGTGCGCAAGGCGTTCATCCCGCGCAAGGGCTGGCGGCTGATCAGCGCCGACTATTCGCAGGTCGAGCTGCGCATCCTCGCCCATCTGGCCGACGACCCGACACTGAAGGAGGCGTTCGCCAACAACGAAGACATCCACGCCACGACGGCCGCCGCGATCTACGACGTGCCGCTGCGCGACGTGACGCCGATGCAGCGCAGCAACGCCAAACGCATCAACTTCGGCATCGCCTACGGCATGGGCGCCTTCGCCCTGGCCGCCAACACCGGCATGACCCAGGCCGAAGCGCAGGAGTTCATCAACCGCTACTTCGCGCGCTTCCCGCGCGTGCGCGATTGGCTGGAAGCGACCAAGCGCCACGCCGCCGAGCGGGGCTATGTCGAGACGGTGCTGGGCCGGCGGCGCTACTTCCCGGAGTTGACCTCGCGCACCTCCCCGGAGCCGGTGCGCCGGCGGGCCGAACGTGAAGCGATCAACCATCCAGTGCAAGGCTCGGCGGCAGACATCATGAAGATCGCCATGATCAACGTACATCGCAAGCTGCGCGAGGGCGGCTACCAGGCGCGCATGACGCTGCAGGTGCACGACGAGCTGGTGTTCGACTGCCCCCCCAACGAGCTTGCCCCACTATGCGCTCTGATCAAACGCGAGATGGAGTCGGCCTATCGGCTGAGCGTGCCGTTGCGCGCCGACATCGCTGCGGGCAAGAACTGGGACGAAGTGGAAGCGGTGTCATGAGCAAACAGATCGTCCTCGCGGCGTTAGCGACGCTGCTCACGGCGTGCGCCGGCGACCCGGTCAATGGACAACTGGTGATCACCCCGGTGATCTTCGGCGTCACGGTGGCCCCGCAAGCGACCGCCTCGCCGACGCCCCAACCTACGCCGACGCCCACGCCCAATCCACTCGCAGCGCGCGTGAACGGCCAGCCCATCACGCTGGCTGAATACCAAGCCGAGCTGGCGCGCTATATGGCAGCGCTGCCCGACACGCCTGCCCCCCAGGGCGAACACGGCCAACGGTCGGCGCTGCAGTTCAAAGATGCCGCCCTCGAGGCGCTCATTGAATATACGCTGATCGAACAAGAGGCCGCGCGCATCGGCATCCAGGTGAGCGATCAGCAGGTGGCCGATGAATTGGCCATCGCTAAAGCGCGCGCCGGCGGGGAAGCGAAATTTCAAGCCTGGTTAGCCACCATCCGCCAGACCGAAGCCGACATCCGCACACTCCTGCGCCGCGAGTTATTAGTCAACGCCGTGCGCGATCACGTGCTGGCGACGATGCCCCGCACGGCGGAGTATGTCCACGCCTACCACATCGTCGTGGCGACCGAGCGTGAGGCGCGCCAGGTGCTGACGCGGCTGCAAAACGGCGCCAAGTTCACCGCCCTGGCGCAGTCGCTTTCGCTGGACGAGAGCACGCGCGCGGACGGCGGCGACTTGGGATGGTTCGCGCGCCACACCGGGGCTGTGTTGTGGCCGGAGGTGGAAGACGCCGCATTCAACCTGCAGCCGGGCGAGACCAGCGACATCGTCAAAAGCCCGATCGGCTATCACATCATCCGAGTGACCGAGCGCGAGGTGCGCAGCTTGACCGAAGCCGACACCGTCCATCTGCAGACCGTCGCGCTGGCGGAGTGGATGGCCGGCCTGAAGGCACGCGCACAGATCGAGCGATTCGTATGAATCGGTTCGCGGAGAGACCGAAATATGCGCATCGCTGCCCGCGGCAGCGTTTGTCTATAGTTTGTCTACAACGGGTCTGCATGAAAGCGGTCGAGTCGGTTGCGCCACCCACTACAACTTGCTCGGACGGCATCGTCCGGCGGCGGCGCATGTCATTCGACGAGTTCCTAGCTTGGAACCCCGAAGGGGGATTGACCGAACGGTGAGGCGGCTCCATACATGCCAGCGACAAGCACGCACCAGCGCGTCATCCGATTTCCTCGTCCAGCTTATCGGCTAGTTGGTGCAGATTCATCAGCTCGGCAAGCTCTTCACTGGGCCTCACGCCATGCGCCTCCCAGGTGGCAACGCGCGCGAACCCGATGCATTCTTCGTGTCCAACGCACGGCTGGCAAACGCCGGAGAGGCGTTCCTGGACGGCCCCGCCGACCTGGTGATCGAAGTGGTCTCGGACGACAGCGTGAGCCGCGACCGTGTGGAGAAGTTCGACGAATACGAAGCGGCCGGCATCCCCGAGTACTGGGTAATTGACCCACGCCCCCACCGCAAACGCGCCGATATCCTTGCGCGCAATGCCGAGGGCGCTATCAGCAAGCGCCGGCCATGGACGGTGTCTATCGTTCCGCAACGCTGCCTGGCTTCTGGCTGAAAGCAGATTGGCCGTGGGAAGAGACCCGGACGCGCCGGCGGCGCTGGCGGCAATCGTCGGTGCCGAGGGGCTGATTGAGGCGATCTAGGCAAAGCGCGTCCCGGCGTGAAGGCCAGGGTTGCTGGCGCCTTATCCTTCACCGAGCGTTGCTGGATCAACTGTGCCCCACGATCGCGTGCGGCGCGTAAGGTGCTTCCATGTAGGCGATTTCCTCGGCGGTCAGTTGGATCGTCAGTGAGCGGGCAGTCGAACTCGCACCGTCGCAACTGCCGCGCAACATGCCAGCCAAGAACGCACAGGGGGTCAAGCCGGGGAAGCGCAGGGGGAAGGGGTGAGCTTCGTGCGTTGCGTCTTTCGTCTCACGTTTTCTGCGCTGCGTCTCACGTTTTACGTTGTACGTCTTGCGTTTCGCGATAGACATGGACGATGCGCTCGAGGGTGGTGTAGGCCGTCAAGATCGCCAGTGCCCAAACTAGGATGACGAGCGACACGGGAAAGACCGGCGACAGCAACAATCCGGCGACCAGGAGCAGGAAGCGCCCGAACCGGCTGAACAAGCCGACCCGACACTCCAGGCCCAGCCCCTCGGCGCGGGCGCGCGCGTAGCTCACCATGAACGAGCCGACCAGCGCCGCAAACGTGACGACCACGGAGAGCGCATCACCGCGTGCGGCGAAGTAATAGCCCAAGCCGGCCAGCAGCGCGCCTTCGGCCAACCGGTCGAGCGTCGCATCGAAGAACGCGCCGAACTTGGTCTGCTTGCCCAGCTTGCGCGCCACCGCGCCGTCCACGGCGTCGAACGGCATGCCGAGGGTAGCCATCACCACCCCGCCCCAGAACGGCTGGCCGATAGCGATGAGCGCGCCGGCCACGACGTTGATGACGAAACCGGCGAATGTGAGCGCATTAGGCGAAACACCCGCGCGCGCCAGCGCACCCACCAGCGGGTCGAGCAGCGGGCTGAGATGCTTGCGCGCCCAGGCTTCCATGTCAGGGGTCAGGGGTGTCAGGGGTCAGGGGTCAGGTGTCAGGGGTCAGGGATCGGCGCGGCGTGCTCATCCTGACCCCTGGTCCCCGATCCCCGGCCCCCGGCTACTCACCTCGAATGAATGCCTCGACCTTGTCGCGCGCCTCATCATCGGTGTATTGCTCCGGTGGCGACTTCATGAAGTAGGACGAGGGCCCCAGCAGCGCGCCACCGATGCCGCGGTCGAGCGCGATCTTGGCGCAGCGCACGGCGTCAATCACCACGCCGGCGCTGTTCGGGCTATCCCACACCTCGAGCTTGAGTTCGACGTTCAGCGGCACGTCGCCGAAGGTCGTGCCCTCCATGCGGATGTAAGCCCACTTGCGGTCGGTGAGCCACGGCACATAGTCGCTCGGGCCGACGTGGATGTTCTCCTCGGGAATCTCGTAGGGGATCTGCGAGGTGACCGCATTGGTTTTGCTGATTTTTTTGCTTTCCAACCGTTCACGCTCGAGCATGTTCATGAAGTCGGTGTTGCCGCCGAAGTTGAGCTGGTAGGTGCGATCAATGCGGACGCCTCGCTCGACGAACAAACGCGCCAGCATGCGATGGGTGATCGTCGCGCCAACCTGGCTCTTGATGTCATCGCCGATGATGGGCAAGTTGCGCTCGCGGAAGCGACGCTGCCAGTACGGTTCGCGCGCGATGAAGACGGGAATGCAGTTCACGAAGGCGCAGCCCGCCTGGAGCACCTGCTCCACATACCATTTGGTCGCCTCTTCGCTGCCGACCGGCAGGTAGTTGACGACCACATCGGTTTGCGTGTCCTTCAGGATTTTGACCACGTCGCTGGTCTCGCCGGGCGCTTTCTTGATCACCTGCGACAGATACTTGCCCAGACCATCGTGCGTCATGCCGCGGTGCACGCAGCAGCCGGTGTAGGGCACATCGCAGAACTTGTAGGTGTTGTTGGGCGCTGTGAAGATGGCTTCGCTCAGATCCTTGCCGACCTTGTTCACGTCTATATCGAATGCAGCGGTGAATTCGATATCGCCCACGTGATAGTCGCCCAGTTGCACATGCATCAAACCGGGCACTTTATCTTCAGGCTTGGCGTTGCGGTAGTAGTGCACGCCTTGCACCAGCGAACTGGCGCAATTACCCACACCGATGATCGCGACGCGCACTTTGCGGTTGGCCGCAGCGCGCAGCTCACTCAGTTTGTTCGACTTCTTCGCCATTTCTCAAAGGTCCTCTTCCGTAAGCTGCATACCGGATTGGTGCCTGACGCATCAGCTCGTCTTACAGTCTATTTCCTTAAAAACAGGCCGGCTGATTATAATCATCTAGCCGAGAAATCTATGCCATACCGTCCAGAGGATTTAGAACTCGACGAAGGGTACTGGCGCGCATTGCTGGAAGAAGTAGAAAAACTGCCTATCCCACCGACGCAATCGCCATCGCATCAGCCCACGTTGCAAGCGTCGGCACATTCCACCCCGGCCGAAGAAACGCCGCGCCCAGCCGGCGTCGCTTCCGAGAGCACACCGGCCTGGGCCGCGCTACAGGAAGCCATGGCTCAGAGCACGCTGCTGAGCGTAGAAGTGATCGGCTACAACCGCGGCGGCTTGATCGTCCATTATCAGGGGATGCGCGGGTTCGTGCCCTGCTCTCACCTGAAGGCCATCTCGCCCGACATGGATGAGCCGACCCGTCGCGCAGCGCTGGCCGACCATATCGGCCGTCACCTGAACGTGCGCGTGATCGAACTCGATCCCAAACTCAACCGAGTGGTCTTTTCCACGCGCGCGCGCCCCACAGACGCCGAATCGGCGCCGCCGGAGATTCCACCTCTCCTGCGCCAGATCCGCCCCGGCGAAACGCGGCGTGGCGTGGTGACCAACTTAACCCATTTCGGCGCATTCGTGGACCTGGGCGGCTACGAAGGACTGGTGCACGTCAGCGAACTCTCGTGGAGCCGTGTGAACCATCCGCGCGACCTGCTGCGTATCGGCCAGGAGGTGAACGTTTACGTGATCAGCGTATCGCCGGAAGAAGGGCGAATCGCGCTCAGCCTAAAACGGGCACAGGCGAACCCCTGGGAGACGATCGAGCAGCGCTACCATGTGGGCCAAATCGTTCACGGCACGGTGACGAACGTGGTGACATTCGGCGCCTTCGTCAAAGTCGAGAACGACCTCGAAGGACTGGTTCACATCAGCGAGATGGCCGAGGGCAACTTCATGCACCCGCGTAACATCGTGAACGAGGGCGATCGCGTAGTCGCCCGCGTGATCGCTGTGGATAGCCAGCATCGGCGTCTGGCGCTGAGCATGCGCGGCGTGTTTGCCGACCGCCAGGCTGAGGGCGAAAACGGCAAGTGAGACGCCGGCACGATACTCGCACTCTTATAATCCCCCTAGACCGCACACCAGGCGCAGCCGCTGTGCAACACCCATCATGACGGAGCGGGGTTCTTCGATTCTGGCAACCTTAGACGCGGCATTCGCCCGCATCGTCGCACGCAGCCGCTTGTGGCGCGCGCTGGCCGGCGCGACGCTCGTCCCCCTGGGGGCAACCACGCTCCTGACACTACTCGGCTTGAACACCGGCGGCCTGATCGCGCGCTGGGCGCTCCTCCTGCAACGCGCATTCGGCGCCGGCGTCTTTCCGCTGTGCCTGCTCATGATCGGCGCGGGACTGGTGGCGTTCTCGAACGCATCCCTGCGTTCAACTCGACGCACCTGGGTGCGCGTCATCGCCGGCGAGATCGCGTTCCTCTCCTTTCTGGCGCTCATGCACGCGCTGGCGCTCGGCGCCGATTCTTACCAGCTCGCGCTCGCCGGCGGGGGAGGCGGCGCGACCGGCTGGGTGCTGGCCGAATTGCTATGGCGCGCGCTCGGCATACAGGCTGGTGACGGCCTGACACCGCTGCGCCTGCTCTCCGTCTTGATCTGGTTCGCGCTGTTCACGTTCAGCGCCTTCATCGCCGCTGCGCCATGGCTGCAAACGACCCGGCGCGTCCACGCACAGCCGGCAGCAAACACCGTTGCATCATCAGCGATCACCAAGCGTAGCCTGCGCCCTGAGCCACGCACCGAAGAGACATCATCGGCGAGACCGATTCGCGGCGAGCAACCGCCCTTGCCTGAGCCGACAGCGAGTAGGGTAGAAGGACGGCAAAGCACGAAACCCTCGCCTGCCTCAACGTCCGTCAAGTCAGATGCGGTGATCATCAAAGACGGTGAACGCGACGCCGGCATCGTGACGAAGTCGAAGGCTGCCAAGCCTAAACCGTCTGCGCCGCGCCCGGACATGCTGCCGCCGCTCTCCCTGCTGCGAGCGAGCAAGCAAACTGGCGCAGCCCGCAGCGATGCCGATGCGCGGCGGCAAGCCGACATCATCGAGACGACCCTGGCCCAGTTCGGTTTGTCGGGCAAGGTGGTGGAGATCCGGCGCGGCCCAACCGTCACGCAGTTTGGCATCGAGCCGGGCTACGTGGATCGCGGCGCACAGAACCGCGACAAAGCGGCACAGAAGATACGCGCCGCGGTCGCCGATGCGCTCCACGACGCAATCGTCGTCGAGCCGAACGTGGATCGCACCGCTGCAATCCTCGAAGTGCCGGCGGCGCTGGTGGACGCGCGCGAAGCCGGTTTCAAGGCGCTGCTCAAATCGCTGTTGAGCGCTCTCGACCTGAGCACCCACTACACCGAAGGTGAGCGACGTTCCGGCCTAGCCTATTTTGAAATCGGCGCCGACACAGAACGCAAGCTCAAGATCAAAGCCGGCCAACTCAGCACACTGCGCCGCGAGCTGGCCGGCCGCCTCATGGAGCGCCTGTTCCACTTCGACAACTTCGAGGAGTCCGACCAACTGACCGAACGATTGACGCTTGCCTTCCCCGCTGGTGTGGGCGAGGCCCTCAGCCTGGGAGATGTGCTGCAGGATGCCATTGCCAGCCTGGGGTTGGCCGGCAGCGTCATCATCGGCAAGAAGGCATCCCAGGCGGTGATCGAGTGGCAAAAACAGGCGCAGAAAGTGCGCGTCGGGGCGATTGCCGCGTTGCAGAACGATATTGCGCTCGCGCTGGCCGCGCCGTCCATCCGGATTGAAGCGCCCATCCCCGGCCGCGGGCTGGTCGGCATCGAGGTGCCCAACAGCGTCATCGGCGAAGTGGACTTGCGCTCGATCATGGAAGGTGAAGCCTTTCGCAAGCTGGCCGAGAAGTCCCCATTGGCGATCGCGCTGGGCCGCGATGTCTCGGGCGCCGCGATCGTCGCCGACCTGGGGCGCATGCCCCACCTGTTGATCGCCGGCACCACCGGCAGCGGCAAGAGCGTGTGCATCAGCGCAATCACCCTATGCCTGGCGATGAACAACCGGCCGGAGGACTTGAAGCTGGTGATGATTGACCCGAAGATGGTCGAGTTGTCGCGCTTCACCGGCCTGCCGCATATCATCGGCAAGCCAGAGAGCGACATTGACCGCATCCCGGCGGTGCTGCGCTGGGTGACGCGCGAGATGGACGCGCGCTACAAGAAGTTCGCCGAAATCGGTTCGCGCAACTTGCAGGAGTACAACCAGGCGATGGCGCGCCGGCGCGAGGAGCCGCTGCCGCGCATCGTGGTGTTGATTGACGAGCTGGCCGACCTGATGCTGCAATCGCCGATCGAGACGGAGAAGACCATTTGCCGGCTAGCCCAAATGGCGCGTGCGACGGGGATCCACCTCGTCGTCGCCACACAACGCCCCAGCGTGGATGTGGTCACCGGCCTGATCAAAGCCAACTTCCCGGCGCGCATCTCATTCGCCGTCGCCTCGGCCACCGACTCGCGCGTGATCCTCGACCAGGTCGGCGCCGAATCGCTGCTCGGCCGCGGCGATATGCTCTTCCTCAACCCCGAGCACGGCAGCCCGATCCGCTTGCAAGGCTGCTTTGTGAGCGAACGCGAGATCGAAGCCGTGATCGGCTGGTGGAAGAAGCAGACTGCGCTTGAGCAGTCGGAAATCGAAAGTCGGGAGTCGGACGGAGCATACGTCGCGCACCAGAAGCCAGAACTGGAGACGCCGTGGGAGACGGTGGTCGCCGAGATCGCTGCCGAGCGCTTTCAGCAAATGGGCAGCGCCAAGGGCGGCCGGGGCGGCGAGGATGAAGACGGCGACGACGACCTGTTGCAGCGCGCCATGGAGATCATCCGCGCCAGCGGCAACGTGAGCACGTCGCTGCTTCAGCGCAAGTTGCGCATTGGCTACCCACGCGCAGCGCGCCTGATGGAAGAACTTCAAGAGATGGGCTACGTCAGCGCCCCTAGCCGACAAGCCGGCAAAGGCCGCGACGTCACTTTGCAGGACAAGTAAAAAGCCGCTGCGGGCCTCCCAGGCTAGCCTGAGCCGCGCAGTCTTCGGCCATGCCGCCCCCTCATGCGCCCATCCCCGGCAAGATCACGCGGAACAGCAGATAAGCGTCGAACGCCGCCAGGCCGATGAGCAACGCCAGCCACAACCACCGGCCAATTGCCTCGCGGCGCGAGAACAGGAAACTCCACCCCAGCGCCAAGGCCGTCGCGATCGGGATGAGCGCCGGATACAGGTAGCGCCCCTGATGCTGCACGAATTGCAGGTTGTACCAAGCATAGGCAAGCACCGTAAACAACGCTCCACCTGCCAGTAGCGTGAGCGCATGTGCCTGCTGCGTCGTGAGCAAAAGATAGGGCGAGTAAAGCGCGCTGTCAGCGCGCGCGTGCATCTGGCGGCTCAGCCGCCTGCGCGCTGCTCGCCCATGCGCCCACCAAGTGAGGAAGAGCACCGCAGAAATCAACGTAAAAACGAGCAGCGCAAGATAGATGCGCCGGTCGAGTGGGATGCTCATCCAACCAAACTGCCCCCAGAACGACTGGAACGTCGTCTGCCATAGGCGCCACAGCACGCCCCCCAGGCCATATGCAGCCAGCCATTCGGCGGTGGTGGGCTGGCCGACGACGACTGCGTTGTGCCGTTGCAGGCCGAGAAAGTCGGCGCCGCCATAGAGGCGCACGCTGCGCACCCACCACGGCAGGCCGATGAGCGCGCTGAGGCCGAGCACGACGAGCACAACGCGCAGCAGGGAGGGGAACGCGTTATCGGGGGCGTCGGCGCGTCGGGCGGCCAGGAAGCCGCCGAGCAGGGCGACGGGCAACGCCAGATACGCCTGCGCCTTGGTAATGAAGCACAGGCCAACGACGACGGCGAGGATGGCCAGCCGCCCTGCGGCGAAGGCGTCGCGTTTCATGATCATGCGAACGCTCAGCAACACCGCCAGGGCCAGCAGCGCTTCGGAGAGCGCATCGTTGTTATAGCTGCTCATGATCGCCAGATGCTGCGGCAGCAACGCGATGAAGGTCGCTGCGAAAGCGGCCAAGTAGCGATGCGCCGGGAAAATGGTCGCAACGGTGAAATAGGCAAAGGCGACCACGAACGCACCGATCAGCAAAGCGAACAGGCGCAACGCGACCAGACTGCCATCGGTGATGGCGAACACCGGCACGGAGAGACAGTAGAACAACGGCGGCTGGTGATCCTCATAGGTCATGCGCTCCACCGGCACATCGCGCACATCGGGGCCGATGGGCACGAGGCCGGCGACCCAGTCCTCCGGCTCGATAATGGGGAGGGTACCAGAACGGACGATCTGGCGCGTATAGTTGTAGTGCGCAGGTTCATCGGGATTCTGCCAGACCGGAGTGCGCAGGGCAAACAGGCTGCCGAGCACCAGGTAGGCGGCGACGATGACGATAAGCGGCCAATGGCAGCGACAGGCATTCATTGCGCGGTATTCTAATGACAGCATCATGGACGCCGAGTTGCCCATCAAACGCCGATGACCCAACGCGAAACATCGGCGATGAGCCGCCTGATCCGCTTCGCCTTCGATCAGCTCTACACCCACCTCGCCTGGGGATATGACCGGGTGGCGGACGCCGTCTCGTTCGGCGAATGGAAGGCATGGGGACGCGCCGCGATTCCCTTCCTGACGCGCGAGGGCCGCCTGCTGGAAATCGCCCACGGGCCGGGCCACCTATATCTGACGCTGCGACAGCAGGGATTCGAGGTCATCGGGCTGGATCTCTCGCCACAGATGGCGCGACGGCTGCGCCAGCGCGTCCTCCAGACCACCGGCCGTCCGGCTGCGCAGGTGCGTGCCTCGGCGCTGCGCCTGCCGTTCGCCAGCGGGTCGTTCGCCTGCGTCGTCAGCACCTTCCCGGCGGCGTTCATCTTTGCGCCCGAAACGCTGCGCGAAGTGCGCCGCGTGCTCCGCCCGGGCGGGCGGTTCGTGGTCGTGCCGACGGCGCGTCTAACGGGGCAAGATGCCCTCACTGCGTTGGTCAAGTTGGCCTACCGCGTGACCGGCCAGGGCCAATCGTCGGCGGACCGTGCTCGACAGCGCTTCGAGTCCGCCGGCTACACCTTCGCGCAGCACGTGGTGCAGACTGCGCGAGCAGAAGTCGTTGTGTGGGTGTGCGCTGCGCCGCATCACACAGACGCAGCGCGCAATTCATCCGGCGCGTAGATCGGCGCGCTGCACGCCGTCCCACGACAGAGGAATGCAACCGGCAACCGGGCTGCGGGATAGCCGCGCTGAGCGATAACAGCCGAGTCGCGTTCGGGGTCGAGCACCCGCACGATGCGCCAGGGCGAGTAGGTCGCGTGCGCCGCACGAACGAACGGCAACGTTTCATCGCTGCGCCCGACGATCGCGAACTCATCGGGAGGTTGGGCCGCGCGCATGACGGCCAACGCGTAGGGGGCTGCATGCTCGCGGTAGCGCTTGTATTCGTCGCCAAATGCCGCAAGCGCCGCCAGCGCTGCCTGTCGTCCATCCGCCTCATCGGCCAGAGCACTCATCATCACAAGCGCCTCGGCGAACGTGCAATTGTCGAAGATGGGCTGGATGCGCACACGCAACATCCCTTGCGCGTTCGGATTGGCCGGCGCGTCGTAGAAGTTGCCCTCCGGCGCGCGCAGCTCGCGCATGGCAAAGGCCACGATGCGGCGCACGACGGCGAGGGCGTCGGCGGTCCGCTCCGGCCGGTGCTGCGCCAGGTCCAGGCCGGCCTTCGCCAGCGCCGCCTGATCGCCGAGTTGGCCGCGCAGGCTGGCATGCACCATGGCGCCATTTTTCGAGATGAGCGAATGCACCACACTGCCATCGTCGTTCACACAGCGATTCACCAGCGTGCGCCAGATGCGCGCGGCGAGATCGGCATATGCCGGCTCGTCGAGCACGACGTCGGCCTGCAACAGCGCGGAGAGCATCAGCGCGTTCCAGTCGGCATACAGTCGCCAGTCAATGAACGGCGCCGGAAGTTGGGCGCGCTCCTCGCGCGAGAGCAGGTAATACGTCTCGTCGGCGTCCTGGCTGCCGGCGAAGTAAGTCAGGTCGGCTTCGTCGTGGAGCAGCGTCGAGGTCAAATAGTCGAGCGACGCCCGGACGATTTTGGTCAACGTCGCCGCGTCGTCTTCGCGCCCCGCCGCGCGGCACAACTGAATGGCGTGCAAATAGACCGGCGTCAGGCGGGCGTGGTCTTCGAGCATCTTCTCAAAGTGCGGCACGCTCCAATCGGGCGTGGTGGAATAGCGGAACCAACCGCCAGCAACCCGGTCGTACATGCCGCGCGTGCCCATGGCCACCAACGTCTTCACCACCATGTCGAGCAAACGCTTCTCGCGCGTCTGGGCATAGATGGCCAGCAATAGTTCCCAGGCATCGCTCATGGGGAATTTTTGGCCGTTGCCCAGCCCGCCGTGCTTGGGGTCGAAGTTGCGGATAATGGCGTGGGCCACGTCTTCGACGATTGCGGATGGACGCTGGCTGATTGACGATTGCAGCTCAGCCAGCGTTGACGTTGTGATTCGAGTGTTGCGCTCCGCATCCTCCGTCCTGCCCTTGAGCTGCTTCAGAATTTCTTCGCGCTCATTGCGCCACACTTCGAGGACGCGCGGAAGCAACTGGCGCATCTGCGCCGGCGCCAGGTAGGTCGCGCCGTAAATCACATCGCCATCGGGCGTGAGGAAGCAGGTCGTCGGCCAGCCGCCCATGTTGTAACGCGCGTTGATGTCAGGACGCTGATCGTTATCCACGCGGATGGGGATAAAATGCGCGTTGATGAAGTCGGCGATCTGTGGATTGTTGTACACGCCGGTGTGCACCGGATCGCCCGGCACACCCCGATCCATCACATGGCACCAATGGCACCACACCGCGCTGATGCCAAGCAGCACCGGCTTATCCTGCGCCTTCGCCTCGGCAAAGGCTTCATCGCTCCACTCGCGCCATAGAACCCGGGATTCGCTCGCCATAGGTGAATTATCCACGCCTTGCGCCGGTCGGACGAACTGATCCGGACGGCTCGCGCGTTCGCGTCGAGCAACGCATACACGACATCAATAAAATCCGGGCCCATACCCCCTAGGGATTTGCGGTTAAACTTCAGGGGTGACCGAAGCGCATCACCCGGAGGCCAGGAAGCGCTCAACTCGACATGAAAAGCAATCGGATTTTATTCAGCCTGATCGTCGGGACGGCGATCATCATCGTCGTCGCCGTCCTGCTGGGCCGGGCTGTCAGCAACTTCATCGCCGGCGCATCGCCGGCGGTGAGCAAGCCGGACAACGCGATCGAGGTGTCGTTCATCTACGCGCCGGAGTTCGATAAGAATCTGAACATCAGCGCGATCATCGCCGACTTCAACCGCACCTACGCACAGGGGCGCAACCCCCTCACCGGCCAATCGCTCCAGCCCGGCGAGCGGCCGATCTGGATCGAAGGCCGCAGCGGTTCATCCGGCACGGTGCACGAGGGCGTGATCAATGCGTTCATCGCGCCGAACAACGCCAACGTCGAGCGGCCGGTGCTATGGTCGCCTTCGGTGCGGCACTGGCTGGCGCTGGTGAACTACCAGACCGGCCAGCGCGTGTTCGACGTCGAGGGCGCGCCGGCGACGGCGATCGCGCCGGTGGTGATGGCGATCTGGGAATCGCGGCTGAAAGCGCTGCAGGCCAAGCACGGCGCGGCGATCGGTTGGGAGGAACTGCTCGCCGTGTTCGACAACCCGCAGGGCTGGAACGCCTACGGCCTGGGCGGGCGGCCGGCGGTGTATTACGGCCACACCGACCCACGCGTGTCGTCCACGGCGCTCTCCACGCTGATGGCCGAGTTCTACGCCAGCGCGCGCTACAACGCCGGCAAGACCGATGCCTCCTCGCGGCTGACGCTGGAGCACGTCAACGATCCGCGCGTGCAGGAGGGCGTGCGCCGCATCGAGAACCTCATCAAACACTATTCGGCGCGCACCACCGAGTTCATCGAATACATCGCGCAGGGGCCGGACTACGTGGACTTCGTCGCGCTGGAAGAGAACGATTTAATCTTCATCAACCAGGGCAAGACGCAAATCAAGCCGCCGGAGAAGTTGGTGGCGCTTTATCCGAAGGAAGGCACCTTCGTGCATGACCACCCCTTTGCCATTCCCAACGCCCCCTGGGTCACGGATGAGCAGCGCCGCGCCGCCGAGGTCTTCACCCAGTACTTCCTGAGCCAAGCAGTGCAACAGAAGGTGCTGGAAGCCGGCTTCCGGCCGGCCAACGAGGCAGTGCCCCTAGCCTACCCCATCAGCCCGGAGAACGGCGTAGATCCGAACCAGCCCAAGGCGCTGCTGCCGGTGCCCGATCCGGTGGTCATCGCGGCGGTGCAGCAGTCGTGGCAACTGGTGAAGAAGCAGGCCGACGTGATGCTGCTGATTGACACGTCCGGTTCGATGCGCGACGAGGACAAGATCGGCCAGGCGATCGAAGCTGCGAAAGTATTCCTGGAAGACCAGGCCGGCAAGAACAACGTCGGGCTGATGCGCTTCAGCAGCGATGTCGAGGTGCTTGTGCCGCTCGGCGCACTGGAGAGCAATCGCGATACCATCCTGGCGGCGCTCGACCGGATCGAGGCGCGCGGCAACACATCGCTTTACGACGCAGTGGTCGCCGCCGTTCAAAAGCTTCAAGCCACATCCGACCCTGAGCGCATCCAGGCGATTGTGCTGCTCTCCGACGGACAGGACACATCCTCACAGGCCAACTTGAACCAGGCCGTGCGCGTGATACAGGAAGCCCGCAACAGCCGCGCGCCGATCCTGGTGATTCCGGTGGCCTACGGGCGCGACGCCGACATCAACGCGCTGAACGCGATCGGCCGCGCCAGCGACACCAAAGTGCAAAGCGGCGATCCGGAGAACATCAAGAAACTGCTGGACGTGATCGGCAGTTACTTCTAACCGATACACTTCACGCGCCATGACGGAGATCGCTTACGCCCAACGCACCCGTGCCGACTGGGAGCGCGAGACGCTCCATCCCTCGTTGAAACGCGCGCCCGAGCGCAAAGCGCGCTTCGAGACGCCTGCCGGCATCCCGCTCGATGTCGTTCATGGCGACCCGCTGACCGGCGCCGGCCATCACGGCGAGTTCCCCGGCGAATATCCGTTTACGCGGGGCATCCATCCCACCATGTATCGCTCGCGCCACTGGACGATGCGGCAATATGCCGGCTTCTCTACGGCGAAGGAAAGCAACGCGCGCTATCGCTATTTGCTCGCGCAGGGACAGACCGGCCTTTCGGTGGCCTTCGACCTGCCGACGCAACTGTGCATGGACGCCGACGATCCGCTGGCCGCCGGCGAAGTCGGCAAGGTCGGCGTGAGCATCAGCACGCTGGGCGATATGCGCGAGCTATTCGACGGCATCCCGCTCGACCAGGTGAGCACCAGCATGACCATCAACGCGCCGGCTGCTGTGTTGCTGGCGCTCTATATCGCGGTAGCGAAAGAGCAAACCGGCGGCTCGCCCGAGATCGTGCGCAAGCTGCGCGGCACCACGCAAAATGACATCCTGAAAGAATATGCCGCGCGCGGCTTGTATGTCTTTCCCCCGCGACATTCCATGCGGCTGGTGACGGACATCTTCGCGTTTTGCAAAGATCACCTGCCCCACTGGAACACGATCAGCATCAGCGGCTACCACATCCGCGAAGCCGGGAGCACCGCCGTGCAAGAGGTGGCGTTCACGCTGGCCAACGCCATCGCCTATACCCAAGCGGCCATCGAAGCCGGCCTGAACGTGGACGAGTTCGCCGGCCAACTGGCCTTCTTCTTCAACGCGCACAGCGACTTCCTCGAAGAGATTGCCAAGTTCCGCGCCGCGCGCCGGCTGTGGGCCAAGATCATGCGCGAGCGATTCGGCGCCCAAGACCCGCGCAGTTGCATGCTGCGCTTCCACACTCAAACCGCCGGCAGCACGCTCACGGCGCAGCAACCCCTCAACAACATCGTTCGCGTCACCCTTCAGGCGCTGGCGGCGGTGCTCGGCGGCACGCAGAGTTTGCACACCAACGGCTGGGACGAAGCGTTGCAGCTTCCCACGGCCGAGGCAGCGCGCACGGCGCTGCGCACGCAGCAGATCATCGCCCATGAGAGCGGCGTGACCGACACCGTGGACCCGCTCGGCGGCTCATACGTCATCGAGTACCTGACCGACGAGATCGAGCGACGCGCCGCCGACCTCATCGCGAAGATTGACGCCATGGGCGGCGCGGTCAAAGCGATCGAGAGCGGCTGGATGCAGGCGCAGATCGCTGAGTCGGCCTATCGCTACCAGCGCGACGTGGAGCGCAAAGAGCGCCTCATCGTCGGCGTCAATGCGTTCGAGGATGAGGCTCAGGAGCCGGCCGCCGGAGAGCGGTTCAGAGTGGACCCAGCCATCGAGGCCGAGCAACGCCGGCGGCTGGCCGAATGGCGCCGCCACCGCGACAACGAACGCGTCGGTGCGCTGATCACCCAACTGGAACAGACGGCGCGCAGCAGCGAGAACATCCTCCCATGCCTGATCGCGTGCGTTGAAAGCGGCGTCACCGTCGGCGAGATCGGCAAAGCGCTGCGCCGCGTCTTTGGCGAGTATCACCCGCCGACGGTTATTTGAGAGATTGAAGATTGAGAGATTAGGGTCAATACAAGAACATCGGCTTATTCTCGACGTTGCGCACGCGCGGCCGATAGTGTTCGGCGTCGTACAGTTCGGCGACATCAAGCGGGCGCGGCCCCCCCCCTACTTCGGTCAGCGGGACGCTGGTGTACTTGCCGCCCTGTAGCGCAACCATCCGGCCGTAGCGCCCTTGCAAGAGCAAATCGGCCGCCAACGCGCCGAAGTTGCTGGACACCATCACATCCAACGCGTCCGGCGCCCCGGAGCGCATCAGATACGCCACGTTCTGATACATCGTGTGCTCGCCGGTGAGGCGCTTGATCTGCTCGCTGATGTAATCGCCGATGCCGCCCAGCTTGCGGTGCCCGTAGGCGTCGGCCTCGCCGCGTTCGATCATCGCGCCATCCTTCGGCCGCGCGCCCTCCGAAACGACCAGCATCGCATAGTTGCTCGGATTGGTGCGCTTGTCGCACAACAAATAGTCGCACAGCTTCTCGATGTCGAACGGCACCTCGGCGATCAAGCAGCGATCCACGTTGCCCAGATAGGAGGACACAAGCGCAGTCTCGCCGCTATAACGCCCGAACAGCTCGATCACAGCGATGCGCTCGTGGCTGCCGGTGCAGGTGCGCATATTGTGGATGAAGTCGAGGGCGCGGGTGACCGCCGTGCTGAAACCGATGCAGTAATCGGTGCCGCGCACGTCGTTATCCATCGTCTTGGGGATGGCCACGATCGGGAAGCCCTCGTTGTGCAACCGCAGCGAATAGCTGAGCGTGTCGTCGCCGCCGATGGTGATGAGCGCCTCTATGCCCAAGAACCGCAACACACTCAACACGTGCTGAGTGAAGTCGTAGCGGTCGGCCAGGCCGCTGGCAAACACCGTAGTGTGTTTGAGGAACTCCGGCACGTCTTTAGCTTTCACGTTGGCCGGGTTGGTGCGGCTGGTGTGCAGAAAGGTGCCGCCGGTGCGATCCACCGTGCGCACGGCGTTGCGGTCGAGCCGCATGGTGAACTGCTGTGCGCTCGTCTCGTCGTCCATGTTGAAGTGCAGCAGGCCATACCAGCCGCGCCGGATGCCAATCATCTCGTGGCCGGCGTCGAGCAATCGGATCGTCGCCGCTTTGATAGCCGAGTTCAAACCCGGCACATCGCCGCCGCCCGTCAAAATTCCAATTCGCATAATATCCCTCCTGATGTTTTGAGAATGCGTTTCTCTTGGGTTTCAACTCTCCATTTCTCTAAAACGGTTCAGCAAGCTGAGCAAGTCTTACAAAAGCGCATGGACATGTGGGCCTTCCTCTGGAATCAACACTATGCAGACTCAGGCGCTCAGCATTTGTTCGAGACGCGCTTTGACGAGCGGCCACTCGTCATCAATCACGCTATAAATCACCGACGAACGCGGGTAGCCATCCGGCATGATCATGTGCTTGCGCAATACGCCTTCGCGCACAGCGCCCAAGCGTTCAATCGCGCGCTGGCTGCGTTCGTTGCGCAGATCAGTCTTGAGTTGCACGCGAATGCACCCCAGCACCTCGAAAGCATGCTTCAGCAGCAGGTATTTACACTCTGTGTTCATCGCAGTGCGACGGTACGCCTTGCCATACCAGGTGCCGCCGATCTCCAGGCTGCGGTTCGGCCGGTCAATCGTCATGTAGCGCGTCATGCCGGCTGCCGCGTCCGTCGCACAATCAAACACCGCAAAGCACAAATCGGTTCCGCGCGCCTGGCGCTCGAGCAAATCCTCGATCAACGCGTGCAGCTTAGCCGGCGAGTTCATCTCACCGTAGGGCATATAGCGCCAGATCTCAGGCTCGGCAGCCTGCGGCCATAGTGCCTCAGCGTGTTCTATGCGCAGCGGCTCCAGCCTCACCCACCGTCCGGACAGGGTGACAGGCCGGACCTCCATCGCCATGCCGCAGAATTATAGTTAATTTGACACCAAGCGGCGAGGTCAGATGGAGCCGCCGGCGTATACTTCATGCCCGACCTAGGCAAGTGGTGACCATGAGAAGCTTGAAAAGGCCGAACAAACCTTGACGCTATAAAGCGCTTGCGGCTATAATGCTCACGCTTTGTGAAGTTTGGCACTTGTCCGGATCTCCGTTAGCCACAGTGCCGCGAAAGACGATCGTTCGTAGCGGCGCTGTGGCTAAATCGTGCATAAGCCTATGAGAACAGACTTTGCGTTCGTCGGTGTGATGTTGGTTACGGCTGCGTTGCTCATGGGAGTGACGCTCATCGCCGCTTCACTATTACGCCCCAAGAAGCCCAGCAAAGCAAAGCTCGAGACGTATGAGTGCGGCATGCAGACGGTCGGCGATACCTGGGTGCAGTTCCGCGTGCAGTACTACGTCATCGCCCTGGTGTTTGTGCTGTTCGACATCGAGGCGATCCTGCTCTTCCCGATCGCTGTGGCGTTTAACTCACTGACGTTCTTCGCCGTCGCCAACGTCATCCTTTTCATCGTCGTGCTGCTGATCGCACTGCTATATGCCTGGCGCAAAGGCGCGCTGGATTGGGAATAGGAAGAGGAGCACATATCGTGGGGCAGCCCAACCGGCTGCCGGCTGCCGAGACCTGATTCTATGGACTTGATCAACGATCTGCTCAAGATTATTGGCGACTTCATCGCAGGAATCATCAACAGCATCTTCGGATTCAGCCCCTTCCTCGCCGACCTCGTCACCATGGGGCTGGCGGCGGTCATGTTGTGCACCTTCGCCGCATTGTCGTTCATGGGGCTGACGTACGTTGAGCGCAAGGTTGTCGCGCGCATCCAAGACCGAGTCGGCCCTAATCAGGCTGGGCCATTTGGGCTGCTCCAGCCCATCGCCGACGGCATCAAGATGTTCACCAAGGAAGACACCACGCCGGCGACTGCGGATCGCTGGGTGTATAACCTCGCGCCGCTGGTCATCGCGGTGTTCGCCCTGACGACCTACGCGGTGCTGCCGTTCGCGCCGGGCGTGGTGGGCACCAATCTGAACGTGGGCGTGTTCTACATCATCGCCATGGGCTCGGGCAGCATTGTGGCCATCATCATGGCGGGTTGGGGCAGCAACAACAAGTATGCCTTGCTGGGCGCCTTCCGCACAGTGGCGCAACTGGTCGGTTACGAGGTGCCGATGCTGTTGAACGTGCTGCCGGTGGTGATGATCACCGGCTCGCTCAGCCTCGTAGACATCATCAACCAACAAACGACGCTGAACGGCAACCCCGGCATCCCCTTCATCGTGTTCTTCCCGTTCAGTGCGCTGGTCTTCCTGATCAGCGGCATCGCCGAGACCGGGCGCTCGCCGTTCGACCTATTGGAGGCGGAGTCGGAGATCGTCGCCGGCTTCCACGTCGAATATAGCGGCATGAAATTTGCGCTGTTCTTCCTCGGCGAATACGTCAACGCGCTGGCCGTGGCGTTTGTGTTCTCGACGCTGTTCCTGGGCGGTTACGCTGGCCCGGTGCTGCCACCCTACATCTGGTTGATGCTCAAAGCCGCCGTCGTCTTCTTCATCTTCATGTGGCTGCGCGGCACGCTGCCGCGCGTCCGCGTGGACCAGATGCACAACTTGAACTGGAAGTTCTTCGTGCCGGTTTCGATCGTGCATCTGGTCGTGGTCATGGCGTTGATGAAACTCTTCGTGACCAGCCCGGCGCTGGCACAGGCCAACGGCGGCGTCCTTGTCACGCCGGGCGCGCAAGCGGCGATTCTGTTCGTGGCAAGCCTGCTCATCCTCATTGGCTCGCTGGCGGTTGTGGCGCGGCGCGCGCGCATCCTGCGCCTGCAGGAAGCGGCCGTGCTCGAGCAACGCCGAGCGGAGAACATCGCCGCAGTGAGCGCCTAGGCCCGGTTGACCCATGACGAATTCGGAAATCATGACGATCCATCAAGCGCTTTTCATCGTGATGGCCCTGGCCGTCCTCGGGTCGGCCATCTTCGTTGTCACCACCAGCAACCTCTTTCGTGCGGCGCTGATGCTGATCCTCACATTTTTCGGCATCGCGGGGTTGTTCGTGTTGCTGGACATCGGCCTGTTCGCCGTGGCGCAGGTGCTGATCTACATCGGCGCCATCTCCATTTTGATCATCTTCGCCGTGATGCTCACACGCGGCATGCAGGGCATGGTGCCGCGCAACTCACAGGCGGTCGCCGCGGCTGTGACTGCGGGGATCATCTTCGCAGTGCTGCTGCTGCTGTTCGGCCCATTCCGTGTGACGGTTGATGTTGCGCGCTGGCCGGTCTTCTCGCTGTTTGCCGGCAACGCTTCTCCCCGCGACGTTGGCGGCATCGCGTGGACGCCCCCCAATCAGCCAATCCCGGCCATGCCGGAGACTTACATCGCCGATTTTGGCCGCTCACTGGTGGACGGGAACCAGTATCTACTGCCTTTCTTGCTGATCGCCTTCTTGGTCGATGTGGTGCTGGCTGGCGCGATCTTCATCGCGCGCCAACGCCGACCGGCCGAGATCATTGAGGATCGCCGTCGCCAGGCCGAAGAAGCTGCCGAGGAAGCCGAAGCAATGCGGCAGGCTGGTATGACGCCGGATGTTGCGCCGCTGCCGGAAGGCGCAGTGGCTTCAACCGCCGAACACTGAAACTCAAGCGCACTCCTGATCGAGGAATCATGCAAAACTTGCTCAACGGAATCCCGCTGTGGTGGTATCTCGTCGTATCGGCGGCGCTGTTCTGCATCGGCCTATATGCCGTGCTGGCGCGCAAGAATGCCATCGCTTTGTTGATGGGCGTCGAGCTGATGCTGAACGCCGCCAACATCAATCTGCTGGCCTTCTGGCGCTATCTGACGCCCGCATCGTCTGGCGGGCTGGCTTTCGCAGCCTTCGTGCTCGTGATCGCTGCCGCCGAAGCTGCGGTCGGCCTCGCGCTGATTGTTTCGGTCTATCGCATCACTCGCAGCATTGACCCGGAGAAGCTAGACCAGATGAAGCTGTGATGACGTAAGACGCCACAGACGCCACCGACACAAACGACACCATCAACGCATGTCGCACGAAACCCTGACTACACTGCTCTGGCTTGCGCCGCTGCCGCCGATCTTGGCGTTTGCGGTCATTGCGCTGTTCACCAATCGCCACCGGCAGACCAGCTCGACGATTGCCGTGCTCGCGATGATTGCATCTTTGGTGATGTCATTCATCGTGTTCTTCAGCGTCTGGCAGATGAAAGACCTGGGCAAGAAGCCCATCGGTGGGCAGGTCGGCTGGTTGCCCACCGGCGAGACTGTCTTAAACATCGGCGTCGTCGTGGATCCGCTCGGCGCGACCTTCCTGTTCATGGTGCCGCTGGCTTGCACGCTGATCTTCATTTACAGCATCGGCTACATGTCGGCGGATCCACGCTACACGCGCTTCTTCGCCTACCTCAGCCTGTTCGCCGGCTCGATGATGGGCCTGGTGGTCAGCGACAACCTGCTCACCCTGTTCATCTTCTGGGAGCTGATGGGCTTTTGCTCCTACTCGCTGATCGGCTTCTTTTACCAGAAGCCCTCGGCCTACAAAGCGGCGGTCAAGGCTTTCATGACGACGCGCGTGGGCGACATGTTGCTGTTGCTGGGCATGGTGTATCTCTATGCCCAGACCGGCACCCTGAACTTCCACGCGATCCTGCACAACGAAGAGGTGCTGAAAGAGCTGGCCGCGACGCCGGCAGTGCTCGGGCTGGGCATTTCGGCTGCCGGGCTGATCGCCATCCTGATCTTCGGGGGCACAGTGGGCAAGAGCGCGCAGTGGCCGCTGCATGTGTGGTTGCCCGACGCCATGGAAGGCCCGACGCCGGTTTCGGCCATGATCCATGCTGCCACGATGGTGAGCGCTGGCATCTTCATGCTGCTGCGCTTCTTCCCGCTGCTGCTCGCTGCCGGCGAACACAGCGCAGCCTTTACCATCGTCGGCCTCATCGGGGCGTTCACCGCCTTCCTGGGCGCGACGATTGCCGTAGCGCAATACGACATCAAGCGCGTGCTGGCCTTCTCCACCATCTCGCAGCTCGGGTTCATGGTCGCGGCGGTTGGCATCGGCGCGTATGTGGCGGCGGCCTTCCATCTGCTCACGCATGCCTTCTTCAAGGCGCTGTTGTTCCTGGCTTCCGGCTCGGTCATCCACGGTATGGAGCATGGACACCACCACGTGAGCCATGCCCACCACTCAGGCCATGAGGGCCATCCGGCGCACGGGCACGATGCACACAGCGAACACACCGATCCCACCGGCGATGACGGGCACGCATTCGACCCACAGGACATGCGCAACATGGGTGGGTTGCGCGCGCGCATGCCGATCACATTCGTCACGTTCCTGATCGGCGGCCTGGCGCTGGCCGGCTTCCCGTTCATCACCGCCGGTTTCTGGAGCAAAGATGAGATCTTTGCCGATGCGTACTACCATGGTCTGGTGAAGGGCGATGGCTTGGCGACGCTCGTCTTTCTGGTGTTGGTGGTCAGCGCGCTTTTGACGGCGTTCTACACCATGCGCCAGATCGCCATGACCTTCCTCGGCCAGCCGCGCACCGAAGCGGCTGCGCACGCAACCGAAAGCGTCCCCTCAATGACCTTCCCGCTGATCGTCCTGGCCGTCTTCGCGCTGTTCATCGGTTTCATCAACATCCCGAAGGACTTCCCGATCTTCGGTGCACTGATGGGCGATGGCGCCTTTTGGTTGAAGAACTTCATCGCCAGCATGCTGCTGGAGAAGCCGGAGCCGCTGGCATTCAACATCGTGCCGGTGTTGTTCTCGATCGGCGTGGCGCTGGGCGGCCTGGCGCTCGGGTGGTTGGTCTATGCGCGCAACCCGCTGCAGGCCGGCCAGACCGACCCGGTGGAGAAGCTGCCGGTGTTCAACTTCCTCTATCACCGCTGGTACTGGGACGAGTTGTATCGCAAGATCTTCATCAATCCGCTACAAGCCATCGCCGATAACTACTCGCGCGTGGTGGACAAGGGTGTGATTGATCGCATCCTGGAAGGGGGTTACGCCCTCGGCGCGCGCGTGACGCAGGGCTTTGCCGAGTTCGACCGCGTCGTGATCACCGGCTTCTCCGATGCTGTGGGCCGCTTCTTCCGCAGCCTGGGTGATTGGGGACGCGAACTACAGACCGGACAAGTGCAGAACTACCTGCTGTCCGGCCTGATCATGGTCATCGCGATTCTGGTGTTCTTCTTGTTCCTGTTTCAGTGAAGGCATGAATTTTGGGACGGGGGATTGGTCTCCGGTCTCACGGCGACAACGATGAATCTACTGAGTACGAACCTGCTGTCGGTAATAACCTACCTGCCGCTGGTGGGCATGTTGCTGGTGCTGGTCACGCCATCCAACCAGACCCGGCTGATCAAATGGGGGTCCATCGCCTTCAGCCTGATTCCGCTGGGGCTTTCGGTTGCGGCGTGGGCCGGCTACGACCGCGCCCAGGGCGGCTACCAGTATCTGGAGAGCATGGTCTGGTTCCCCCAGATCAACTCGGTCTACAAAGTGGGCGTGGACGGCATCAGCCTGCCGCTGGTGGTGCTCACCTGCTTCCTCACACCGCTGGCGATGATCTTCTCGCTCAACATCGAGCGCAGCCCCAAGGCGTACTTCGCGCTCTTCTTCCTATTGCAGACGACGGTGCTGGGCGTGTTCATCGCGCTCGACCTCATCCTGTTCTTCCTGTTCTATGAGGTCAGCCTGGTGCCGATGTACTTCCTCATCAGCCAGTGGGGCGGGGCGAACCGGCGCTATGCCTCCTTCAAGTTCATCCTCTACACGATGTTCGCCAGCTTGGGCATGTTGCTGGCGATCCAGGTGATCGGCCTGGCCTCCAAGAGCTTCGACCTCACGTATCTCGAATCGTCGCTTGGCCGTCCGTTCACCGGCAACAACCAGGTCGAGTTCTTCGGCTGGGATCCGACCGTCTGGAAGGCCATCGCATTCATCGCCTTCAGCATCGCCTTCGCGCTGAAAATCCCGATCTGGCCGCTGCACACCTGGCTGCCCGACGCGCACACCGAGGCGCCGACCGGCGGCTCGATGATGCTGGCCGGCATTCTGCTTAAGCTCGGCGGCTACGGCTTCTTCCGGCTGGTCATGCCCCTCTTCCCCGATGTATTCTCGCAGCCGGTGTTGCCCGGGCTGAGCGTGTTCGGCGCGCCGCTCAACTACAGCGTGCTGCTGGCCCTGCTGGCCTTCCTGAGCATCCTGCTGGGGGCATTCGCCGCCTGGGGACAGACCGACTTCAAGCGGCTGGTCGCCTATTCTTCCATCAACCACATGGGCTTTGTAGCGCTGGGCATCGCCTCGGCGGGATTGGCGCTGGCGCCCAATTCCACCGTGCGCGAAATTGACGCCACCATCGCCGGCAGCGGCGCCGTGCTACAAATGGTGACGCACGGCCTCTCCTCGGCAGCCATGTTCGCCCTGGTCGGCGTGGTGTACGAACGCGCCCACACGCGCGACCTGAATCAATATGGCGGCCTGTGGACGATCATGCCGATCTACGGCGCCGTGCTCATCTTCTGCTCGATGGGTTCGCTGGGGTTGCCCGGCCTGTCTGGATTCGTGAGCGAATTCATGGTCACGCGCGGCGCGTGGTCGGTGCACACCCTGCTCACCATCCTCTCGATGGCCGGCTTGCTCATCACCGGCATCTACATCCTCAAGGCGATCCAGAAAGTGCTGCATGGGCCGCTGGGTGAAGCGTGGCGGCATCATCCGCTGCCGGACATGAACTTCGCCGAGATCCTCGGCATCGCCCCGTTGATAGGCGCGATGTTGATGCTGGGCGTGTGGCCGGCGCTGGCGCTCAATGTGATTAACGTAGGCGTGCAAGGGTTGTTAAGGTAGCTCAATGACGAACGTCCCGTTCCTCTCCCTTATCATGCTCGTGCCGCTTATCGGCGCGATCATCATCCTGCTCGTGCCGCGCGATCGGGAGGAGGTGATTAAGACCATCGCGGCCATGGCGTCATTCGTCTCGCTGCTGCTCTCGCTGGCCGTATTCTTCGGCTACGATCGCACGCTCGGCGGCTTCCAGTTCCAGGAGAAAGCGACCTGGATACCGGAATTCGGCATCGGCTATCACGTCGGCGTGGATGGCTTCTCCGCGCCGCAGCTTGTATTGACCGGCATCGTCATGTTCTGCGCCGTGCTGGTCTCATGGCGCTCCGCCGATCGCCCGCGCGAGTATTTCGCCTTCCTGCTGTTGCTCGTGGCCGGCGTGTTCGGCAGCTTCATCGCGCTCGACATCTTCCTGCTGCTCATCTTCTACGAGCTGGTGCTGTTCCCGGTCTACGTGCTCATCGCCGGCTGGGGCAGCAAGCGACGCGAATATGCGGCGATGAAGCTGACGATCTACCTGTTCGTCGGTTCGCTCGTGGCGATCATCGGCCTGCTGGCCGTTTACTTCCAGACCGGCAATTCGTTCGACTGGTTCGACATCCAGGCCGGCGTGCGCAACCTGCCACCTGAGCAATCCGTTCAGTTGCAGCGCACTTGGTTTTTGCCGATCTTCGTCGGCTTCGGCGTGCTGGCCAGCCTGTGGCCGTTGCACAATTGGTCGCCCGATGGTTACGCCGCAGCGCCCACCGCCGTCTCGATGTTGCACGGCGGCGTGTTGAAGGCCACCGGCGCCTACTGCGGCCTGCGCATCGGCATCCAACTGCTGCCAGAAGGCGCCAAATACTGGATGCCAGTGGTCGTCTTCCTGTGCATGGCCGGCCTGATCTACGCGGCGTTGATCGCCTTCCGACAAACGGACCTCAAGTACATCATCGGCTTCTCGTCGGTCAGCCATCTCGGCCTGGTGCTGCTGGGCCTAGCTGCGTTGAACGAACTCGGCTTGAACGGCGCCGGGTTGGAGCTGTTTGCCGGCGGCGTGATGACCGGCCTGATGTTCGCCCTGGTGGGCATGATCTACGAGCGCGCGCATCTGCGCGACGTGCGCGAGCTGAACGGGCTGGCGCGGGTGATGCCGCTGGCAGCCATCGGCTTCGTCATCGGCGCGCTCACGCTGATGGGCATGCCTGGCCTGCCCGGCTTCCCGGCCGAATTGCAAATCTTCATGGGCCTGTGGAACGCCTCGACCACGCCGAGCGCGATGTTCGCAGGCGCGACGAACGGTTGGTACGCTGTTGTGGCTGTGGCCAGCATCGTCGTCATCGTCGTCAACGCCGCCTGGACGCTGCGCGTGGCGGGCCGGGTGTACTTCAGCGAGCCACAGGACATGGCGCTGCAAAAGCTGCCTCGCCTCGACGCGCTGGAGAAGACTGCCATTGTGTTGATGTGCGCGGTGCTCATCGTCGTCGGCGTGCTGCCGAACACGGTCATGTCGGTGATCAACGCCGGCGTGCAAGCGATCGTTCGCGGCTTGACTGCAACGGGATAGTTCCTAGTTCAGTTTTTAGTTTTGGAGACAGCTCGTAGCTCAAACATGGCTGGTTCTTTCGTAGAGTTCAACCCCGCCGAGTTTCTCGGCATCCTGCCGGAGATTTTGTTGCTGCTGTGGTCCATGGTGGTGCTGGCGTTCGACCTGGTCTCTGGGCGGTCGCTCCGGCGGCGCACCCTGGGCTTGACAGCGGCCATCGGCATGATCGTCATCTTGGTTGTTACTATCGTCAGCCGGCCGGCCGAATCGCAGACCCTCCTCGGCGGCATGATCCGCAACGACCTGTATACGTTCGTCTTCCGCATCATCTTCATCGCCGCCGGCGCACTCACCTGCCTGGTCTCGATTGACTTCCGCTCGATGCGGATCGGCAGCGAGTACTACGCCATCATCATCTTTACGACGATCGCCATGTCGCTCATGGCCGGCGCGAACGACCTGATCATGCTGTTTTTGGCCACCGAGTCGTCGAGCCTGTCGTTGTACCTGCTGGCCGGCTTCTACCGCGGCAACAAACTGAGCGCCGAAGCCGGCACGAAGTATTTCATCTTTGGCGCGGTCGCCTCGGCAGTGATGCTGTTCGGCCTCAGCCTGTTCTATGGCTTGAGCGGCGGCGCCACCGGCTATCAAGCGATTGCCCGCGCGCTGCTCAACCCCGATCTGCGCGTGCCGGTGTCCTTTGCAGCTTTGCTTGTGCTGGTCGGGTTCGCCTTCAAGACATCGGCTTTCCCGTTCCACTTCTGGGCGCCAGACGTATATCAGGGCGCGCCGACGCCGATCTCCGGCTACATCAGCACGGCGTCGAAGGCAGCCGGCTTCGCCATCCTGATGCGCTTCTTGTTCTACACGCTGCCGCCGGGCACCTCGGAAGCATCGTTGACCTGGGCAGCGCTCATGCAGCCGCTCGCCATCCTGACCATGGTCATCGGCGGCCTGCTGGCGCTGGTGCAGAACAACGTCAAACGCATGCTGGCCTATTCCAGCGTTGCGCAGGCCGGCTACATCCTCGTCGGCGTGACGGCGCTGGCCGCCAACCAGTTCAACCGCGCCGAGGCGCTGGCAGCGGTGATCTTCTACATCGCCACCTACATGCTCACCAACATCTGCGCCTTCGCCGTCGTCGGCCTCGTCTCCGAGCGCGTGGGCGGGGACGACATCCAGCACTTCAACGGGCTGGGCCGGCGCGCGCCCTATCTCGCGTTGGGCATGGCCGCGGCCCTGGTCAGCCTGTTGGGTGCGCCCCCGCTGGTCGGCTTCGTCGCTAAATTGCTGATCTTCGCGCCGGCTATCGGCGTCAACCTGGTCGCTCTAGTCGTCATCGCCATCATCATGGTGCTGGTGTCGGTCGTGTATTACTTGAACGTGGTGCGCGCGATGTACGTGGAGCGCACCGAACGCGACGCCCAACCGTTCCATGTGCCTGCACCGACCGGCGCTGTGGTATTGCTCACCGCTGTCGCCATCGCGCTGTTGACCATCGTATCTCCACCGTTCTGGAACCTGGCCATCGAGGCAGCGCAGGCGTTCTTCCCGGGATGAGTCAATCTGCCACTCCCGACTTCCCATGCCCGAACGTCAAGAGAGAGGGAAGTGAGGGGTGAAGTCGTAGCGTCACACATGCTAAAATCGGGGCCGCACCATGCATAGCGCCAAACGCGAGTCGTCGCTCGTCATCTTCCTCAAGGCCTTTCCACCCCCAATCATCGCTGCGATGGCCGCCCAAATTGCATTGATCAACGGCGCGCTCATGATCGGGGGCGTGTTCCTCGGCGTCATGCTCGACCGCCAGCTCAACACACGCCCACTGTTGACCCTCAGCCTGCCCATCCTCGGCGCGATCCTCTCGGTGTTCGTGACTTACCGGATGGCCATGCGGACGGTCAAACGCTCCCGACAGGCTTACCTGGACTGGGTGGAATCGCAGCGCGCCAACGCCAAGAGCGCGGCCGATGCGCAGGCCGCGCCAGCCGTCACATTCAACGACGCACACTAGCCACAACGCGAGATTCGATGAGTTTTGAAACAGTCATGATATGAAAGGGTTGAAGTTTCTCGTCATCCTGGTTCTGGCCATCGTGGCCGGCCTCCTGCTCAGCAGCTTCACGCTGAACATCAACGGCGTGGCTGTACCGTTCAAGACGTTCATCCCCAACATCGTCGTGCCTTCGGAGCCGCTCGGCCCGGATTGGTTGCACAACACGTTGCTCACGACGCTGATCGTGGACGCTGTGATCATTGTGCTGGCATTGCTGGGCGCGCGCGGCCTGCGCAACACGCTCACCGGAACCAACTGGTTTGCGCGCGCATGGGAGACGTTCGTCGAGTTCCTCTACAACAACTACCTCGTGCCCACGCTCGGCTCGCGCGCGAAGGCGGTGGCGCCGATTGCGATCTCGATCTTCACCTTCATCATGATCGCCGGCTTCTTCGAGTTGTTGCCCGGCCACGAGTCCGTCGGCAAGATGGAAGCTGCGCCGGCCAACCTGCGCGGTTTTTGCGCCGTCAAAACAGGGGGCATGTGGTTGATCACCGGCCACGAAGTGGACAAAGCGAAGGGCTTTGCTGAGTCGTGCGGCTATACGCTCGAGCAGGCCGAGGGCGTGGCGGTCGCCGACGGCGCCAAAACGGCTGCGCTAACCAGCGACGTGCGGGCTGCTTCGGCCATGGCCGGCGGCACCGATCCGAACGCCGGGGCTGCGCTCATCCCCTTCCTGCGCCGTCCGACCTCTTCGCTGAGCACGACGCTGGCTTTGGCGGTGCTCGCCTTCTTATTCATCGAATATCAGGGCATCCGCGCCAATGGCATCCATTACTTCAGCCGCTTCATCCAGGTGGATGCCTGGCGGCGCGCGCATCAGGGCATGATGCAAGGCTTGGTGGGCAACATCCAGGCCGGCCTGGTTGGCCCGCTCGAGTTGATCTCCGAGTTCATCCGCATCGTATCGTTCTCGTTCCGACTTTTCGGCAACATGTTCGCCGGGACGGTGCTCGTCTTTGTGATGACGTCTATCCTCCCGACCTTGTTGCCCACCGTCTTCTACGGCTTGGAGTTCGCGATCGCCGTGATCCAAGCCTTCGTGTTCATGATGTTGATCACCGTGTTCACTTCGCTGGCCGTGGCGCACGGCGAGCATTGATGCAGGTGACAACGCATCACCCAACTGAAGTCCACCAATACCGATTTACAAACTACAGACATACTGAGGAGTAAGCACCATGGATCCAGAAGCAGCACTCGTTTTGGGCAAAGCGATCGGCGCGGGCATCGCCGGCGGCGCCGGCATGATCGGCCCCGGCATCGGCATCGGACTAGCCGGCCTCGGCGCGCTGATCTCGATCGGCCGCAATCCCGAGGTGACCTCGACGCTCCAGACCTACATGATCCTCGTGATCGCGTTCGCAGAGTCGCTGGCCATCTTCGCGCTCGTGATTTCGTTCCTGCTGTTGTTCGCCTTCACCGGTTAGGCGCAGCGAATCGGAGGTAACCGTGTTGTCGTTTCTTGCAATCGCACGGGTGGCGGCGGAGGGCGGCGGCGCCCCCAATCCGTTTGAAGGACTGGGCATCAACCTGGTGCAGTTCCTGGCGCAGCTCATCAACTTCCTCCTGATCATGTACTTCCTGAACGGCATGGTGATCCGGCCGGTGCTGCGCAACCTGGAGGCGCGACGCAAGCGCATTGAGGAGAGCCTGGAGAACGCGCGCCTGGCCGATGAGCGCCTGGCCAACGTCGAAAAGGATTATCAGGCCAAGTTGAACGAGGCCGCAGCCGAAGCGCAGAAGATACGCGCCGAAGCGGTGAATGCCGCCCAGCAAGAGGCGCAGCGCATCCGGCAGGAGGCCCAAGCCGAAATTGAGCGCATGCGCCAGCAAGCCCGCATTGACGCGCAGGCCGAGCGCAACCAGCTCCTCGCCGACGCGCGCAACCAGATCGTCGCCCTCGTCATCGCGGCGACGAACAAGCTCGTGGGCGAATCGCTCGATGCAAATCGTCAGAAAGCCCTGATCAACGACTTCTTCAGCAAAGTGCCGGCGGCCAAGATTGCCGGCGTCTCGGTCAATGGTGCGCCCGTCGTCGTCACCAGCGCGCTGCCGCTCACGGCCGAAGAACAATCGCGCGTGAAGGCTGATCTGTCGAAGCAAATCGGCGCAATCGAAAACATCACGTTCGATGTGGACCCGTCCATCCTGGGCGGCTTGGTGGTCCGCGTGGGCGACAAGGTGATAGACGACAGCGTGTTGAGCAAAGTCAACACCTTGCGTCAGCAGTTGAGCGCCTAAGCGCTTATCAACGCGAGCACCGATCCCCCGGCGAGGATGCCGCCGGGGGATTTTTGCTTCTTTCAGCACTCATTCCCGCCAGTGCAGGCCCGTGATGGCAAATCAGCCGCAGTCATCCCGATGCGCATCGGCAATCGCATTGATCGCCTGTAACAGGCCGAGCATGTAGCCGGTCGCGAAGGCGTGCCCCCGGTGACGCCACGGCGAGTCGTTCACCAGCGCCGGCACGTGGTCGTCAATCATGAAGCCGTTGAAGCCGACCCGCTTAAGCGTCAGCATCACCCGGAACATGTCGCTGTTACCCTCGCCGAGGAAGCACTCCGTGAAATCGTCGCACCCGCCTTTCACGTCGCGGAAATGCACGTAGAAGATGCGCCCCCGCCGGCCAAAGTACTCGATGCTCTCCAACACGCCGGCGCCGCCGCGCATCTCGCTCCAGCAGCCGTGGCAGTAGTCCAGGCCGTGCATCGGGCTGGGGTGCGCCTCCATCGCTCGCTTGAAGTTCTCGAAGTTGCGGAACAGGCGCGGCACGCCGCCCAGCTTGGGCACCGGCGGGTCGTCGGGGTGCAGCGCCATGCGCACGTTGTACTCCTCGGCCACCGGCAGGATGCGCTCCATGTACCAGTGGTAGTTGGCCCACATCTCCTCCTCGTGATATTCACGGTCGAAGGAGAGCGGCGCGCGCTGGGCCAGCGCCAGTTTGAAGCCGTTGCTGATCGCCCCACCGCGGATGGGCGTATCCCACGCCGTGCGCCACACGCCGTTGGCGATGAAGTGGTAGCCGAAGATCGGGATGCCGGCTCGGCCCAGGTTGCGGATCGTTTCCTGCATGTTCTCGAGCTGGCGCTCACGGCCTTCTTGGCCCAGCATGATCTTGTCGTAGAAGTGAATCGGCACGTTCTCGATGGCGATCAAGCGCAGGCCGCGATCCTCGGCCCGGCTGCGCAGCCGCAACAGATCGTGGAACTCCAGCCGGCCGGTGTCCTTCATGCCCGGCGGCAAGCTGTAAAGGTTCATCTGCACGTCTTGCAGCCCCATCTGCCGGGCGAAGTCGAGGAACTCGTCGCTCAGCTCGTTCACCTGGCCGATGGCGACCCGCATAGGGAGTTGGGCAATATCAATCACAGCTCATTCGACGATCAATATCGCGCACCCACGCCGGGTGCTGGCGTCCCTTGACCGGCGGCGCGACATAGCGCGCCCCTTGTAGTCGTCCGGCGGCAGCGTCCAACGCCAAACCCATCGCGGGCCCTCCGAGCACGTGCATTGACGTCACCATGGCTGCGCGGCGCGCCGGTGAACGCTGCGCGCTTGCCTCCGCAGGCACCCAGGCGCGGCTCGCACAGCTTCACAACGACCTTCTTTTCACGCCGGTGCAAGTCCGATGAAAACGGCGCAAACTCGGCCTGGGCGGGGATGAACCTCGGTCAGTCCTTGTCCGCGTCGCGCGCCAGTTGCTGCTTCATAAATCACGACTTGAGCGCCATGCGACCGGCATAGCGCCCGCCCTCGCCCAGCTCTTCCTCGATTCGCAAGAGCTGATTGTACTTAGCGGTGCGCTCGCCGCGCGCCGGCGCGCCCGTTTTGATCAGGCCGGTGTTCAGCGCCACCACCAGGTCGCTGATCATCGTGTCCTCGGTCTCGCCGCTGCGGTGCGACACGGCCACCGCCCAGCCGGCGCGCAGGCTCATGGTCACCGCAGCGATGGTCTCGCTCAGCGTGCCGATCTGGTTCACCTTGCACAGCAGCGCGTTGCACGCCTTCTCGCGGATGGCGCGCTCGACGAACTTGACGTTGGTCACCAGCAGATCATCGCCGACCAGCCGGATTCTGTCGCCGACAGCAGCGGTGAATTTGACCCAACCATCCCAGTCGTGCTCGGCCAGGCCGTCCTCGATCGAGACGATGGGGTACTGGCGAACCCAGTCCTGCCAATAGGCGATCATCTCGTCGGTGCTGAGCACTTTGCCCTCTTTGGCCAGACGATATCGGCCTTTGTCATAGATCTCGCTGGCCGCTGGATCGAGGCCGAGGGCGACCTGATCGCCGGGCGCATAGCCCGCTTTGGTGATCGCTTCGAGGATGACCTCGACGGCCTCGGCGTTGCTCTTCAACGAGGGCGCGAAGCCGCCTTCGTCGCCGACGTTGGTGCCGTAGCCCTTGCCCTTCAGCACCTTGTGCAGGGCGTGATAGCACTCCGCGCCCCACTGCAGCGCCTCGGCAAACGACGACGCGCCGACCGGCAGGATCATGAACTCCTGAAAGTCGGTGCTGTTGTCGGCATGTTTGCCGCCGTTGAGGATGTTCATCATCGGCGTGGGCAGCACGTGCGCGTTCACGCCGCCGATGTAGCGATACAGCGGCATGCCCAGGCTGTTGGCCGCCGCGCGCGCCACGGCCAGGCTGACGCCGAGGATGGCGTTCGCACCCAGATTTGACTTGTTCTCGGTGCCGTCGAGTTGGTTGAGCAGCTTGTCAATGCCGGTCTGGTCGGTGGCCGGCCAGCCTTCCAGCGCAGCGGCGATCTCGGTGTTGATGTGGTTGACGGCCTTGCGCACGCCCTTGCCGCCGTAGCGTTGCTTGTCGCCGTCGCGCAGCTCCACGGCTTCGTTGTCGCCGGTGCTGGCGCCGCTAGGCACGCTGGCGCGTCCAAAGGCGCCGTCTTCGAGGATCACATCCACTTCGACGGTGGGGTTGCCGCGCGAATCGAGGATCTCGCGCGCAAAAACGGACTCGATGAAACTCATGATGGGGTTCTCCTGAATGACGCAGGCCGGCGGATGCGCGGCCTGCGAAATGTTCGATTGCAACCCATTTTAGCGTCTTGCGAGATGTCACGCACAGCGCCCAACGCACTCGGAGCGCGTTGGGCGCTGAATCACGCTTGGCTCGTTGATCTGCGCAATGTCATTTGAGTCAATCGTCGTCTCACGGACGAGTAACATTGAAGTCCATGCCCACCATCGTTGACCTGCCGGAGTTGATCGCTGCGCTGCCCGCCGAGCGCCGGGCGCGCTTCGAGCGCATCTTCCGCGTGGATCGCGTCGCCGGCGAATGCCGCGTCCCCGACGCAATGCGCCCGTGGGTCGAGGCGCAGTTCGGCTCGGTGGCCGCTGTGGAGCGTCAGACCGTGGTGCGCGTGACCAACCGGGTCACCTTCGACGGCGCGCTGTTCAACCCCCTGCGCCGCTGGCGGCCGGTGACGCTCTACGAGGATGGACGCGAGACGCAAGACGCAATACGTAAAACGCAAAACGTAAACCGTCAACCGCCCATCGAAGCCCCCTTCGCCGATCCAGTGCATTTGACCACCGAAGATGTCTTCGGCCGGGTGCGCGGCGAGCACTGCATCACCGCCAGCAACGTGGCGCGCTGGGAGGGCCAGTGCGCCGTGCTGATCTTCGACGAGCCGGATCCGCTGGCCTTTACCCGCGCGCACCTGCGCGATTACTTCCGCACGTCGCTGGCGTGGGCGCGGCGGGCGCACCAGCATGACCCGCAAGCGCGCTATTTCGTGTGGATATGGAACGGCGGACTAAAAGGCGGCGCCTCGGTGCCGCACGCCCACGCGCAGATGGGGCTGGGCCGCGGCATGCACTACGCCAAGGTGGAGCTGCTGCGCCGCGCGGCGCTGGCCTACCGCGCGCAGTACGATGCAAACTACTTCGACGACTTGCTGGCGGCGCACGACGATGTGGGGCTGGGCTTGCGCGCCGGCCGGCTGCGCGGCTTTGTGTATCTGGCCGCCAACCGGCCAAAGGACACCTGGATCTACGGCCGCGCACTCGACGACGATCTAGCCGACGCGCTGCACGACGCGCTGCGCGCGCTGATCGAACGCGCGGACATGCGCGCCTTTGATGTGGCCGTGCTCATGCCGCCGTTGTTCCCCCTCACCGCGGCCCACTCCCTCCAGGGGGAGGGAGTGGAGGACTGGTCGGGCTTTCCGGTCATCGTGCGCATCGGCGACCGCGGCGCGCCGGAGATGCGCTCGTCGGACATCGGCGCGATTGACCTCTACGCCCACAACACCATTTCGATGGATCCATTTGAGGTGAAGCCGTTGCTGATGGAGTCGGGATTGAGCTAGTTACCGAATCGCGCGTGAGGCCGTTTGGTTCAGCGCCTGTCGGCCCCGATGAGTTGAACATGGTACGATAAGCCACATGACGACAGGACACGGGGCAGTGCGGCCAACGCCGCTGGCCTATGCCGTGTGGGGCGAGGAGCACATTGACGCCGCATCGCGGGCGCAGATGGACAACGCCATGCGCCTGCCGGTGAGCGTGGCCGGCGCGCTGATGCCCGATGCGCATGTCGGCTACGGCTTGCCCATCGGCGGCGTGCTGGCGACGGTAGGCGCCGTGATCCCCTACGCTGTGGGCGTGGACATCGCCTGCCGCATGCGCCTGAGCGTCTTCGACGCGCCGCCGAATCTGCTCGACCAGCAAGAGGGGCGCTTCGAGAAAGCGCTGCGCGAGAACACGCGCTTCGGCGCCGGCGCGGAGTGGAAGCCGCCGCGCGAAGACCCAATCCTGGATGACCCCGACTGGCGGGCCACGCCGCTGCTGCGGCATTTGAAAGAAACCAAGGGCATCCCGCAACTCGGCACGTCCGGCAGCGGCAACCACTTCGTCGAGTTCGGCCAGCTCGAGGTAGTGGAATTCGATCCACAACTGGGCTTGCAGCCTGGCACATACTTGGCCCTGCTCTCGCACAGCGGCAGCCGCGGCGTCGGCTTTCAGATCGCCGATCACTACAGCAAGCTGGCGCGTCAGTTGCATCCAGAGCTGGGCAAGGACCTCGCCCACCTTGCCTGGCTGGATATGGACAGCGAAGCCGGACAGGAATACTGGGTGGCGATGAACCTGGCGGGTCGCTTCGCCTCTGCGAATCATCGCATCATCCACAAGCAGATCGCCAAAGCTGCCGGCCTGGAAGTGCTGGCCACGGTGGAGAACCATCACAACTTCGCCTGGGAGGAGACATTGCCCGATGGCCGGCGCGTCTATGTGCATCGCAAGGGCGCGACGCCGGCCGGCAAAGGTGTATTGGGCGTGATCCCCGGCACGATGGGCGACGTGGGTTACGTGGTGCGCGGCAAGGGCAACCCGGCCTCGCTGAACAGCGCCTCGCACGGCGCCGGTCGGCAGATGAGCCGCAACGAGGCGTTCAAGAACATCACCAAGAAGATGCGCGACGCCTATCTGCGCGAGCGCGGCGTCAAGTTGCTGGGGGGCGGTCTGGACGAAGCGCCACAAGCCTACAAGAACATCAACGAGGTGATGGCCGCCCAGAGCGACCTGGTGGACATCATCGCGCGCTTCAAGCCGCGCCTGGTGATGATGACCGACGACCCGCGCGATATTTGAGCTTGCACTTTGCGCAGCCAAACGGCCAGCCGAGTAACACGCCGCCATTGCCTGTGTGACTGCCCATGGAGAAACGCGCCTCCGGCGAGACCCCGCGCTGTCACTGATGGTAAAATAGGCGAGCGCAGAGTCGCATCATGATGGGGCGTCGCCAAGTGGTAAGGCATCGGACTCTGGATCCGACATTCGTTGGTTCGAATCCAGCCGCCCCAGTAAGAGGGAGGATCGAGGGCTGAGCGTCACCCGGCGCTCAGTTCTCGATTCTTATTTTCAATTCAGATGATGCCTGACGAACCCGACCATCCGTGCGCAAATACCCGCGCGATTGTGCTCGCGGCCGGCATGGGGAAGCGCATGAAATCGAAGCGCCCCAAAGTCCTGCACCACCTGGCCGGCCGCCCCCTGATAGATTACTGCATCACTGCCGCCGAGCGCGCCACAGGCCGTGCGCCCATCGTCATCATCGGTCATCAGGCCGATGACGTGCGCGCCGAGATCGGCGAACGGGTTATCTTTGCGCACCAAGACCAACCACTGGGCACAGGCCACGCCCTGATGCAGGCCGAAGCCCACGCTGCCAGCGCTGCGCAGGTTCTCGTCACTCACGGCGACGTGCCGCTCCTGCGCCCCGAGACGCTGCGCCAACTCGTCGCGCTGCGCGAGCGCCACGGCGCGGCGATCACCATGCTGACGGTAATTGCGGACGATCCGCGTGGGTTTGGCCGCGTGATCCGCGACGCGCAGGGCGAGCGGGTGCGGGCCATTGTCGAAGAGGTGGCCTGCGCGCCGGCGCAGCTTGCCATCCGCGAGCTGAACGTGGGCGCCTACTGCTTCGACGGCGCATGGGTGTGGGACGCGCTGAAGCGCATCCGCCCCAACCCCCAGAAGGGCGAATACTTCCTCACCGATCTGATCGAGATCGCCGTTGCCGACGGCCGGGAGGTGCGCGCCCTGACGGCGGAAGACCGCGACGAGTGCATCGGCATTAACACCCGCATAGACCTGGCTGACGCCGAGCGCGCGCTGCGTCGCCGCATCAATCGCCAACACATGCTCAACGGCGTGACAATCGTTGATCCCGAAACGACCTACGTCGAGGTCAGCGTAGAAATCGGCGCAGACACCGTCATCCTGCCCAACACGCATCTGATCGGTCGTACGCGCATTGGGAGCGACTGCCGGATCGGGCCGAATTCCTACATCGTCGAGTCATACGTCGGCGACCGCGTGCAAATCGTACAGTCCATGATCGAGCATTCGCGCGTGGAGGACGACGTGCACGTTGGGCCGTTCGCGCACCTGCGCCCCGGTGCGCATATCGGCGCCGGCGCGCACATCGGCAACTTCGCGGAGATCAAGAACAGCACGCTCGGCGCGGGCAGCCACATGGGCCACTTCAGCTACCTGGGCGACGCCAGTGTGGGAGAACACGTCAATATCGGCGCCGGCACGATCACCTGCAACTTCGACGGCGTGAAGAAGCACCGGACCGTCATCGGCGATCACGCCTTCATCGGCAGCGATACCATGCTGGTAGCGCCGGTTACCGTAGGCAAGCGCGCGCGCACCGGCGCCGGTGCAGTCGTCACCAAGGACGTGCCCGACGCAACGCTGGCCGTTGGCATACCGGCGCGCGCGATCCGCAAGTTGGGGGATCCGCCGGCCTAGCGCCCAGGGCGCAGTTTGCGGCATTTGCGCTCGGACGGTCATGTAGAAAGTCGTGGCGATGGTCGTTTTGCTGTTCGTGCTAGCCGTTGCGATCCGCGCGTTCTTCGCCCTTGCCCGCAGCGCGCTGATCAACATGCGCCGCCCACGCCTGGTCGAGCTGGAGAAGAAGGGGGTAACCTCTGCGCGGGCGATTCAGCAGCTCACCGAGAATTCCAGCCGTCTGTTGGCGACGGCGGAAGTGGGGGCGCTGTTGGGGCTGGTGCTTGCAGCCGGCATCGCTGCGTTGGGCTTCACACCGCCGGCGCTAAACTGGCTGCGCGCGATGTTCGATGCGCTACCGCCGGAGATAGCCCAAGTCATCGCCTTCCTCATCGTCACTTTTGCGACGGCGCTCTTCTTGTTCGTCTTCGGTCGGCTGGTGCCAGAGGCGCTGGCGTTGCGCTACACCGAGCCGCTCGCACTGGTGTTGGTTCGCCCAATACAAGTGATGAGCATCCTGCTGGCGCCGTTCGTGCGCTTCGCCGTGGTGCTGAGCAATCTGCTCTCGATCCCGATGGGCGGCCAGAAGCGCGAAGGCGCTACGCTCGTCACTGAGGAAGAGCTGAAGACGATGGTGGACGTCGGCGAAGAGGAAGGCTTGATCGAAGAAGGCGAGAAGGAGATGATCCTCTCGGTGCTCGATTTCGGCGATACCGTCGCGCGCGAGGTGATGGTGCCGCGCATTGCAATGGTGGCCCTGGACGTCAACACCCCGTTCGACGAGGTGTTGGACGTGGTCATCTCCGCCGGCCACTCGCGCATCCCCGTCTATCGCGGCACGATTGACGAGATCATCGGCATTCTCTACGCCAAAGACTTGCTGACCGCGCTGCGCGACGGCACAAAACCGCCGCTGGAACAGATGCTGCGCCCGGCCTATTTCACGCCCGAATCCAAGCGCGTCATTGAGTTGCTCCACGAACTACAGAAGCGCCGGGTGCACGTCTCTATCGTCGTGGATGAATACGGCGGCACCGCCGGCCTCGTGACTATCGAGGATATCCTGGAGGAGATCGTCGGCGAGATTCAGGACGAATACGACGCCGAGGAGCCGGACATCGTGCCGCTGCCGGAAGGCAACGGCTACATCCTCGACGCAGGGATGAACATCGAGGACGCCGGCGAATTGCTCCAAGTCGAGCTGCCCAAAGGCGAAAGCGACACGCTGGGCGGCTTTATCTACGACCAGTTGGGCAAGGTGCCGGTTGTCGGCGAGCAGGTGGAGCACGATGGTTTTATCTTCGAGGTGCTCGCCGTCAACGACCGACGCATCCTAAAAGTGAAGGTGACGCATGCGCCACACCAACCAGACGCGCAGCAGCAAGCAGCGCAAGAACGCCCCCACGCGACAGGCGACGCCGCGCCGGAAGAGCGCGGCAAACGCCTCAACCCCATCAACAACCCCGCCCCCGGGCGAGCTACCTGAGGAAGTCATCCGTGTGCTGATCGAGGTGGCCAACCGCGCGCGGCAGCACGCCCACGCCCCCTATTCGCGCTACCGCGTCGGCTCGGCCCTGCTGGCCGAGTCCGGCAACGTCTACAGCGGCGTGAATGTGGAGAACGCATCCTATGGGTTGGCGATCTGCAGCGAACGCACGGCCTATGTCAAGGCAATTAGCGAAGGAGAGCGCGACTTCATCGCCATCGCCGTCGTCACCGACAACGGCGGCTCGCCGTGTGGGGCATGTCGGCAGTTCATGAGCGAGTTCGGCCTGGACACCATCGTCATCCAGGCCGACGCCCGCGGCCACTATACGCTAACCACAGTCGGCGCGTTGCTGCCCGATGCGTTCACGCCTGACAAGTTGGCCAAGCGACGGTGAGCGGCGAGTTGTGGGCGGCAGGTTGCGCACGAAGAGGCGTGAGCCGTGCGGGGAAGTGGGAGATCGGGGGAGTAGGGGCTTGGCATACAATGCGATCTGTGATCAAGCGCGTGATCTTGCTGACGGCGATTTTGGTGGTTATCGTCCCGTTGTTGGCGCGTGGGTTTACGATGGCGTTTGCGCGAAGCCGCATCTACACCGCGCCGGAGGCGACGCCGCACCACCGCGTGGCCATTGTGTTCGGCGCGGGCGTGCGCGGCAACCAGCCCAGCGCCGTGCTCTATGACCGGGTTGTCTCGGCGGTGGCGCTCTATCGGGCCGGCGTGGTGGATAAGCTGCTGATGAGCGGCGATAAGCGCTTCGCGAACTACAACGAGCCGGCTGTGATGCGTCAGACGGCGCTTCGGCTCGGCGTCCTAGACGACGACATCGCGCTCGATTACGCCGGCCACAGCACCTACGACACTTGCTTTCGCGCCCGCACAATCTTCGGCCTGCGCGACGCCGTGTTGGTGACCCAGGCATATCATCTTGACCGCGCCATATTCACATGCAGCGCGCTCGGCGTGGCTGCGGTCGGCTACCCAGCCGATCGAAGGCCGTATGCCGCTATGTCTTGGTTCCAGCTCAGGGAATTCGGCGCGACGTTAAAAGCGTTCTGGGATCTGTTCATCAGCCGTCCGCTGCCGGCGCTGGGCGAGCCGCTCCCAAATCGCCTAAGCCGGGGCGGCCTGCTACACTTCCCACTCTCATGATGAGCGACTCCCGATACAACCGCGATGCCGCTTGGGCTATCGTCACAGCGTGGACGACCGACCCTGCCTTAATTCGGCACATGTTGTCCGTCGAGACCGCCATGCGCGCCTATGCGCCGCGTTTCGGCGGCGATCCGGAGCAATGGGGATTGCTCGGTCTGATTCACGACTTCGACTACCAGCGGCATCCTAACTTGGACGGCCAGGGTCATCCGAATGTCGGCATTGCTTACCTGCGTGCGCAAGGGTGGCCGGAGGAGATCCTGCACGGCATCGCTGCTCATGCGCCCGAACTGACCGGCGTGCAGCCCAAGAACGACATGGAGCGCGCCCTGGTCGCAGTGGACGAGCTGACCGGCTTCATCGCTGCTGTAACGTTGGTTCGTCCGACGAAGCACATCGCCGATGTGCAGGTGTCATCGGTAAAGAAGAAGTGGAAGGAAAGGGCCTTTGCCGCTGGTGTGCACCGCGACGCGATCGAGCGCGCGGCAGCAGCGCTCGGCGTCCCGCTCGATGAGCACATTGGCATCGTCCTGGCCGCCATGCAAGGCAACGCGGCTGCCCTGGGTTTGGATGGGGTGAAGTGACCGACTGCCGGCCGCAGCCGATCGCCGATCACTCTGTATGAGCAGCCCGCCCAAATCACGTTACAAGCGCTGCCCTTCCTGTGGCTCACGCGCCGCGGAAGATGCGCAAGTGTGCCAAGTCTGTGGACACGAATTCGGCACCACGCAAGCCATCCCGCGCGCGCGACCCGCAGCCCAGGCAACCGCCGAGCGTCGCCCTACCCTACCTCGCTCAGGCCCGGTCAAAACGTCCCCGTCGGTTGACACACGCCGGCGATCGTCCCGGGCGCAGATCCCTTGGGGGGTCTTCGGCGTCTTGGCCGTGATCGCCGCCATCATCCTCAGCGCGACGTGGTTTGCGCAAACCATCGGCCTGTCCCTACCTTCTGCCGAACCGACCGCAGCGTCCATCATTCACGGCTCGCCAACCGCAGAGGACGGGCTGATCGCCGGCAACTTGCCGTTCGCTGAGACGCTAACACCCGCGACAAGGCCGCCGACCGCTACACCGGCGCCGACGCCCACGCCCATCCCGCCGCTCGAATACACCGTGCAGTCCGGCGACACGTGCAGCGTCATCGCGCAGCGCTTCGCTGTGCAGCTGGATGAACTCATCACCTTAAACAACCTCGACGCCGCCCAGTGCTTGATTCGCGTCGGCGACAAACTGCTGATCCCTGTGCCCTCGCCCACACCGCTCCCTACTGCGACTTTGCCGCCGAACGTCACGCCCTCCTCTAACACTGCGCCCGTTCCGGGGGAGCCGACGGCGACGTTGCCGGCGCAAATCGTGTATGTGGTGAAAAGTGGCGATACCTGTAGCGAAATCGCCCAAAAGTTCAAAGTGACGGTCGAGCTGCTGATCCAGCAAAATAACCTGGACGCAAATTGTCTGATTCGCATGAACCAGGTGCTGACGATCACGTTTGCCACACCGACGCCGCTCGTGACCTCAACGCCGATTGTGCTACAGACGCCGACCCCGCGCGCGGGTTACAGCGCCCCTATCGTCATGCTGCCGCCCAATGGCGCGCAGATCAGTAGCACACAGGGCATCGTGACGTTACAATGGCTGACGGTCGGCCTGTTGCAGGAGGACGAATGGTACGTCGTGCAAGTGCAGCCGTCGGGCGCGCTGACCGTGCCCATTTTCGAAACCAAAGCGACTTCGCTCAAGTTGACGCAAGACATCCTCGGCGATCAAGAGGAGCGCGAGATCGCCTGGTGGGTGCAGGTCAAGCGCCTCCTAAGCGTCGAACCAACCACCGGTCAGCGCACATATGCGGAGATCAGCCCGCCCAGCGCAGCGCGCACTTTTGTCTGGCGCAAACGGCCGGTTGGCACACCGACGCCCAGCCCGTGAGCGATATGCGACATCCTAACTCAGACCGATTACGCTAAGGAGACGAGCGACGTGAGTCCACCATCCAGACAAAAACGGCGCTGTCCGTCCTGCGGTTCGAGCAATCCGGCGAACGCGAAGAGCTGCGACATGTGCGGCTATGTGTTTGGCCCATCCGATGCGGGATCATCCAAGCCGGCGATTGCCTTCCGGCCTGCATCGTCTGCGCAGCCGGCGCCACCACCGACGCCTCCTGCGCCGTTGTCAGCAGACGCATCCGCCGAGACGTGCTCACAGCCCCCTGCTCCACCGATCGCACCCGGCAAGCCGATGGACATGGCGCACGTCCCCCGGGTCGAGCCTGCCTCTCCGCTGTCGGTTGCGGATGAGATGTCCGACGAGCCGCTCGCACGCGCGCCGCAAAGGGACGAAGCACTGGCTTTCGCCCCAGCCCATCTTTCCGGCGCGCCAAACGCTGTTGACGCAGACACGGCCAGCCGCGTTGAGTTCAAGGCCAAACCACAGGCCGCAGCCTACCCGGCGCGGCCAAGGCCAGCCCCTGCGCTCAAACCTGCTGCGCCTTACAGGCCGAAGGCGACGGCGCTGAGTCGCCCGACTCCCATCTCGGGGCGGCGATCCCGAAGCCCACTGGGCCTGGTCATCATTCTGGGGGCGGTGCTGGGCGTGGCCGCTCTGCTGGCCGTGGCCATTGCCGGCTCTGACGCGGGGCGCGATGCATCGGCGCGGCAGATGGCGCCGCCAATCATCGCCACCCAGCCGAGGACCGACGCATCGCCCGCGGCTGCGGCGACCGAAGCGGCACCGCCGCCCTCGCCGCTGCCCTCTCCAACCGAGATGCCTGCGCCGCCAACCGGTACGCCGTTGCCACTCCCGACGGAAACGCCCGCGCCGCAACCCACCGACACGCCGGCGGCTCAAAACAACGCAGTGACCTATACCGTGAAGCAGGGCGACTCATGCTGGGGCATCGCCACGCGGTTCAACATCTCGGTGGACGACCTGATCCGCCGGAACAACCTTGCCGCCGACTGCCTGATCCGGCCGGGCCAGGAACTCGTCATCACCCGCTGAGACAGCCTGACAAGACATTGTCTTCGCCCACCCTGCTACTTGGCATTCACCCTCTGGCGCCGCGCCTTCATCGTTCGCAGCAACCAGTCCTGGTCCACCGGCAAGCGCCGCACGCGCACGCCGGTAGCGGCGTAGATGGCATTGGTGATGGCCGGCGTGGTGGGGATGCTGGAGATTTCACCCACGCCCTTAGCGCCATAGGGCCCGTCGGCCGCCGCATCCTCCACGATGAACGAGACGATCTCCGGCGTGTGGCGGATGCTGGGCATCTTGTAGCGCGCCAAGCGGTCGGTATAGGGGATGCCTTTCTCCTGGATAAACTCCTCAGTCAGCGCGTTACCGATGCACATCACGATGCCGCCGTCAATTTGCCCTTGCAAGGCCAGTGGGTTGATCGCCCGGCCGACGTCGGTGGCGCTGATTACCTTCAAGCAGGCGACTTCGCCGGTGAGCTCGTTCACTTCCACCAGCGCGGCCTGCGCCGCGTAGCTGAAGGCGACATGCATATCGCCGCCGGCGCCCAGCGGCTGCGTCTTGGGCGCCTCGTAAAGATGGCTCAGGCGCGTGGATTGCCCCTCGGCGTGGGCCTGCTGCACTACCTCGGCAAAGCTGACCGCGCGGTCGCCGGCGCGCACCTGGCCATCGCAGAAGGTGAGCGCATCGGCCGGCGCGTCGAGCATCTCCGCAGCCACCGCCGCCAACTGCTGGCGCAGCTTGATGCTGGCCAGGCGCGCCGCGTTGCCGGTCACGTAGGTCTGGCGCGAGGCCGTGGTCGGGCCGCCGTCCGGCGTCAGGTCGGTGTCGGAGAGCAGCACATGCACGCGCTCATAAGGCAGGCCCAGCTCCTCGGCGGCGATGCTGGCCAGCACCCCCACCAATCCTTGGCCGATCTCGGCGGCGCTGGTGCGCACTTCGACGCTGCCGTTGCTGAACGCCTCGACCTCCACCGTGGAGCAATCGTTGGCGCCGCCGCCCAGGCCGGTGTTCTTGTATGCCGCGGCGAAGCCCCAGGCGTATACGCGGTTGGGTTTATCAGGCCGGCGAAAGACCCACGATCCCTGCGCCTGAGCGAGATCATCGTTCAGCGCGTCGGCCACCTTCTCGATGCATGTCAACAGGCCACAGCTCTCGCGGATGAGCGCGCCGGTGTTGGTGACCGAACCGACGCGCAGCGCATTCTTGCGCCGCACTTCAATCGGATCCAGATTCAGCCGATGCGCCAGCTCGTCAATCGCCGACTCGATGGCAAAGCACGACTGGGTGACGCCGAAGCCGCGAAACGCGCCGGCCGGCACGTTATTGGTGTAAGCTGCGTAGCAATCAATCTTGACATGCGGCACTTCGTAGGGGCCGCTGGCGTGGGTCGCCGCGCGGGTCATCACCTTGTCGCCCAGGCTGGCGTATGCGCCGGTGTCGCCCCACAGCTCGATGCGCATGGCCGTGAATGTGCCGTCGCGCTTGGCGCCCACCTTCACCTTGAACTTCACTGCGTGGCGCTTGGGGTGGAAGATCAACGACTCGCTGCGCCGATAGAGCATCTTGACCGGCCGGCCGGTCGCGCGCGCCAACAGCGCCACGTGGATTTGGCCGGCGATGTCCTCCTTGCCACCGAATCCGCCGCCGATGAGCGTGCCGATCACGCGCACCTGCGATTCGGGCACGCCGAGCGCCGCGGCGATTTGCTTGCGGTCGGCATAGGGAATCTGTGAGCCGACGTACACCTCGACGCGCCCATCATCCGTGACGCGGCCGATGGCGCACTCCGGCTCCAAGAAGGCGTGCTCGGTGGTCGCTGTCTCATACTCGCCCTCGATGATCACATCGGCCTCGGCCAGGCCGCGCTCCACATCGCCCTTCTCGACGTGGATGTGCTTGAGCAGGTTGCCCGACTCGTGTACCTTGGGAGCGTCGGGGGCGAGCGCCTTCACCGGATCATCCACCACCGGCAGCGGTTCATACTCGACCTCGATCAAGCGCAGCGCCTGCTCCGCGATCTCGCGCGTCTCGGCAGCGACGATGGCCACCGCATCGCCGACATAGCGCACTTTGTCGTAGCACAGCACCGGCCAATCGGCGTACACCAGGCCGTGATTCTTGGCGCCGGGCACGTCCTCGTGGGTGAGCACGGCGACGACGCCGGGCAGCGCTTTGGCCTTGGACGTGTCAATTCGCGCGATGCGCGCGTGTGGGATGCCGGCGCGCAGCGTGCAAGCATGCAACATGCCCGGGAAGACGTAGTCATCGGTGTACTTGGCGGCGCCGGTGACCTTGGCCACCGCATCGGGGCGCGGCAGCGGCTTGCCGACCACATTCAACGGGGGGCGCGTCTCCGGCAGCGCCAAATGTCCGTTTTGGCCAGCCGCTTGTTTGATCGCGGCGATCACGCTCACGTATCCAGTGCAACGGCAGTAAGTGTCTTTCAGCGCGTGCTTGATGTCATCCTCGCTGGGATTCGGGTTGGCGTCGAGCAGCGCCTTGGCGGTCATGATCAGGCCGGGCGTGCAGAAGCCGCACTGCACCGCGCCCTGCTCGATGAAGGCTTGCTGCAGCGGATGGAGCTGGCCGCCGCGCGCCAACCCCTCGATCGTCTCCACGCGCGCGCCGTTCGCCTTCAGCGCAGGGTAGATGCACGAGTTCACCGGCGCGCCGTCCACCAACACGGTGCAAATGCCGCATTCGGCCTCGTTGCAGCCGATCTTCACGCCGGTCAGGCCAAGCTGCTCGCGCAAGACCTCGGCGAGGAACGCCGATGGCCGCACGTCCACCGTCACCGGACGACCGTTGACGGTGAACGTCAACGACGCGGTGTGCGTCATCTTCCCATTCGTCGTCGTTTGCGTCATAAGCGTGATCCTCCTTAGAGTGCGCTGAGTTAGGCGCAGGCGTCACCCTTGCCTATCCCGCGAGCTTCCTGTTTGAGATGTGCGCCAAAATTATCGGCGCAAAACTACGCACTGACCTCAAGCGCCGCCGCGCGTTGCAGCGCGCGGCCCATCGCCTCCTGGAACAACACCGGAATTACTTCGCGCCGATATTCCGCCGTGGCGCGGTGCGGGCTGGTGCGCGGATGCGCTTCGCCGAGGAGCATTTCGCCGGCCTCGCGCAAGGTCAGCGCGTCCAGCATCCGGCCGCGCAGATAGGCTTCGGTCGCCTGCGCGCGAAACGGCGTCGGCGCGGCCGGCCCAAGCGTCACGCGGATGTCGGCGATGGCGCCGTCGGCGCGCAAGCGCACGCGCGCAGCCAATCCCATAATCGGCAGCGCCACGCCTTGTGGGCGCATCACGCGGGCGAAGGCCGAGCCTTCCGACGGTGCGCGAACCGGAAAGCGCAGTGCTGCCAAGACTTGCCGCGTGCTATCTATGGCCGATTGCCCTGGCCCGCGAAAGAGCTGGGGCAGCGGCCGCCATTCCCGAACGACGGCGTCCCCATCGGCCCAGGCGATCAGCGCCTCGCCGTCCAACGCCAGCAACGCGATGGCGCCGTCGGCGGCCGGCAGCGCATGGGCGATGTTGCCGGCCAGCGTCGCGACGTTGCGCACCTGCGGCCCACCGATCTGCCCGCAGGCCTCAACCAAGGCCGCGCCGTGCGCCTGCACAAGCGGCGAGGCGACGATCTGCGCGTGCGACACGCCACAACCGATGACGACGTAGCCTTCTTCCTCCCAGATGCCGCGCAGGTCGGCAATGCGCGTCACGTCCACCAGCGCCTCCGGCGCCGGCTGATGCGCCTCATCCACAAAGTAGTCCGTGCCGCCGCCGATCACACGGGCGCGCCCGCCGTGCGCGGCCAAGAGGCGCGCGGCCTCCTCTAACGTCTTAGGCATGAAGTAATCATTCCAACTCATGGCTTAGCGATAGGCCCAGTTCACGATGCGCCGCTCAAGCAGGGCAAAGGCGGCATATAGGGCGATGCCCATCAGCGCGACGACGATCAAGCCGGCGAACACCAGCGGCACATCGAAGCGCGAGCTGGCGATCACCATCATGTTGCCGATGCCGCGATTCGACGCGCCCAACTCGGCTACGACTGAACCGACGAAGGCCAGCGTCACCGCGACTTTGAGCGAGGCGAAGAAGTATGGCATTGCGCGCGGGAAGCCCACCTTGATGAACAGGTCGAACTTGCTGGCGCCCAACGAGCGCAACACGTCGCGCAGCTCGGGCTCCACGGTGGCGATGCCGGTAGCCACATTGACGGCGATGGGGAAGAACGAGATGAGGAAGGCGATGAGGATCGCCGGCAGCGTGCCGATGCCGAACCAGATCACGAACACCGGCACCAGCGCCGCTTTGGGGATTGAGTTGAACGCGATCAGCAGCGGGTACAACGCATCGTAGAGCAACGCCGAGTAGCCGATCAGCGCGCCGATCAACGTGCCGGTCACGATGGCCAGCGCCAGGCCGACCAGCGTCGTGAACAGCGTCTGCAGCGCATTGGGCCAAATGGCCGCTTGCCACTGGAAATAGGCGGCCACGGCGACGCTGGGGCGCGGCAGGATGAACTCGTCCACGCCCAACACCAGGCAGCCCACCTCCCATGCGAGGAAGAAGAGCGCCACGGCGACGATCGGCGGCAGGATGCGCCGCAGTGGGGAAGCCGGCCTCATGCGCGCACCTCCCCGATTCGGGTGTAGATGTCGTGCACGTAGTCGTTGAAACGCGGCTCGAACATGTGCTCCGCTGTGCGCGGACGCGGCAGATCAACGTGTGTGGCATGCACCAGGCGTCCCGGTCGCTTGCTCATCACATACACCGTGGTGGCCAAGAAGACGGCCTCGCGCAAATCATGCGTCACCAAGATCACCGTGCAGCGCCGCGCTTGCCACAGCGACTGTAACACGCCCCAAAGCTCCTCGCGGGTGAAGGCGTCCAGCGCGGCGAACGGCTCGTCGAGCAGTAGGATCTCCGGCTCGTGAATGAGTGCGCGGCAGAGCGAGACGCGCTGTTGCATCCCGCCGGAGAGTTGGTAGGGCGGCTTGTGAGCAAAACCATCCAGTCCCACCAGCCGCAGCAGCTCATGGGCGCGCGCCTCATATTCTCGTCGCTTATGGCGAAACTGCCGACGGTGCGGCTCCACAACCTCAAGCGGCAACAACACGTTCTCCAGCGCACTGCGCCACGGCAGCAGCGTGGGGTTCTGGAAGGCCATGCCGACGTTCTTCTGCGGCCCGCAGACCGGCGCGCCGTCAATCAACACCTGGCCGCGCGTGGCCGGCATCAGGCCAGAAACCAGCTTGAGAATGGTGGTTTTGCCACAGCCGCTGGGGCCGGCGATGGCCACGAATTCACCTTGCGCAATGGACAGCGACACGCCTTCGAGGGCGTGCACCTCACGCCCATCGTCGCCGTAGTAGATCAGCGACACATCGCGCAGGGCGACGCAGGGGACTGATGCTGCCACGTGAATGACGAGCAAAAGGCGGCCCGCGCAGGATTGCGGACGCCTGCGCGGGCCGATGCAAGGCGATCACATCGCCGGCGGCATGCGCGACTCCTTGGCCGGCAAATACTTATCGGTGAACACTTCCTCCGGCTTGGGGACGCTGGGCAACTCAAAGCCCTCAGCCACCAGCGCGATGCTCTTCGCCAGCCGCTCGGGGTCGGCCGCGCCAAAGCCGTTCTTCTTCACTTCTTCGGTCAGGAAGTGCTTCTCGATGGCCATCTTGAGGCGCGCCGTCTCGACCTCGGCGTCAATCAACGGTTCACGGCGCTTGATAATCTCTACGGCAGCGGCCGGATCGGCCAGCGCCTCCTGCCAGCCGCGGGCCAGCGCGCGCAGGAAGCCCTTCACCGCTTCTTCGTTCTCGGCCAAGAACTTGGGCGAGGCCATCACGGCGTTGCCGTACAGCGGCAGGCCCTGTTCGGCATACATGAAGGCGACGATCTGATCCGGCTCCACCTTGTTGCGCAGCAAGCCAAACCAGCCACTGCCGTAGAAAGCTGTGATGGCGTCCACTTCGCCCTTGGCCAGGGCGGCCTCGCGCAGGGCCGGCTCCATCGTCACCCATTCCACGCTGGCCGGATCCAAGCCTACCTGCTTGGCGAACAGCGGGAAGAGCCGTCGGCCTGCGTCGCCTGCCGGCGCGCCGAGCTTCTTGCCGGCGAGATCGGCCGGCGAAGCGATGCCCTTGTCCTTGAGCGTGAAGACCGTCATCGGCGCGTTGTTGTAGAGGATAGCGATTGCCTGCAGCGACTTGTCCGGGTTCTTCACGTTGAACTCGATCATCGAGTTGATGTCGGCGTAGCCCATCTCGTACGCGCCGCTGGCGATCTTGGTCACCGTGCCCGCCGAGCCGGTGCCCCGGTCAATGACGACCGATAGCCCTTCCTCGGCGAAGTAGCCCTTGTCGAGCGCAATGAGAAACGGCGCCGACGGCCCTTCGATGGCCCAGTCCAACGCAAAGCGAATGTGCGTGACTTTGGGCTTGGCGGGCGGCGCTGCGGCAGGTTGCTGGCCGGCTGAAGGCGGCGGCGCCGGCATCGTCGTGCATGCGGAAACGGCCACAGCAGCGGCGACAGACAAGGCAAACTTTTTGATCATGTCAAAACCTCCTGGGAATCGGTATTACGGGTGATTCGTCCTCGTCGCGGAGCATACGTGATGCATGGCGCGCGGAGAGCCAAGCAGCGCCCTCATTCGCCTTGCCCTAAATTCTATCGAAAATCGCCGCAGGCGCACCTGGGCGGGGCGGGCGAAGGTGATCCCCTCACCCGCCGTTGCGCATTTGACAAGTTGCACCTCATGGCTTACTATTTCGGCATCTTAAACATGGTACTCGCGCGCTTTGGGGGCTACTTTTGGTTTAGCTACTTTGCCGTGGGCAAAGGCAGCTTACTGGCGCGCGGGTTCGAGACGACCGGCAGGTAACCCAACAGCAGCAAGTGCAGGTCAGGTAGAAGCGCGGAGCTGGTAAGCTCCGCGCTTTTGATTTTTATACTGGGGATGACACGATGAACTATCAAACCGATGATGTCCGTATCCGCGAGATCAAAGAGCTGGCGCCGCCGGCGCATCTGATGCGGGAGTTCCCGATCACGCCAGAGGTGGCGAAGCTGGTCTACGAGACGCGCCGCGCCGTGCACCACATCCTGCACGGCAACGACGATCGACTCTTCGTCGTTGTTGGGCCGTGCAGTGTGCACGACGTACAGGCGGCGTTTGAGTACGCGACGCGGTTGAAGCCCGTCCGGGATCGCTGCCGAGACGCGCTGGAGATCATCATGCGCGTGTATTTTGAAAAGCCACGCACGACGATAGGCTGGAAAGGCCTCATCAACGATCCCGACCTCGATGGCTCATTCCGCATCAACAAAGGGCTGCGGATGGCGCGCAAGCTGTTGTTGGACATCAGCGAGTTGGGAGTGCCGGCGGCCACCGAGTACCTCGACACCATCTCGCCTCAGTATGTCGCCGACCTGATCGCCTGGGGCGCCATCGGCGCGCGCACGACCGAGTCGCAGGTGCATCGCGAGCTGGCCAGCGGCCTGTCATGTCCGGTCGGCTTCAAGAACGGCACCGACGGCAACATCAAGATCGCCATTGACGCGATCAAAGCCGCTCGTCAGCCGCACCATTTTCTATCGGTCACCAAAGGCGGCATCAGCGCCATCGTGCACACCGACGGCAACGATGACTGTCACATCGTGCTGCGCGGCGGTAAGATGCCTAATTACGATCATGCCAGCGTGCGTGCGACAGCGGAGGCGCTACTGCGGGATGGCCTGTCGCCGCGCCTCATGATTGATTGCTCGCATGGCAACAGCAACAAGAGGCATGAGCAGCAGCTTGTGGTTGCCGAGGACGTGGCCCGACAAATCGAGGCGGGCGAGCATGCCATTGCCGGCGTGATGCTGGAGTCGAACCTGCGCGAAGGCCGCCAAGACCTGACGCCGGGCCGCCCGCTTGAATACGGCAAGAGCATCACCGATGCCTGCCTCGGCTGGGAGGACACCGAGCGCGTGCTCGACCGGTTGGCCGAAGCCGCGCGCGTTCGACGTCGCAGTCGCACAACATCCTTTCACACCATCGAGCAGATGAACGGCCAGGTGGCAGCCCGATGAACTCACCTGTAACACGGGTTTCACACCGCGATACCCGCGATAAAGGCAGCGTGAGCTTAACTGTCAAACGCGAATGGTAGGAAGCATGGTCATCGTCATGAAGGCTGGCGCGTCCGCGTCCGAGATCGCCAGCGTAATCAGACATATCGAGTCAATCGGCATGCGCGCGCACCTCTCCGAGGGCGAGGAGCGCACGATTATCGGCATGGTCGGCGACGAGCGCCCGGTGGACCCCGCGCCGTTCGAGCTGCTGAGCGGCGTTGAGCGCGTGCTGCCGATCTTGCGGCCGTTCAAACTGGCCAGCCGCGACTTCAAAAAGCAAAACACGGTCATTCAACTGCGCGTGAAGCATCGCACCATCGCCATCGGCAATACGCATCTGGCGATGATGGCCGGCCCATGCGCCGTGGAGAGCCGCGAGCAGATCATGGAGAGCGCGCGCGCCGTGAAAGAGGTCGGCGCAACCATCCTGCGCGGCGGCGCGTTCAAGCCGCGCACGTCGCCGTACTCCTTCCAAGGTCACGGCGAGGAGGCGCTGAAGTGGTTAGCCGAAGCGCGCGACGCGTACGGCCTGGCCATCGTCACCGAGGTCATGTCGCCGGAACAGGTGCCGTTAGTCGCCAAGTATGCCGACATCCTACAAATCGGCGCGCGCAACATGCAGAACTTCCCGCTGCTGCACGCCGCCGGCGAAGCGCACAAGCCGGTGCTGCTCAAGCGCGGCCTGAGCGCCACGATGGAGGAGCTGCTCATGGCTGCGGAATACATCCTCTCGCACGGCAATTACGACGTGATGCTGTGTGAGCGGGGCATCCGCACGTTCGAGAAGTACACGCGCAATACGCTGGACATCAACGCCGTGCCGGTGTTGAAGGAACTCTCCCATCTGCCGGTCATCGTAGATCCCTCGCACGGCACGGGCAAATGGGAATACGTCACGCCGATCGCCAAGGCTGCTGTCGCCGCCGGCGCCGACGGGCTGATCATCGAAGTACACCCCGACCCCACCAAGGCGGTGAGCGATGGCGCGCAGACCCTCACGCCGCAGCGCTACGCCGAGCTATTCGCGCAGGTGCGGCGCGTGGCCGCTGCCGTGGATCGCACGGTATAGTCTGGTGCATCATCAACCGACGTGACACATACAATTTGCATCGTCGGCCTCGGGCTAATGGGCGCCTCGTTCGCCTTGGCGCTGCGCGCCAACGGCTACGCAGGCCGGCTGATCGGCATCTCGCGCAGCGCCGAGACGCTGCGCAAGGCGCAGGCGCGCGATCTCGTGGACATCGTCTCGTCGGAGCTAAGCCACGCCGGCGAGGCCGATGTGGTGGTGCTGTGCACACCGGTGCGCACGCTCATCACCCAGATCGGACAACTGGCCAACCTCTGCCGACCCGGCGCGATCATCACCGACATGGGCAGCACCAAAACCGAAGTCGTCCGCGCCATGGACGCGCTGCCGGCGCACCTGCGCGCCGTCGGTTCGCATCCGATGTGCGGCAAAGAGACCGCCGGCATAGATGCGGCCGACGCATCGCTGTATCGGGGTGCGCCTTGGTTGCTCACCCGCACCCGGCGCAGCGACGACGAGGCGCTGAGCATCGTCCGCGCCCTGGCGGAGCGCGTCGGCGCCACGCCGCGCGAAATCGGCGTCGAACATCACGACGCCCTATTAGCCTTCGCCAGCCACCTGCCCTATGCGCTGGCCGTCGCCCTGGTGACGGCAACCGACCAATTCAGCTTGAACCAGCCGGAGGTCTGGCAAGTGATGGCCGGCGGCTTTCGCGATACCTCGCGCGTGGCCGCCAGCGACGTCACCATGTGGCTGGACATTTTGCTGACGAACGCCGATGCCGTGCTCGGCGCCGTGCGCGACTTCCAATTCACGCTGGATCAATTCACCGCGCTGCTGGAGCGTCGTGACGAGGAAGGCCTGCGCGCCTTCCTCGCGGCTGCGGCTCAAGCGCGCAAAACACACTTCCGATGACCGTCGAGACCGTTCAACAAACGCGCGCGCTGCGCGGGGTGCTGCGCGCGCCGAGCGACCGCAGCATCACGGTGCGGGCCGCTATCCTGGCCAGCGTCGCTGAGGGCGTCAGCCGCATCCGCGAGCCGCTGGAGAGCGACGACGCAGACGCCGCGCTGCGCTGCATCGCTGCGCTGGGCGCGCCGGCGGCTCCGCTCGGTAGCGGCTGCGACTCAGCCGGCCTGCGCATCGCCGGCCGAGGATTGCGCGGCCTGCGCGCGCCGTCCCAACCACTGTTCTGCAACTCATCCGGCACGACGATGCGGCTGCTGGCCGGCTTCTTGGCCGGGCAGGCGTTCGACGCAATCTTGGACGGCAGCGAACAACTGCGCCGCCGCCCCATGCGCCGCGTCACCGATCCGCTGCGCCGCATGGGCGCACAGATCGAAGACTCAGACGGCCACGCACCGCTCGTCATCCGCGCCGCGCGTCACCCATTGCATGGGCTGACCTACGACATGCCCATCGCCAGCGCGCAAGTGAAGAGCGCACTGCTCCTGGCCGGCCTATACGCGGATGGGCCGGTGACCGTCCGCGAGCCGGCGCCAACGCGCGACCACACCGAGCGTATGTTGCGCGCCGCGGGCGTCGAAGTCACCGTAGGAGCCGAAGGAGACGCCGGCCGCATCACCACGCATCCGCCGCAGAAGCCGCTGCGCGCGTTGGATATGCTGGTGCCGGCGGACTTCTCCTCGGCGGCGTTCTTCATGGTTGCGGCGGCCATCACGCCCGGCGCGCGGCTTCGCCTCGTCGAAGTCGGCTTGAACCCGACGCGCACCGGTCTGCTCGACGCGCTGCGCGCAATGGGGGCAACGATCCATCTGTCCGGCCTGCGCGAGGAGGGCGGCGAGCCGGTGGGCGATGTGGAAATCGTCGGCGGCGAGCTGCGCGGCGTCGAAGTGGGCGGCGCGCTGACGCCGCGCATGATTGACGAGTTCCCCATCTTCGCTGTGGCCGCAACTCAGGCGCATGGCATCACCATCGTCCGCGACGCCGAGGAACTGCGCGTGAAGGAAAGCAACCGGCTGGAGGGTTTCGTCGGCGAGCTGCGCAAATTGGGTGCGCCGATTGAGGCGACGGCGGATGGGTTCATCGTCGAAGGGCCGGCCCGCCTGCGCGGCGCGGTTGTGGATGGCCTAGGCGATCACCGCGTGGCAATGGCGCTGGCCGTCGCCGCGTTGCGCGCCGAGGGCGAGACGAAAATCCTCGGCGCCGAGTGCGTGGCCAAGACCTACCCGGCGTTCTTTCGCGACCTGGCGTCGTTGGTTGACGATTGTGGAGCGTGAATCGCTGGTCGGCAGGTCGTCAATCTCTAATCCTGTCATCACCGATTACCAGTTACCAACCCCAACCGAAGATTCCCATGCTCGTCGGTCTGATCGGCCATCCGGTGGCGCACAGCAAAAGCCCACAAATGCAGCACGCGGCGTTCACCCACATCGGGTTGAGCGACTGGCGCTACGAATTATGGGACACACCGCCGGAAGCCCTGCCGGCGCGCATGCGCGAGTTAGGCGAGCGCGAGGACATCGCCGGCTGCAACGTGACCATCCCACACAAACAGGTGGTGATGCCTTACCTCGACGAGGTAAGCCCACACGCGCGCGCCATCGGCGCAGTGAACACCCTCTTCAAACGCGGGCGCGCCCTGCTGGGCGACAACACCGACTGGATCGGCTTCCTGGCCGACTTGGCCTTTCACGGCGTGGATGTTCATGCCGGGACGCAAGCGCTGGTGCTGGGCGCCGGCGGTTCGGCGCGGGCGGTTGTCTATGCGCTGGTGTCGCGGGGCGCGCGCGTGTGGATGCACAACCGCACGCCGGCCCGCGCCCAGCATCTGCTGGACGACCTGGCCCGTTCGCCCTACGCGCGCGAGGCGCGTGAGCACTGCGCTGTTGTGGCCTCGCCGCTGGATCCAGCCTGTCGAGCAGTAAACTTGATCGTCAACTGCACCCCCGTCGGCATGTGGCCGCACGAAGACAACTCGCCGTGGCCAGACCGCACGCCCTTCCCGGCCGGCGTCACACTCTACGACCTGGTGTACAAGCCGCGCCGGACGAAGCTGATGCGACAGGCCGAGGCTGCCGGCGCGCGCGCCATTGGCGGCATCGGCATGTTGGCCGAGCAAGGCGCAGCAGCGTTCGAGCGGTGGACGGGCGTGCCGGCTGCGCGCGTTTCGGCTATCATGCGGGAGGCGATCCAAGATGCTTAGGTTCCTCACCGCCGGCGAATCGCACGGCCCATCGCTGACCGCCATCCTTGAAGGTATGCCGGCCGGCGTGCCACTGCGTTCTGAGGATATTGACCGCGACCTGGCCCGCCGACAACAGGGCTACGGCAGCGGCGGACGGATGAAGATCGAGCGCGACCACGCGCGCATCACCGCCGGCGTGATGGCCGGCAAGACCACCGGCGGCCCCATCGCCTTCGTCGTCGAGAACCTCGACCACGCCAAATGGAAAGACCGCGACATCGAGCCGATGACCATTCCGCGCCCCGGCCACGCCGACCTGACCGGCGCGGTGAAATATGGCTATCGCGAGCTACGCCTGGCGCTGGAACGCGCCTCGGCGCGCGAGACGACCATGCGCGTCGCCGTCGGCGCGGCCTGTCGTGCGCTGCTGCGACAGTTCGGCATCGTCGTCGGCGGCTACGTGGTCAGCATCGGCGAAGTGGAGACGCCCGACCACGCTTCGGCCGTGGACGCCGAGACCTACCTGCGGCGCTTTGCACAGGCCGAGGCCAGCGACGTGCGCTGCTACCATCCGCCCACCGCCGAGCGCATGCGCGCCCGCATCGCCGAGATCATCGCCGCGAAGGACACGCTGGGCGGCGTCGTCGAGGTGGTCGCGCTATACGCGCCGCCCGGCCTCGGCAGCCATGTGCACTGGGATCGCCGCTTGAGCGCACGGTTGGCGCAGGTGGTGATGAGCGTGCACGCCGTCAAGGGCGTCGAGATCGGCGATGGCTTTGCCGAAGCGCGGCGGCCCGGCACCCAAGCGCAAGATCAGCTCTACGCCGCCGATGGCATGATCCGCCAGCGCACCAATCATGCCGGCGGCCTGGAGGGCGGCATCACCAACGGCGCGCCGATCGTCGTGCGCGCTGCGCTCAAGCCCATCGCCACCACGCTCAACCCGCTGGACTCGGTGGACTTGGCCACCGGCCAGATGGTCAAGACGAAATACGAGCGGAGCGACTTCTGTCAGGTGCCGCGCGCCGTCCCGATCATCGAGGCGATGGTGTGCTTCGCCCTGGCCGATGCGCTCATCGAGAAGCTGGGCGGCGACTCGCTGGACGAGATGCGTCCGCGCTTCGCGGCGCTGCGCCGGCTGCGGCTGGACGATTTGCCGATGGATGCCCTACCCTGGCGCTTCGGCTATGAGTGATCGCCAAAGATGCGTGAGGACATCGTTGACCCGCCGCGCAACCTCATCCTCGCCGGCTTCATGGGCACGGGCAAAAGCACCGTCGGCCGGCTGTGCGCACAGCAGCTCGGGCTGCCCTTCGTGGACACCGACGAGGAGATCAGCCAACGCGAAGGGATGCCGATTCCGGCGATCTTCGCCTCGCGCGGCGAGGGCTATTTTCGCACCCGCGAGCGCGCACTCGTCGCCGAACTGAGCGCGCGCCGGAACTGCGTCATCGCCACCGGCGGCGGCATGATCGTGGACGACGACAACCGCGCGGCGCTGCTCCGCAGCGGCGTTGGCGTGTGTCTAACGGCGACGCCGGAGGTCATTGCGCAGCGCGTGGGCAGCGAGGCAGCCGCCGAGCGCCCGATGCTGCACGGCGACGACGTGATCGCACGCATTACGCAGCTCTTGCGCGAGCGCGCGCCCAAATATGCCCAGTTGCACTATGCGATAGACACCTCTCAATGCACGCCCGATGAGGTCGCCGCGTTGGTGTGCGAAGCCTACCGGCGCGAGCGCATCCGGATCGCGGTGGACGCGCCCGAAGCCGGCGCGCGCTACGACATCGTCATCGGCGAGGGCGCGTTGGACGCGCTGGGATTCATGCTGGCTGGGCGCGGCTGGGCGCCGCCGTTCGCCGTGGTGAGCGATGCACACGTCGCCGCGCGCTATGGCGAGCGCGTGCTGTGCGCGCTGGCGCGCGCCGGTCTGGACGGCTTTCTGCACGTCATGCCTGCCGGCGAGGCGCACAAGACGCTGGCCAGCGTCGAGGCCATGTATCGCGCCTTCAGCGCGCACGGCATGGAGCGCACGAGCGCCGTCATCGCGCTAGGCGGTGGCGTGGTGGGCGACACGGCCGGCTTCGCCGCGGCGACTTTTCTGCGCGGCGTGCCGCTCGTCCAGGTGCCCACCTCGCTGCTGGCCATGGCCGATTCCAGCATCGGCGGCAAGGTCGGCGTGGATACCGACTTTGGCAAGAACTTGGTCGGCGCGTTCAAACAGCCTGATTTAGTAGTGGCCGATTTGAGCGTGCTGGCTTCGCTGCCGCCGCGCGAGCTGCGCTGCGGACTGGCCGAAATCGTCAAAGCAGCCCTGCTCAGTGGCGGCGCGGCCTATGGGCGGTTGCGCGAGGCGGCGACGAGCGGCGCGTTGACCGATTGGCGCAGCCCAGGGCTGCTCAATGCGCTGGTGGACGCCATCCTGCTCAAGCGCGCGATGGTGCAAGCCGACCCATTCGAGCGCGGCCGGCGCGCGCTGCTGAATCTGGGCCACACGTTCGGCCACGGCCTGGAGGCGTGGAGCGGCTTTCGCCTGAAGCACGGCGAGGCGGTGGCGTTGGGCCTGGTCTGCGCCGCGCGGCTCTCGCATGCGATGGGCGTTTGCGAGGACGCGCTGGTGGCCGAAGTGATCGGCCTGCTGCGCGGCGTCGGCCTGCCTGCGGCGCTCGATGACGCGCACGACGCGCTCGGCGACCTGGCGTTTGCGCCGGACGCGGTGTGGCGCTACATGCTGAGCGACAAGAAGAAGCGCGCCGGCAAGCTGCGCTTCGTCCTGCTGCGCGCGCCGGGCGATGCCTTTGTGTGCGACGCCGTGCCGGAAACGATGGCGCAAGACGCGCTGGCGTCTCTGGGGAGTCCGGGATAAGAAAACAGGAGGTCAACATGGAGAACGCGGCGGACAGGTCGCAGCGTCCAGCAGAGCCGCAACCGGCGAGTGACGCCGGTTCCGCGATGGCCGGCGCGCCGTGTGCCATTCTCGTGCTGCATGGCCCCAACTTGAATTTGCTCGGCTTGCGCGAGCCGGATGTGTATGGCCGCGTGACGCTGGAGGACATCAACCGGCGCTTGCGCGAGCTGGCCGCGCAGCGCGGCGCGGCGCTGCGCATTGCACAGTCGAACCACGAGGGCGCCTTGATTGACGCCATCCACGACGCGCGCGCGTGGGCGCACGGCATCCTGATCAACCCCGGCGGCCTGACGCACACCAGCGTCGCCCTGCGCGATGCAATTAGCGCGATCGCCTTGCCGTGCGTCGAAGTGCATCTCTCGAACGTGCACAAACGCGAGCCTTTCCGGCACCACTCGTTCATCTCGCCGGTCGCCGTCGGCGTGATCGCCGGCTTTGGCTGGCGCAGCTACACATTGGGCTTGACGGCATTGCTGGACATCCTGGCTGAGCAGTCGCACAATCGAAGCGATGGATGAAGCGGGGTTGATCCGCGCGGCGCAGCGCGGTGATGTGGCCGCATTCAACCAACTGGTGCTGGCCTACCAGTCTCAGGTTTACAACGTCGCCTATCGCATCCTGGGCGAGCCGGCCGCAGCATCCGACGCAGCACAGGAGGCGTTCCTCTCAGCGTTCACGCACATCAACGACTATCGCGGCGGTTCGTTCAAGGCCTGGCTGCTGCGCATCGTGACCAACGCCTGCTACGATGCGCTGCGCTATGCGCAACGCCGGCCGACTGCCTCGCTCGAGGCCAGCGACGACGGCGACGAGGGGCGCAGCCTGGCCGATGTGTTGCCCGCCGACGACGAGGACCCCCTGCGCGCCGCCGAGCGCAGCGACCTGCGCCGCTTCATCGGGCGCGCCGCGCTGCAACTGCCGCCCGATCAACGCATTACGTTTGTGCTGTCCGACGTGCAAGGCTTGAGCTATGAAGAAATTGCTGAGGTGATGCAGGTGTCGCTCGGCACGGTGAAAAGCCGGCTGAGCCGGGCGCGCGCCAAGCTGCGCGACGCCCTGCTGGCCCATGCGGAACTGCTGCCCGACGAGTTCCGTCAGTAATGGGAAGGGGAATGACCGAAGACGAGCTGATCTCCGCTTACGTGGATGGCCGACTGAGCGAGGCCGAGCGCGCCGCGCTCGACGCGCGGATGGCGCAGGACGCAACGCTACGGCGCCGCGTCGCCGCGACGCATCTGCTCGTCCGCGAATCGCGCGCGCTGCCGGCGCTGCAACCGCCGCGCAACTTCATCTTGCCACTCGATGCCGGCCGAAAGACGGCCGCGCCCAAACGGCGACGGCCCTCGTTCTCCCCGTGGCTCTTGCGACTGGGTTCGCTGGCGGCGACGGCGCTCTTCGCCGCGCTGGTGGCGTTTGAGCTGGCGCGCCCTACGCCCTTCACCGCAACGCCTGCCGTCGCCCCGGCGGCTGTGCCCGCCCTGGAGATGCCAACGCAACACGAGTCGGCGACGCCCGCCGAACCAGCAGCCGAGATGGCGCCGGCGGCGCAGCCGACGCAGAGCGAAGCGGCGCCGGCTGCCCCGATTCAAGCCGCCGCCGCGCCCGAGGCTAAAGCCGAAGCGGCAGGCGCGGATGCAGCGCAGCGCTCCCTTCAAGCGTCCGGCGCGCCGACGGTCGCCGTCGGCGCGCCGGAGCCTGCGCCCGCGCCATCGGCCGCCGGGCCGATCACGCCCACGCGCCTGTTGGCTGCGATTGCGCTGCTTGCCGCTATCGCCCTGGGCTTGCTGGGCGGGGTGAAGCGGTGACCGCGTCCGGCCACGGGTCTTTCGCTTCGTGCGCGTGCGAGCGCTTCTATAATCCGCAGGTCAATAACAGGTCGAGCTGCTTTGAGCGATTCGACCGGCAAGCATCCAGGTTTCATCATGCGGAACTTTATCTCTCAGCGCGTCGCGTCTGTTCCCCCTTCCGGCATCCGACGTTTCTTCGACATCGCCGCCACCATGCCCAATGTGATCTCGCTGGGCATCGGCGAGCCGGACTTCGTCACGCCGGCGCCGATCCTCAACGAGGGCATCGCCTCGCTTCAGCGAGGCGAGACGGCCTACACCAGCAACTCCGGCATGATCGAGCTGCGCCGCGCGCTCAGCGCGCACCTGGCCCGACTCTACGGCGTGGAATACGACCCGGAGACCGAGCTGCTGATCACCGTCGGTGTGAGCGAGGCGATGTATCTCGCCTTGACGGCGATCGTTGACCCCGGCGACGAGGTCATCGTGCCGCAGCCGTGCTTCGTGTCCTATGCGCCGGAGGTGGTCTTCGCCGGCGGCGTGGCCGTCCCCCTCCCAACGCGCGTCGAGCACGAGTTCCAGGTGACGGGTGAGGAGATCGCCGCACGCATTACGCCACGGACCAAGGCCATCCTGATCGGCTATCCCAACAACCCCACCGGCGCGGTGATGAGCCGCGCGCGGCTGATGGAGATCGCCCACCTGGCAGAGCAGCATGACCTGGTGGTCATCAGCGATGAGATCTACGATCGCCTAGTGTATGGTGTGTCACACGTGTGCTTCGCCGCGCTGCCGGGCATGCAGGCGCGCACGATCCTGTTGGGCGGCTTCAGCAAAGACTACGCCATGACCGGCTGGCGCATCGGCTACGCAGCGGCGCCGGCGGAGCTGCTGGCCGCGATGCGCAAGGTGCACCAATACACCATCATGTCTGCGCCGACCACCGGCCAGCATGCTGCGCTGGCCGCGCTCCAGGAGGGCGAGGAGCATGTGCAGCGGATGGTGGCCGAATACGACCGGCGGCGCAAGCTGATCGTGAGCGGGTGCAACGCCCTGGGGCTGGACTGCTTTGAGCCGCGCGGCGCGTTCTACGCCTTCCCCTCGGTCGCCCGGACCGGCATGAGCGACGAGGCATTCGCCGAGAGGTTGCTGCTGGAGGAACAGGTCGCCGTAGTGCCGGGCAGCGCGTTCGGCGCAGGTGGCGCCGGATATGTGCGCATGGCCTACGCCCAATCCTACGAGAAGATCGAACAGGCCCTTGAGCGTATCCATCGCTTTATGCGGCGGCACGGATGACGCGACACTCAACCGTCTCCGACGATATGCTCAGGCCGGCATATGCCCTCACACCGCCTACCGCGTGGCAATGCCCGGTTGCCGGATGAGCGCGCGACTAATCCTCCTACCCTAGATCAAGGACTTCACCGCGCGGCTGCGGATGAGCCCACGGCATCGCTCGATCCACAGGCGCGCGCCGCGTTAGTCGGAAGGTTAGGGCAACTCAAACAGTCGGGCGTGGCGATGATCGGTGTGTTTCACCACGTCGAGGAAGTGCGCCATTTGGTGGACAAGGAAGTGGTGCTGGCGCAAGACGCAAGACGCAGCAGGAGCGCATCGCCCAGATGCGCGACACGCCGCCGGCATGGGACGTGGTGCGTGAAGTGACGGCGCTCTCTTCGCGGCACCGGTTGCCTATCGCTTCGCACGACGACGACACGCGCCAGAAGGTGGCCTTGATGGCCGAGATGGGCGCGACGATCAGCGAATTCCCGGTGACGTTGGAAGCCGCCGAGGAAGCCAAGCGGCGTGGCATGCATGTGGTGATGGGTGCGCCGAACGCGTTGCGAGGTGGTTCGCATTCCGGCAACCTCAGCGCGCTCGATGCGATTGCTGCGGGTTTGGTGGACATGCTGGCGGCGGACTATCACCCGGCAGCGCTGCTGCAGGCGGCCTATGCTCTCGTCCGGCGTGGCGCCTTGCCGCTGCACGCTGCCGTCAGGCTGATCACCCAGAACGTGGCTGAGGCCTTGGGGCTGCGCGAACGCGGCGTCATCGCCGAGCGGCACTACGCCGACTTCGCCTTCGTCGAGGAAGGCCCGCTGCGCCCACGCGTGCGCGGCGCGCTGCGCAACGGTCAATTCATCTACCTCGATCGAACGCTCGCCGCGCGAAGGAAGCATGCTACACACGGTTGACCGCTTTCCCTCGGATCGCATCCACACGCGGAAGCACTTGTGCGAGCGACCGACCATTCATCCATCATCATTCGTGCTCGACAGTCGCCTCGGCTCGTGGACGGATATCGGGCCGAACTGCTCGATCATCGAGTCGGTCTTCGACGATTACAGCTACGCCGCCGATAACGTCTCGATCATCTACGCGCAGATCGGCAAATTCTGTTCGATTGCCTCGCACGTGCGCATCAACCCCGGCAACCACCCGATGGATCGCGTGACGCAGCATCACTGCACGTATCGGCGCGTGGAATATGGGTTTGCCGAGACGGATGACGAAGCGTTCTTCGACTGGCGTCGCGCGCACCGATGGGTCGTCGGACACGACGTGTGGATCGGACATGCGGCCGTTGTCATGCCTGGCGTGAGCATCGGGATAGGCGCGGTCGTGGGTGCGGGCGCAGTGGTCACGAAGGACGTAGGGCCGTATGAGGTCGTCGTCGGTGTGCCGGCGCGACGCATTCGCAAGCGCTTCGATGATGCAGTGATCGAGAGGCTCATGCGCATTGCGTGGTGGGATTGGGATCGGCCGACGCTTGAAGCGCGCTTTGACGACTTGCGCGACGTGTTGGCGTTCTTGGAGAAGTACTCGCGCTGACAAAATCAAGCGACGAGCGATCGTGGGGCGCAAACGGCGCGACGGCTGAACGGCCGGAAGACCCGCCATCGTCTCGCCCAAGCGTCAGTGCGTCATCCCCGCGCAGGCGGGGAATGCGCGGGGAATGCGCGGGAATGACAGGGAATCCAGCCTTGCCCAGTTTCTGGATGCCCTAGGTGCATTTTCTTGTAGGGGCAGCCCTGCGTGGTTGCCCCCATCTTTCGGACATGACGATGTAGCAGCCTACGGCCACCGGCGCCAGACGTCGCGCAGGGCCGACCAGAGTTCATCCACCGCGGCCTGCCCCCTTGATGCGCGATGAGCGGCAAGACGGCAACCAGATTCGCCACGGAGTCCTTGATCGGGCGTGACGCGAACGCCGCCAGGGCTGCTGCTCTCCACCTCCTCATCGCCGATCTCTCGCGCCGAGACCAGCTTCATCGTGGACGACGCGATCCGGATCGGCGCGCGGGTGGTGTGGATGCAGGAAGGCATCGAGAACGAGTTCACGCCCTCGATCACTTCATGTAGCTACATTCGCTTGCTGCTGATGCATCGGATGACTGTGTTCAGGAGATGCGTTTCACGCGCCGGACGAACTCGTCCAGGCTGATGGGGGCGTCGCTATCATCGAACCATTTGCTCGATCGCGTCAATGAGCTCCGCCGGTGTAAACACCCGTTCTGAATTCGCAAACTTCAAGGGTTCCTTTGCGCCGTTGCTCACACGGACTATCTCGCCATCTATGACGAGGCGGCTCCAGGGACCATAGTAGAAGCCATAGGAACCATCAGGGTTCTTGCTCAGCAGCAACAAATGACGGTCGCCGGGAAAGGACATGGGAAAGTCAACCTGCAGATCGTCACTCAGTCGGCGCACTTCATTCGTTGGATGTCCTGTGATGCGCAAAATGATAGGCTGACCCGCTGCAATCGAGCCGTCATCTTTCAATGATCTTTCGACCTTGATGCTGAAGTCGGTGAAAGGAACTCCGGATACTGGCTTATCCGGTTCACCGGCATGAAGAATTAGCCTGCCGGTTGCATCGTAGCCGCCATAATATCCCTGTCGTATGACCTCTGCTACTTCACCAATCGCGATGATATCCGCTTTGCTCACGAGTTCTGACAAATCCTTTGGCGGTGGGACGAGCATGGCGGTAGAACCGAAGGGTGCTCTGGCACACGCTTGAACGAGCAACAAGGCAAGGATTGTAAGCGCCTTGATGTTCATGGCTTTTCTCTGGCTCATCGTAGCCGTGTTTGCCCTACCTGCGCTTGCACTGTTGAAATTCAATAGTACAGGTTGATAAACCCAATTTCATCGGACTGAAGCACGGATGGAAGGTTGCCACAATTGGGTGTCTTCATGACGGTGTAAACCGAGCAACTCTCATGTGCAAGGCCGAAGACATGACCCATCTCGTGTCGGGCAAGGTAATTACCCTCTGGCAGCACGTAGTAGGTATTGAAATACAGGTCGCCTCTTACGGCTCTTCTATCATAGCCATTACAGTTGCCAAAGATAGGAAAGAGGCTGGGCCACCATACACAAGAGTAGTATTGACCGTTGATATATGAAAACGGCACGGCACCTCCGGCCCAACCTGTTGCTCCATAATTGCCTGTTAATGCGGCAATCAGTCCCCCTGAGCCTTGTGTGAGATCTGTGCTTGAGTCATAGTTGTTTGCTGCACTCACCATATAGGGCCACATAGAACCCGCACCATTACCTCTCTTGATTGAGAGTGATTCCAAATTACTTGGCCATTGCACTACTGGCAAGATGCACTGCACTACGTTTGGCATAGTACGTTGCATCAAATTTGCCGACGAACTTCAAATCCATCCCAAATCCATCCCAAATGCTGGGCCCGATGCACCGCCTCCTTCCGGCTGTGCACGTGCAGCTTGCTCAGGATGCGCTGTGCCTCGTTGCGCACGGTGTGCACGCTGATCTGCAACTCGGCGGCGATCTGTTTGGAGCTTTTGCCCTCGGCGAGCTTCCGCAACACCCGCAACTCGCATTCCGTCAACCGATCAGCTTCCGCCTCGGGCGGCAGCAGCGATTGGTTCAGCCAGGCCAGCTTGATCACGTCGAATAGATCGTCGAGGCTGACGTCCACCGGCAGACACGCCCTCACTCCCAGCCGGGCTGCGTCGGTGAGCACCAACGGGTCTTCGCACCGGTCGGTGATGAAGACGACTCGCACGGGCGTCACCTGATCCCGCGCCCAGCGGCAGGCAGCGAAGCCGTCGGCGGTGTGCAGAAGCGGGCCAACGAGCAGCACGACCTTGCCGCTCACGTCCAGCTCGCGCCATCGCGCGTCCAGCTCCGCAATGCTGCTGGCCGAACCCAGGACGTGACAGCCACGCTTGGTCAGCCCATGGACGGCGCCTTCCAGCACCAGCGGGGAACGATCTACGACCAGGAGAAGGAGATGTGCAGATGAGGAAGGTATAGATGAGGCGACTGGCGGTTTGTCACTCCGCTGCATGTCCTCCCAGAAAATTTCCTGTTCACGCCTGTACGTAATATATGATTGCGCCTGTCCGTTGGGAGTTGCGTTTATACGAGTGCTATGGTGCAGGCTGATGTTGCGGCCATTAGGCAAGCGCCTATGCTTAACCTCACTTAACACGATTCTGTATCATGTCGTATCAACGAAGATGGATATGGCATGCGGTGTGTGCGTTCCAGCCGAAAGCGAACGTGAAGCGCCTCCGCTCGAACTTGAGCAAGTCTATGTGTTGCTCAAGTTGCTCGGAGAGCCGAACCGGTTGCGCATCTTCACGTTCCTCATTCGCGGGGAGCGTTGCGTGTGCGAGATCGAGGCGGCCGTGACGATGCCGCAGAACCTAGTGTCGCATCACCTGCGCGTCCTGCGCGAGGCCGGCCTGATCGAAGTGCGGCGCGAGGGGCGCTGGGCGTATTATCGGGTAAACAAGGCCTACCTGGCTCAGGTGTATCCCGCTTTGTGCACCCTGTTCGACCCGAATGCGGTAAGTGATGCGCGCGCCGCCTGTTGATAGTTCATAGCGATGACTGAGATTCCAAAGAAGCGTGTGCTGATTCTGTGCACGGCCAATTCGGCGCGCAGCCAGATGGCCGAAGGCATCCAACGCTGGCTAGGCGGCGATCGCTACGACGTCTTCAGCGCCGGCACCAAGGCTACTAGCGTCAACCCTTTTGCCATCCGGGTGCGAGATCGGAGTGGACATCCGCAGCCAATACTCGAAGACCTACGAGCAGTTCATCGGCCAGCCGTTTGACGCCGTGATCACTGTGTGCGATGACGCTGCCGAGACCTGCCCCGTTTCGCCGGGTAGTTACCGGCGCATTCACTGGAGCTTTCCCGATCCCGCGGCTGTGGCCGACGACGAGGCCAAGCTTCAAGCCTTTCGCAGTGTGCGGGACGGGTTGATCGAGCGATTCAAGAGATTCATCGAAATGAACCAGGAGGTTTCGCATGCCTAAGTCCAATGTGTTGTTCCTGTGCACCGGCAACTCGGCCCGCAGCCAAATGGCCGAGGCTTTCCTGCGCCACTACGCGAGCGACCTGTTCAATGCCTACAGCGCCGGCCTGGAACCGAAGGGCATGAACCCGTTCACCGTCAGGGTGATGAACGAGATCGGCATCAGCGTCGAAGGACAATACTCCAAGAGCCTACGCGAGTATCTCGGCAAGCAGCTATTTGCCTACCTTGTCACCGTGTGCGCCGACGCCGAGGCGCGCTGTCCGTCTGTGTGGCCGGGTGTGCAATTTCGGCTGCACTGGAAGTTCGACGACCCCGCCGCTTTCGAAGGCACCGAGGAAGAGAAGCTGGCCAAGTTCCGTGAAGTGCGCGACCAGATTAAGGCTGCCATCGAAGCATTCGTCGCACAGGAACGGGCGAAGTATGACACAGCGGCAGCCTCTCAACGCTAGCCGGCATCACTGGCAACGCTATCTAGCCGAGTTCATCGGCACGTTCTTCGTCGTCTTTGGTGCCTGTGGCGCGGTCATCAGCGATCGCGCGAGCAACGGCGCAGTGACGCTGCTGGGTATCGCGCTTACGCCGGGCCTCGTCGTGCTGGCGATGGTGTATGCACTAGGGCCGATCTCGGCGGCGCACTTCAACCCGGCGGTCACGCTCGGATTCGCCGTTGCGCGGCGCTTTCCGTGGCGGTATGTGCCGGCCTATCTCTTGGCGCAGGCGGCGGGCGCGCTAATGGCCAGCTTGCTGCATCAACTGCTGTTCGGTCGCGATGTGGCGCTCGCAGCGAGCTTCGGCGCGCACATTCCGGCACCGTGGGTGTCTGTGCCGGCGGCATTCGGCTTCGAGTTCATCTACGGCTTCCTGCTGATGTTCGTCATCATTGCGGTAGCGACTGATCGGCGCATTGCTGCGCCGATTCCCGGCTTAGCCATCGGTCTGACCGTAGCGCTGGCGATCATGATGGGCGGGCCGATCAGCGGCGCATCTATGAATCCGATTCGTAGCCTTGCCCCGGCGGTATTTGCGGGTGGTCAGGCACTGGCGGTGCTCCCCATCTACCTCATCGCACCGACGGCCGGCGCGGTGATGGCCGCCCTCACCTACGAGGTGCTGCGCGATGGGCAAGTGCATGCCCAATCCGCGCCGGCGGATTTGATGTGACTGGCGCATCGCATATTACTCGAACATGCACCCAAAAACCATGTGCGCGGTGGACTTCGTCGCGCAACTCCAACCTTACGCAGATAAGCTGCTCATCTTCGAAAGCGATGGCCGGCGCATCCGGCCCGGCTATCACATCACCGAGATCAAGGCGGCCAGCTTTCGCTCACTCGACTGCGGCGCCCGCCCACAGCAGTGGGAGGAGGTGATCGTTCAACTCTGGGATGTAGCCGACGGGCCTGAACAAGGCCACATGCGCGTAGGTAAGTTTCTCGGCATCTGGCACAAAGTCGAAAGGGATGTCGGTCTGAACAGCAATGCCGAGATCAAGTTTGAATGGGGCGACGCCGTCCATCCCGCCGTCCACTACACTTTCGCTTCTTTGTATGAGGATGGTGACGCACTGATCGTCTCGCTGGAGCCGGTGCGCGCCACCTGTAAGCCACGCGATGACTGGTGGCTGGCGCAAGGCGGCGCAGCTGTATGTTGTGCGCCGGCCGACAGCTGCCGCTGCTGGCGGTGACCGGTTCATTCCTCCACCAGAACGGGCAAGATCCAGTGTTTCTGATGGGCTATCTGTACGTAGTGATCATCTACTCGGTGCTGTTCACCTGGGTGTATAACACAACGCACGCAGCATGCTGGCCATCATCCTGTTGCATTTCTCCATCAATCTGACCAGCCGCGTCCTCGTCATGCCCGCTGAGATCTTCACCTACAACAGCTTCATCCTGCTCGCGGCGCTTGCGCTGGTGCTGTGGCGCTACGGTGGTCAGTATCTGGTGCGCGATCATCGGGCGAAAGGAGGAAGATGATCCGCCCATCCCTCGTCGTTACATTACTTCTTGGTCGCTTACGCCTTCTCGTGGGCGATTGGCGGCCTGCTGACCGCCGACCACCACGGTGTAGTCAATGTGCCGAAGGTCTTGCACTATGTCAGCGCATTTGGACCGGCGTTCGCTGCCATCGTCGTGACCGCGCTCGTCGGCGGGCGCGCTGGGCTGGCTGACCTGTGGCGGCGTGTCGTTCACGCCAACGTCGGCCTCCGCTGGTGGCTGATCGGCATCGGCACGCCGTTGCTGCTGGGTATTGCCGCAGTCGCCGTGTATGTCCTGAGCAATAATACCCTGCCTGACCCGGCGTTATTCAGCGAGGTTGACTATCTGGGGAATATCGGCCTGCTCGCGGCGCTGGTTCTGTGGGTTGCGACGTATGGCTTCGGTAAGGAGATCGGCTGGCGCGGGTTTGCCTTCCATCGCATGGAGCCCGGCGGATTGGGTGCGGGCGACGGCAGTGGTGGGTGCGTTGTGGGGATTGTGGCATCTGCCGTATTTCTTCTACAAGGCGAACTTCATGGCGCCGGGCGCGAGTGGCTTCGTCGGCGATGTCATCAGCATCACGATGGGGTCTATTTTGCTGTCGTGGATGTATCGGGGCAGTGGTCACAGCATCCTGATCGTGGCGCTGTGGCACGGGCTGTTCGACTTCGTGAGCGCCTCGCCCGTCGCGGAAGGCACGGGCAACGCCGTCATCAGCGGCGTGGTCATCGTCTGGGTGATCTTGATTCTGCGCACGGCGGCGCGTCGGCGGTGACATCTCTCTTTGTTCGAGATCGGGACGGATTTGTCGCTAAAATTGAGATGTGCTGATTGCCTAAAGCAAACACAATTGGTGCGGCCCGCTAGTCAACCGACCCGACTGACCCAATGACAAAGACGCTTGCTAACGGTCAAGGTGCGCTACTCGAGGCGCGCCAGCCGATCTACGTCGTAGGCCACAAAAACCCGGACACGGACGCCGTCGCGTCGGCCATCGGCTACGCCTGGTTGTTGCGCGAGCGCGACGGGAGCGAGGCGGTCGCCGCGCGCGCCGGCTCGGTGAATGCGCAAACCCGATTCGCGCTGGAGCACTTCGGCGCGCCGACGCCCATGCTCTTGGAAGACGCTTCGCCGCGCTTCGAAGCCATCGTCAACTGCATCGAGCCGCTGACCCCGGACACGCCGCTCTCGGCAGCTTGGCAGCTCTCAGCCAAGACGCATCGTGCTGCGCCGATCGTCGAAACCGACGGCACGCCGGTCGGCCTGGTCACCGGCCAGTCGGTGTTCGGTTACCTGTCGCAACGGTTAGACATGACCTATGCCGTGTTCGGCAAATTGATCGCCATTCCCTGCGGCGAGGCGTGCGATACCGATGTGCCGAAGTTCGCACTGACCGACCGCATCAGCGACCACCGCGAGCGGGTGATGCGCACCCAGCGCGATGACTTCTGGGTGGTGGACGGCGATGGCAAATACGCCGGCATCTGTACGCGCGCCGACATGCTGCACCCGCCGCGCGTGAAGTTGGTGCTGGTGGATCACAACGAGCCGGGGCAAGCGGTGAACGGCTTGGCCGAGGCCGAGCTGGTGGAGGTGCTCGACCATCATCGCCTGGGCCCGATCAACACGAACACGCCGATCTCCTTTCATGTGGATGTCGTCGGCTCGTGCTCGACGTTAGTCGCCGAGCGCGCCCAAGCTGCGCGGCTGACGCCGCCGCGGGAAGTGGCCGGCCTGTTGCTATCCGGCCTGCTCAGCGACACGCTAGCCTTCAAGTCGCCCACCACTACCCCGCGCGACCGCAACGCAGCGACCTGGCTAGCCAAGCACGCCTTCGGCGCAGAGGATGCCGAAGGCAAGATGCGCGAGTTCGCCGAAGCCCTGTTGCAGGCCGGCGCGGACGTGAGCGGCCGCTCGGCGCAGGACATGGTGCAGGCCGACCTCAAGCTCTTCGAGTCTGGCCCGGTCAAGTTCGGCGTGGCTCAGGTCGAGGTGACGAGCTTCAACGCAATCCTGCCACGCATGGACGAGATTCGCGCCGCGCTGAAAGCGTTGCAAGAGCAGCGCAGCCTGGATTTCGTCGCGCTGATGATCACCGATATCGTCGAGAACAACAGCCTGCTGGCCGGCGTGGGCGAGACGCGCTTCTTCGAGCGCCTGCCGTTCTCGCGCAAAGCCGACGGCGTGTGGGACATGCCCGGCGTGGTCTCGCGCAAGAAGCAGTTGTTGCCGACGCTGCTCGGCATGCTCCAAGGCTGAACGAATCGAGAATTGAGAATGAAGAATTGAGAAAGGGTTTACGTCTCTGCGCTTGGTCATTGTAGCGTGCTGCCTATTGACCTTTCTCAATTCTCAATTCCCACGCGTTGGTTGAGCCTTTCGATCCGGTCTTTATCATCACCGATGAAGAGTTCAACGACCCAGGCGCGATGTCGTGCGAGCAGATCCAGGCGTTCCTGAACGCGCGGCACGGCATTTTGAAGCGTTACGCTGTGGACGGCCGGACGGCGGCCCAAATCATCTGCGACAACGCCAACCGCTTCGGGACCAACCCGCGCTTGCTGCTGATGATGATGCAAAAGGAGATGGCGCTGCTGACCGATCCCGCACCAAGCGAAGGGGCATTGAACTGGGCGATGGGCTGCGGGCCGGGCTGGGACAGCACCGAGGGCTTCGCCGTCAACGTCGAGTGCGGCGCGCGCACGCTGCGTCGCAATTTCGACCGGCCGGGGCTAGGCCAGGAGACGATTGACGGCGTCACGCCGGTCAATCGAGCCACGCTGGCGCTGTATCGCTACACACGCCATGTCAGCGGCAACCGCGACTTTTGGACAATCTGGACCGGCTACTTTCCGCAAAGCACGGCGAGTGGGGTGCCGCCGGAGATCTATGTGGACAGCCGCAACGTCGAGTTGTCGCCACCTATCCTAGGTGAGCCGACATGCCGCAGCGGTTGGGTGGTGGGCAGCAAAGGGCGCGGTGGGCATCACCTGGCCACACCGAACGTGGCCACACTCGGCGAGTCCACCAACAAAGTGATCTGGCGGCCATATCTGCCGTTCGAGGGCGCCTATCGCGTGTTCGTCTTCATCCCCGACCGCGCGGCCATCGTTTGGCTATGTGGACCCCTCGCCACTCAGTTGGATACGACCAACGCGCGCTACAAGATCAGGCACCGTGATGGCGTGACCAGCTACGCTATCAACCAAGCGCCGATTCACGACGGATGGGTGGAGCTGGGGTCATAATTACTTCGCCGCCAGCTCGGAAGGCTACGTCATGCTCGATGATGTGACCGGCGAGCCGAGCGGCACGCGCTGGGTGAGCATAGACGACATGAAGTTCGTCTGGCTGCATCCGTGAGTCATCTTTGGGCAAGTCGCGGGATACAGACCCAACCCGCGCTCAATGCTGGCTGCACCCGCGTGTCATCGGTATGCGGAATATGAGGCAACATCCGTCACGGCCGGATAGCTGCTTCGCGCTGACGGCGGTGCACGATGACATCCGTCGTCGCGAACGTGGACGCCGCGCTGGCGGCAGTGAGCACGGCCGTCTGTAAGGCATACGCTGAGTCAAGGATGCCGGCGCGATAGAGGTTGACCGGCTGACCGGTGAGCACGTCCACACCCCACCCGCGCTTCGCCTTGCGGACGTACTGCACCGTTGCCCCGCCGTGCATCCCCGCGTTCTTGGCAATCGCATGCGCGGGCGCAGACAGCGCTCCGAACACACATTCCATGCCCAAGCGCACATCTTCCTTTGCCCGACTCACTGCTCGTTGCAGCGATCGCTCACAGTGCACCAGTGCGACACCTGCGCCGGGGACGACTCCATATCGCCTTACCTGCAACAGCAAGCCGGCCAGGCGCTCGGCCTGTGCCTTGCGATGCTCTCGCTCGGCGTTGGTGTGAGCGCCCACTTTCAAACGCACCACGCCGCTCCCGAAGGTGGCCATGCGATCGCGGTAGAAGCGTATGCGCGCAGGGTCATCCTCAGCTTCCCAAGCGACGTCCAGCTGGGCCAGATGCGCGACTTGCGCGGCGCGGTCGCCGCAGCCATCCTCGATCCCGAAGAAATGCTCACTGGCCCATGCGACGCCGGCGCGCCCCAGACAACTGGGCAACAGATCGGGCAGGCGAAGGACAGGTGCTGCGCCTTCTCGCGCTTCGACGTAGGGGATGAACGTCGCGCCGGTCAAGATCGCCGCATCGGTCAGCACCGCTACACGGTCAGGGCCGCTCACTGCGGGCGGTTTGACGAAGACTACATCGCCGATGCCCTTCTGCCGCGCCTGCGCGAACAGCGCCAGCATCTGAGGCGAAACGCGACGGCAAATGATGAGTAGGCGAGCCGGCCGCAGCCGCGACAATGTCCGAATGAGCGGCTCCATGTGCGCTTCGTCCGATAGGTCGAGATCGGAGACCAGGACGTATGCGCCGGGCAGCCGCAGCATGAGATTCGCGGCATATTCGTTCGCCGCAAACGGAGAACCATGCCAACCGCTACGCCAGAGTGCTCCGCGGATGAATTCGTACTCGATGCATGTGCCGGTGCCGTTTTCGACATGGATGTGCACGTCGGGCGGGAAGGAAGTCGTGATCGTTGCCATGATTTCGCCCAAAGCGAGATCGTCGCAGTGCGCACGCAACCACGCCCGCAGCACAGCCGGATCGTCCTCGGGCAGCGGCTGAGCTTGACGGCCCAATTCCTCGGCGACGATCTGAGCGGCTTGCAGGAAGCCGTCACACAGGCGCATAGGGTTGCCGCCTGCCGCAAGGATGCAGCGCGCACGTTGCATGATGGCTTGGAAGAGCACGGCTGTCGTCGCGACGCCGTCGCCGGCGCGCTCGTGCACTCGACACAAAGCGTGCCGGAGCAACATCGCACCGACGTCGGCATCCGGGTTGGACAAGGCGATAATGCGACGAGCAACAACCCCGCCATCGCTCAGCACATCGGGCGAGAAACGACGGCCCGCATTCCGCTCGGCCAGCACTGTGCGGCTCTGCGGGCCGAGCGTTAGGCGCAGCGCGTCCACCAACAGACGCGCGCCGACCCACATCCTATCCGCCACATCGGGCTGAAAGACCACGCGCTCCTTCGATAGGAAGCCATTGCCCCTCGGAGCCGGTGGCCGGAAGCTTCTCAGCATGGCTCACTTCAGTCCACCCAGCACGATGCCGCGAATCAGATACTTGTTGGCGAAGAAGTATAGCGTCAGGACGGGAATGGCCGCCACGAGCGCGGCCGCGAAGCGCGAGCCACGGTAGATCACCGACATGTGCTGCGAGTTGAAATATGAGAGGCCGACCATGATGGTCTGGCTCTCCGGCTTAGACAGATAGATCAAGGGACCGAGCACATCGTTCCAACTGCCCATGAATGCGCCGATGCCGATGACGGCCAGCACTGGAAAGGAAAGGGGGAGAAAGACGGACCAGTAGATGCGGAAGAAGCTGGCCCCATCTATCCGCGCTGCCTCTTCCAACTCCTTCGGGATGGTGAGGAAGTACTGGCGCATCAGGAACACGGCGAAGGCCGATGTCAAGAAGCTTGGGATGACCAGTGGGCCGATGGAGTTCACGCCGAGATTGATGCCGATGAGGTTGGTCGTGAAGCGACCCACGTCGCGCCAGAACATGTAGGCCGGCACGAGGCTGATCCAGCCAGGGATCATCAGCGTGGTCAGCATAGCGCCAAAGATAATGCTCCTGAGCGGGAAGCGCAGCCGGGCAATGGCAAAGGCCGCCAGCGAGTTGGATAAGATCGAACCGGTCACCGCGATCAGACAGATCACGAACGTGTTCAGCGCCATGCGCAAGAGCGGCACTACCTCGAACGCGCCTCGAAAATTGTCGAGCGTCCACTTCTCGGGGATGAGCGTCGGCGGATAGCGGAAGAGTTCCTCCGTCGTCTTGAACGACGCCGTGGCCAAATAGTAGAACGGGTAGGCCAGGATGACCGTGAGCAGGATCATCAACCCATAGACGACGATCAGCTTGAAGGTCTCGCGATTGCGACCCAAGATCGAGCGCGCATAAGTGGGGGTGGAGGTCGAAGCGGTCGCAGCCATGATCAAGACAGGTCGTAATTCACCCAGCGCCGCTGAGTGGCGAGGTTGATAATAGTAAACACCAGGATGACCAGCCCAAGGACGATGGCCGACGCTGCCCCCATGCCGGGCTTGTTATAGGCGAAGGCATACTGGTAGATCTGCACCGACGCCGTCCACAAGTTCACGTCGGCGTTCTGTGTGCCGGGCGTCGCCCAAAAGTAGATGATGTCAAATGTCTGCCAAGCACCAATCACCCCGAGCACCAATTGGAAGAACAGTGTCGGCGTCATCAACGGCAAGGTGATGCGCACAAGGGTTTGCCAGGCGTTGGCACCGTCTACCTTCGCCGCGTCATAGTAGTCTTTAGGAATGGCCTGTAAGCCGGCCAGCGCAATAATCATTCCCGGTGCGGCGCCCCACGCCAACAGCAGGAGGATGGCGACCTGTTTCCACTCGGTGAGCGTGTTCCAGCGTGGTGGGTTGGCGATGCCGATGCTGCGCAGAAAGCCGTTTACCGGCCCATCGACACTGAACAGGAAAGTCCACACCGCAACGAGCACCCCTGCGCCCGTGACCGCGGGCAAGTAACACACCACGCGGAATAGGGTCTGTCCTTTCACTGCCTGGTTGGCCAGCAGCGCGATGCTAAAGGAGATGGCGATGCTGACCGGCACGAACAACACGTAGATCAACGTGCGGCCTAGGCCTTTGAGGAAATCGCTACCCGGCTGCAGGATGGCCTGATAATTCGTCCAGCCCACTGGTTCAGGCGGCCGGCGGCTGATCCAGCTCCAGTTGGTGAAGCTCAGCTCGACGCCGCGAAAGTTCAAATAGACGAATATGATGAAACCGATCACTGCCGGCAGCACGAACAGCCAGCCGGTGAGCGCTTCTTCACGTTGATTCGGTGATCTCAGCCAGCGCAGCAATTGGCTGGATTTGGAAGTCGTCCTTTTCGTCACCGTGCTTGCAGCCATACCGATCCGTCGTCCAACGTAGTTTACGCGCGCTTATCGCGCCGTCGCCGGTTCGCTCACGGCCTCAAACCCAAGACGCCTGCAGCGCCTTGGGGTCTGAGAAGCCTAATCCCGACTAATGTTCGATCGCCGATGCCGCTATGCCGCGGTGCCCGCCAACACCTTGTTCGTCTCTTCCTGAGCCACCTTCAGCAGCTCGGCGATGCGCGCTTCATCGTCGGTCTTGCCCTGGACGACCTCCTCCAACACTTCGTTCAGCTTACTCAGGAACTGTCCCCAATAAGCTTTGGGCGGCACCGGCCATGTCTTCAGATGCCTCACGACATCAAAGTTGGTGGTGACTGCCGCACGGAAGCCTTTCTCGCGTTCGCCGAGCTGATTGTTGTTCCTGGAGAACCGGACGTAGTCATCCACGGTGTATTTATCCGTCGGAGCGAAGCGACCTGAGCCGGCCCAAATGTCCAGGCCCTCTTGGGCGCCGCAGAAGTAGCAGAAGTCGGCCGCCTCTTTTGGATGCTTGGAGTCGCGCGCGAAGGTCCAGAAGTTGATGCCTGTGAAGCCGTCCACGCGCGGCTCGACACCTTCGTAGCGCGGCCCGGAGTGCGATCCATACTCGAAAGCTGCGGTGTTCATCTGCGTAGGCGCCCAGGTGGACATCGGGGCGATCATCACCTTGCCGCTGAGCATCCCGTCGAGGTGAGGCGGAGCGACATCGCCGCGCGCCAGCACGTGCGTGCGATAGAACTTGGCCAGCATGGCGACCGTCTTGACGTTCGCTTCGTTAGCGATGATGGACTGAGTCGCATCCTCGTTGACCATGCCGTGGAAGCCCGGTTGGTTCGCGCTGGCAGCCATAAACGCGCTCCAGAACTGCCAGGAGCCAGGTCCCATCGCGAACTCGTCGCTACCCACCTTGCCCTTCGCCTCGGTAAGGAAGTCGTTAAGTTGGGTGAAGGATGGGTTTTGCGGCAGCGGCTGCAGGCCGGTCTTGTTCAGAATGCTCTCGTTATACATCCAGTTCACGCCGTCGGAGAACACCTCAAAGGGCATGCCGACCAGCTTGCCGTCCACCTTGCCGGCGTCCACGATGTTCTGGAAAGTCTTGGCAGCTTTGGTGTCGAAGATGTCGGTGACGTCGGCGATGATCTCTTCTTTGATATAAGTGGCCGCTTCGATGCCTGGGTCCCACTGTCCAAAGCGCATGAACCAGAAGATATCGGGGACTTCGCCGCTGTTCAGCAGCACGCGAACCTTAGTGATGTATTCGCTCCACGGCACGCCAACTTCCTCGATGGTGACGTTGGGGTTCTTCTCTTTGAATTGCTTGCGTTGCGCCTCGAAGAGCGGGAAGTGATCTTTTTCCATCGAGGCATAGCGCTGCAGCGTGATAGGTTCGCTCGCCGGCGCAGGCGCGGCATCGGTCGGCTTCTCTTCGGCGGCGGGAGCAGCCGGTTGCGCGGGTGGCGCCGTCTGGGGCGCGGCCTGGCAGGCAGCCATGTAAGCGGCCAGCGCCGATGCGCCGGCTGTCAGACGGACGAATTGTCGTCGGGTAAGCGTCTTACGTGGACTCATCTTCTATACCTCCTGAGGAACCGATAAAATCTCTCCCGTGCGAGCACTGCGCTTGTCTACAATGCAGGCAAGCCTGCTGCACATGTCAATGTAGTCTGTACCCATTCCTGTGTCAATCGGCTGGCGGACAGATTTAGGACTATCTGAGGACATTTCACCTGATGAACACGAATTTGGCGAGCGACGATGCTGTGACATGGACGCGTAAGGCGCTGACCAACCTCTTCGACCTGGACTTTTTGGCCAGGCATATCAGCGCCCAGGCGCGATTTACCAACGCCCTGCAGGCTCAGCAGCGCTTGCTGCGCGCGATCGAGTCCATCCGTCCGCCAGCGGACATGTCCATTCACGCGCCGGCCTGGCGACGGTATAACGTCCTGAACCTGATTTACGTGCAGGGGCTGCCGCAGGCGGAGGTGGCCGCACAACTCAACCTCAGCGTGCGGCAGCTCCGACGCGAGCTAGCCAAAGGCGTGCGCGTCATCGCGGCGCTGCTCTTCACCGAGGAATGGTCTCAGCTAGCCCAGCCGGCCGTCCCTGCTGCGCCTTGGCACGCGCCGGTGCCGCCCAAGGATTACCTGCGCTGCGAAGAACTGTTGCGCAGATCGCTGGCGCTGTTGGAACCCTTGCTCGAACGACAAGACCTCACGGTGAATGTCGCTATCACCGACGGCCTGCCGGCTTTGTATGGCGACCCGATGGTCATCCGCCAATTGATCATCAGCGCGCTGACCTGGCTGCTGAGCGACATCCAGGGCACGACGCTGCGCATCGAGCTCGTCGCGGAGGACGATGCACTGATGCTGAAGCTGGAGCGGCCGTCGAGTGCCGACGCCACCGAACAGTTGAACACCGTGCGAAGCTTGGCCGAGATGGCCGGTGTGCGCGTTGAGCTTCAGCCAGCGGACGCAAGGTTGCGCCTGACGCTGCGCCTGAACACCTCTAGCAAACGCTGCGTACTGATGATTGATGACGACCCCGACGCCATTCGGCTTGTCGGGCGTTACCTGGAGGGCAGCGCGGAATTCGACCTGGTATCGGCGACGAGCGTTGACGAGGCGCTGCGTGTCGTGACGTCATTGCAACCGGCCTGTATCCTGCTCGACGTGATGCTGCCGCAGCGCGATGGTTGGGAGTTGCTCACGCTGCTTAGGGCGCATCCCGAGACGGCGCGCATCCCGATCATCATCAGTTCGGTGCTGCACCAGGACGAGCTGGCGTGCGCCCTCGGCGCAACGGCTGTATTGCCGAAGCCCTTCACGGCTGAGGAGCTGCTGACGACGCTGCGGGCCACATCGTCACCGGCTCGGCCGCTCGCTCGGCGAGCGGAGGTAGCCCTGGCGACGCAATCGGCAGCAAAGCAGTGATGCTTTGCACGAGTTCACGCGCCGTCAACCCGCCCGGTTTGATCAGTGTCAAATGCGACGAGGTCAGCGGATCGTTCTGCATCTGTTGGCCGCTGACGATGCACACCGGCAGGCGTTGCGTCCGCTCGTCCTCTCCCATGGCGCACAGCACGTCCCAGCCGTTCACAGCACCCAGGCTCAGATCGAGGATGAGACCGGCCAGCGATGCGGCATCGGCACTCCTCAGCACCTCGAGAGCCTGCTCGCCGCTGCGCACTTCGATGGGCAGCAGCACGTCGAACCCGAATGGCCGGATCAGTGACGATGGCACGGCGCGCAGCATACGACCCAAGAGCCGCAACGCATCTTCGTCATCCTCGATCAGGAGGATGCGCGCAACGCGGTTGCGTCCCCCATTCAGTAGGCCGTTGCCGTCACATTGGGCGCGACGCTCGAGAATACGCTGTACTGCCTCGTTGAACTGTTCCTGCGTCACCGGCTTGACGATGTAGCCGCAGACCTGCGGATTCTGCAGATAGTCCTCCGGCCCCGGCACGAAGCATTGGAAGATCGGCGTACGTCGCCATTCCGGCACCAATCGCATCATCGTGTCTACGATCTCTCCGGGAGCGATGGGCTGGTTGACGATGACGGCCTCGGGGGCGGCTTCGAGTCGCCGTTCGGCCAGATCGGCTAACGATGCAGCGTGCACGATCGCCATGCCCTCGATGCGATGCTCGAGGATGCGCGCGAGGATGGAGCGTGGCTCGATAACAGCGAGCGTGCCGATGGCATGGCGCCGGATCGAGCGGCGCGCGGTGACCATCGTCGCCTCTGGTGCAGGGAGGTGCAGCGGCAACGAGAAGCTGAACGTGCTGCCCATACCGACTGCGCTGGTCACCCACATGCGTCCCCCATGCAGCTCGACGAATTCCTTGCTGATGGTCAGGCCAAGGCCGGTGCCGCCCTGAGGTCGGTCAGATGGGCCTGCCAGTTGCGTGAAAGGCTCGAAGATGCGCTTCAGGTCGTGTGGCGCGATGCCGATGCCAGTATCGGCGACGGAAATGACTACTTCCGGCGACGATGCGTTCGTCGGTGGTGACGAGTCGTCGGCCGGCACGCCATGCGGCCTGCGCAACTCGGCACGGATCGTGATGCCGCCACGCTGGGTGAATCGGAGTGCGTTGGCCACCAGGTTCAACAGCACCTGGCGGATGCGCGTTTGATCGGCATACACCGTCGGCAAATCTGGGGCTATCTCCAGTGTCAGCGTCAGGCCGCGCTCGTGAATCAGTTGGCGGAAGTCTTCCAGGGCGCTCTCGATGAAGTCGCCCAGTTGCACCGGCTCGCGCACGATGGTCATGCGGTTCACGTCAATCTGGCTCAGGTCGAGGATGTCGTTCACCAAGTTGAGCAAATGCTTGGCGTTGCGGTGAATGATGTTGATGTCGGACAACATGCCGGCAGGTATGTTCCGCGCTTTGTAGGTCGCGGGTGCGTGGAGTAAGACTTCCGAAAAGCCGATGATCAGGTTGAGCGGCGTGCGCAGTTCGTGGCTGATGTTGGCAGCGAATCGCTGCTTCGAGCGCCGCGCGTCCTCCGCATACTGCATGGCGATTTGCAACTGCTCGTTGGCTTGCTCCAGCGCGAACGTGGTTTGTTGCAATGACTTGAGCGCGAGCGCCAGCTCGGCGCTTCGCTCGCTCAATCGTTGCGCCTGTTCGCGCGCCTCAGCATAGCCTTGCTGCATCCATGACAACGTGCGCAACAGCACGCGCGATACGCTGTGCGCTAACCAGACCGAACATCCGATGGCCAAACCGACGAGCAGCGCCTGAGACGCGTTTAGCCAGGCGACTTCATCCGTGTTCGCCAGCCAGATCAGCGCTGCGACGGCGGCGCACACGCTGGCCCAGCCGGCCGCCGCGCCGGCGATGAACAGCGAGACCACACAGGCGAGCACCAGCCAGCCCAGCGCACTAGGCTGGCGCAAATTGGCCAAAAGGAAGATCGCCCAGGCAACCAGGCCGACTGCACAGACCCATCGGCTGAGGCGTAGGGTCGGCGGTCGCTTGAGCACGATGCACATCAAACCGAGCGCCAGGGGAAAGAGCGCGAATCCGATATGCGACCACTCGAGCCTGCGGAACGAGACGAACAGGATGATGAACGCCGTTCCCCAGCTCAGGATCAGCGCAGGCGCGAGCACGCCGATCGCCATGACTTCGGCTCGCAGGTCGGATACTTCTTCATGGAAAGTCCGGTCACGTCCCGCCATGAATGGATTTTAAAGGCGTCGCCAACTTGCCGACGCACGACGAACTGGCTATGCTTGATGCGCTATGATGAATCCCTGGTTCGACGAAGCAGGCAGGCTAGTCAAGCGCCCGCCCGGCAAGACCGGCCTGATGATCACCCCGATCTGTGTCGGCTGTGCCCCGTTGGGCAAATCGCATTTGCGCACGCCCGCGGCGTCGCTGTGTTGAACGCTGCACCCTATGGCAGCGGCATTCTGGCCAAAGGACCGAGCGCTTATCCGCGCTATGCCTATAGTGAGGCCGATGCCGATCTGGTGGAACGCGCCGGCCAAATGGAACCAGCTTGCGAGTACTACGGTGTGCCTCTGGCTGCGGCGGCCTTGCAGTTCTCGCTGCGCGACCCGCGCATCACGTCCACCATCATCGGCATGAGCAAACCGGAGCGCATCCCGCAGGCGCTGGCTGCAGTGCCTATTCCCGACGCGCTTTGGCCGGAGCTGGACGCGCTGGCAGCGCCGCCGCGCGAGTTGTGACTCACCCCAGCCGGCCGAATTCTTTCTCGATCTGCTTCAGGCCGACATAGATCATGGTCGGGCGACCGTGCGGGCAGGTGCGCGGTGATTCACATGCTTCCAGGTCGCGCACCAACGCCTGCATCTCGGCGAACGAGAGCACGCGCCCGGCCTTGATCGCCATGCGTTTGCACACGCGCCGCAGCACGCGCGCCTCCAGGTCTTTGCGCAGCGCGGCGTCCCCCATCTCCAGGTCGGCCACGATCTCGCGCAGCGCCGTGGCGGTGTCATCCTGGATCATCAACGCCGGCACGGCGCGCACCAGGAAGGTATTGCCGCCGAACGGTTCGATCTCGAAACCCAGGTCGCGCAACATGTCACGCTGGCCTTCGAGCAGGTAGGCGCTCTCCGCGGGGAGGGTCACCGGCACGGGGTCGAGCAGATGCTGCGACGGCAGCGCGCCGAGTTCGTGCTGCGCCAGCAGGCGCTCCCACAGCACGCGCTCGTGGGCAGCGTGCTGGTCTATCAGATACAAGCCCTCCGGCCCCTCGGCCAGGATGTAACTCTCGGCGAGTTGGCCGAGGATGCGCAGCGCCGGCAGGTTCTGCGTTCTAAGCGGCGAAGGTTGGGTGATGGGCGCGCTCGAAGTGGCAGCATCGGTGACAGGCACGCGCCCGCCAAGCGCGCCGGTTTGCCGGGCGATGCCGACACGCTCCCACGCCTCGCTGCCGGTCAGCGGCGGCTGGGCCGTAGGCTCGACGATGCTTGGCCTCTCGTCGGTGGCGGCGAGAGCAGTAGCGCCCGACTCCTGACGGTCATTCGGCCACTGGCGCAGCAGCGATGGGGGTGCCGGAGGCGTCATGTTGTCCAGCAAGGCGCGTCGCACGGCGCGCTGCACGGCGCTGAAAACGGCGTCGGCGTCGCGGAAGCGAACTTCGGCTTTGGCCGGATGCACGTTCACGTCCACCTCGGCCGGCGGAACGCGCACCAGGATGACCGCGACCGGATAGCGCCCGGTCATCAGCAACGTGTGATACGCCTGCACCACGGCGTAGCTCAGCTTGGCGTCTTGCACCGGCCGGCCGTTCACGAACAGCGTGATCTTGCTGCGATTGGCATGATCGAGCGTGGGTAAGGAGGCGTAGCCATAAACAGAGATTGGAGATTGGAGATTGGAGATTGCCTCAATCTCCAATCTCCAATCGCTCATCTGCCCCGCATCCCCAACCTCCGCCATCTGCGCCGTTGCATCTGCGCCGTACACCTCCACGAGCACATCGCGCAAGTTGCCGGTGCCCAACGATTGAAAGCTCACCCGGCCATCATGAACCAGCGTGAATCGGATGTGCGGGTAAGCCAACGCATAGCGCGTGACTATGCCATCGATGTGCCCCCGTTCGGTCTGCGTGGATTTGAGGAACTTCAAGCGCGCCGGGACGCGCGCGAACAAGTGCTCCACCGTCATGGTAGTGCCGGGTGTGCGGCCGATGCGTTCTTGGGCGATCAGCCGCCCGCCGTCGAAGCGCAGCAGCGTCCCGCCGGCTTCATCGGCGTGGCGGGTGATACATGTCACCTGACTCACCGAGGCGATGCTGGCCAGCGCCTCGCCGCGGAAGCCCAGCGTGTGGATCTCGGCCAAGTCGTCGGCGCTGGCGAGCTTGCTGGTGGCGTGGTGCGCGAAGGCCAGGGCCGCCTCGGCGGCTGGGATGCCGCTGCCGTTGTCGGTGACGCGGATGAGCCGTTTGCCGCCCTCGGCGCACTCGATGCGGATGTCGGTTGCGCCGGCGTCAATCGCGTTCTCGACCAGCTCTTTGACCACCGATGCGGGGCGTTCCACGACTTCGCCGGCGGCGATGCGGGCGACCAAAGCGTCGGGCAGGATGTGAATGGGCATGTCCGAATCGTCGCGCGTGCGCGTCTTCAGGGAGCATTGTAATCACATCGGCAGCAGCGAAGATGCGCGGCGGCCGGCCCGTCGCTCACCCTGCATCCGCCTCGCGAAAATCCAACACCTCTAACTGCAAGCGCGACTCGCCGTTCCATTCGTTCGCATTCAACCGGCAGGCCAGGTCCACGCGCGTGCCGACCGTGAGCTGCCGTATGCGGTCGCCCATGCGCCAGGCGATCGCATCCCAGGTGACGCGCCGCGCGTCGGTGACGCGGAGCCGAAGGTGCGGCGGGGCGCCGTTCTCCGCGCGCCCCACGCGGCGCGCATCGCTCACCACCGCGCCGCGCACGACGAACGTCGGTTTGGGGTTGCCTTGACCATGCGGTTCAAGGGATTGCAACTCGGCGATCACCTGTGCGTTGACCTCGGTCGGGGCTACCTCGGCATCAATGTGAATGATGCGCGTCCAGCCGCCTTCGGGTTGCCGGCGACGGGCGATGTCGCTCAGTCGCCCGCGTAGCACCTCCAGCGCATCGGCATGGACGGTGAAGCCGGCGGCCGCTTCGTGGCCGCCGTGCTTGAGCAGCAGGTCGGCGCACTCATCGAGCGCCGCGGTGATGTCGAACCCGTTGATGCTGCGACAGGAGCCGCGCGCTTCTTCGCCGTTGATGCTCACCACGACCGCCGGCCGGTGATGCTTCTCGACCAGGCGCGCCGCGGCCAATCCAATCACGCCGATATGATACTCCGGCGATGCAGCAAACAGCAGCGGCGGTGCGGGCGCATCGTCTCCGCTGAGTGCATGAGTGGCCATCACCTGGCGCTCCGCGCTGTCAGCCACAGCGGCCGTCACGCTCTGCCGTTCGCTGTTTTGCCGATCCAGCGTGCCGGCTAAATCTGCGGCGCGCGCAGGGTCGTCGCACATGAGCAAGTCGTAGGCGGCCCGCGCGTGCTCCAGGCGACCGGCAGCGTTCAGGCGCGGCCCCAAGGCGAAGCCGATCCGGTCGGAAGTCACCGTTCCCGGTTTGAGTCCGGCCGCCTGGATGAGCGCCTGCACGCCGATCTGCGGCTTGCGGTTCATGTGCTCCAAACCTGCCCGCACGAGCGCGCGATTTTCCCCAATGAGCGGCACGACATCGGCGACGGTGCCGAGCGCTACCAGGTCAAGCAGAGATGCCTCGCTGACGTTGCCCCGCGACTGACCGGCGTCGCGCGCCTGGCGCAGCAAACACTGCGCCAGGCGGAACGCCACGCCCACGCCGGCCAGGTGCTTAAAGCCATAGGCGCAATCCGGGCGCTTGGGATCCACGACGGCGTGAGCATCGGGGATAGCGCCGCCTTCCAACTCGTGATGGTCGGTGATGATGAGGTCAAGGCCGATCCCGCGCGCGTGTTGCGCTTCGGCATGGGCGCGCGCGCCGCAGTCCACCGTCACCACCAGGCTCACGCCCTGCGCGTGCAGCCGGTCGAGCGCCTGTGCATTCAGGCCGTAGCCTTCCTCAAACCGATCGGGGAGGTAAATTTGCGCGCGCGCGCCCAGCGCGGCCAATGTGCGCATGAGCAGGGCGCCCGCCGTTACGCCGTCGCAGTCGTAATCAGCATAGACCGCGATGGACTCGCCGTTGGCAATCGCCGCCAGGATGCGCTCGACCGCGCGCGGCATGTCCTGTAACGCGAACGGATTGACCGGCGCATACTCGCCGAGCAGAAAGGCGCGCGCGACAGCCGGATCGGTCAGGCCGCGCGCGTAGAGCACCTGCGCCGTCAGCGGGTGTAAATCACTCAACGCAGCAACATACGATTCGGGCGCGCGCGGGGCGATCTTCCATTCGGTCATAGCCACAGCGAAGCCAATATACGACGGGATTTACAATGCACAAGCTAAATGCGCTATGCCAATCTGGGCTTATTTTCTCATCGGCGCGGCGCTGGCCGGATTGATCGGCTTGGCGCTGCATTGGCAGCTCGTCGTCGCCGAAGGCGCTTATCTTGGCCCGCATGTCGTCGCGTGGCTCTACGACCGGTTCGCGCCACATTACGACCGCGTCAAGCAGTTCGACAAGGCCGGCGACGCGCTGATGCTGGCGGCGCCGATCTTAAAACATTTGGCGGTGTCGGCGGTGTCGCATGCGGTCGTGCTGGACGTGGCGACGGGCACGGGCCGGCTTCCCGATGCGCTGCTTGCGCAGCGCCGCTTTCGCGGGCACATCGTCGCGCTCGATCTCTCCAGGCGCATGCTCGACCGGGCGCAGGCGAAGCTGGCCGCGTATGGCGACCGCGTGGTTTTCATGCGGCGCGACGCGCAGCGCCTGCCGTTCGACGCCGACGCGTTCGACGTGGTGACTTGCCTGGAGGCGTTAGAGTTCATGCGCGACCAGCACGCCGCCGTGCGCGAGATGTGGCGCGTGCTCAAACCGGGTGGCCTGCTGATGGTGAGCAATCGCATCGGCCCCGATGCATGGAAGCTGCCCGGCCGCACCTTGCCAACGGCGGCATTCGCCGCACGGCTGCGCGCGCTGGGCTTTCAGGATGTGCAGAGTCGTCCCTGGTTGGTGGATTACGATTTAGTGACCGGCATCAAGCCGTGAAAAGCACTGCGGCGCAGAGGACTGCGCCTCGGAGAAAATCCATATCATGCTCAATCGAGTTTTGGATTACGCCCGCGCGCACCGCGATGAGTACCTCAAAGACCTGCTGGAGTACCTTGCCATTCCCAGCGTGAGCGCGCAACCCGACCGCGCCCGCGATGTGAAGATGGCCGCATTGTGGCTGTCGGGGCATCTGCACGAAGCCGGCCTGCGCGCCGAAGTGATGCCGACTGCCGGCCATCCTGTCGTGTATGCGGAGTGGTCCGGTCCCGACCATCATCGCCCCACGGTGCTGATCTACGGCCACTACGACGTGCAACCCGCCGAACCGTTCGAGTTGTGGCACAGCGAGCCGTTCAGGCCGGTGGTTCGCGATGGCTACCTCTATGCGCGCGGCGCGAGCGACAACAAGGGCCAGCACCTCGCGCATGTGAAGGCCGTCGTCTCATATCTGCGGGCCGAGGGCACGCTGCCGGTCAACGTCAAGTTCCTGATCGAGGGCGAAGAAGAGATCGGCAGCCCGAACCTCAGCGCATTTATCGCAGCGCACCGCGATCTGCTGGCGTGCGATTGTGTGATGATCAGCGACGGTGCGCTGTTCAACCTCACCCAACCCGTGCTGACCTACGGGCTGCGCGGTCTGGTGGGGTTCGAGGTGCAAGTGCGCTGTCTGGATCGCGACGTGCACTCCGGGCACTACGGCGGCAATGTGCAGAACCCCGCTTTTGCGCTGGCTCAAATCCTGGCCTCGCTCAAGGACGCGCAGGGGCGCGTGACCGTGCCCGGCTTCTACGACGACGTGCGCGTGTTGAGCGCCGAGGAGCGCGCGGCGCTCGCCCGCATCCCCTACAGCGATGCCGACGTGATGCGCGAGACCGGCGCATCCATGGCCTTCGGCGAGCCGGAGTTCACGGTCAACGAGCGCAAGGGCGTGCGCCCCACGCTGGAGGTCAACGGCATGTGGAGTGGCTACACCGGCCCCGGCAGCAAGACCATCATCCCGGCGACGGCGCACGCCAAGATCACCTGCCGGCTGGTTCCCAACCAAGACCCAGCGAAGGTGATCCGCTTGGTGCAAGATGCGATGCGCGCTGCCGCGCCGGCCGGGGCCGAGGTCACGTTCAACGACGCGCGGGGGACGCCGGCTTCGCTGGTGTCGCTCGATGCGCCGCAGATTCAAGCGGCTGCGCGCGCCGCAGCAGCCACCTATGGCAACCCACCTTTCTATGAGCTGGAGGGCGGCTCAATCCCCGTGGTGCACGACTTTCAGAGCTTGCTCGGCAAACCCATCGCGCTGCTGGGGTTTGGCTTGCCGGACGACAACATTCACTCACCCGACGAGCGCTTCGCCGTCGTGTGTTACGAAAAAGGCATCGAAGCCAGCATCCGCTTCATCGCAGAGCTGTAGCAGCGATCCGGTCTCTCAGCTCGCTTTAGGCGGACGAAGGCAATGCCTTCGTCCACCCGGTGCAAGTGTCTGAGTGTCAGTGATTGGGCGCAGGCGCGGCGCTGGACAGGCCAGAACCCATCGCGCGCTTTTGTTCCGCGACCTGCTCCTTAGCCACATGACAAGCCACCATGTGGCCAGGCTTCAACTCTTCCAGCGGCGGCTCGACCGTCTTGCAGATGTCCACGGCGAACGGGCAGCGGGTGTGGAAGCGGCAGCCGCTGGGCGGGTTCACCGGCGAGGGCACATCGCCCTGTAGGATCATCCGCTCGCGCTTTACCGTGGGGTCGGGGATCGGAATCGCCGAGAGCAGCGCCTTGGTGTAGGGATGCAGCGGATCGCGGAAGAGCGTATCGCGATCGGTCAGCTCCACCAACTTGCCGAGGTACATCACCCCTACGCGGTCGCTGATGTGCTCCACCACGCTCAGGTTGTGGGCGATGAACAAGTAGGTGAGGCCGAACTCCGCCTGCAGATCCTTCAGGATGTTCAACACCTGCGATTGGATGGACACGTCCAGCGCCGACACCGGCTCGTCGCACACGATGAACTTGGGGCGCAAGGCCAAGGCGCGGGCGATGCCGATGCGCTGGCGCTGGCCGCCGGAGAATTCATGCGGGTAACGTCGGGCGTGATAGTCTTCCAGCCCGACTTTGCGCAGCATCTCGATGACGATCTCGTTGCGCTTTTTGGCGTCGCGCATGCCGTGTACCAGCAACCCCTCGCCGACACTCTCGCCGACCGGCATGCGCGGGTCGAGCGATGAGTAGGGGTCTTGGAAGATGATTTGCATGTCGCGGCGCAGCGCCTTGAGCTGGCTGCCGTTCAGCTTGAACACGTCCTGCCCTTCGAAGATGACCGACCCGCTGGTGGCCGGGATCAGGCGCAGGATGGTGCGGCCGACCGTGGTCTTGCCGCATCCTGACTCGCCGACCAGGCCCAAAGTCTCGCCCTTGCGCACCGCGAACGAGACACCGTCCACCGCTTTGACGTGGGCGACTGTGCGTTGTAACAATCCTCCCTTGATCGGGAAGTATTTGCGAAGATCCCTGACTTCCAGCAGAGGTTCTGATTGGCTCCCGTTCATGCCCATCGCGCTTTCACCTGTTGCAGTCAACCACAAACGCATATCCTAGGTTAATCATAGAGCCATGTGCGCACCCAATGGCCGGGCGTGATTTCACGCAAGGGGGGCAGCTCAGCCCGGCAACGCTCGCGCGCGGCTCCCTCGCATTTCTGACAGCGGGGTTCAAACCGACATCCTGGCGGCGGGTTAATCAAGTTGGGCACGGTGCCGGGGATCACATCCAGGCGATCACGCACCTGGCCAAGGATGGGGATCGAACCGATCAGCCCCTGGGTGTAGGGATGCAGGGGATTGGCGAACAGTTCTTTCACCTCAGCCTGTTCGACGACCTGACCGGCGTACATGACGATGACGCGATCGCACATCTCGGCCACCACGCCCAGGTCGTGGGTGATCAGCATGATCGCCGTGCCGGTCTTCTCCTTCAGTGCGCGCATCAAGTCGAGGATTTGCGCCTGGATGGTCACATCGAGGGCGGTGGTCGGCTCGTCGGCGATCAACAGTTCGGGTTGGCACGCCAGCGCCATCGCGATCATCACGCGTTGGGCCTGGCCGCCGGAGATTTCGTGCGGATAGGCGTGGGCGCGCTTGGCCGGTTCGGGAATGCCCACCATGCGCAATAGCTCGATGGCGCGCTGCCAACCGGCCTCGCGCCCCAGGGCCTGATGAATGTTGAGCACCTCAGCGACCTGATCGCCGATCTTGAACACCGGGTTCAAGCACGAGGTGGGCTGTTGGAAGATCATCGAGATGCGGTTGCCGCGAATCTTGGTCATTTCGCGTTCAGGCAGGTCGAGCAGGTTGACGCCGTCGAAAACAATCTTGCCCTCGACGATCTTGCCCGGCGGGCTGACCAGGCGCATGATCGAAAGCGACGTGACGCTCTTGCCACAGCCGGACTCGCCGACAATGCCGAGCGTCTCACCGCGCCTGACGTAGAGGTCCACGCCATCCACGGCTTTGACCACGCCGTCTTCAGTGTAGAAGTACGTCTTCAGACCCTGGATATCGAGCATCAGGTCGTTCAATTGGCCGTTGCGCGCGCCGGTCGAAGCGGTGGCGGCGCCAATTGCAGCGTTCACACTCATGCCGACTCACTCTCTCCTGATGTTATGGTTTCAATGGTTCGATAGGCTCGACGCGTCAATTGCGGCGCGCCAGATGTCGTCTACTATCCACGCGAAACCCATCCAGCAGCGCCGACTCGGCGATGTCGCCGTAGCCATACGCGCCGTGGACGACATAGGTTTCGCCTGATAATTTAAGCACAGTTACGGTTTTTGATTGCGGATCTACGATCCAGCATTCCGGGATGCCAGCCTGCGCGTATTCGCGGCGTTTGTCGCGGAGGTCGGTTGCCCTGTTTTTGGGTAACACAACCTCGATGACCATATCCGGCTTCTCCCAATATTGCTCGTGAATGCGATGACGGTGTTCGGGCAGCATCAACACGATATCTGGCTCTCTTAGGGTGTTCGGCCCGAGTCGGATAGGTAGCGAAGCGAACAGCGCTTCTGCGCCGGGATAGCGCTGACCGATGAAGCTAAGCAGCAGCCTGTAGAGAAAGGCTACGATGCGTTGAAATCTTTCCAGCCGCCCTGCCGCTAATTCAAGCCGGGTATTGTCGGGCAAGGCAAAGTAATCTTCCTCGGTCCATTCTCCCTGCGCGGGAAAGAGGTAAGCAACCTCCCAAGCCGGTTCTTTGACCGTGTCGGTCTCGTCGTTGAATCCGAGCGTCATTGTCACATCTTCAACCGCGGATCCAGCGCATCGCGCAGGCCGTCGCCGATGAAGTTGAACGCCAATGAGCACAGCACGACCGGGATGCCCGGAATAAGCGGCGCCCATGGGTGGGTCAACATGAATTGTGTCGCAAAGTTGAGCATGTTGCCCCAGGTCGGCGTGGGGTCGGTGATGCCGAGGCCGAGGAAGCTCAATGCTACTTCAGCCGTGAGGCCGTCGGCCAAGGCAAGTGTGTATGCCACGATCAGCGGCGGGAAAGCGTTTGGCACCACGTGCCGGGCGATGATCCACAGATTGCTTGCGCCCAACGAGCGGGCCGACTCGATGAAATCGCGCTCACGCACCGAGAGCACCATGCCACGCATCAAGCGCGCCGCGCCGGTCCAGCCAAACAGGGTGATGACGAAAATCACCACTAAGACGCTGCGCGATTCCTTCTGCGGGTCAATCAGCATGATCCCAGAGACGAGGTTCACCAGGAAGTCGGGGAAAGGGAGCAGCTTGGGGTCCTGGTTTAGCACCGACGCCAAGATGAGCAAGATGGGGAAGGTCGGGATGGCCGACATGAACTCCAAGAGGCGCATGAGCAGGCCATCAATCGCGCCGCGATAGTAACCGGCGAGCGCACCAACGGCCATGCCGATCAAGGTGCTTAACGTGGCCACGATGAAGGCGACGCTGAGGGTGATGCGCGCTGCATAGAGCAAGCGGGTGAACGTGTCGCGCCCAATGTGATCGGTGCCCAGCAGGTGCAGCTTCTTGTTGTCTCGGGTGTCCGCACTGAACGGCAGCGAGAAACGCATGACCGGATTCACCGCGTCGCGCGGGAAGGGGGCGACCAGAGGGGTGAGCAACGAAGCAATGAACACAACGAAGATAAACGCCAGTGAGACGATCGCCAGCCGATGACGGCGGAAACGCCGCAGCACGATCGTCCACTGACCTTCGGGCTTGGCCAGGGTGACCGGCGCTGCGGCTGCGGTTTCGACGCGGGCAGACGCTGTTGCCATGCGCTCACTCCTCCGGGCTGCTTGCGTTCACGATAGGCGAATGCGCGGATCAACAATGGTATAGAGCACGTCTGAAATTAAGTAGCCGATCAGCACCAAGAAGGTCGAGATCAAGATGAAGCCAATCGCCACGTTGTAATCGCCTGCCGTCAGCGCAGCGATGAATAGACGTCCCATGCCCGGATAGTTGAACACGCTCTCGGTGATGATGGCGCCGCCAAACAGCGCCGGCAACACGCCGGCCAGCAACGTCACGAACGGGATGAGCGCGTTGCGCATGGCGTGCTTCACGATCACCACGCGCTCGATCAGCCCCTTGGCACGCGCCGTGCGCACGTAGTCCTGCCGCAGCACCTCCAGCATCGAAGAGCGGATGAAGCGGCTCCACTGCGCCAGATTGAAGATGGTAAGAATCATGACCGGCAGCACCAGGTGCCACAGCCGGTCGAGGAACGACCCAGCCTTGATCGTGCCGAAGAGCGGGATGACCGTGTCGCGCGGCGACTCGGCCGTGCCCGCCGGCAAATAGGGGAGCCCTGCCTCCTTGAACAACACGGCGAAGATCAAGATGCCCATGATCCCCATGAACAGCGTCGGCATCCCCGAGCCGATGAAGGCGAGCGTCGTGACGGTGTAGTCGAAGCGCGAATACTGCTTGACTGCCGAGATGATGCCGATCGGTATGGCGATCATGATGGACAGGAAGGTCGAGATGCCCATCAGCAAGAGCGTGTTCACAATGCGGCTCTCGAACAGGCGTATCACCGGCTGCTCGCGCAGAATTTGTGTGGACTTGCCAAAATCAAGCCGCAGCACCCCGTTGCTGACCGGCCGGTCCGCCAGGTCGCGCAGAAAGACCGGCTTGGCGCAATCCACTTCCACCACGCGCCCATCAGGATAAACCAGCCGCGCCCGACCCTCCTTTAGGCATCCCACCTGGAGATCGGCAAAGAACTGTTGTCCGCCGATCGCAATCGGCCCGCGCGGATGACCGGTGAGCCAACGCAAAAAGCGAGGGATCAGGAAGATGTCCAGGTCGTAGCGCTTCATCGTGCGCTCGATCAGGTCAAGATCATTGCGCTGCGTCGTGCTCTGGCGCGCGGCAATCTCTTGTAACGGCCCCCCCGGCGCAATGCTCAGCAAAATAAACGACGCAAACGCGATGATGAACGCCATCACCACGATCACGACTGCCCTTCGAATCAGATAGGTCGTCAAACGATGCTCCACCTCGCGCGTTGCACATGCCACATCACGCACCATCTTGCGCGACGCGGAATGAACAACGCCAACGTTTTCAACCTGACCCTACTCAAAGCCATCAGAATTTTACAGAAAATGAGTAGCCCCACAACTGGGGCTACTCATTGATGCGCTCATCATTCCCCAGGGCCGGGGTTAGCGGGTGTTGAGGTTCATATCGGCGTGCTCCCAGGTCGGGCTGGCGATTGGCTCGGCGTTGATCTTGCCGGCCTGTGCTTCCTTGATCACCGTCTCGAGCTCCTGGCCTGCGCCGATGACTTCCTTGCCGACGATGTCCACCGTGCCTTGCAGCAGAGCGGCCACCGCGCCAGCTGGGTTCGCGTCGAAGATTTGGATGACGATCTCTTCCGCCTTCGGTGCACCCAGGTAGAAATCGGGGAAGGCCTTGAGCGTGATCTTCGAGCCTTTCTCCCAGCTCTCCAATTTGAACGGTCCGGTGCCGAGCGGCTTTTCGGTCAGCTCCGGCAAGTTCTTGAAGTCCTTCGGCGGAACCTCGGCTAGGGTCTTGCCCTTGTATTCGCCTTCGGTCTCCACCACGCGGTGTGACGGGTAGTAACCGTAGGGCGGCAGATAGTATCTCGGGTTCAGGTAACCAGGCACATAGGTCACCGTGTAACCCAGGCCATCTGCCAGCACCTCATGCTTGGCCGTGCGGTCACAAGTGAAGTAGGAAGTGTTGCCCGACTCGCGATCGCAGGCGACCTTGTAACCCAACTCGAAGTCGGCGTTCTTCAGGTCTTCGCCGTCTTGCCACTTGCGCGGCTTGAACTTGAAGGTCACGGTCAGTTGCGGCACCTTGACGCCGGCGACCAGGTCTACTTCCTCGCCGGCGGCATTCTTCACCTTAAGCGCCAACTCTTTGCCTTCGGCGTCGGTCAGCTTGCCGTCCTTGAAGGTGCCGACGTCGCCGTTGGCGTTGACCAGCACATCGCCGTCCTTGATCTCGACTTCGGTGAGCGTCGCGCCGCCGTTCTCGATGCGCGGGAAGTCCTCGCCTTCCAAGCCGACGTTCTGGAAGCCGTAGCTATATTGCGTAGCATCCACGCCGTAGATCAACTGACCGACGATCACCGCCACGGCCGCGCTCTCTTGCAACAAGAACAGCGACTGCGGCTCTTGACCGAGCGCCACGACGATGGTCTTCCGGTCAGGTAGCTCAAAGTCCTGCGAATTCGCCGACCAGTATTCAGTCGGGTCCGGGCGCAAGCCCTTCAGATCCTTGTTGTAGGCCGTGGCCTCCAAGCGCTGGAAGAGCGGCAGGGACACCATGTCCTTGCTGAACTCTTCCTGCACGATCACGTAATTCTTCTTGCGCTCTTCGAGGTTGAGCGTGTTGTTGGCCTGCTTGATGGCGTTGCTAGCGCGCTCGTTGCACCAGCCCATGTAGTTCTGGCCGTTCCAGTTGTTGGCCGGTGTGGGGATCTGGTCGCAGGCATAAAGGCTCGGGCCGGGCGGCTCGGTCTCGCCAACCCAGGCGAAGGCGCCGATGTCGAAGTCGCGCCGGCGCAGGCCGGAGTTGCCGCCAAACCAGATCGAGCCGGGGATGTAGGACGGCAGGAGCTGGATGCCGCATTGCTGCAACTGGCTCACCCACACCGCGCCCCAGGTCTGGCGGAACGGCGCGTTGGTGGTGGTGAAGCGAATCGCCAGCGGCTCGCCTTTATCGTTGACGCGAATGCGCCCACCTTCGGGCAGCTTCCAGCCGGCTTCGTCGAGCAACTGGCCCGCTTTCTCGATGTTGAATTCATAGGTGACGACGTTCGCGTTCGGATCAATGTTCTTGGCGTACCATGGCGAATCCTTCGGGATGAAGGTATCCATAATCTGCTTGGCGCGCTGCTCCTCCGGCAGGAACCCGTACACCGAGCCGATCAGCTCAATCGGGTTGGTGCAGTGCGCGATGGCCTGGCGCACGCGCACGTCGCTCAGGATGGGATGGGGGCGCGTCCACTCCGGTATCGGCGTCGCGGTCACTTCGACGATCTTCTCGACTTCTTTCTCCTTGACCACCTCGACGACCTCGGTCACTTTGACCTCAACAGTCTGCACGACCGGGGCAGATCCTTGCGGCGCGCAGGCTGAAAGGATCAGACCGGCTGCTGCAGCGGAAGCAAGTACGACATGGGGTTTTCGGTTTCGCATGTGTATAGGTCTCCTCCTAAGTGAGATTTAGGACACTGAATTGATGGGAAGCTTCTGATGCGCAAAGCATAGGGTTGGCTTGGGTGAAGGTGGCTGTCAATTACGCAAGCATCTCTACTCGTGTCGCCGGAGTGAACGAACGTTCGGCAGTGCGACCTTGATGATTAAAATTATCGCGAATGAGGGGGGACTTGTCAAGAAACGCAGGGGCCTTCGGCCTTCGCATGTGGGAATTTGGCGGGGCGCCCTGTGGTAACCTAGCCTGCGCTATGCCATCATTGCGCGACGCCCTGGCCCGCACGCGCAGCAGCCTATTCGGCAAAGTCCAAGCGCTGCTGGGCCAGGCCGACATCACCGACGAGACCTGGGACGAACTGGAGGCGCTGCTGTTGCAAGCCGACGTTGGGGTAGCGACCACCCAAAAGCTGCTTGCTGCGCTCAAGCAACGCGCCCGCAATGAGGGCATCATGCGCGCCGAGAAGCTGCGCGATGTGCTCAAGGACGAGTTGCGGAAGCTGCTGTTGCCGGGCGGCGCGCCGGCGCCCTACGTCTACGACAGGACGCGCCTGCTCGAAGTGATCCTGGTTGTCGGCGTGAACGGCAGCGGCAAAACCACCAGCATCGCCAAGCTCAGCAAGCTGTATCAGTCTAAAGGGCGCAAGGTGCTGCTGGCGGCGTGCGACACTTTCCGCGCGGCGGCGATTGACCAACTGCAAATCTGGGGCGAGCGCGCCGGCATCCCGGTGATCGCCGGCCTGCCCAACAGCGACCCCGGCGCAGTCGCCTTCGACGCCATCCAGGCCGCCTTCGCCCGCAAGTGCGACCTGTTGATCGTAGACACCGCCGGCCGGCTGCACACCAAGCACAACCTGATGAAGGAGCTGGAGAAGGTGCGCAACGTGCTGCAGCGCTCGGTGCACGAAGCGCCGCATCAAACGCTGTTGGTAATTGACGCGGCCAACGGGCAGAACGCCATCAACCAGGCCCAGGGCTTCACCGCCTCGGTCGGCATCACGGGCGTCATCCTGACCAAGCTCGACGGCACGCCGAAGGGCGGCGTGGCCTTCGCCATCGCCGGCGAACTCGGCATTCCGATCCGCTACATCGGCACCGGCGAGAAGATTGACGATATTCAGGAATTCGACGCCAAGGCGTTTGTAGACAGCCTGTTCGAAGATGGGCAAGGGTAACGCTGCCGCAGGCTGCGGCAAGCTCGGCTTACGGCTACCGTTCGTGCTGCGGCGCCGCAGGCGTCAAGCCTGCGCCGACGTTGACCTGCCGGCAGCCTTCCAGGCCTCGTATTCCTTCCAGCCCTCTTCGCTCAGCGGGTAGTACTTCCAAATCGAGCCGCCCTCGGCCAGCTTCATCCGGCTGAAGACTTCCCAATCTTCATGATGCAGGGCGTGCTCCAGAAGCATCGGAGCCATTTGCTGCGGAACGCACACCGCGCCGTCGTCGTCGGCGATGATGATGTCGCCTGGCAGCACCAGCACGCGATCCATCGCGATAGGCACGTCGTAAGCGTAGGGCATCAACGTGGCTTGCGAAGCATAGTTTGGTGTGAAGCCCTTCGTCCACATCGCAATGCCGATTTGCTGAATCCTAGGCCAATCGCGCACGCAACCGTCCACCACCATGCCGATCCCACCGCGGCCCTTGAAGTAAGTGGAGAGCATCTCGCCCACGCAGCCAGTGTACATGTCGCCCCAGGCCTGAATGCACAGCACGTCGCCGGGTTGCACGCCGTCGAACACGCTCCACAATGCGCTGACGCGCTCGCCCTGCTCCTGGCTGATGCCGCTGTAGATGTCCTCGCGCTGCGGCATGAATTGCAGCGTCACCGCCGGGCCGACGATCTTGCGACCGGGCGTGCGCGGCAGCGGCCCGGCGATGAACGTCTGGCGGATGCCCATCTTGTGCATCATTGCGCTGGCCGTGGCCGAGCTGACCGCATACAGCTTCTCGACGATCGCCGGATCGGGCCGTTCGAAAGCCGGGCCGCGGATCGGCAAGCGAATGCCCTTCGGAGGAATGAGCGGGATTTCAATCTTTTCAGACATGCTGGATCAAACAGTAGGATATGTAGGCGGATTCACGTTGCGCGTCATCGTCAGTTCGAGCCGGATTTCGCTCGCCGGCGGCAGCGCGACGGCGAACCGCGTCGCGCCGATCGGCTCGCGCGCGATGTTACCCGAGCGCGCGCCGTGCGCGGCCGCATCCCAGCGATGCTCGCCGAACGCGCCGGCCTGCACGATGACTTCGCGCTGCATCGAAGAGTTGGTGTTGACGAGGCGCACGACCAGCCGCGTCGCCTCGGAGCGCTCGACGAGCGCAGCAACATCCGGCGGCAACCCCGGCCGGCGCCGTTGCCCATCGAAGTAGCGCAGCGGCGCGATCAGCAAGCCGCCGTTGTAGATCGGCTGCGGCGCGCCGAGGGTAAGCTGCACCAGCGCCTCAGTCGTCACTGGGTTGCGCACCTGCCAGTGGTGAATGTTCACGGTCGTCAGATCGGCGCGATCCTCCTCGATGGATTGCAGGCGCTGAGCGACCTGTTCGAGCGCGACATCGAGGATGCGTTCGGGATAATCGGGGTTCTCGCCTTGGAGGAAGCACAACCAGGGCTGCTCGTGGCCGGCATCCTCTTTGCCGCGGAATGAGATGACTTGACGCCAGTCGTAACGCTCCGTTTGGCGCAACTCGGCCAAGCGCGCCCAGTCTGCGTCGCTGCGCGTCAGATTCCAGAGCGCAGCCGGGTACACGGGCGACAGCGGCTGATAGTCGAACCAACCGCGGTCGCCATGGCGGTATGGGACGACGCACATGGGCGCCTCTTGTGACTCATCGGCGCGATCTTGCACGTCCAGCCGGCCGGCGTAGTGCCCCGCATTGGAATCGCCCGACGCAACGAGTTGGCCGACCCAGTGATGGCCGAGGCTGCTGCGCTTGACTTCGCGGAGGGGTAACACGGCACGACGAGACCAAACGCCGTCCATCTGCCAGCGCGGCAAATCGAAGTAGCGCGCGTCGCCGGTGGCCAAGAACGCCGCCGCAGCAGCGACCAGCGTCGCCATCGCGAGGTTGTAGAAACCGTGCGGCCACTGCCAACCATACAGCCCGCCATACCATTTCCCGTCGAGATACTCCCCTACCCGTCCCGATAAGCCGACGTTGTCTGGGATCAGCCCGCCGTTGGCCTCTGCGCGCGCCATCCATGCGCCGACGTACTCGACGAGCCAGTCGCCATAGCGCGGCTCGCCGGTCAGCAGCCAGGCGTTGGCAATCAAGCTGGTCACGCCCAGATTGGCCGCGACGTCGCCCTTGCCGTAACGCTGGTGAGTGGCTTCGCCCATGCGCCGCGCCAAGACTGGGTCGCGCAGGTCATCGAGCGTGTTCACGCCGGGCACGTCGTCGAAGGGCAAGCCATAGGGCTGCATCCAATCGCCGTATGTCCAAGCGCGATCTTCCGAGTCGAAGAAGCCCCAGCGCGGCCCGCCGCTGCCATTGTGCGGCGCACGGATGAGCTTGTGGACCGGGTCGTAGTTGCCGGCGCGCGGATCAACATACAGCTCGGCGAAGCGCCGAGCGCGCGCGACGTTCTGCGCATGCGTCGGATCGGCCAGGCACAAAAAGTAGAAATACGTGTAATGCTCGCTCTGGTGGAACTGGTCATAGCCGCGCTCGTACTCATTCAGCACCGGCCCCAGGGCGGTGAGTTGGCGGGTGATGGCGTCCCATTCGCGCTGCGCCGTCTCGAGGAACCAATCGTCGCCGCCGAGCAGATACAACAGCGGCCAGTTGACGAATGCCTCGTAGAAGTCGTCCACCCCGTCGCGCATATCCGGCCAGGTGGTCGCCCAGATCAGCGTACCGTCCTCGCGGGTGTACTTGTCGAGGTAGATCTGAGCCGCCGCACGCATGGCGTCGAACAGCCGGCGCTGCTTGAGCGCCCAAGCCGGCGGCTGTGCGCACGGCGTTGAGGCTGTGATCATGTGCATGTTTGAAGCGGGGGAGGCGCGATGCTTCAGTGCAAGTCGAGCTTATCGGGCGCGATTTTGTAAATTACCCGTACTTCACCCGGGCGCAGCGGGCCGAAGGGCTTGCCGGTGTATTTGATCGAAAGCTGGTCTATGTGCTCACGCGCGCCGGCTTCCGTCACCTCGGCGACATGCCCACGCACTTGGATGTAGCGGTAGGGATTCTCGGCATCCATGATCTCGATGGCCACCTTCGCGCCCAGCGGCATGTTGCGTTCTTTCACCCGGCCGCGTGCGGTGTTGATGACGATATAGTCGCCGTCATAGTCCACCCATACCGGCGTTACCTGTGGGCTGCCATCCGGCATGACCGTCGCCAGATGCGCAAACGATTTCTTTTGGAAAAGATCGAGGTACTCGTTGGGAATCTTGGGCATAGATAGTCGAATGACGCCAGCGATTCGAGCGTGCTTACAAACGGGCCACGACTTTAATGTTGCGCGCCTCCAGCCCATCGTTGCGCAGGCTCCTGTGCAAGTCAAATTCAAAGATGATGTCGCGGTTAGGGATCTCCCCTGGCTCCAGATGGTCGAGCAAATACGAGTCGTGGAAGTAGGCCGTCTTGTAAGGCGAGTCCTTGCGGCGGGTGTCCGAGATCCATAGGTCGGCATCCACGCGATCCAGGAAACGCATGAAGCCGTAACCTTCGACATCCTTGTGGTAGTAACACACGCCGCGCACGCGCGAGCCGATCTCGCCCCAAGCCGGCGCGCCCCGCGGCGCGCCTCTGATCGGCAGCAAATTGGGTATGAGCCAGCCAGGGATGAACATGTCCACTTCGCGGCGTAGTTCGGACGACACGTTCTCAAACGCCACTAACTCGACGCGACAGCCGCGATTCTGCAGCGCGCGCACCACCTGTACAAAATCCCCGTCGCCGGTCAGCATCAACACGCGATCGAGCTTCTCGGACTGCAACAACATGTCTACCGCCATGTCGAGGTCGGAGTTGGCTTTGGCGATCGCAGTGCCTTCAGCGTCGGTATAACGTTTGACGTCCTTCTGGATCACCTTATAGCCGAAATCGCGCAACGAGGAATGGAAGTTGCGCTGGCCCTCGGCATAGTTTGGATCCGCTTCAGCGCGCGCCGTATCGTAGGCGACATAGGCGTTCAAACGAACGACTTCGGCGTTATCGTGGCAGGCAAATTCGCGCAACACATCGAACTGCATGCCATACCCGCCGTTCATAGCGATATTCGCGACATCCACGTAGATTCCAACACTGGTGCGGCAACCTGACATCGCGGTGAATTATAGACAGGAACCAGTTCAACACCTCAACACACACCTAACAAGACAAGTGAGAGGAGAGGTGAGTCGCTTCTGGCTTCTCCTCGCACCGCGTTTGACGCGCGCTCAAGCCTGCCGACGCGCCGGCTGGGTCGAGTCGTCCGGTTCGGTGTGAAAGACCTGGTCCCACAGGCTGGTGCTCACGCCAAAGCGCGCATCGGGCGTCTTATAGTGATGTTCCATGTGATGGCGCTTGAGGAACTTCATCACGCTGCCTTTGGCCGGCAGGTGATGCGTGGCGTAGTGAATCATGTCATAGCCGACGTAGCCCAGCACCGTGCCGGCGAACATCGGCGCGACGAGAAACGGCAGACCCAGGATGACGTCGAGCACGAGGTAGAACAAGGCGTAGAAGAAAATTGCGCCCGGAATGCTCACCGCCGGCGGCATCACCAGGCGGGTCTTGATGTGCGGCTGGTAGTGGTGCACGCCGTGGAAGAGAAAGATCAACTGCCACTGCGTCCGGCTGCGCGGGCGAAAGTGAAAGACGAAGCGATGCACCACGTATTCTAGGAAAGTCCACAACAGCGCCATGCCAAAGAGGAAGGCCACGCCATACCACAACGGAGAGGCCGTCGCCGGCCAATTCAGCGCGCCTTTCACCAGAAAGAAAGCGACCACCGGCAGCCAGATCGCGAGCACCGCCTGCGGCGTAACATGCGTGAAGCGCTCCAGGAAGTCAGACTTCAACAGGCGCACCGGCACCTGGTCGTAGTTCACTTTGTCATGTGGAATGTCATCCACATTGACGGCCATCAGTCTATCGAGGATGTTCATACCTGCTCCTAGATGCCATGCTTGGGGTTGCGCGTACATTCTACCGGAGCGCCGGCGACTGCCCGGATGGACGCAGCGAAATGCGGACAAACTCACGGAGCGCCCGCTATAATCCGGGAACAGTGATCAAGAGCGCGCGCGTATCTCCTCTCCTCGCGCTCGCGTGCGTCGCAGGCATCGTCGCCCTCAGCCGCCCTTCCTACGCCGAACCGGCGCGCCAGCCAAACATCCGCGTCAGCATGGTCGTGGATGCTGGGTTCAACGCCTACGTCAAGGAGAACGCCTGGACGCCCCTGCGTGTCACGCTGGTCAATGCCGGCGATCCGATCGAAGGCGAGTTAGAGTTGACCAATACCAGCCTAGCCACGACCGAGCGATTCGCCCAGCCGGTTTTGCTGGGCCGCAACGCCCGCCGGCAGGTGATGCTCTACGCACCGCCCGGCAGCGACTCGTTGGAGGTGCGGCTGGTCTCCGACAGCCGGGTCATCGCGTCCGTCACGCCGGTCGCCCGTCAACTCGCGCCCGACGACCGATTGGTGCTGATCGCCAGCGACCCGCCCGATGCGTTTAACTTCATCGGCGACGTGCGCGCGCCCAACGGCAGCACCAGTGCGCTGGCCCTGCTCCGCCTTGACCAGTTTCCGGATCGCGTTGCGGCTCTCAGCATTGCAGACGCCATCGTCCTCGACAACGTGGACACCGGCGCCTTCACCCAGGCGCAGCGCGACGCCATCCGGCAATGGGTGGCGAGCGGCGGGCATTTGATCCTGGCCGGCGGGCCGAACGCCGAGCTGGTGCTCAGAGGATTGAGCGAAATCGCGCCCGGCCGGCCGGCGCGCGCGCTTACCAATGCCGATGCCGACGCACTGACCGCGTTGATAGCACCTGTCGCGGACAAGCCGCTCGATGCGTTCCTCCTGTCATCGCCGGTTCCGGTTGCTCGTTTACAGCCGGCCGCTTCACATGTGCGCGTCCTGGTCGGCTCGAGCGAGACGCCACTGATCCTGCGCCGCGAGATTGGGCGTGGCATGGTGGATCAACTGGCGTTCGACCCGGCGCTTGCGCCGCTGCGCAACTGGCCCGGCCGTGCCGCGCTCTTCACGATCCTGCTCGGCGGTCGCGTCGGCCTCGCCAACGACGTGGGCGTCACCGGCGAAGGCGCAGCAGCTCCCTTCGCCGCCGCCGCGTTGGCCGCCGCCAGCCCCCCATCACCGCTCGTGGTCGGCGGCTTCTTCGCGCTCTACGTGCTGGTCATCGGCCCGTTCAACTTCCTGATCCTGCGCCGATTGCGCAAATTAAGCTGGGCATGGGTCACCGCGCCGGTCATCGTGATTGCGTTCACCGGGCTCGGCCTACTCACGGGCTTCCGTCTGCAAGGCAACCAACCACACGTGCACCGACTGAGCGTGACGCTGGGCGACGCAACGACGGGCGACGCACAGACCTTCGGCGTGTTCGGCCTGTTCTCGCCGCGCCGTACACAAGCCACCCTGGAAGCCGGGCGCTCGCTCATGCGCCTGGTGGAGCCGCCGCGCAATCCGGACGAGCCGGCAGACGCCGTCACCCTCGCCATCGGCGAACCCAGCCGCATCCTCGGCATCACCGTGACGAACAGCAACTTGCGCACGGTATACGCGCGCGATGGCGCAATGCTGCCGCCCATCCACGCATCCTTGCGCTTCATCCCAGGCACAGGCGACGCCGCAGCGACCCTCGCCGGCGCAATTCGCAACGATACGCCGCATCGTCTGCGCCATTGCGCCATCGTCGCCGGCAAGGACTATCAAACCATCGGCGACATCGCGCCCGGCGTGCTGACCAACGTCGAGCTCAAACTCACCATCGGCCATCCGCATTCCCTGCCGCTCCTGCGCACCATCAACACCGGCCGCGACATGCCATACGGGGGGGTACCCGGCCTTGGCGCTTCTAGACGAACATCCCGATTGCATTCATCGGGCAGCTTCACGAGCCTGGCCGGAAAGTATCCTTTCGAGCAGAACACGCCGCCCTTAGCCGATGCCCTGGTGCACTGGCAGGATTTCAGCGACGAGCCGATTCGCCAGGACGCCCAGTTCGGGTTGGTCAGCGCCATCTTCGGCGCCGAAAGCGCCGGACCAGGCGTGTACCTCGGCTGCTGGGAGTGGCGCGATGAGACCGGCGCGCAGATCGCAGGCGCAAGCTATACCGACCGCGCGCTCCGCTTATGGCGCTTGCCGGTCGAACAGCACCTCGCTGCAGCAGGCGAGACGCTGCCGCCCGATATCTTCACCTGGAACATCATCGCCACCAACGCCAGGATTGAGCTGAACGACAACGGCCTGCTGATGGAGCCTGGAGAACACATCATCGCGCTGATCCCCTGGCTGGACATGCGCGCCGCAAGCACAATGGCCCTCATCGCGTTAAACATCGAGTTCGATAGCGCCAGCACATCCCTCAGCGCGCTGCAGGACGCATCCATCGCGCTCTTCAACTGGCAGACGCGCGCCTTCGAAGCAGTGATCAACGACGCTTCGGACCTTACGACGCAAAACACCCACAGTGGGCCATATCTCTCGCCCAGCGGCCAGATCTTCATCAAGGTCAGCTCGCCCATGGATTCGCTCACGCTCACCCGCCTGGCGACGAGCGCCGAAGTGCGCGCGGGCGCGCGGCGACCGCAACCGTGACGACTCCGGGCCGCGCCGAGCCGTCGGTTGCGATAAGATAGCGCCTCGGGACGTGACGCATGGAGGTAAACACATTTGTGGAACCCTTGATCTTCGAGTTGTCCTCGCCGGGGCGCCAGGGTGTTCGCCTGCCCGAGAGCGACGTGCCGTGTTACGAGTTGCCCTCGGATCTGCTGCGCGAGCGGCTGCCGCTGCCGGAAGTGAGCCAGGTTGACGTGACGCGCCACTTTACGCGGCTTTCGCAGTTGAATTTTGCGATAGACACGACGTTGTATCCGCTCGGCAGTTGCACCATGAAATACAACCCGCGTGTCAATGAGGACGCAGCGCGGTTGCCCGGCTTCGCCCTGCTCCACCCACTCACCGACGCGGACGCAGCGCAGGGCGCGCTGTGCCTGATGTACGAGCTACAGACCTATCTGGCCGAAATCGCGGGATTCAAAGGCGTCAGCCTGCAACCCGCCGCCGGCGCGCAAGGCGAGTTCACCGGCATCTTGATGATGCGCGCCTACCACGCCGACCGCGGCGACCACAAGCGGACGAAGATGCTGATCCCCGACAGCGCGCACGGCACCAACCCGGCGTCCTCGGCCATGGCCGGCCTACACGTCGTCGAGATCCCATCCGACGCGCGCGGCAACGTAGACCTCGCTGCGCTCCGGGCACAGCTCGACGATACGGTATGCGGCCTGATGATCACCAACCCGAATACCCTGGGCATGTTCGAGGAACACATCGAGGAAGTCTGCGCGCTGGTTCATGCTGCCGGCGGCCTGGTCTACGGCGACGGCGCCAATATGAACGCGCTGCTCGGCATCGCCAAGCCAGGTGAGATCGGCTTCGACGTGATGCACTACAACCTGCACAAGACCTTCAGCACGCCACACGGCGGCGGCGGCCCAGGCAGCGGGCCGGTGGCGGCCAACGAGAAATTGGTAGACTTCCTGCCCGGCCCGATCGTGCGCGCGGTGCCGGACGGAGAGGACGACTGGCGCTACGAATGGCACATGCCGCCCAAGAGCATCGGGCGCATGCGCGCCTTCCACGGCAACTTCGGTATGCTGGTGCGGGCCTTCACCTACATCCGCGTGCACGGCGAAGCCGGGTTGCGCGCAGTGAGCCAGCACGCCGTGTTGAACGCCAACTACGTGCAGGCCCGACTGCGCGGCGTCTATCCCTTCCCGCACGGCGAACGCTTCTGTATGCACGAGACATGCGCCCAGGGCAAGATCGCCGACGCGCCATCGGTCGTCGCGCTGGACATTTCCAAGCGCCTGATGGACTATGGCTTTCACCCCCCGACCAACTACTTCCCGTTGCCTAAGATCGTGCCTGAGGCGCTGTTGATCGAACCGACCGAGACCGAATCTAAGCAGACGCTCGACCGCTTCTGCGACGCGATGCTCCAAATCGCCGAAGAAGCGCGGCACAATCCGCAACTGTTGAAGGATGCGCCGCACAGCGCACCGATGAAGCGCCTGGACGAGGTGAAGGCTGCCAAGGAGCTGGTGCTGTGCTGCGTGATCGCCGATGATGAGTGATTGGCATCAGAGGCTGAGCACCTTAACAGATGGGACAACTGGACCGATGTCGAAACAACTCGCGAACACCTGGCTGATTACCGGAACGATCGCCCTCGCGACCGTGGCGCTGTTGGCGCTCTCTTTCGTCGGGGGCGGCCCAAGCGCGCCGGCGATAGCCCCGGCCCCGCAAGCGCCGCCGGCCCTGGCGCAGTTGCCCAACCCCTCGGCGCAGCTCGTCACCACCGCCTCAGGACTACAGTATTTTGACGAAGTGGTCGGCACAGGTGCACAGCCGCAGCCCGGGCAGACCGTGATCGTGCACTACACTGGTTATCTGGACAACGGCACGGTGTTCGATAGCTCCATCAGCCGCGGCCAGCCGTTCGAATTCGTCCTTGGCGCAGGACAGGTCATCCGCGGCTGGGACGAGGGGCTGGCCACCATGCGCGTGGGTGGCAAGCGCCGGCTCATCATCCCACCGGAGCTGGCCTACGGCGCAGCCGGGGCCGGCGGCGTTATCCCGCCCAATGCGCGGCTCACCTTCGATGTAGAACTGCTCGGTGTAAGGTGACTCACAGCCCGCTGAACCCGCGCTGCGTCAACTGGATGCCGGCCGGGACTTCATCAGGCGTGAGCAGCTCCCCCGATCACCCCAGCGCCGCCGACCCCCACCCAGCAACTGCAACATCGCTGCTCACAGCGCGGGCGACCTCGACAGGACAGGCGAAGCAATGGAGAGCCGCAGATGCTCGGAGCATCTGCGGCTCTGCCTTGCCGTTGCGGTCGTCGGTCAGACTGGCGCAGGCCCTTTCAGGCACCTCACCCTACGGCTTAGGTGTCGCCCACGGCGCGATGGCAAGCTGGCCCTGGCGGGCGTAGTCAATCGCCTCACCGAGGATGCGCATGGTTTCTTGCGGCGCGTGGAAGCCCATCGAGTTTTCAGCATTCACGTAGTCCACCCAAAAGCTGGCTTTGCGTTGAAACTCCTGCGCCTGTGCGATGCGATCCTCCGGCGCGCCGTTGGCCTTGGCGGCTTGGATATCGTTGATGAGCGCCACTAACGCCCCTGTCGCGCGGTCCATCTGCGCAAACGTTCGATCTTGGATCAGGTTCACACGGGCGAGAATATCGCGCTCGCTTTGGTGATGGCACGTTTGGCAGGCGTTGTTGATATTCAGCATCGGACTGCGCACATGATGGTCGCTGATCTTCACTGCGCCGACGCGCTGGTAGGGCATGTGACAGTCGGCGCAGGCCACACCGTTGGCCGCATGGACACCCTGGCTCCACATTTCGAACTCCGGATGCTGTGCTTTCAGCGTTGGGGCCTCGGTAAGCTTGTGCCTCCAGTCCTTGAAGCCAATTCCTTGGTAGTAACTGTAAATCGCCTCGATAGTTAAGCCTTGGTGCCACGGGTAAGTCACTTTCTTCTCTTGGCCGGCAAAGTAATACTCGACGTGACATTGGGCGCACACCAGCGAGCGCATTTCCTGGCGCGAAGCCATTGTGTTAGGGTCGTACTCGCTTTTACGGTCGCCGGCGCGCCAACGCTCGATGCTAGGCAGGTGCGGCACAGCGTAGTCCGACCGAGCTAGCGCACGAATGCCGTCAATAAAGGCCGGGCGCGTCACGCGGATAGCCATATTCTCCGGCGTGTGGCAGTCGTTGCACGTGATCGGATGTTCCACCAGTTTTGTCGCCTCAGCGTAGGGCATGGGGTTGATGATCTCGAAGCCTTTGTAGATGGCTTCTTCACGATTCTCCGGCGGGACACCGGCCTCGATTCCTTTCTGGTAATAAGCTGGCAATACCGAAGAGTGACAATGCAAACACGCGCCCGGCTGCTTGAACTGTTTTACGCGCTCGCTCTCGCGCTGATCAATCAGCATGTAGGCGTGGCCGCGATCCTCGCGGAAGTCCACACTGAACGGCATGCCGGCCCAAATCGTCCTCCAACGGTCGTCTTTATCCAACTTCTGAATAGCCTCACTGCCACCATAACGGGTACGTTCGATATCCACTGCGCGCAGGTAAGCGTCATACTGCATGGGATAGTTCAGCCCCCACTGCTTTGGATCTACGACATCTTCAGAAAGTGCCACGACGCGAAAGGCATCTTGCCGGCCTTCGCGTTGACGCTCGCTGATGTTTTGCATCAGCAGTAGTATGCCGGCGGTCACCAGCGCAATCACCGCAGTTGCAACAAGATAAACGCCAAGGGGAATATCGCTGAGCGAAAACCGCTTCATAGCTCGGCTCCTCCTCTACTTTTTTACTTTGCAGCGTGGCCGACGTCACGGTGACAAGTGATGCAATTCACCGGCGCATTCGGCTCGACTAAATGCTCAGGCAATTGGCTCACCATCTGCCGGTGACAATCCTGGCAGTTCTCCAACACAATGCGCGCGCTCGCTTCGCGCATACGGATCGGTTCATGCCAATCTTGGAACGTGAAGGCGCGCGAATGGTGATAGCCATTCTCGAGCTTAGTCGCATACTTGCCAACCAGGTTATGCGGGGTATGGCAGGCGTTGCATGTCGCCACTTTATGATGGCTCGACTTCTGCCAGCTTGCGAGTTGCTCGCGCATGATGTGACAGTTAGCGCAGGCGTTCGGATCATCGGACAAGTATGAGAAACCGCGAGCGTAGTAGAAGGTGTAACTACCCAGACCCACCAACACGCCTAACAATGCAAACGTGACTGCTGCGAGCACAGGACGAATGTTGCCAGCCATATCGCTTTGCTTCATTCATTCTGACCGAAGCGCATCTAGGGCGTACTAGCCGTTTTATCAGTTCAGACTACGCCGACCGTCCATCCATGGGGTCAGGAGCGCTACACCAGCATACACACACCCGCACCTGCGGACTGTGACAGAACTCACTCCAAAGCAAACGGGGCCTCTTCACGAGGCCCCGTTTGCATCACCGTCGCGCGATCTCGATGACCGGCTTGGGCGGTTCTCCCAGCGGACGCGCTTGGCCGGTAGTGGCTTCTTTCGATGGATCGTGCTTGGGCAGAATTTTGCGCGCCTGCACCATGATCTTGGTCAACTTGGCGCTGAGGTCGGTGCGATCCTGCTGGGCGAGCTGGTCGGCAAACTGCGCCATGATGCCGATCAGCCGGTCGTCGGCAGCGTCCTTGAATTCGTTGAGCAGCTTCTCAGTCTCGTCAGGATAGTTGGCGGTGAGGAGCATGTTGATCATCTGCACTTCGGGCGGCTGACGCTCGGCGATGACCTGCATGGCCACCTCATTCACGGCAGACAGCGCTTTGAGCATCAGCTCATCACCGCGGCGCTGAGCATCCTGAGCACTGGCCTGCAACACGGCGAAGAAGGCATCGTCAATTTCGGCATCGTGCTCGCGGGCGGTCTTCAACGGGTCCTCGCTCGAGGCGATATCTTGGATCAGCGCGGCCTTCTCCTCCATATAGGCGCGTGCGGCCGCGTCAATCTTATCGCGCGCCTCCTGGATCTCCTTGCGCAAGGCGATCAGCTTTTGCTTGCCGGCGTCATCCGCCGCCTCGATGCGCATCGTCAGTTGCTGGAAGAAGACATAGTCCAGCAACTGGCGGCCCAGGGCAATCAGCATCTCGCGCGTTTCGGCATCGGGCGCGGCGATGAGCTGATCAAGCAACGTCTCGCGCGTCGGCGATTTGCGGAAAGCTTCCAACGCCGCCGCGCGTGTGCCGACGGTTCTGCCGTAGGTCGTCTCTTCGATCAGGAGCTGCTGCAGATTGGCGAGTTGTCGCGCCGCCTGTTCGCGGCCGGATGCCAGATTCGCCTCGATGCTGGCAGACAAGATGTCGAAGAAGGCCGCGTCAATCTTCGCGTCGTTCTCGCGCATCTTGGCGCGCAGCGTTGCCTCATCGGCGATGCGCAAGAGTTCACGCAGCAAGTCCGCGCGCTCCTGCTGGGCGCGCAGCATCTCCGGCGTAATGCCATCTTGTTCCAGGATCGCTTCGATCAGTGACTGCAAGGTGAAGAAGATGCGCGGTTGCAACAGATAGGCGCGCGGGGCGTTCTCCGGCAAGCCGCGCATCACGGTTTGCGTCAATTGGCCGATGAGGCGCTGCTGCTCCATATCGCGCAGGTTAAGCTCCATCGGCATCAGGATATAGGCGATTTGTTTGGACGGATCGTGGTAGATAAAGGGCGCAGCGAGGTTGGTCAACCGGCCTGACAACAGCGCCAACTTCAGCGACGGATCGCGGCCGACATCAACCACCTGGATCGGTTGCTGACCGCGACCGGCGATTCGCCCGCTGTCCGGGGTAATCAGTTGAGGCATTCGGCGAGGCTCCTTTCGTCGCAAATCATGAGCTTGCGAAGCAAATTGGCGATCTCACAGCTTGAGGCTCGCGCGCGTGATTATATCGCGTATGCCCTTCATCCCGAGCGCGGCGTCATTATCCGAACAGCAGCCGCAACGCGGCGACCGCCGACAAGCTCAGCGCCAGTCCGTTGAACACGCCCTGCGGCACGCGCCACAGCGCCCAGCGACCGACCGTCACGCCGACCACGACCATCGGCAGCATAAAGGCGTCGAAGATCAGCCCCTCGGGCGTAAACAGGGGGCGCGCTGGCGCCAGAGTCATGATAATCAGATAGAGTGGCACTTTGGCGACGTTGAAGATGAAAAAATACCATGCCGTCGTGCCCATGAACTCGTGCTTCGGTAGCCCAAGGCTGGTCATATAGATGGACATGATCGGGCCGGCCGCGTTCGACACGGTGGTGGCAAAGCCTGCGGCGCCGCCGGTCGCCGCCAGGCCGATGCGCGATGAGGGCCGCAGCCGGTCGCCCCACTTCAACCGAGCCAGATACACCGCCAGCATGACGAGCACCAACGCCCCGATCCACACATTGATTTGATCTCGTCCGCGCGCGTCCTCGCCGACGACAAACAGGGTGACCATGCCGGCCAGCATGCCCACAGCAACCCAGGGCAGCAACTGCAACAATTTATCCCAGCGCGTGTAGCGACGATACCAATACACCGCGAAAAGGTCGGCGAAGATCAACAACAACACCGTCGTCCCAACAGCGGCGCGATTTTGAAAGACGATCGCCATCAAGGGCACAACCAGGATGCCGACGCCGGGCACGCCGGTCTTCGAAAAGCCGATCAGCAACGCCGCCAGCGCGCCAAGCAACCACTGTTCGGGGGTGAAAGGCATAGGTCAGGGGGAGCGATTCAACAATCAGCCGTCAGCGGACGGGAGCGAGCGCACAGCGCGGCCACCGGCTTAAAGCTGCAACGATGCGCCCAACATGGCCCAAGTCGCGCCAGCGCTTCGGCGTGGGCGCGCGTGCCGTAGCCTTTGTGGCTGGCAAAGCCATAGCCGGCTACCGACGCATCCAGCGCGCACATCATCGCATCGCGCGATGTTTTGGCCAGGATGGAGGCAGCCGCGACGGACAGGCTGATGCCGTCAGCGTGATCGAAGGCGCGCTGGACGATGGGCAACTCCGGCAGATTCACCGCGTCAATCAACAGCGCATCCGGCACAACACGCAGCCCGGCGATGGCGCGCGCCATCGCCAGCCGAGTCGCGACCACAACGCCAAGCGCGTCAATCTCGGCGCTGCTGGCGCTGCCGACCGACCAGGCTATCGCGACGCGCTGGATCTGTTCGCGCATGGCGCTGCGCTGCGCCGCCGTAAGCTGTTTGGAATCGTTCACGCCGCGCAACCGGGCTGGTGTGCGACGATCGCACGGCAAAATCACGGCAGCAGCCACCACCGGCCCGGCCCATGCGCCGCGACCGGCCTCGTCCACACCGGCCACCAGGCGATATCCGGCGCGCCGCAACGCGCGCTCCTCTTGCAATGACGGGACACGGCGACGAACGACGGGCATTCCATCGCGATGATAATTCAAGCCTGCAATCGGCGCTGGCCACACCCCCATTACAATCCCTGGCATGAGCAAAGCCGCACACCTCGACCTGCCCTTCCGCTTCGGCACCGTCGGCACGCCGCTCAGCGCGCCGAAGCACGGCGGCAGCGCCGGCGGCGTTCAACGCATCCGCGAGTTGGGACTCTCCGCCCTCGAACTAGCCTGGGTGCAAAGCGTGCGGGTGAGCGAAGACGCCTGCGCGCGCATCCGTCAAGCCGCCGAGCAATACGACGTGGCGATCAGCGTGCACGCGCCCTACTACATCAACCTGAACGCCACGTCCGAAATGTGGGCCGCGGGGCGCGAACGGCTGCTGGCTGCTGCACGGGCGGGCGCCAAAGCCGGCGCTACCGATATCATCTTTCACCCCGGCGCATACATGAAGCGCGCCCCGGAAGCGGCCTACCGCCTTGCCCTCGAACGGCTGAGCGAAGTCGCGGAGACGCTGCGCAAGGAAAAAGTCAACGTCCTCTTACGGCCCGAAACGATGGGCAAAAGTGCCATGCTCGGCACCCTGGAGGAAACCATCAACTGGAGCCGCGAGATCGAGAACGTCCTGCCGTGTGTGGACTTCGCGCATCTGCACGCCCGGCCGGGCGATGGCTCGTTCAACTCCTATGACGAATTCGCCGACGCCCTGCGGCTGATCGCCGCCGGCCTGGGCGAGCGCGGACTCAAGCACATGCACATCCACTTCAGCGGCATCGCCTACACATCCAAAGGTGAAAAGCGCCACCTCAACCTGGCCGAATCCGATATTCAATACAAGGCGCTGTTCAGGGCGCTGGCCGATCTGGGCGCAGCGGGCCGTGTGCTCTGCGAGACCCCCAACCTGGAAGAAGACGCCGTGCTGATGCAGAACACCTATGCGCGCGCGTTCAAAGCCGCCGCCCGCCGACCGGTCGAGAAGACGCTGACCTGAGCGGCGATGTTGCGCGCACTGGCCCTGCTGCATGCCGAGACCGCTTCGTGCCGCGCCTGCGCCGAGGCCGGGCTTTTTCGTCACGCCGTCGCCCATCGTCGTCAACCGGCCGACTACGCGCCCCAGGATGATGATGTTGGTGGGCCAGGCGCTGGCGGCGGCATCGCGCTCGCACGGCAACCCCTTCAGCGGCCAGGCCGGGCGTGTGCTGTTTCGTTGGCTTGCGCAAGCCGGCTTTAGCGAAGAGGCGTTCCGCTGCCCCACCCCAGCGGCGTCAGCCGTTGGACGAACGACCCGCGCAACCGCGAACGATTGGCTCAGGCGCTCTCGCTATTGCAGCAATACCGCGAACTGTGCGCCCTGGCATGAATCGTCGCGCGCGGCAGCGCTACAATCCCCATCATGCAAGTCGCCGTCGTCAACAAGCAGATTCAGACAATCAACGCCGATGCCGTCATCGTCAACCTGTTCGAGGGCGTGACCGCGCCGGGCGGCGCAACCGGCGCGGTGGATGCAGCGCTCGGCTCATCCGATGGCGTGTCGGGCAATGGCGCAATCAGCAAACTCATTCAGTTGGGCGACTTCACCGGCAAGTTGAACGAAGTCGCCGTCGTGTACACCGCCGGCCTGATCCCCGCCCCGCGCGTCATCGTCGCCGGACTGGGTACGCGCGAGCAATTCACCCTCGATCGCGCTCGACAGGCCAGCGGCTCGGCGGTGCGCAAGGCGCGCGACCTGGGCTGCCGGCGCGTCGCGACCATTGTGCACGGCAGCGGCATCGGCGGGCTACAGCCGCGCGAGGCCGCACAGGCCACGGTAGAGGGCGCGTTGATGGGCGCGTATCAGTTCCGCGAACACAAATCGAAGAACGATGACCGGGTGATCGAGGAACTGATCATCGTCGAATACGATGCCGCCAAGCTGGCCGAGATCGAAGCCGGTGTGCGCGCTGGTCAGATCGTCGCCGAGGCCGTCAACGCAGCGCGCACGCTGGTCAATCGCGCGCCGAACGCGCTATATCCCGAAACCTTCGCTCAGGCCGCGCAAGCGATGGCCGCGCGCGTCGGCCTGACATGCAGCGTGCTCAGCGAAGCCGATATTGCTCAGGAACGCATGGGCGGCGTGCTGGCCGTGGCGCAGGGCAGCGCGCATCCGCCGCGCTTCGTGGTTTTAGAGCACCAACCGCGCACCGGCAACGCTAATCTGCCCACTGCCGACTCGCGTCCCCTCGTCTTTATCGGCAAAGGGGTCACCTTCGACACCGGCGGCATCTCCATCAAGCCGAGCGAGAACATGCAGAGCATGAAGGCCGACATGAGCGGCGCTGCGGCTGTGTTTGGCGCGATGCAAGCCATCGCCGGCCTCAATCTTCCCCAACGCATCATCGGCGTGATGCCACTGGTGGAGAACATGCCCAGCGATCGGGCCTATCGCCCCGGCGACGTGATCACGATGATGAACGGGCTGACGGTGGAGATCATCAGCACCGACGCAGAAGGGCGCTTGATCCTGGCCGACGCGCTGCACTACGTCAAGCGCTTCAAGCCGCGCGGGGTGGTGGACCTGGCCACGCTGACCGGCGCATGCGTTGTCGCGCTAGGCGAAGGCGTCGCAGCCGGCCTGTTCAGCAACGACGATGCCTGGGCCAATGCCGTGCTGTGCGCCGCCGAGGCCGCAGGCGAGAAAATGTGGCGCCTGCCGCTCTATCCCGAATACGGCGACAAGATCAAGAGCGACGATGCCGATATCAAAAACAGCGGCGGGCGCGTCGGTGGGGTAGGCACGTCGGCCTACTTCCTGTATCGCTTTGTTGAGGGCCCGGACGAGTATCCCTGGGCGCACGTGGACATGGCCGGCATGATGTTCAGCAGCGAGAACAAAGGCTATCTGGTCAAAGGCGCGATGGGCTACGGCGTGCGCACGCTGGTCAGGCTGGCGCAGGCAGGGACTTGAATCATGTCGTGAGCATCAATAGACCCGTGCCCCTCCCAAGGCCAGAGACACTTCCGACCCCTTTTCGATGCCCACGACGCCACACCCCTTGCTATGCCTTTCGAATTTCGATTGATCTACGACGGCGCGCATGACGGCGCGACGAACATGGCCCGCGACGAGGCTATCTCGCGGGCGGTGAGCGCCAGGCGACAACCGCCCACGCTCCGGCTCTACGGCTGGGAGCCGCCGGCTATCAGCCTGGGCCAATCACAACGCATTGACTCCGTTGATGAGGCACGTTGTCGGGCCGACGGCATTGACATCGTGCGCCGGCCCACCGGAGGGCTGGCGATCTTGCACGCCGACGAGCTCACCTACAGCATATCGCTGCCCATCACTCACCCAATCGCCGAAGGCGACCTCATGACTTCGTATCGGCGCATCGCAGAAGCGATTATGGGCGCATTGCGTCTGCTGGGCGTGCCAGACGTCGGCGCCAACCGCGTGGCCAAAGAGGACAAAGCCAAAGGGCCGGTGTGCTTCGAAGCGCCCAGCGACTATGAAGTCGTCGGCGCCGGCCGGAAGCTGGTGGGCAGCGCGCAGTGGCGACGCGTGGACGGCGTGCTCCAACACGGCAGCTTGCCGCTGCGCGGCGACATCGCGCGCATCTGCGCTTATCTGCGCGACGCCCCTTCGCCGGCGCAGGTGCGCGCCCATGCGGCGACGTTACAGGACGCGCTGGGGCGGCTTGTGTCGTGGGACGCAGTTGCCGAGGCATATCGGCGCGCCTTCGCCGAGGCGCTGGACATCCGATTCATCGTCGGCGTGTTGACGGCGGAGGAATTGTGCTGCGCAGAAGAGCTGCGCGCCACGAAGTATGCGCACAGTGAATGGACGCGCCGGCGCTGAGCCAGGCGCCGAACCGGTTTAAGATTACGACCTGCCGATGAGTGAACGACCCGCGATCAGCCCACGGTTGCAGGTGGGCGCTGTCGCCCCGAACATCACGTTAACCAAAACCACCGGCGAGCGCGTCACGCTGGCGGAGTTGCTGCGACAAGGGCGCGTCTTGCTGGTCTTCCTGCGCCATTTTGGCTGAGTGTTCTGCCGGTCGGAATTGGCCAGGTTGGCCAAGCTCAACTCGCGCATCGAAGCGGCCGGCGCGCAGGTCGTCGTCGTGACGATGGGCCGGCCCGAGGAGACCGAGCGATTCTGCGGTGAACGCGCCCCCGGCCTGCGCTGCTTCTGCGATCCGGAGGCGACTTCGTACCGCGCTTACGGCCTGGCGCGCGGCAACACCGACCAGTTGTTCGGGCCGGCGGTTTGGCTGAAAGGCGCACAGGCGGCGCTGGGGGGCAAGTTCGATGGGCTGCCCATCGGCAGACCGGTGGGCGACCCCTTCCAGATGCCGGGCACGTTCGTGATCGGCGAAGATGGGCGCGTGAGCTTCGCCTATTACAGCAAGCATGCCGGCGACTATCCCGACGATGCCGAGCTGCTGCGGGCCGTTGGAGCCATCAGCGGCAGCCAGACCACCTGAAGCGATCTGGCCTGTAACGGCGATCATGCGGGCAATCGCGGCCAGCCTCTGATTCGGTGCACGCGTTCAAACGTTCGGCGACTGCGCTCGCGCCGGACTCGCGCATGAGGCGACAACGCATGGGGCGCGAGCCATGGGCGAGGCGCCGGAAAGAGCACAGGGAGGCCGAGAACGGCCTCCCTATCACATCACAGAGCAGGCATCCCAAGTTCGACTAACTAGTAGCCGCTGGGGGCGTTCTCCTTCAGCACCGCGTTGGCTTCGGCGACGGCCTTGTCCAGGGCCTCCTTCACGTCACCTTCGCCCTTGATGGCCACAGCCGTCACCACCTCGCTCATCAGCTTGCGCACCGGATCATAGCCGGCGACAGGTGCTTCGACCGCGCCATAGGCGACCATGTCGTACAAGCGCGCGTAGGCTTCGGCAGCCTCAGGGAAGTCCTTGAAGCGCTCATCAGCCTTCACCGCTTCGATCGCCTTGGGCGCAGCGCTCTTGCGCACCGCCATATAGCTTGAAGCATTGGCCCAGCCGGCGATATTGTCAGGCTCGGTGAACGCCTTGAGGAACAGCCACGAGGCCAGCTCCTTTTCCGGCGTGCTCTTGAACACCGACCACGAGGCGCCGTAGATATCCACGACCGGTTTGGCCGGATCCTTCTGCGGGAACATGACGTAGGTAAAGCGGAAGGGCTTGTCGGATTTGGCCACGGCATCGGCGTAGAAGCGCAGGCCGGTGCTGCTGGACATGGTGAACAAGACCTTCTGGGCGGCAAAGCGCGTCTGCTCGCCGTTGCGCTCGGCGCTGGGAATTTCAACCGCGCACTTGTTCTCAAACAAGCGCTTGAGCAACGACAACGCCTCGACGCCGGCTTCGCTATTGAATACGTAGCTCTTGGCATCTTCGCTCAACACACGCCCGCCGTTGGCGAACACCAAGGCCGCAAAGTTGCTGATGTCGTTCTGCCAGGCCAGGCCATAGCGCTCATTGGCTGGATCGGATGCCTTGCAGGCCAGCTCCTCGAGCTCGGCCAGAGTCTTCGGCGGCGCTTCGGCACCCAGTTCCTTCAACCAGTCTAGGTTGACGTAGAGCACGGCGGCGGAGCGGCTGGTCGGCCAGCCCAGCACCTCGCCGGGGAACTGCGGATTCTTGTCGCTCTCCAGGAAGAAGGCGAAGTAGTCGTCAATCTCCGCCTGGGTCAGGCCATACTTCTTGCTGGTGATGAACGGCGCGAGGTCAATCACGTTGCCGTCCAGGCGATAGAACGAGGCCTGGTTTTGATAAGCCTGAGCGATGTTCGGCGGTGTGCCGCCCTCAATCGCAGCATTGATCTTGCTGTACAGATCGGCGTAGCTGCCGTCAATCTTCTCGACGGTCACTTTGATGCCGAACGCGTTCTCGGCGTTGAACTTCTCGACGAACTGCTCGACGAACTGCTGCGCACTGCCGGAGTAGCGATGCCAGAACAGGATCTCCGTGGGGTTATCTTTGCTCAGGGTGATCGCATCTACGCCGGTGGACGGCTCAGCCGTCGGTGCGGGCGCTTGCGTTGGTGCCGGGGCCTCAGTGGGCGCGGGCGCTTGCGTCGGCGCTGGGGCCTCAGTGGGCGCGGGCGCTTTCGTCGGCGCCGGGGCCTCGGTAGGCGCGGGCGCTTGTGCGGCCGGCGCGGCGCAGGCCGCCATCAGCACGGCCACCGCAGCTACAAACGGAATAAGTTTACGTATCACGGGTTTTCCTCCTTAAGTGAGTCTATGATTGAGTTGTCTGTTGTCGGCGAATAGGTATCGGTCATCGTCAATGACCGGCTGGAACCCTGCCAGTCATCCATACGTTGATCGTCAGTCATCGGTTGCGAATTACGACGTCCACCATACGTGATAAGCCTATAATCATCACCTCCCCTGACTGCGAGTTAGCCCTTCAGGCCGGTCGTTGTGATGCCCTCGGTGAAGTAGCGCTGCGTGAAGAAATACAGCACGACCACGGGTAGCACGACCATGACTGCTACCGCCATGGCCAGTTGCGTCTGTGCGCCGCCTTCGGTGTGTAAGAATCCCACCAGCCCAACCGACACCGTGCGCATATTCGAGCTGGAGGTGACGAGCTGGATCCAACGGAACTCGTTCCACGTCCAGATGAACTCGAGCAGCGCCAGCGTGAGGATGGCGGGGCGGGCAAGCGGGATCATGATAGTGGTGAGGTAGCGCATGTGGCCGGCGCCGTCTATGCGCGCGGCGTCGTACAAATCACGGGGAATTTGCAGAAAGAATTGCCGGATCAAGAAGATGCCGAAGGCGTTCACCAAAAAGGGCGCCACCATCGCCGGCATGGTGTTGTACCAGTTCAGGTAGTTCTTGTTCATCATCACCGCGCGCGGCACCAGAATCAGCTCCTCCGGGATCATGAAGGTGGCCAGCACCAGGATGAAAAGGACGTTCTTGGCCGGAAAGTCCAACTGGGCAAAAGCGTAGGCTGCCAATACGGATGTGGTGACTGAGGAAGCGATGACGATGGCCGTCACCAGCGCTGTGTTCAGCACGTGGCGGAAGAACATCGGCAGGCCGGTGTCTCGATCCACGCCGATCAAGCGGATGGCCTCCGCAAAGTTGTCGAAGCGCGGCGCGGAATTGCCGAGCGGCGGCCACGGCCAGAACTTGAGGGAGACGACGTCGCCATAGTCTTTCACGCTCGTCAGCACCATCCACAGGAACGGGATCAGCGAGGCGACGCCGACGATGATCAGCACGAGATAGATCAGCGGATTCACCCGTTTCAGCGATCGGCCGGGCGCGTGGCGCGTTTTGACTTGCGCAAGTGGGGCAGCCGTTGCGGTAGCCATGGCTTAATAGTTCACTCGCTCAGCAGCAGCGCGGTTTTGCAGGATGGTGACCAGCAAAATCACCGCGGACAGTAGGAAGGCGAGCGCACTGGCATAGCCGGCGCGCTGGAACTCGTAGAACTGGCGATAGATCAGGATACTGGCCGTCTGCGTGCCGTTGTCGCCTTGGGTCATCACCCAGATGTGGTTGAACGCCTTGAGCGTGCCGATCACCGTGATGAGCACGACGAAGAACGTGGTCGGCGAGAGCAACGGCCAGGTGATATGGCGGAAGAGTTGCCAGCCGTTGGCGCCATCAATCTTGGCCGCCTCATACATCTCGCCGGGGATGTTACCCAGGCCGGCCAGGAACAACGTCATGTTATAGCCGACGAACACCCATGTGGTGTAAATCACCACCGCGACCATGGCCAGACTTGGCCCGCGCAGCCAGTCCGGCAGCGTGACGCCCAGCCCATTGGCAATCAAAGTGAATACGCCCTTGTCCTCCAGCAGCCAACGCAACGGCCGCAGCTCCAACCCACGAAGGACGCTGTTGATCAGACCGATATCCGGGCTATACAGCCGCGCCCACACCGCCGCCGTCGCCACGGTCGAGGTCACCCAAGGCAAGAACATCACCACCCGGAAGAGTGATTTGCCGCGAATCTTCTGGAAGAGCAAATACGCCAGCGTCAGCGCGATGCTGATCTGAAAGGGCACGGCGAGCAACGAGTAGGTCAACGTCGCGCCGAGTGAAGGCCAGAACTCCGAACCGGGGGTCAACGCGCGCAGATAGTTGCCCAGGCCCAGGAACTCGCGCGGCCCCAATCGCCAGTTGTGCAGGCTGATGTAAAACCCAAAGCCTATCGGGAAGACGGTGAATGCGAGAAAGAGCAGCAGCGCCGGCGCAAGTAGTGCGTATGCGAAGGCGTGCTCGCGCATCGTCACAGAGCGCTGCTTAGGCTTAGGTGGCTTACGGCCGATGGCTACCATACACCTTTTTCAGGTTAGCACGGCTCGGTTAAGATGAAGTTAAGGTGGATTAAAGCCTTCGTTGAGCTGCCGGCATTATAAAATCCCGACGCAGATGGCCGGCAAATACTACGAAGAACTCGAGGTCGGGATGCGCATCGAGCATCCGCTCGGCCGGACGGTTACTGAAGCGGACAACGTGTTGTTCTGCGCGCTCACCATGAACACGCAGCCGCTGCACTTGGACGAGCATTTCGCCGCCCAGACGCAGTTCGGCGCGCGCATCGTCAACGGCCTGCTCACGCTCGGCCTAGCGGTGGGGTTAACGGTGGCCGACCTGACCGCCGGCACGATCATCGCCAACCTGGGTTACGACAACGTCCAGCACCCGAGGCCGATGTTCCACGGCGACACGCTCTACGTGACGAGCGAGGTGCTCAGCAAGCGCGACTCCCGGTCGAACCTCGGCGCCGGCGTCGTGCGCCTGCGCCACATCGGCCGCAACCAGCGCGGCGAAATCGTGATCGAGTTCGAGCGCACCGCGCTGTTCCGCAAACGGAAGCCGATAGATCCGACCGCCTGAGTTATTGGGTCATCCGGTCGCCAGTCACCATCCATGTTCCCCCTACGACGTTCGCTCCTGTTCATGCCCGGCGATAGCTCGCGCAAGATCGAGAAAGCTCAGCAGCTCGATGCCGACAGCATCGTGATGGACCTGGAAGATGCCGTCGCGCCAGCCAACAAAGCGATGGCGCGCCGCACGACGCGCGAGGCGCTCCAGACGATGAACTTCGGCTGCCGCGAACGGCTGGTGCGCACCAACGCCTGGCAGACGCCATTCTTCGCCGACGATGTGGCCGAGACCATCCTGGGCCGGCCGGATGGCTACGTCATTCCGAAGGTGAACAGCGCCGAAGACCTAGCCGCCGCGCGGGACTTGATCGCAGCGCAAGCGCGCCGACATGGGATCGAGGCCGGCGCCATCGCGCTCCTGGCCATCATCGAAACGGCCCAGGGCGTGTTGAACCTGCACGAGATCGCCCGGCTCGGCCCGCCGCTGCAAGCGTTGATCTTCGGCGCCGATGACCTGGCGGCCGATGTCGGCGCCGTGCGCACGCCGTCAAGCATCGAGGTGCTCTACGCGCGGAGCGCAGTGGTCATCGCTGCCGCCGCCTATAAGCTGCAGGCGATTGACATCGTGTTCTTCGACCTGAACGACTTGTCCGGCTTGGAGGAAGAGTGCCGCTTTGGACGGCAACTGGGCTACACCGGCAAGATGGTCATCCACCCCCGGCAGTTGAGCATAGTCAACCGCGCCTTCGCACCGTCGCCGGAGGAGATCGCCCGCGCGCAGCGCATCGTGCAAGCCGCCCACGAGCAGGCCAACGCCGGCGTGGGCGCGTTCGCCCTGGAAGGGCGCATGGTGGACGGGCCAATCATCAAGCAAGCCGAGAACGTACTGGCCCGCGCGCGAGCTGCGGGGTTACTCTAACCCCTCACCTCATCCGACCGCGAGCGTAAAGATGAGGAAGACGGCGAACAGCGCCGGCGTGATGAAGATGGCCGTGTAAATCCACTTCTCGTAACGCAGGTGCATGTAATACGCTGCGACCAGGCCGGCCTTCACAAACGCAATCGCCAGCAAGATCGGCACGATCACATTTTGCGGCAAGTGAAACAGCGTGACGACGACTTCCAAGATGGTGGCGATCGTCAAGATGCCGAAGACCAGGACAGGGTTCGTGTGCCTGCGATGCGCGCCGGCGTGGTCGTGTGGAGCAGGAGCATTCGCCATAGGGCCCCCTCAGTTGGTCAGATAGACCACAGTGAAAATAATGACCCAGATCAGGTCCACAAAGTGCCAATACAAGCCGAAGATCTCGACGGTGGTGTAGTTGTAGGATGAGAACGTGCCGCGCCGGGCGACGAGCAAAGTCATCAGGCACCAAAGCACGCCGACGAACACGTGCAACCCGTGAATGCCGGTGAGGGTGAAGAAGGCCGTTCCGAACGGATCGGCGAACGAGTGACCTTCCTCGAAGATCAGCAGTGAGTACTCGATGGCCTGGCCGCCCAAGAACATTGCGCCCAAGATCGCCGTCAGGATGAGGTAACGCTGCAGCTTGCGCAGGTGATCAACGCGAATCGCTTCGATGCCGAGGACCACCATCAAGCTGCTGGCCAGCAAAATAAAGGTATTGATGCTGACGAGCGCCAAGCTAAACGCATTCGGCTCCCACCACTCCAGACCATTCTGGAAGGCGTTCCGGCGGGTGAGGACAAATGCGCCGATCAAGCCCGCGAAGATCAGCAACTCAGAGCTCAGGAAGAGCCACATGCCGAACTTGCGGTTCTCGTTGGCATGCGCGGCTTCTGCGCTAATCGGCCGCGGCGCGAAGGTTGTTTGACTCATAGCTCGAGATTTTATCAACGCTATCGGCGGAGGTAGGTTACAATCCATTCAGAACAGAAGTTCGACCCACCATCACCCTGCACCTTGCTTTTCAATCGGAGTTGTCATGCGAGAGATCACCGTCGCCGTCGTCCAAATGGATACCAAGCTGGGCGAACCCGAAGCGAACTTGGCCAAGATGTCCGACTTCGTGCGCAAAATCAGCAGCGCACAGAAGGTGGATGTGATCGTCTTCCCCGAGCTGGCCACGACCGGCTATGAGTGCGGCGTCAAGTTCACGCAGCTCGCCCAGCGCGTGCCCGGCCCTTCCACCAACGTCATGGCCCAGCGCGCAAACGAACAGGGCGTGCACATCGCCTTCGGGATGGCCAGCAAAGAGCGCGTCGAGAGCATCCTGTTCAACTCCGCTGTGCTCATCGGGCCGGAAGGGGACGTGGTGACGCAGTATCGCAAGATCCACCTCAAAGGCGAAGAGCAGATGCTGTTCCGCCCCGGCTTTCGCCTGGAGGTCGCCGAGATCGCCGCAGGCGCCGTCGGTCTACAAGTCGGATGGGACGTATTCTTCCCGGAAGGGACGCGCGCGCTGTGCTTGGACGGCGCCGAAGTGATCCTGGTGAGCGCCGCCTGGGACAATGCGCGGGCCGAGGAATGGCGCACGTTCATATCGGCCCGCGCCGCCGAGAACGCATGCTTCGTGTGCGCGGCCAATCGCGTCGGCGAGGAACCGGCCACCACTTTTGCGGGCGAAAGCATGATCGTCGGCCCGCGCGGTCAGGTGATCGTAGACCTGGACGAGACGACGGAAGGCTACATTGTCGCCAAGCTCAACCTGGACGAATCGCGCCGCATCCGCGAAGAGACGCAGATCTTCCAGACGCGTCAGCCGCTCAGCTATCGCGCCGTGGTGCGCAAATACTAGCGCGCCGCGCAGAGACACCAGGCAACCTCTCTGCGGACGTCGCCGTGTGCCCCCCACAGCTTTCGCAGGTCAAACCTCTACAACCGCCCCACCCTGCCGGGCGCTCTTCTTGATGGCGTCCCAGAGCTGGATCATGCGCAAGCCGTTCTCTGCCGGGCTAGGGTTTTCGATCTCACCGTTGCGCACCTTGATGAAGGTCTCCCAGACACCCAGACTCGGCGGCAACTCGACCGGCTTAAGCTCCGGCTCGCCTTTCATCTGCAAGTTAAAGTAATCGCCCCACACGCCCACTTGTATCAGGCCGTTCTCACAGAACAGCTTGACGTCGGAGTTGGTGACTGGCGATGCGCCACAACCATTGATCGTCACAAGCGTGCCGGAGCGGGTGCGGGCAATTGCGACGGTCAGAATGTCCACTTGGGTGTTGCGCTTGTCAATGAACGCCGCTACTTGGCTGAACGGCTCGCCCAGCAGGTCGGCCACGGTGTTGAGCAGATGCGCGCCGGTATCGAACATGAAGCCGCCGCCGGAGATCTTCGGATCCTGCCGCCACAGGCCCCGCGTGCCCTGCTCCCAGCTCTGCCAGACGTTCGCGCTAACGGTCAACACCGCACCCATCTGGCCGGAGCGCAACATCGCGGCCGCCTTGCGAATGGAAGGCGACATGCTGCCGTTGAACGCGACAGCCAGCAGTCGCTTAGTCTTGTCGCGCACTCGGATCAGCCGCTTGGCTTCTGAGGTGTTCATCACCATCGGCTTTTCCACCAACACATCTTTGCCGGCCTCCAGCAGTGCTTTGGCTTGCGGGAAGTGTTGGTTGTGGGGAGTGACGATGAACGCTGCATCAATGCGCTTGCCGTGCTTCTGCAAAAACTTTTCAAAGTCAGGCTCGCAAGGGGGCACGGGCTGGCCGGCTTGCTCGAACAATTCTGCCGCTTTTGCATAGTTGTCTTTATGCGGCTCACACAGCGCCGTGATCTGGGTCGTATCGGTCTGCTTGAGGATTTGTCGAATGTGGTAACGGGCCATGCTGCCCACGCCAATGATGCCAAGTCGAACGATAGTCATAGATTGTCGTTGTCCTTTGATCGCGACGAGAAGATGAGGATATCAATCAGAGTGTAGCAAAAGGCAACCCTTGTGCAACGCTTATGCGCTGCGGGGCGCGGGCGTGTCCAGGATGAGCGTGACCGGCCCGTCGTTCGCCAACTCGACCAGCATATCGGCGCCGAATACGCCTTGTTCAACCGGCACACCGTGCGCGCGCAGGGCATCGCACAAATAGGCGACAAGCGGCGCAGCGACCTCAGGCCGCGCCGCCCGCGTGAAATCCGGGCGACGTCCTTTGCGCGCATCGCCGAAGAGCGTGAACTGGCTGACAACCAGCGCAGCCCCGCCGACATCCAACAGCGAGCGATCGAAGTGCGACGCGGCATCGAGCGCCGGGAAGACGCGCAAGCCGGCGATCTTCTTCGCCATCCATTCCGCCGATTCGCGCGTATCGTCATGCGCAACGCCCACCAGCAACACCACGCCGCGCCCAATGGCACCAACGACTTGCCCCCCTACCGTGACCGAGGCATGTTTGACGCGCTGCAGGACAACACGCATGAGCGCAAAGGATACACCGTGCGCCGGCGAGTAGAATCGCGCCGTCACACATGATGAACCCGTCACCGCTTCGCCACACCCCTTCACCCGAGATCGCTGCGCGCGACCTCGCGCTCATCCTCCACCAGGCGACCACCATCGCGCGCGGCGCCGGCGCCATCTTGCGCGAGGGCCTGCGGCAAATCGAAGCGCAGCGCGAAGGCATTGCCGTGCGCTACAAATCGCGCGACACCGATCCGGTCACCGAATTCGATCACCGCAGCGAAGCCTTCATCGTCGAGGCGCTGCAGAGCGCCTTTCCCGATCATCGCATCGTCGGCGAGGAAGGCGGCGCGTATGAGATGCCCATCGAGCACGCAGCACGCAGCAATCCCGACGGCGCACCGCCTGCGCGACCTTCGACTGCTCATAGCCAACTTGAGTGGCAGGTGGATCCGCTGGATGGGACGGTGAACTTTGCCCATCGCTTCCCCGTGTTCGCAGTATCGCTCGGGCTGTTGGTGAACGGCGTGCCCGCGCTCGGCGTGGTCTACGCGCCAATGAGCGATGAGTTGTACGCGGCAGCGCATGGATTAGGCGCGACGCTGAACGGCCAGCCGATCCGCGTCTCGGACACTCGCCCCCTCGCCCACGCGCTGCTCAACACCGGCTTCCCCTACGACCGCCGCGAGAGCGAGGAGAACAACTTCGACTATTTTCTGGCCTTCCAACGCGCTTCCCAGGAGGTGCGGCGCGTCGGCTCCGCTGCGCTCGACCTGTGCTGGGTCGCCTGCGGACGCATGGATGGCTACTGGGAGCTGAAGATTCAGCCGCACGACATCGCGGCAGGCATCGTCATCGTGCGCGAAGCCGGCGGCGTGGCGACCGACTTCGACGGCGGCCAGGAGATGTTCGCGCGCCGACAAGTGGTCGCCAGCAACGGCCTAATCCACGCCGCGATGCTGGACGTCATCCGCGAGACACGACAAGCTCGGGCGTAAGGGCAGCGCATGGGCGCGTTCATGCGCTGCTTATCTTTATCGCTTAGGATTGGTCTGCAATGACCTACGCGACTACCGCGCCGACGGCCGAAGCGCCGGCTGCGTTCGACTGCCCCGGCAACTACCAGGCCACAGCGCCATCCACGCTGCGCTGCGCCAAGTGCAACCGGCCGCTGGCCGTCAAGGATGCGCAGCGCACGCCAACCGGCTATGTATGTCCCTACTACGTCAAGGCGCGCATCGCGACGTTCTACACCGCTGGGCCGAAGCAATACATCCTCGCCGCGCTGATCGCGTTCGTCCTGGGCGTCGGCGTCGGTTTGGTGCTGCAATTCGTCGGGCGCATCGGCTTCTTCGCGCTCATCCTCACGATTTTCGTGGGGCCGGCCGCCGGCAGCCTGGTCGCCGAGGCCATTCGGCGCGTCAACGGCAAGGACCGCGGCCAACACATCTGGCTGGTCGCGGCCATTGCGATGGTGATCGGCGCGGCGTACTTTGCGGTGTTGCCGGCGCTGTTCGCTTTGCTGGCCGGGTCACCCGGCTTCCTCTTCGCCCTGATCCCGATCGTCGGGTTAGCCATTGCCGTCACGACCCTGGTTGCGCGCTTGAGGTTCTAGACACACCGAATGTCGCTCACATCGCCACGACGAACGCAATAGCATATTCTCGCTCGTGCGAGAGCGATAACGCCCATTGCGTTAGGTGAAGCTCAGCGGCAAGGTGCGCCGCGCGGCCATGCAGGTGCACCCCCGGCTTGCCGCTGTGCCCGTTGATCACCTCTGCGTCATGCCAACCGATGCCGTGCCGCGACAGCGTGCGCATGCCGACCCCCAGCGTTTTCGACACGGCTTCCTTCGCCGCGAACCGTGCGGCCAACTCGGGGATGCGTCCCCGACAATACGCCAACTCGTGAGGCGTGAATACGCGTCGCAAGAAGCGATCGCCATAGCGCGCCACCGCTTCTTCGACGCGCGGGATGTGAATGATGTCAACGCCGGTCGTCAACATGCACGCTGAATCCCTCTGCGCTCGACGCTCCGTTTTCAACTTCAGGTCCGGCCGTCGCCAGGACGTAGTGATCCGGATCGAGCCAGCGCTGCGCCGCCGCCTGGACATCCGCAGCAGTAATCGCGTACACGCGATCCGGATACTCCAGGAGCCAGTCCAACCCGCGACGGAAACGCACCATGTTGAGAATCTGGCTGGCGATGCCCTCGTTGGTCTCCATCCGTAGCGGCAGCGCTCTCACAAAGTAAGCTTTGTTGTCGTCCAGCTCGGCCGGCTTCACCTTGTGTTCGCGTATGCGGCGCATCTCGGCGCGCACGATCTCGACCACACGATCCACCGTGCCCGGATGCACCTCGGCATAGACGTTCCAGGCCCCCGGCCCCAGCCCGCCCTCGAATCGGCTGCCGATGTGGTAGACCAGCCCTTCTTCCTTGCGTATGCGCTCACCCAGCCGGCCATACAGGCCGAACTGGCCGAAGACGCTGTTCATCAGGGTGCAGGCCAGCCACTGGGGATCGAGCTGGGACGGTCCGGGGCGGCCGAGGAGCATGGCGGTTTGGCTCTTGCCGGGGATGTGTACATGCTTGCGGCGTCGCTCGGCGATTGGCGGCACCTCCAGATTCACGCTGCGCGCCGGCCGCGCCGCCGACCAGTCGGCAAAGTGAGCCGTGACCAGGTCGTGCGCTTGCTCAGCCTTTACCGCGCCGACGATCACGATCGCCATACCAGCCGGCGCGTAGAAGGTCGCATGAAACTGGCGTACGTCGTCCAGCGTAATCGCTTGCGCCGTCTCCGGGTAGCCGTCTGTGGCATAGTGAAAGGGATGGTCCTCCGGATAGCACAGCGCGTTGAACACCAGGCCGCACATGGCGCTGGTGCTCGTCGCGCGCTCGTGCAAGTCGGTGAGCCATTCGGCGCGCTCCTTAGCCACCTCGGATTCGGGGAAGGTGGGGCAACGAATGACATCGCTTAACAAATCGAGCATCAGGGGCAAATCCTCGGCCAGGCTCTTGGCGAAGAAGCTGGTCGTGAACATGCCGCTACAAAAGCTGAGGCTGGCACTCACGGCCTCGATCTGCTCGTAGATTTGCGCGTAAGTGCGACGCTGCGTGCCGCGCATCAGGCAATCGGCCACAAAGCCGGCCAAGCCCGCCTTTGTCGCGCTCGGCTCGTCGAGCGCACCGACCTCCAGATAGCCGTTGACTACGACAGACGGGCTGGAGGGATTCGCGTAGACGTAGAGGTTGACCCCATTGGCCAGCGAAAAGCAGGTCACATTCCCGCTGTGAGGTAGCGCGGGCAGGCGCGCGCGAGACCGAGCCCGCTGGCCGCGCGGCCTCGACCGATGCGTCGGCGTGTTGTAAGCTGCTCTATGCGCTGCCATTCGCCTTGTCCTGCCCCAGATAGCAGCCGACGGTCACGTTGTCGCGCGTGAGATACCGATTGGCGACGCAAACAACATCCTCCGGCGACACCCGCATCAGCCGCTCTAAAAAGGTGGTGAACCACGTGTAATCCGCGATCACCTCGCTGAAACCCAGCCAGAACGCCTGGCTGGTCGCCGTTTCGGTGCTGAAGACCAACTGCGCCCGCGTCTGCTTGATCGCCTTGTCCAGCTCGGCGCGCGTCACCCCGTCGCGCCGGACACGATCCAGCTCGGCCCACACTTTCGCCTCCACCTCGGCGACTTCTCGGCCGGCCATCACCGTCGCCTGCAAGGTGTAGAGGAAGGGATCGAGGGTGGGCACGAGGCTGCCGCTGACATCGGCCGCATAGCCGCCATCCACCAACGCCCTGCTTAGCCGGCTGCTGCGATTGTTGCCGCCTCCGCCGAAGAAAGATAATCCGTTTGCGCCGCACAGCACTGCGTCGAGCGCGACGAACGCCATGTAGTCCGCGTGCGTCGCTGCGGGCGCGTGAAAGGCCAAGGTGAGATAGTCGGTGTCGCCTTCCCCGCGCACCACGACGCGACGTTCGCCCCTCTGCGGCGGCTCAACAGCGGCCACCGCGGGCGCCGGCGGCGCCGGCTTGAGCCGGCCGTAGCGGCGCTCGATGTGCGCGAGGATGTCGCGCGCGTCGAAATCGCCGGCGACGGCGATCACCGCGTTATTCGGCGCGTAATACCGCCGATAGTAAGCATACACATCGTCGCGCGTGAGCGCTTGCAAGTCACACGCATAGCCGATGATCTCGTGCCCGTAGGGATGCACCTTGAACGCCGCAGCCTGGATCTCCTCGCCCAGCCGGAAGGCGGGGTTGTTCTCGTACATCTGCCGCTCATTCAGGATGACGTCGCGTTCGAGCGCCACTGCGCGGCTGTCGAAGCGCGCATTCGTCATGCGGTCGGCTTCCAGATCCAAAGCCAATGTGAGTTTATCCGCGGGCAGGGTCTCGTAGTACGTCGTGAAGTCGAGCCAGGTGAAGGCGTTATTCACCCCGCCGTTGCGGCTGATCAAGCGGTCGAGGTCGAATTCGGAGTACCGGCGGGTGCCTTTGAACATCAGGTGTTCCACCCAGTGCGAGATGCCGGTGATGCCGCTGTGCTCGTTGCGTGAGCCGACGCGATACCACACGCTCAGCGCCGCAACCGGCGCAGCGTGCATCTCCTTGGCAATCACGCGCAGGCCGTTGGGCAGTTTGGCGCGCACGATGCCATCGCCCACGCGCGCAACTCGCATACGCGCCGGCGTTCTGCTCGTCTTGCTGCTTCGCTTTGCCATATAGCCAGGCCACGGCTCGGTCAAAGAGGCGCAAAGGCGCGCCAGCCCACGCGCCACGTCGCTGCTCAATACCCTCGCCCGACGCCGCGATAGATAAATCCAAGTTCGCGCATCGCGGGCGGATCGTATAGATTGCGACCATCCACGATGACCGGTTGCTTCATGATTCGCTTAATGCGCGCCAGGTCGAGATTCTTGAACTCATTCCACTCGGTCGCCAGGATCAACGCGTCACTTCCCTCGGCCACCTCGTAAGCATCGGCGCATAGTTTGACGTTGTGCAGCACTTTGGCCGCATTCGGCATCGCCACCGGGTCGTAGGCTTTAACCGTGCCGCCATCCGCTTGGATCATGCGGATGATGTCAATTGGCTGCGACTCGCGGATGTCGTCCGTGTTGGCTTTGAAGGCCAGGCCCAAGACGCCGATCGTCTTGCCCTCCAGCCGGTTCAGATGCGTGCTGTTGTTGCCCACCAACGCGCGCACCTTGGCCACGATGCTGCGCCGCGCGTCCGCGTTAATCTGCATGACGGCTTCGAGCAATTGAGGATGCTTGCCCTGCACGTTCGCCATGTGCGCCAGCGCCTTGACGTCCTTCGGGAAGCACGAACCACCATAGCCCAAGCCGGCGTCCAGGAAGGCGCGGCCGATGCGCTTGTCATAGCCCATGCCGGCGGCCACCTCTTTCACGTCAGCCCCGAGTGCCTCGCAGATGTTGGCGATCTCGTTGATGAACGAAATCTTCGTCGCCAAGAAGGCGTTGCTCGCATACTTGATCATCTCGGCCGTGCGCGGGTCGGTGATCATGATCGGACCGCGCAGCGGCAGATAGAGCTGCGCGACTTTTTGAGCCGCCTCCTCGTCTAATGAGCCGAGCACAATGCGATCGGGGTTCATGAAGTCGCTGAGGGCCGAACCTTCGCGCAGAAACTCTGGATTGCTGACTACGCTAAACGGGATCGGCTTGGGCTGTTTATTCCTCACGATATCGGCTACCCAGTCGCCCGTGCCCACCGGCACCGTGCTCTTATTCACGATGATCAGCGGATGATCCATGGTCTGGGCGATCATCTCGGCCGCTGCGCGCACATAGCGCAACTCGGCCTCGCCATCCACCCCCGTCGGCGTATTCACCGCGATGAAGACCAATTCTGCGGGAGCTTCCGGGCAGTTGAGCGCTTCGGCATACGATGTGGTGAATGAGAGACGGCCGGCAGCGAGGTTGCGGCGCACGACTTCTTCCAGGCCGGGTTCGTAGATGGGCAGAATGCCCTGCTTGAGGTTCGCGATGCGTTCCTCGTTCACATCTACGCACGTGACGCGGTTGCCCAAATCGGCAAAGCACGTCCCTGTGACCAAGCCTACATACCCCACACCAATCACTGCGATGTTTTTCATGCTACGCAGCCCCCACTCATTTATCCATCAGGCCCATCCGCCAGGCGAGTTCGGCGTTCAACACGCTGCCGCCCGCCGCGCCGCGAATCGTGTTGTGCGCCAGTGTGACAAATTTGACGCCACAATCGCCGAACAGCGGCTCGCGGCGCACCCGCCCCACGACCACACTCATGCCCCCGACCGGTGAGCCGGCCAGCCGGTCGCGCCGCGGCTGAGGGCGATCGGGCTCATCGTGGACGATGATAGGACAGTCCGGCGCGCTGGGCAGTCCGGCAGTTTGCGCGCAGCGAAATTGGCGCATCACGCGCGCAGCCTCCTCCGGCGCGACGGGGCGCTCCGTCTCCACCGACATGGTCACCATGTGGCCGTCAATCACCGGCACACGGTTGCAGTGCGCGCTCAGGCCAAAGCTGGCCTCTCGGATCGCCCCCCCGTCCAAGCGGCCCAACAACTTGCGCGCCTCGGCTTCTAATTTCTCCTCCTCATTTTTGATGTAGGGCAGCACATTATCGGTGATATCCAGCGACGGCACGCCGGGATAGCCAGCCCCGCTGATCGCTTGCATCGAGACGCAAAATACGCGCCGCACACCGAAAGCGTCGTACAGCGGCCGCAGCGTCATCGCCGGCCCGCTCACCGTGCAGTTCGTGTTACACACGATGCCGCCCATCCACCCGCGCTTTTGCCGCTGATGGCGCAACAGATTTAAGTGCTCGGCGTTGACCTCGGGGATGACCAGGGGCACATCCGGCGCCATGCGATGGTAGGACGCATTGGAAAACACCAGCACGCCGGCCTGAGCAAATGCCGGCTCGGCCACCGCCGCAATCTCATTGGGCAGCGCGCTAAAAACCGCCCGCACGTCCGGCGCAGCGCGCAAAACAGCGTCGGGATCGGCAGCCAGCAGCGGCATGTCCCGCACCGCTTGAGGTATCTCGTCCTCCACAACCCAGTGCGCAGCGTCAGCATAACGCTTGCCTTCGCTGCGGTCAGAAGCGGCTAATGCAGCGATCCGAAAGGTAGGATGATCTCGCAGCAACTGAACGAAGCGCGCCCCGACAACGCCGGTCGCGCCAAGAATAGCCACAGGAACTTTGTTGGTGGACATGCGCAAAGATGATACCGCAACCGCTTCGGCGATAATGCGCAGCGCAGGGGCCAATGGCCCCTGGCGCTCAGTCGTGTGAAGTCATGAAGATCTTGTTAATCGGCGCAAACGGTCAGCTCGGACGAGACTTGATGGCGGCGCTCGCCCAGCATGACGTGCTGGGCACGGTGCGCGGGGCGATCACGGCGGATGATTCCGAGACCGATCGGCTTTCTCCCGTCGCGCTCGACGTGTGTGACGCGGTCGAGGTGCGCGCCACCATCGCCGGCTTCTTGCCCAATATCGTGATCAACTGCGCAGCGTATCACCGCGTAGATGACATTGAATCGGACGCCTCGCAGGCGCTGGCCGTGAACGCGCTGGCGGCGCAGCGACTGGCGCTGGCTTGCCGCGAACTGGACGCCGCACTGCTACACGTCAGCACCGACTACGTGTTCGACGGCGCCAAGCGCGCGCCATACGTCGAGACCGACCTGCCCAACCCGCTCAGCGCCTACGGAACCAGCAAGCTGGCCGGCGAGCTGCTCATCCGCGCTGCATGGCGCAAACACTACATCGTGCGCACCTGTGGCTTGTACGGCCTGGCCGGCGCCAGCGGCAAAGGCGGCAACTTCGTCAACACCATGCTGCGACTCGCCCAAGAAGGCCAGCCCATTCGCGTGGTCAACGACCAGACCTGCACCCCGACGTTTACTAAGGACTTGGCCCAGCAGATCGCCCGGCTGATCGAAACTGAGGCGTACGGCGTTTATCACATCACCAACGCTGGAGCGTGCACCTGGTATGAATTTGCTTGCGAGATCTTTCGCCTGGCCGGCCTGCAGCCGGATGTGCGACCCATCACCAGCGCCGAGTTCAACGCGCCGGCGCGCCGCCCGCCCTACTCCGTGCTCGAGAACGCCGCGCTTAAGGCGCTGGGCATAGACCAAATGCGCCACTGGCGCGAGGCGCTGGCCGAATACATCTCGCTGAAGGTAGCCCAGAGGTGAGGCGCACAGCCGCCGGCTCCGGATGCGCAACGCATCGGGCCGGGCATCCGCAGGCCAGCCAGCCAGCGCCTTCGCGTCCAGCGCACGCCGATCGGTTATACTCGCCGCTTGATCGCCTATCTGGAATAATGTCCAACGCCATCGAGTTCCATAACGTCTCAAAATCCTTCCGCATAGATCGAGACCGGCCGCGCACCTTCCAGGAGCTATTCATTCAGCTCTTTCGGCGCAGACGACGAGACGCCGGCATCTTCTGGGCGCTGCGCGACGTGAGCTTCACCATAGAACGGGGCAGCAGCGTTGGCCTGATCGGCACAAACGGCGCCGGCAAGAGCACGACGCTCAAACTCATCAGCCGAATCATCCAACCGACGCACGGCCAGATCACGGTGAACGGCCGGGTGACGGCGCTGTTGGAGCTGGGCGCCGGCTTCCATCCAGAATTGAGCGGCCGCGACAACATCTACCTGAACGGCGCGGTGATGGGACTCACGCGCAAAGAGGTGGATGAGAAATTCGACGGCATTGTCGAGTTCGCCGAGCTGGAGGACTTCATCGATGTGCCGCTCAAGGACTACTCCAGCGGCATGCAGGCTCGCTTGGGATTCTCTACAGCCATACACTTTGACCCCGAGATCGTGTTGCTGGACGAGGTGCTTTCGGTAGGCGACCAGGCCTTCCAGCAGAAATGCGTGGATCGCATCCGCCGCCTGCGCCGCAGAAAGGTCACGATGCTCTTCGTCTCGCACAGCATCGAGATGGTGATGAGCAACTGCGACAAGGCGATCTGGCTTGACCGTGGCCAGTTGCGCATGGCCGGCGACGCGATACGCGTGTGCAACGCCTACCACGAGTACTCGCTGATCAAAGCGGCTGAAGCACAAGCGCAAGACACGGACGACAACGCCGACTTCACTCAGAATGGCTGCTCGGACGCGCATCCGATAGACGGGTTGAACCGGGAAGGCCGGCTCGGCAGCGGCGAGGCGCGCATCACCAAGGTGGAATTTCTGGATGTCGCCGGACGCCCCAGCCGCTTTACGCGCACCCACGCCAAATTCACCGTGCGGCTGCACTACCGCGCCCGCCGCCGATTGGAGCACATGTTGTTCGGCATCGCGTTCTTTCATGTGCAGACCGGCGCACGTTTGGCCGGGCCAAACAATGTGTTCGGCAATTACTTGATTGACGAGATCGCCGGTGAGGGATACGTAGACTACACTATCCACGACTTGCCCTTCCTGCCAGGGGACTACGAAGTAGACGCGTCTATCTACAATGAGGCCGATACACATCGCTACGATTACTGGCAACGATGCGCCCGCTTCACCGTCTTGCCGGGCGGTACTAACGAACGCTATGGCCTCATCGCACTGGAAGGAGACTGGCTGCACACCCCTGGGCTGCCTGAGCCGGCACCTCGCGCGCATCCGGACGAAGTAACGCGCGTCGCGCCCTGAGACGCCACCGAGCAGCCGCCCCATGAATCCATTGCCTTCTGACGCTTCACACTTCGACGTCCGCTACCACGCAACCGGCTGCGCATCCCCCAAGCGACATTCAGCCGCGCACCGTGCTCGACGCCGGCTGCGCGATGGGCTTTTGGGTCGAGGTGCCGCGCACGCGTAGCGTGCAGGCGTGGAGCGCGGATATCTCCGAGTATGCTACCGGCCAGGTGCAGGCCGCCGCCGCGGCATTGTCACGCCAGATCACCCCTGAGCCGTCCACACCCCCCAGCCATACGCGCCGCCGCGCAGCATGGCCGCCAGGTAAATCTGCTTGTCAAACGATGCCGCGCCGTGTCGGGTTAACAGCGCCTCGAAATGCGCAGAAGCACGGGCAGGCCCGCGGTCGTCAGACATGATGCGCGGATTGTATCGAGCGCCCGGCCAATCGTTCGGCTTGCCGCAGCATCCCCGGCCGAACCCATCGCCGATCACGGGAACATGCGGCATCGCAGCACACCTCATCGCACTGCGCGGGGCGCAAACACCCGCCGCAGCACAATCTCCGACTCAGCGTAACCGATGTCCGGCGCGTTGCCCTGCGGGCGCGGCCGGCCGAAGTAATCGGCGCTCACGCCCTCCGGCGCGCCGCCGTCAATCGCCAGGCTTACCGGCGCCAGCGCGTAATCCACCACGTCCACGAAACGCGCCGGCCCGATGAACAGCGGCCCAGCCAACATCACAGTGCCGCTGAGCGGCGCGCTCGCCCCGCCGATCAACACATGCGCCACCTGCGCCGCCCCGCCCAGCCGCGCCACGCCCACCGTGTGCGAGGCGATCAGCGTGTTGGTCAGGTATACTGCGCCGGCGTTCACGCGCACCGCTTCGGCGCCGACCAGCATGGGGCTGACCAGCGTGGCATGCAGCAAGATCAACGCGTCGTCGCCGCCATCGTGCGCCGCGCACACCGCTGCGCCCTGCCCGGCTGCGTTGCCGGCCCACAAGCTGTTCACCCAGCGCGCGCGGCCCCCCACCGTCATGCCGGCCAGGTGCAGGCCGCCGCCGCACCGCGCCGCGGCATTGTCACGCCAGATCACCCCTGAGCCGCCCACCGCCCCCCAGCCATACGCGCCGCCGCCGTGCTCGGCCGCGCTATTGCCGATAAAGGCGCTGCGTGTGATGATCGTCGCGCCGAACAGGGCCGCCCCGCCGCCCGATCCGTTGATGGCCAGCACAGCCAGCGGCGCGAACGCTTCTCCGCTCGCGCCGGCCCAGGCCGGCCCGCTCCCGCCCAGCGCGCGGTTGCCGGCAAACGCGCTGCCGCTGATCGCCGCCGTGCCGAGCAACAGCGCGCCGCCGCCATTGGCCAGCGCGACATTGGCGGTGAACGTCACGGCTTCCAGCGCAGCCGCGCCCAGGGCGTACATCCCGCCGCCTTGGCGCGCGGTGTTGCTGAGGAACTGCGCCTCGCTCAGGCCGGCTGCGCTGCCGGCATACACCCCACCGCCAAAGCCTTGCGCACCCATCGCCTGATTGCCGACGAAAGTGACCGCGCTCAGGGTCACCGGCCCGGCGACCGAGAGGCCGCCGCCCCGACCGGCAGAATTGCCGATCCAGGCGCTCCTGCTCAGCGCCAGCGTTGCGCTCACGTGCGCCCCGCCGCCGGCCACACCGGCGGCATTCGCCGTGAAGGTGAGCGGCCCCTGCGCCAACAGGTTTGCCGCAAAGAGCGCCCCTCCCCCCATGCCCTGCGCTGTGTTGCTCATGAAGGCCGCCACGCTCAACGTCACCGGCTGGGCAAAAAACGCCCCGCCGCCGGAAGCCCCGGCCGTGTTGCCGCTGAACTGCGCTTCGCTCAGGTCGGCGGCGCCGCTGACGTATAACCCGCCGCCCTCCTGCTGCGCCCGGTTGCCGACAAACGTGACGCCCTGACCTTCCAGCCGCGCCTGGTTAAACGCAAACGCCCCGCCGCCCCGCTCGTCGGCGGTGTTGCTCACAAAGGACACATTGCGCAACGCAGCCAGATCGCCGAAGAAAGACTGGTTGAAATACGCGCCGCCGCCGTGCATGGCCGCGCTGTTGCTGTAGAACGTGGTGTCGGTCAGCCAGGTGACCCAGTTGAAATGCGCGCCGCCGGTGCTTAGCACAGTAGCCTGATTGTGCGCAAACGTCACGTCCTGCGCGTGCGTCTCGTTGCTGAAGATCGCCCCGCCGATGCCCCGCGCGATGTTGTGGGTAAAGGTGACGTGGCGCAGCGTGGCGCGGTTGTCAAAGCGCGCGCCGCCGGCCTGGGCGCCGGCCGCGTTGCCGGCAAAGGTGCTGCTCGACACAGTGGCCGGCGCGCTGAAGCCAAAATTCGCCCCGCCGCCATAGCCCGCGCTGAAATCCGTCACGGTGTTGCTGAGGAACGCCGATGCAACAATCCAGACCTCGGCGTTGAACGAGGCCCCGCCGCCGCGATAGCGCGCGACGTTGCTGACGAGCGCGCTGTGCGTCACCGTCGCCGGCCCGCCCACGTACAGCCCGCCGCCGGCGCCGTTGGCGGCCTCGCTCCCGCGGATCACCACGTTGCTGATCACCCCCGCCGACTCCAGCGCCACCCCACCGCCGGACTCAAACGGGTTGGTCCAGCGCCCGCCCCGCACGATCAGGTTCTCCAGCGTAAGCGGCTGCGTGGCATACACCACCCGGCCGGCCTGCTGCGCATCCAGCACGGTCGGGTGCGCGTTCGGATCGCTGAGCGCCCAGTTCGTGAGCGTGTAGCCGCCGCGCAAGGTGAGCGGCTGGCCGATGGCGACCACCTGCGCGCCGCTCACACCCGCGCACACGCCGGCGACTTTCACCACATCGCCGGGCGCCGCCGCGCCCACCGCATCACGCACCGCCTGCGCGTCGGGGCTGGAGTACACCGTCGTCCCGTCAATCGTGGCAAAGCACTGCTGCGCCCTGGCCGTCTGCACGCCCAGCCCCAGCGCCGCAGCCAGCCCCGCGCCAACCCACAGCAACTTCATTCCGTGTCTCATTCCGCCCTCCGCGCCAACGGCAGATACAGGCGATAGGTGCCGGGGATCAGCACGCGCACCACAATCGGCGGGTCGTCCAACAGCGCCTGCGCCCCGGCCTCACCCTGCGCCGTCTCAGCCGCAACGGTCACAGCCGACATCGTCAGCGCACCCAGCGCCGGGTCGGGCCGGCCGATGTGCACGAAGAACCACTCATCCGGCTCAGGCAAGCCGTCGTCCAGGATTGGCACGCTGATGATCTTCTGCGTCTCGCCCGGCGCAAAGACCAGCACGCCGGCGGTGTAAGCGTAGTCGCTGCCGGCCTGCGCCGTGCCATCCACCGTGGCGTAGGTCAGGCCCACCGCCATGGGCAGCGGCATAGCCAGCGCGACGGTGATCATCGCGCTGCCCTCCGCCTCCACGCCGGCAACTTGCAGCGGGTTCACCTGCGCCGGCGGCATCGTGATCGTCACCGGCAGCGTCAGGCTGATCTGCCCGTTGGCGTTCCACGCCCGCACCGTGACCAGATACACCCCCGGCGCGTCGTAGGCGTGGGTCTGGTTCTGCCCTTGCAACTGCACGCCGTCGCCGAAGTCCCAGGCAAAAGTCAGGCCGCTGCCGCCGGCGGTAGTAGCCGTGAACTGAACGGCCTGTCCAACCGGGGCCGGCGCCAGCGCGCCGGCGCTCAGCCCAATCGGCGGGGCATCGGTGATCACCAGCGCGACGCTGGCGACCTGCGCGCCAAGCAGGTTGAACGCGGTGACGATGGCGGTGTAGGTCCCAATCGCGCCGTAGGCGTGGTTGACCGACGAACCATAGGCCAGATTGCCGTCGCCCAGATCCCAGGTAAAGCTGACCGGCCATCCCGCATCCAGCGCAGCAGCCAGGAATGTCGGCTGGCCGAGGAAGGTCGGCCCGCTGGCCGTGGCGCTCAGGCCGGCGATGGGTTGCTGCACCACCACGCCGGTGGTCGCCGTTTGCTGGTTGAGCAAGTTGGTGGCGGTGACGGTGACGGTATAGCTGCCGGGCAGCGCATACACATGGGCAACCGTCGTGCCGGTCAGCGTGGCGGTCACCCCATCGCCAAAGTCCCAGACGTAGGTGATCAGGTTGCCGCCGGACTGGCTGGCGGTGAACCAGGTCGGCGCGCCCAGCGCCGTCGGGCTGCTGCTGGCGGCAGCCAACCCGACGATGGGCACCACCGCGCTGACCACAATCTGCCGGGTCAGCGTCAGGTAATGCACGCCCAGGCCAAACGGATAGTCGAGGTCATTTTCGATCACCGCCGTGGCGGTGTAGAGGCCGGGCGCGCTGAAGACCCACGTCTTCTGATCCAGCCGATGGTTCGGCCAACCGCCGTAGGCGTCAACGATGCCATCACTGTCGAAGTCGTAGGAGAAGTTGAGCGGGTAGCCGCCGCTGGTGGTGAGCGTGAAGGGCGTGGGCACGCCGACGGCGGTGTAGGCCGGCGCGTCGAAGGCAAAGCTCAGGCCGGTCTCGGTGATGCTTTGCCGCACGCGTACGAACGTGGTGCGCGGGCCGATCTGGCCGGCGCGGTTAAAGGCCGTGACGGTGATCGGGTCCACCTCGCCGCCCACGCTGTAGGTGTGCGAGAACACCGCATAGCGCCACACTGCCCCGCCGCCGTCCACCATGAACAGGTCGGCCGGCCGAGTGACCACCGCGCCGTCGGCCCAGTTCACGGCCACTTGCGCGTTGCTGGCGGTGCCGGTGAGATAAACGTGCATGGTGAAAGGCTGGCCGGCCAGCGCCTCGCCGTAGCCGTCCATGGTGGCCTCGAACCACAGGGAGAACATGTCGCGCCAGGCCGGCGTCCCCTCTTGCAGCGTGATCGGCAAACTGGCAACGACCGCGCCGGCGCTGTTCGAGGCGGTCACCACGGCGGTGAAGACCGTGAGCGCGTAGGCCGGGCTGAACGGCACGTTGTACACATGAGCCGCCGTCGGGCCATAGGCCAGATTGCCATCGCCCAGGCTCCAAGTGAAGCTCACGTTTGTGCCGCTGCTGATCGTCGCCGTCAGGTGCACCAGGCCGTCCGGCCCCGGCGGCTGTGGCGCATTCGAGGCGAGCGCCAAGCCCAGGATGGCGCGGTCGCGCACTTGCGCCGTCGCCGCGGCCTGGTTGTTGGCCGGCAAGTCGTCGCGCGCGCTGGTGGCAACTAAGACGGTGTGCGTGACCACAGCGCCAATGGGCAGAGGATCGCTCAAGACGGCCAGCACGGTAATCTGGCGGCCGGCGCCGGGCGCCAGCGTCCCAAGCGTGGCGCTGATGCCATTGGCGCTCAGCGCGCACGAACCGTATTGCGCCTCGCACATCGTCAGGCTGATGGCGGCGTGCGCGGTGCTGGTCACCTGCACCCCGCTGGCGTTCAGCGGGCCGAGGTTAGTCACCAGGATGGTGTAGGTCAGCAGGTCGCCCGCGATCAGCCCGTCGGCGGTCGTCACGGCATGGGCAACGGCTAGGTCGGCCACCGGCTGGACCACCGTCACCGTCGGCGATTGGGCAAAAGCCAGGCCGGCCCATGCGCCATAGGCGCTGGCCGTGAGCACGAAGCTGAAGTTGGCGATGTCGGGCGCGAAGACGGCGAACACCTGCGCGCCGCCGGCCCCCACGCCCAGCGTGTGGCAGACGAACGACATGCCACTGGCCGTCTCCAGCGTGCGCGTGATGGCGCACCGCTCCGGCCAGTAGCCAACGTTCTCCCAAACCGCGACCGGGCTGAGGTTGAGCGGAACCGGGATGGTGATGCGCCGCAAGACCACGTCCGGCCCGTCGCGCGTGATGTTGATGGTGAAGGTGATGAGTTGATCGGCCGGCAGCGGGTTGTCGGAAGGCGTGACGGAGAGATGCAGCGTGGAGGGATAGGTGATCTGCACCGGCGCAGTGATGCTGTTGTTAGCCGGCGCGGGGTCAGGCGTCGGGAACGTAGACAGCGAAGCCACGCTGGCCGTCACCACCCCCGCGCCCGGCGGGTCGGCGTTAAAGCTCAGCGTCGCGGTCAACATGCGCGACTCGCCAGGGGCCAGCGCGATTGCCATCTGGCACACCAGCGCGCTGATGTTGCTACAGGCGTAGCTGTCGGGCAGGGTGTAGAAGGCGTTCAGCGCGTCGCTCGCCGTCAGCCAGAAGTGCGGCTGCACCAGCGTAGAGGGGCCGGCGTTGGTCACCCACACGGTGTAGGTCAGGCTGCCCAGGTGCACCACTTCGGTCGCCGCCGGCGTCAGGGTGAGCTGGTAATCGGCCTGCGTCTGCACAGCGTTGGCCTGGGCGAGCTGGTTATCGGCCGGGTTCAGGTCGTGCAGCGGGCTGGAGAGGGTGATGGCGCGCTGGATGAACTCATCGGGCGTGAACTGCTCCAGGTCGTGTTGCACGGCCGTCACCAGGGTGAGCGTGTGCGGCTCGCCGGGGGCGAGGGCGGCGTAGGTGATCACCGCTGTTGCGCCGCTCACGGCGCACAGGCCGCCGCCCGTGGCGCTGCACGATGTGATCGGCGGGGCCGGGTTGCTGTGGAACACCGCAAGCGTCGCCGTGGTGGTGATGACGACATCGGGCGCGGTTTGCTGGCCGTCGTTGCGCACCACAACGGTGTAGGTCATCGGCAGGCCGGCGGTTGGGGTAAGCGGCGCGGCGCTGAACGACACCACGCGCAGGTCGGTGTTGCCGACGATGCTCACGTCGGTCTGCGCCGCGTTATTGGCCGGCGCGGATTCAATCGCCAACGGCCCCGGCCAGGCGCGGGCCGACACGCGCACCAGCTCGCCATGCGTCAGTCCAAGCGGCACCGATGCCGTGAACACCACCCGCAGCCGCGCCGTGTTGATCCAGTTGGTGTCCATATCCACCGTCGCCGTCAGCCCGCCGGCGTCTGCCACGCAGGTCGCGCCGGCAACCGGCGCATCGTCGCTCTGCCGGCGCACCTGGCAGCCGGTGAAGGGCAAGGGGGCGCTATCCAACAAGCGCAGCGCCGCCGCCGTGATCACCACGCCGGGCGCGTCGGCCAGGGCGGCTGCGTTGGTCACCAGGACGTGGCCGGCCAGCGCCAGGCCGGCCACCGGCAGGTTGGTCGGCGCGACCACCCCGGCCTGCACATCCACCGACGGCGTGATGCGGGTCGTGGCCTGGGCGACGTAGCCGGCCGGGAGCTGCGCGTTGCTGGCGCGCACGCGCGCCGTGCTGGTGATCGTCTGCGCCGGATACCAGCCCAGCGTCAGCGCGGTCACGGTGATCCGCTGCGCAGCGCCGATGGCCATGCTGGGCAAGGTGCAGGTGAGCAGGCGCGGGTGCGACGTGTCGCAGCTCATGCCCCACCAGTCCGCCGAAGCGCGGTCGGTGTCGCTCAGCATGTGCGTCAGCGTCACCGGCCCGGCAGCCTCGATGCCGGTGTGGGTGAAAACAATCGTGTAGGTGAGCGTGTCGCCACTGACGGCGCTGGCCGGCCCGTCCATCTGCACGTCAAACGCCGACCAGCCGATCACACTCAACGGGGCGGTGGTGGTCACCGCACTGCCGCCGTCGGCGCGCGCATAAGCCGTGTTCACCACCGTCTGCGAGCTTACCGGCGCAGTGAAGATCACGGTCACATCGGCGGCGCTACCCGGCATCAGCGGCGGGCGGCGCAGGGCGTTCAGAATCACGCCCAACCGCGTTGCGTCGGGCTGGCCGTAGAACGGCAAGGCCAGGTAGAAGGCTCGTTTGGCCGGGTGCCACACACCGACCGAATGTCGGGGCGCGCCGGACTCAAACCAACGCACCACCGTCTGCGCCGCGCTGGTGGGCGTCAACACATCAGCGTTGCTCATCCCACTGACGCTCATCACGCCGAAGCCGACGAACGACCCCACGCCGACGGCCTGATCATTCATAGAGGGCAGCCCGTCAATCGCCAGCGCGTCCACGCCCAGCGTCTCGGTCATGAAGCGGGTCAGCCCACCGCGCGCGTTGGCATAGCCCTGGCTGTCCAGCAACAGGCTGCCGCCGTTGGCCAGGTATTGCATCAGGTGCGCTTCGTCGTTGGCGCTGGGGCCGATGCCGGTCGGATGGCCGGCCTGCACCTGCGACACCCAAATCACCAAGTCGTAGGCCGACATGAACGCCGCGCTGGGGCCATCGTTTGTGCCCGTGACCACCATGCGATCCCACGCCACATTCAGCGCGTTCAGCGCGTTTTCGTAGAAGAGCGTGAAGTTGCCGACGTCGTCGTTGACCAACAACACACGGCGCGGCAGGCCGGTGAGGGCGCACTGCACCACCCCGCCGGCAGCCAGACAGCGCCGCGCCTGACCGTTGATGAGCGCCTCGGCGTCCGCAAAGGCGTGGCCAGACGGCACGGGGTCGGTGAGCACCAACCCATGCGCTGCGGAAGGCCCGTCGTTGATCAGCGTGATGGCGTAGGGGATCGGCTGGTTAACCAGTCCGCCGCCCAACGCCTGCTTCGACACGCGCAGGTTGGCCTGCGCGGTGACCGTCAGCGTCAACGGTGCGGCCAGGTTGTCGCCCGGCGCGGTGTCGTTCACCGTGGTGGTCACCCCGGCGCGGGCGATCAGCAGCGTGCCGCTCACCAGCGCCGGATGGGGCATCAGCGGCAGATGCATGGTCAAGGAATCGCCGGCAGCCAGCGTCGGCACGCTGAGGGTGATGGCCAATTGCCCATCGTCCCACGCGCCGCCGGCGACATCCATCGCCGCGCCCGGCGCGCCGAGGATCTGCGCTGCACCCGGCGCGAGCGCCATGCCCTGCGGCTGCATGCCCGGCCAGCCGGCGAACTGCCAGCCGCTCAACGTGACGGTGATGAGCATGTCTGCCGGCTGTGGGCCGCTGTTGGCCGCCACCAGGGTCAGGGTGGCGCCCAAGCCGGCGGTGATCACGGCGGCCGGCGCGGAGAGGGCAACCAGGGACGGGTTGGCGTTGCCCGAAGCCACAAATTGCGCCGCGGCGCTGCGCAGCGCCGACTGGTCACTCTGCCGCCAGAAGGTCAGCGCCTTCTGACCGCCGCCGGTCGCCGTCACGGTCACCACCACGCCGGCGCTGTTGCCCACGTTCAGCGTGGCCGCCGTGCAGGTGATCACGCCGCCGGAGTCGGCGCAGCTCAGTCCGTCGCCGGCGTAGCTCACCAGCGCCGCACCGGCCGGCAGGGCGGCCGTCAAGGCCACGCCGGTCGCAGCGACCGGGCCGGCGTTGGTGATGCGAGCGGTGACGTTGAGGTCGTTGCCCACCTGCACGCTTGGCGCGGCAGCTTGGGCCAGCCCTTGCAGCGCCGTCGAGACCAGGACGGTGTAGTTCACATTGGCGCCGGCCAGGGCAGCGTTGGAGGCCTGAGCCTGCGCGATGTTCGTCTGCGCGCCGACGGCGTTGGGCGCGCCCGCCACGGTCAACGTGGCGCTCTGGCCGCCGGCCAGGCTATAGGCCGGCGGGGCGAGCGTCTGCACCGCCTGCGTGAGCAACGCGGCCAGCACATTCGGCTGATTGACCGACAGGCCCACCACCGGCGCGAAGCCCAGCATCAGCGTGCGGGCGGTGTACACCGCCGCCGGGTGGTTGCCGGTGTCCAGATAGGTCAGGCCGACCGTGCCGCCGGACAAGGCCGGCACGTAGCTGGGCTGGTAGTCGGTAGCATTTGCCGGGGCAAAGATGCCGGCAAAGGCGTTGGCGCCGGTGAAGCCGCGCTGGAAAGCAAGATCGTAGGTCATCTTGACCTGGAAGCCGGCTGGATCCACCCGCAACGTCTCGGAGAGCAACGCCGCCGCCCAGGGGCGCAGCGTGGACGGATAGGCCGGATCGGCGAAGGCGCTGGCCCACGACGTGCCCAAGATCAGGCGTCCGCCGCCTGCCACGAAGGCGGCCAGATGGCGCGCGTCGCGCGCGTTCGGCCCTTGATGGGTCGGGTCGGCCTTGGTCCAGCTATCCCACAGCACCAGGTCGTGATTCAACATCTCGGCGGCCGTTGGGCCGTCGGCAGCGCCGTAGGCCTCGAACACGCTCACCTGCCAGCCGTTGGCCGCCGCGATCTCGTTCAGGCGCAAGCGACGCCAGTAGCTGCTGCTGGATTCGTTGTCGTCCACGTAGAGCAGGCGCAGCGGCCGGCGCACCGCGCAGCTCAGCGTCGCGCCCAGCGCGCAATTGGCGTTCATGGCGGGCTGAGCGGCCAGGCTGTAGGTCAGCACAGCATAGCCGGCGGGCAGCGCATCGGTCAGCACCAGGTCGCGCAGCAGCGCCCCGCCGGTGTTGGTGACGCGCACGGTGAAGGTGAGCGGGTCGCCGGCGAAGAGCGTCGCCGCCGAGGCGGACTCTGTCTGCGCGGACTTGTGGATCGCCAGCGCGCTTTGCGCCGTGGTGGTGTGGACGACCTGGGCGCCGAGCGTGGAATGCGCCGGCCGGTTCACACCTGTGTTGGTTACCTGGCCGGCGAGCGCGATGGCTACGCCATCGTTCAGGCCGGCCGGGACAAGCGCGCTCAGCGTGAGGGTGTGCTGCGCGCCGCGCGCCAGCGTCGGCCAGGCCACGCGCACATCCAACCCGTCGAAAGCGCAGCTCGCGCCGCCGGTGACCTGGCAGAGCGGCGCAGCGAGCAAGACCGGCCAGGCTACCGTCAAGGTGGTGGGCTGGGTAGCCGTCAGGCCGCCGCTGTTGCGCAGGGTCACCTGCCAGGTGAGCGGCAAGCCGGGGGTAATCGGCGCGCCGGCCGGCAGGACGAGGCCATCGGCATCTACCCGTTGCGCGCCCAGCTGCAGGCGCACGGTGTCCAGCGTGTACACGAACGTGTGCATCAGCGACGCGCTGCGGTTATCGGCGCGATCCCAGGCTTCCACGGTGAGGGTATAGACGCCATACGCGCCGGCCGGCAGGGTCGGGGTAAGCACCCACTGCCCGCCGGCGACCGTGGCGGTGTAGGCGGTGATGACGCCGGCGCTGTTCATCAGCCAGCCGCGCACCACGCGCAGCGCGCCGTCGCTCACCAGGCCGGTGATCACCGCCTGGTGCACCGGCGCCGTCCCGAAATCCACGTCGAACACCGGGCTGAGCGCCTCGGTGACGGTGATGATGGGCGGCACGGTGTCCACCCAGGCCGTGCGGGTGAGCACGGCGCTGCGGTTGCCGACCGCGTCGAGGCCGTACAGCTCCAGCACCTGCGAGACGGCGTCGCCCTCGCGCAGGAAGGCCAGCTCGGTGTCCAAAGCCAGGGCGGTGGCAAATTCCGTCGCCTCCAGCGCGCGCGTCTGTTCGGGCAAACAGGCCGCTTGTTCGGGCAAGCGGGCGCAGGCCACGATGCGCCGCGCCTCGCGTTCGTCGTTCAGGACGCCGCGCAGCGGGATGACGCCCCGCCCGGCCTCGGTGCGACCGTGGTTGCCGAAGTAACCGCTGCTCAGCAGGCTCTCGGTCTGCGCGTCCAGGGTCAGCGCTGGGGCGACGTGATCCACCTGGCGGCTGCCGATAACCGTCCAGCCGCTTTGGTTGCCCCAGATGTCGGCAGCGCGCACGCGCACGGTGACGGTGCCGCTCATGCCGTTCAAGTTGACGATGCACGACCAGCTCACGCCGCCGTTGCCGGCCGGCTGGGGGCAGGTCTGCGCCACCGGCGCGCCCACGCCGGGTTGCACTTCCACCGTCACCGCGGCCAGCGGCGAGAGGTCGAACGCCGCGCCGCTGAAGGTGTTGGTGAGCGGATTGACCCAGCTCAGCGGTGACGAGGCGCTCAGGCTGACCGGCGCGGTGATGTCAATCAGATAGCGCAGGGCGAACCAGTCGTAGGCCCGGCGCGGCGCGTCGCGCAGCGCCACGTCAAACTGGGCGACGCCGCTGTTGCCGGTCAGGCCGGTGAGGGTGAGCACGCTGCCTGCGCCGGGGGCGACGGCGGGCGGGGTCAGCGTCTGGGCATTGCCGCCGCTCAGGGCAAGCGCGCCGCCAGAGACCACGTTGAAGCTCAGGCCATCGGTCGCGGCGCTGCCGGCGTTGGTAACGCTGAGGGTAAACGTCACGGCGCGGTTGGGGCCGATGGTGGGCAGCGCCGCGCCGGGCGGCTGCGGCAGGTCGGCGAGGGCCGGCGGCAGGTCGGCCAGCCAAGCTCGCGCGCCGACGGTGACCGCCGCGCCGTCCGGCGTGGTAGTCGCCGCCTGCACGGCGACGCGCGCATCCGAGGCGACAAAGCGGCCCGCGTTGGGGCGCACACCGCTGGCTGCGGCGTTCCAGCGCAGATAGGCAGTGGGCGTGGCCAGCGCCGCGCCCCACAGATCGCCTTCGGGCGAGGGGTTGGGCATCCAGGCCATCACGCGGCCGTTTTCGGCCAGGGCCACTGCCAACAGGCCGAACGGTGTGCTGGCCGGCGCCAAGACGCCCAGCGCCGTCCATAGCAGGCGCAGGTCGGTGCGCGGGACGTCGCCGGGGATGAAGGCGAACTCGGCGCTGTTCAGCTCGCGTTGCGCCTGCCAGGCGCTGCCGCTCCAGGCGTAAAGGGTGGCCGTCTGGGGCGAGACAACGCGCACGGCGTAATCTGGGCGCATGGGCAGGCTGGCCGGCTGATCGGGGCCGAGCGGCTGTTCGGGCATGGCGACGCGGTTGAGCGGGTCGCGCGTTGCGCCGCCGGCCTGGGTGTCGAAGAAGAGCCACAGGTCGCCGTCGCTGGCCCAGTTGCCGCCGGTGTAGGCCAGGCGCAAAGCCAGGGCATCCCAGGTAACGTAGAACGCCTGCGGGCATTGTGTGGCCGTGACCACATCGCCGCAGCGGGCGCGCGGGTGCGCCCCCACCTGCGTGGCCCCTGACTCCAGCCAATGGCTGAAGCCCAGCGTGGTCACGTCGGGCGTGGTGGGGGCGTCCACGATGATCGGGCCGAGCGTCTGCCGGCTGCCGTTGCCGTGCGCGTCGCGGGCGGAGAGATGGGCAAACCAGGTCTGCGCTTCGCCGGTGGCGCGGTCGAGCCGGCGCGGCTGATTCGGCAGCAGCACGGTGGAGGGCGCAAAGGATGCCGATTGCGTCCAGCCGGCTACGTAATCCTGCAAGCCGGCCGGATCGCTCGCCTCCGTCCAGACGAGCGCCAGGGTGGGCGTGCTGTTGCGAATGGCCAGGCCGGTGGTGATGGGGAACAGCATCGTGCCGCTGACGAGCAACAGGCTGGGCGTCACCAGGGCCGGCGGGACGATGTCCACGGTGAGCGGTGCGGCAAGGGCTGTGGTGCGATTGGCGGCGTCCAACGTGACCGCGTTGACGGTGATGCCGGCGGGGTTATAGGCGTTTGGCGCCTGGACGAGATAGCGCCAGGCATGGCGGCGCGCGCCGTTGGGCAACACATCCACGCCGTCGTCTATGCTCGCCAAGCCGGACTCGCTCAGGCCGCCGGGGCCGCCGACGGTGACGGTGAGCGCGCGCAGGTCGGCGAACGCCGTCACCAGCCCGCCGACGAAGAACATGCCCTCGCCGGGCGAGGCGCTGCCGGTGATGAGCGGCCCGCTCAGCGCCAGGTGCGGCGCGGTGATCGCCACGGTCAGCGAGATGGGCGCGGTCTGGGTCTGCACGCGGCCATAGACATCCTCGATCACCGAAGCCAGCACGTGCCGGCCAGGGATGGGCGTCCAGGTGGTCGTCCAGACCGGGTTGGTTTGGTTGAGGATGGGGCTGACCAGGGCCGGCGCGCCGTTGACGGTGACGGTGATGCGGCGCACCGGCTCGCTGGCGTTGGCCGCCACGCCGATCGGCACAGGGGCCAGGCTATCGCGGGTGGCGCCGTTGGTGGGCGTGACCACCGCCGATTCAAGCACCAGCGGCGGGCGCACGCGTATGCTGACCGTGCCGGTGACGAGGCCGCCGCGATGGTCATCCACTTGGTAATCCAGCCGGTCGTAGCCAGAGAAGCCGGCGTCGGGCGCGTACGCCAACGCCGGCGCTGTGATCACGCGGCCGGCCGGCCAGCCGCTCAGCGCGCCGCGCCCGAAGGGGGTGAGGATGCGCAGGCTCAGCGGGTTGCGGTCGGCGTCGGTCACATCTAGGGTAAAGGTGATCGGCGTGTTGATGTCGGTGAACAGCGCTTGGGAATTGGCCGCCGGCCGGTGGTTCACGTCCAGGGCGAAGGTCTGCAAGCCGTCGAAAGGCGAATTCACATTAGCCGTCTCGGTGACCACATCTTCGAGCGAGAGGAACAGCGTGTTGCTGATGTTGATGCGCTTGATGTTGAGCGTCTGCCAATCCACAAAGTACAGCTTCAGCGTTGGGCTGTAATGGGTGGGGTTATCCACATACAATCTGAACCAGCTTGAGGAACCGCTTCGCAACGGCTGAGTCGGCGCGAAGAGCGTGGTGACGGTGTAGAAGTTCGGCGCGCCGAGGGTCGAGCCGTCGTTGACGGCGCTGAAGTTGCCCGGATAAGACGCGGCATACAGCCGTCCGCCGTTGCCCCACCAGAAAATCTGGCGCGAGACGGGATCAACAGCAACGCCGAGCTGCGTCCAGAAGGGCGGGCGGTCGAACCCGTGAATGCGGTTGTCGAAGTAGCTGAACGACGAAGGGCGCGGGTCGCCGATGTAGCCCTGGAACGTGCCATCCGGCAACAAGAAGCGCAGGCGGGCGCTCTCCGGCGTGCTGTCGGTGAAGAAGTAACGATCGAATTCGCCATCGCGGGCAAACAGGCGCTGATTCTGCCAGTCATAGGCCAGCGCCCAGCCCAGCCGATGCGGCAGGGTGACGGTGACGTACTGGCCGGTCCAGGTGTTCAGCCGGCCCAGCACATTGGTGTAATCAATGCGATAGAGCCACCCGCTGAGCGGATCGAAGGCCATGTCTTGCGCCTGCACGCCGGGCGGCAGGGTGAACGTGGCGCTCACCGCGTTCGTGTTCAGGTCAATGACATCCACGCGCAGCGCGTCGTCGTAGTGCACCACCAGCAAGCGCCCGTTGGCCGAATCGGGGAACATCCAGCCCACGCTGCGATTCCAGTGTGGCCAGGCCACTTGCGTCTGGCCGCTGGCCAGGTCTTTGCGATAGAGCGTGTTGTAGGTGCTGTAATACAGGCTGCGGTTATTGGGCGCGCCGGGCGGGATGGCATAGGTGTCGGCGCAATGGCCATGCACATCACAAGCGCGGATGCGCGGCGGCTCGACCACGTGGCCGGGGCGCTCGCAGCGTTGCACGATCTCGTAGAGCCGGCTGCTGTCGTTGATCCATTCGCGCCACCAAGCCGTGTCGTAGGTAAACAGCTCCTCTGGCTTCGGGTCGCCGCACGGGCCGATGAAGCCGTCTTGCACCAGGTTGAAGTCGGTGGCGCGCACGGTGTAGATGGTGCGCGACGCTGCGCCGATGCCGACGTAGTTCACGTCCACGCCGACGCGCGGCGGGGTGGTGTCAATCTCACCGCGCCAGAAGTTGACGTAGCGGCCGGTGTTGCTCAGCATGTCGCGCCCGGCCAGGTCGAGCTGGTATAGCCCTTCGAGTTGATCGGGCAGCGTGTAATGCCAGGTGGTGGTGAGCACGCCGCTGCCGGATGCACCCAGCACGACCGGCTGCGGCAGGGCGCGCGCCAGGGTGACGTTGAAACGCGCCTGCGCCGCGCCGCTGCCGTCGGCGTACACCACGCGCAGCGTGTGCAGGCCGCTGGTCATCGTCAACACAGTGGCAGCCTGAACTGTGCCGCCGGTCGCGCTGAGCACCGGCAGGTCGTTTACGAACAGGCGGATGGCGCCGGCGGCGTCGCTCTCGCGCTCTAGGGTGAAGGTGTACACGCCGTCCACGCGGAAGAGCGCCTGGCGTAACCAGTCCACCGAGAAGCCATCGGCCAGCACGCCCGGCGCCGGGCCGGCCGGCCAGGCAAAATCAATGTTGGCCGCCAACCCTTCGTAGTCCGGCGCGCCGATGGCCTGAGTGTTGTTGCGATACCAGGCGCGCCACATGCCGGGGGCGACGCCCTGATCGCCCGGCATGAGCGTGAGCGTGGCCGTGTGCACGCCGCTGTTCAGGCCGGCCGGCGCATTCTCGAAGACGAAGCCGCTGAGCGCGCGCGTGGTGGTGATGGTCAGGTTGGGCAGGGCTTGGGTGACCACGCCGTCGTAGGTCAGGTTTTGTTGGGGCGTGACCGAGCTGAAGGCCGGCGCGCGATTATCCAGCCGCAGGCGGAAGGCGACGTAGTTGGCCGGCGCAGTGAGGTTGCCGGCGAAGTCGCCGCCGCGCAGATACACGGTGTATGTGCCGGTGGGGTCGGTGATGACGTTGCCGTCCACGTCGAACAGCGGCAGGACGTAGGTCAGCACCCAACCGGTGGTGGTGACCTCGGCGCGCTGCCAGGTGGCGGTGTAAGGGGTGGGCAAGCCGCTCACCGCCGGCGCGGCCACCACCAGCGCCTCGACGAAGCTGGCCCCGCTGCCGGGGTGGCCGCTGACCAGGTTGGGGTCGCTGGCCGCGCCGTTCAAGCGGACGCCCCAGTTGCCGTCGGGCAGCGCCACGGCGGCGCGCAAGGCATCGTCCGGCACGCTGCTGACGACGGCGGGCGGATTGGCATCGGCCAGGAAACTCAGCACATGGGGGGCAGGTTGCAGGTTACCCACCGCATCCACAGCGCGGGCGCTGAAGGTGTGCGGGCCTTCGGTCAGCGGCACCGCCAACGCATACGACCAGAACGCCGTGTGGGTGGCCGTCTGCCACGCGCCGCTGTTCAGCCGCACCTCCACTCGCTGCACGTAGGAGGTGGGGTCCACTGCCTCGCCGCCGACCACCACCGTGCTGCCGGCGGCCATGTACGCGCCGTTGCTGAAGCTGGTGGTCTGGGCGTTGGGCGGGTCGTTGTCCACGCGCAGGGCGGCCACATAGCGCGGGCTGATGTTCACGCCGCTGCCGGGCGCGCCGGCGTACAGCTCTGCCGCAGCCGATGCCGTGATCGGCGCCGGCTGCGACGCCACGGCGAACGGCACGGTGACGATGCCGGTCACGTCGAAACTTGCCCCGCGCCACAGGCCGGGGAAATTGCGCACCATGGGCGGCGCCGCCCCATAGAGCGGGGCGCGGGTGACGGTCAAGACGCCGCGCGCGTTGAGCGGGTTCACCTGGGGCGTGTCGTTCAGCACGGTGACGGTGAACGGCATCACCTGACCCGGGGCCAGGAAGCCATCGGCATCGGCAAAGTTAAAGCTCACAGCCAACGGGTTGGCGTTGGGCACGTTGGGATGGAAGGGGAAGCCGATCGGATCACAGGCGTTGAGCGTCTTCTCGTCGCGGTCGCTCAGGCTGTCGCCGTCGGTATCGTAAGCGCGCGGGTCAGAGACGACGCGGATGGTGCGGCGCGCGCCGCCGGGCAGCCGGCAGCCATTGGTGTCCAGGGCCGGCGGCGCGCCAACGTAGCCATAGGCCATGTCCCAGCCGTTCACTTCCTCAGCGTCGGTCAAGCCGTCGCCGTCGGTGTCGGCGCTAGACGGATGGGTGCCATAGCGCAGCTCCAGCGCATCGCTCAGGCCATCGCCGTCGGCGTCGGACTGGATCGGGCGGAAATAGCGACCTTGATTACCCAGCGCCAACTCTTTGGGGTCGGGGACGCCGTCGCCGTCGGTATCGCTGAGCAAGTCGTTGGGGTCGTTGCCGCCGCAGAAGGGGCTGCGCAAGCCATCGCCGTCCCGATCACACGAGATGTTGCGCGTGATGGCGGGATTGATGCGCGCGGTAAACGCCGGCGACCACTCCCAGCCGGCAAATTGATCGAGCGCGTTGGGCAACACGTCGAGGAAGAAGCCGAGGTTCTGGCCGCTCTGTTTGCCCTTAACTTCGTTGAGCTTGCAAAAGTTGAGCAGCCAGCATTCGACCGCCGGCAGGGCAAAGCTGTAGTTCAGGCGCACCGGTATGCTGACGTTGACGCCGGGCTGCAACACAATCTCCGGCGCCTGGGCGGTCTGCTGATTGACGTAGTGGGTGGAGTATGGCCCACCCAGTTGCATGGCCCAGGCGTTGCGCATGGCGTTCACGCTCACCTCCGGCGGGTCGGCGTTCAGCGTATAGCGCACAGCGGTGCGGCGCCTGGCGTCGTCGCCCCCTGGGCCGCGCGTCTTGGCGTGATACGAAGAGACAGATTGATGGTTGATCTCATACATCGTCGCCTCGTCAATGTAGGTAGACACGTCCAGGCTGAGCGTCAGGCGATTGCCGGCGATGAAGCCGCGTTCAGGGTCGCTCAGGCGCACATTGAGCTTGCCGGCTTCCACCGCCCTGAGGCGCACCACCGGCGCGCCGCCGTAAATGAACGCCGCCGCGACCTGCACGACGATGCCGGTGATGGACCAGCAGGTGTTGGGCACCCTGGCCGTGCACAGGATGTTCAAAATGGCATCTATGCTGGCCAACACGCCGAGCAGCACCGCGCCGGCCACCGTCACGCTCAGCGCGAAGGTGAGGAAGGCAATGTAAATCTCCACCACCAAGCGGGCGAAGGCTGCGTTCAGGTCCAGGCTGCCGAAGGCAGCGCCATTGGCCCACTGAAAGATGAATGTGCCCACCGCCATGCCCACCTGCACGATGAGCGCCAACACCGCCGTGACGAGCGTGGCGCGGAAGACGGCCAGCCCACCTCCAAAGGTGGCCGAGGCCGCCGCCGAGAGCGCGGCCAGCTTGGTTGCGCCGGCTGCCACGGCGGCCTGGAATTGCGCCACGAAGAACTGCGCGATGCTAATCAGCGGCTTGACGAGCGAAAAGAAAATGGTCATCGCGCCGATCACCACGGCCAGCCCAATTTGAAAACCGTAGTCCGGCGTAGTGAGATACAGCACCAGCAGCGTGATGGCCACGGCGGCGCCCACCACCGCCCCGGCTGCGCCCAAGGCGATCAGCTTCCACTTGGCAGCTTTGAAAAATTCCTTTAGGCCGGCCAGCAGGCCAAACTTGGTGACGTTCGAGGCAAGCTGCCCGCCCACCAGCGGCAGCTCCTTCAGCACCCCGCCCAGTTTGCCCAACCAGCCGGGTTGAAAGGCATACGCGCTCTCAGTCAGGCCGTAATACAGCAGATTGATCACGAAGTTGGCGCCCTTCACCGCTGCGTTGGCGCTTTGCAACGTCACGCGCTGCCAGAGCTTCAGATCAGACGATTGCTTTTCGAGCTTGAACGTCTTGGTTTGCGACTGCACCACGCGCTCGACGCCCTGGGCAATGCCCAGCACATAGGCTTGTAACAAGCCCAGCTCGCCGAAAGCGGTGTTCTCGTCGGTAGGGTGGCGCGCCAGCATCAGGCCGCGATAGCGCCGGTCCACCTCGAAGGTGACGAAATCGGCCAGGTCGTAGCTCTTCCATTCCGCGCCGTTGTAGCGGTAGGGCGCCCAGCTCAGCGCCGCCGTGGTGTCCACGCCGGCGCCGGCCAGGTCGAAGCGTCCCTGGTTGCCCTGGAAGCGCACAGCGGGATGGTTCAGCAAGACGCCGCCGCGATCTAGGCCCAGGTTGACGCTGCGCTCTTCGCGCGCAAACATCAGCGTCGGCGTGATGCGGCTGGCCGGCGACCAATAGGGCTGGAAGACGCCGGTGAGCAGGTCCTTGCTGATGGTCTGGGCCAGGGTGGCCTGCATCGCTTCGGATGTGGCAAAGCTGAAGGCGCTGACGCGCACGGTGTTGCTGAGCGCCCAGCGTTGTGTGATGGGCACGCCGGCGTTCAGGGTATGGTCAAAGCGCGCGGTCAGGTTATCCACGCGCAGATCGCGTTGGCCATCGCCGACGCATCGGCCTTGCGCATCTTCGGCGTCGCAATCGCGGCCGGCCACGAACGTCTCGTCCAGCAACAGCGAGAGCTTCAACAGCGTGTCGTCGCTGTCGCGTTCATCGTCCACGGCAGGATCCTCATACAGCACGGCCAGCGCCGCGCCGTGATCCTCGTACACGTTCAGGCCGGTGAGCGTCCAGTCGTCGTAGTAGGTGTGTAGGATGGTGAGCTGGTTGAACTGACTCTCTTCCGGCCGATCCACCAATGCCTGCACCATCCAAGCCAGGCGCACGTTTTGGGGCGTCCAGCTCGCACTGCTGCGAAAGGGGACGCGCGCGGTGAAGGCGTAGCGTTGCTCGGTCAATCGGTCGTTGACCAGCGAGACGGGCGCATACAGCAGCGAGCGGCCATCGGGCAAATCGCGGCGGCTGATGCTGTAGGCGTTCAGCTCGGCCTGCGAAAGCAAGGTGTTGTCGGCGCGCGAGACCTCGATCTCCAACACGGGCAGCAGGCGCACATCGCCGTTGGCGCTGCGCGGATCGGCCTCGCCCAGCGCCGATGCGAATGTCGCGCCGTCCACGTCCTGAATCTGGCCCTTGTCGTCGCGCGGCCAGTCGTACACGTTGAAGGCGTACCACAGGCGGGCGGGGTTGGTCGGGCGAAGCTGGAACTGAACGTAGGTCATCCTGCCCGGCGTCAGGCCGGCCAGAGTTAATTCGAGCGGCAGGGCTTGGTTGAAGAAGAGTTGGTCGGCTTCGTTGCCGCGTCGGCGGGTGACCGGTGAGAGGTCGTAGCGATCGGGCACACTGTCGTTGTCATCGTCGTCGTCGGCAATGTCGGGCACGCTGTCGCCGTCGGTATCGGGGCAGTTGAACGGCGCAGAGGTGCACTCCAAGCTGTCGGAGCGGCCATCGTTGTTGCTGTCGCCGTCGAGGGGATTAAGGCGATAGCGCGTCATGCCGACGGTCCAGCCATTGGCTTCATCGGCGTCGCTCAGGCCGTCGCCGTCCGAGTCAGGCAGGAGCGGGTCGCTGCCGAGCAAGTTTTCCACCGCGTCGCTCAGGCCGTCGCCGTCGGTATCTGGATCGGATTGCACGGCGGCAATGCCGAGGCCGACCGGGGCCTGCGGAAGCGGGTCCAGGTCCACCGCCGGGCTGCCGGCGCGCATGGCGGCGTATTGCCGAGCCAGCGCCGGCCCGTCTGGCAACGGCGCAGCCTGGGCAGGGGGCGCCGCGGGGGCGTCGTTGCGCAGGATGAGCGGGCGCGTGAGCGGGCGCGCGCCAAGCGTCTGGCGCAAAAAGTCGCGTTGGGCCTGGGCTTCGCGCTCGCGGGCTTGCTGACCGGCGCGCTGGGCGCGCTGGGTCTCGTTGGCGCGGGCGGTCTGGGCTGCTTGCAGGGCCGGCGTGACGGCCATCACCACGACCAGGCCGGCCAGCAGCGCGCGCCGCATACCACGCCGGCGGGTCAGCAGGAGGGCCGCGCCGGCGGTGAGCGTGATCGCAACCAGCGCCAACGCCAGCGCCGGGGCTTGGGCGCGCAAGCCGGCTGCTTGGGTCGCCAGCCAGCGCTCCGGGCGCGGTGCGGTTATCCAGGCCGGCAGGTCATCGTAGGCAAACTGAATCGTGCCCTGGGCCTCGGTGCGGTTGCCGCCGTCGGGGGCAAAACGCACGCTCAGGCGCTGGCGCAGCGGCAGGCCGTGCGCGTTCAGCCAGATCACACCTTCGCCGCGCATATCGGCATAGCGCGAGGCCAGCGTCAGTTGGGCGCCGGCGGGCAGCGCGCCGGCGCGCAGCGCGCGCCGAGCGGCGGCTTGTTGCACCAGCGCTGCAAACGCTTCGCCGTCAATCTCGAACTGAAAGGCGTTCGGCTCGTCCGGCAGCGGGCGCACGTTGCGCGCAGCGGCTAACGGCGAAAGCCAGTCGTTGCCGGGGGCCAGCTCCAGGCTGAAGTCCTCCAGCGTCTGCCACTCGCCCTCGCCGCGCCGGGCGCGCGCGTAAGTGGGCGTAACTTCCAACTCGGTGGCGTTATGCATCTGCCCCGGCGCTGCCAGGGCCGCTTGAGCCTCATCTAGAATGCGCACGGTGAAGGATTGGGCAGCGGGACGCGCTTCGCCCTCCAGATAGGCGCGCTGCTGGCGGCCGGCCTGTCCGACGGTGCGCGGATCGGCCTGCGGGAGGGTGTGCTGCTGGATGTCGGCGGTGAAGCGATAGGCCGGCAGCGCACGGGCCAGTTCCCAGGCCTCGCGCAGGCGCTGCGCCGGCGCCGGGTCGGCCAAGACCGCGGCCTGATCCAGCAAGCCGAGGGCGATCAGTCCTGCCAGGGCAATCAGGGCTGCCCGAAGATACCTTTTACGAGCAATAAAACCAACAAACATCCTGCGTGCTCCTCCACCGGTTACACATTTCACGTTTTCGTCTGTCCGGTCAAGGTACCTCGGCGGCGCTACAGAAACGTCACAACCTGCGGGGAGCCGGCCGTCTGAGGATGAACAAGCCGGCCGGCGCGGCGCGTCCATGGGGAAACAGCAACGAAGCCGGCTGTTCGGCCGGCTTCGCCCTGCTGGATGCACGCGCCGCGCCCCTGTCTGCGCTACTGCGCGTCATTTACAGTGTATTCCTCATCAATCTGATCGTCGCCGTCCAGGTCCACGCCGAAGTAGAGGCCGTCCGGCTTGTTGTCCTGCCAGTCGGCGAAATCAATGAACACCTGTGAGCCGGCCTTCAGCGTGATGTCCTCGGCATAGAATTCTTCATCGGTTTCGTCTGTCACACGGTTCATAACGAAATTGAACGTCCCATCGCCGGTCAAAGCCTCGGCCAGAACAGCGAGGTTACCGCTCTTGCTGTCCAGCCCAATGCCGATCACGCCGCCATCCTGCATATCGGCGCCCTGAACCTCGAAGTAGTAATCGGCTTTTTGCGCTTTGCCCTGATTTTCGAGCGCGACTACAAGATAGGGCGACTGCGAGGAATCGGTCTGGTAGATCAGAATTTCGTCGCGGGGATAGAAATTCACCGCGTCGGCGCGGCCGGGTTGCAGATCAACTTGCTCGATGCCGATGGCGAAGCCGGGCGCGAAGAAGAACAGGTCGGTGGTGGTTGGCTCGGCCAGGTGCCGGCCATCCAGGGTGACGGTGATGTTGGAAGAAGCCGGCACGAGATAGCGCGGTTCTGGGGCGTTGATATTCACCCCCATGCGCCAGGGCAACACCTGCGCGCCGGGAATTTCGTTGACGATGCGGCCATCCACGTAGCCCAGCCGGCGGCCAGCGTCATCGGTGATGAGCAAGCGCCCTTCGCCATCGAGGAAAATCTCGACGGTCTGCTGGGCTGGCGCAGCCAGTTTGGCCCCCTTCGGACTCGACCTGCGGATTGATAGACGCCTCGTACACCCAGCTATTTTGATTCACGTCAATCAGCAGCTCGCGCTCCTGGCCGGGGTAGTTGTTGTCATACACCTGCACGATGAATAACCCATTGCCGGCGTCTTTCACGGCAAAGGGGGTGATGGCGTGACCACCGCTCATGTCCGGCTTGTAAATGCCGATGGTGTAGCTCTCACGCGAGAAGTCAGCTTGCTTGAGAACGGCCAGGGTATCCGTCGGCGCACCTTTGATCACCTGGCCAACCACCGAGGGCACCGATTGCGTCGTCCACCAGTAGGCGATTTCACGTTGCAGCGGCTCGTTGTTCTCAATGCTCAAATCGCTGGCGCGCGCGCCGCCAAAAGAGGCCGGGTCAACCTGGCCGTTGAACATCAGCAGGCTGAGGGTTGCCATGCCTTCGCAATGGCCGCCGCTCATGGCGTCGTTGACCTGATCCATCCATTGTTTGGCCACTGGCGAAAGCACGCACGCTGCGCCGCTGCCGCGCGCGCACACCGCGTCGCCGAACAAGCGTTGCATCTCGACCGGCGTCATGTTGGTGACCGGGATGTCGTTGCCATAGTTGGGAAACGAAAAGCCGTGCTCGGCCGGGCGAAAGCCGGTGTCGTTCACCACAGCGCCGGGGCGCGCGGCTTGTTCTGTCGTGGCAGGCGCATCGGCCTGCTGCGACTGCGCCTTGACCGCCCCCTCGGTTGGCGCCGGCTGGGCAACCATTTCGGTTGCCACAGCAGTCTCTGATGCCGGAGGCTCCGCCTGCGGAGCACCGCAGCCGGCCAGCAACAACGACACGCCTAAAAGCGCCGCCATCCATCGTCTGAAGTGTGATCGCCGAGCCATATGTATCACCATCTCCTCCATTGATTTTCTCTTGTCATGCGGCCAGGGCGCAGTAACCGCGCATAGCCGGCAACAGGCTTTTCTGACCACTCTCGATATAGTCCCTGTGCGCAACAAGCGCGTGACAAACGCGGTCGTATACGCCTCGTCCGTCCAACGCGCCAAAAGCGTAGGACGCAGGATGAGCAGATGGCGAGTTCAATTGTTGGGCGGATTCGGCCTATGGCGCGATGAGACCGTGCTGGCGCACCGCTTCGAGACCGATAGTGCGCGCGCCCTGTTCGCCTGGTTGTGTCTGAACGCCGGCAAGCCGGCCCGCCGCGATACGCTGGCCGCTCTGCTCTGGCCAGACAAACGGCAAGCAGCCGCCCTGAGCGCCCTCCGCACGGCACTCGCGCGCATCCGGCGCGCGCTGGGCGACGCCGACGATGTCGTGCAGGCCGACACCAGTTCTGTGACCCTGACGCTCCCCGACGACTGGGACATGGACACCGCGCATTTTGAGCAGGCCATCACGCGCGCCCGGTCTCATAGACACCGGCGGGCAACCGGCTGCCCGCAGTGTCTAGCAGATCTGCGCCAGGCGATCGGGGTGTATGAGGGCGAGCTGCTGGCCGGCCTGACCGTGGAAAGCGACCTGTTCCTGGACTGGCTTACCCGGCAGCGCGAACATTTTCATCGCGCCGCGCTCGACGCGCTGGACACGCTGGCCGAGCGCGCAGCGCTGGAGGGGGACTGGGCGACCGTCGCGCGGCACAGCGAAAGACAACTCGGCCTGGAGGCCTGGCACGAGCCGGCGCACCGCCGCAGGATGCAGGCGCTGGCCCGGCAGGGTCAGCGCGCGGCGGCGCTGGCACACTATCAGGCCTGCGAACAGATTCTGCGCCGCGAGTTCGGCATCGCGCCCGAGCCGGACACACAGCGGCTGGCCGAGGCCATCCGCGCCGGCCAGTGGCCCGGCGCGCCGGAGTCTCCCGCGCCGGCGCAGAATCACGCCGAGTCGCTCGACCGGCTGCCATTTGTGGGCCGCGAGCGGGACGCGCGCGCCCTGACAGACCTGCTCAACCGGCCGGAGGCGCGCCTGGTCAGCGTCATCGGCGAGGGCGGCATTGGCAAAACCCGGCTGGCGATCCGCGCCGCGCAGGACATGCGCTTTGCCTTCGAGGACGGCGCGCGCTTCATTTTCCTGCACCCCGAAGACCGGCCGGCCGACGCGCCGGAAACAGCCCGCGCGCGCGCAGCGTCGCACCTGGCGTGGCACATCGCCGACGCCTGCCAGATCACGCTGAGCGATCGCCGCCCGCCGGAAACCGAGGTGATCGCCGCGCTGAAATCGCGTCATTACCTGCTGGTGTTCGACAGCTTCGAGCACGCCCTGGAAGCAGGCGCGTTCCTGAACGAACTGCTGGAAGCCGCGCCCGGCTGCGCCGCGCTGGTTGCCTCGCGGCAGCGGCGAGATGGGCAAGACTCCTTCGCCTGAAGACTACTCGGCTGGCTCGCGGCGCGTACCCTGAAGCGGCGCAGCCGCTGTCCGCTGCAAACGGTGTTGGGTGCCTTGAAGGAACAGGTAAGAACAAGATACTATTACTCTGTTCCCAAGTTGCTAGGAGGAAAACCATATAGTGTCATTAGCTTTCGACCGATATAGTATTCACAAACTCTCTGTCCGATGACTCCAGAAGAGATTCGTTCCGTTCGATAAATTCTCGTAAATTCTGCGAGAGCAGGATAAAGAATTCCCTTATGACATCAAGCATTTTCTCACAGAAGCCCTGCTCAAGAAGTACACTATCCTTGTCCAAGCGCAATAAGTTAGCATTGTCTTTAGCATATTGTTCTATAGGTCTGCGGTCAGGACTGCCTTTGTCAATATACGCATCGTTGTGAACAATACAGTTGCGAATGCGCCTATATGTTTGTATTTGTGCCCATTCAGAGGAATTGTCGGGGAACGAAGCGCCCAAAACCTTTGCGATATAGATTCTGGCTTTATCTATATCGTTTTGGCCTTTAATATCCGAGACAGACACTTTTACATCCTTGCGCCTTAAGAAACGACAAATGTCTATAAGCGAATGCTCAGTAAAAGAATATATGCTAACGAGTAGAGAATTACGCAACAACCTTGTCAAGCGACCCTTAGGCCAACTAAAATAGTAATCTCTATTAAAACGAGAGCTAATCCACTCCTGTTGCCGGGAAGATAAATGCAATCTTAGGAAGGCTTCCTGCTTTTGAATCAGTTGCGTAAAACATTCCTGGCGCAATGGCATCAAGAAATGCTCAGTATCTCTCACGAAGGATGCTAGCTCTCCAATCTCGTCAAGAATGCCAGGAAGCAAATGGTGTTCGAAAAGAAACTTTACAGGTCTAGGATCCATGTGTATTGTGATAATGGGAGTGATATAGCGCCCAACGGCCTGCGCATCACCTGCGGCGAGCCGAGCGTAGCAAGGCGAAGCCGTCAGGTGGATGCGCGTGTTGGGCGGCGAATGTCAGTGCCATCAAGAATGTCGAGAGTAGAACTCCTGCAGGACTTCCATAATGGCGTACCATGACGGTTTAGGCTGGTAGTTGTCGTCAAACAATAATGGGTCCGCATCTGGTCCGCCATGTGGTGACTGCAAGTTAGGATCTTCAAGCCACGACCACTTGTCTACCAATCCAAATACAGAAAAACTCTTTACTCCGGATTCAAGGCAAACCCGTAAAATGGAATCGTATACCCTCCTCTGCAACTCAAATCGCTCTTCTTGTGAACCTGGCACACCACCTAATCTCACATCAAATTCTGTAACCAATACCTCAACATCCAAGTCACGATATTTCTGAATATTCCTACGGAGAGCCTCTACTTTTGTGTCTAAATCTCCTGGTGTCAGAAAATCTTTGCCATAAAGATGCATCTGAAAGCCAATACCGTGGATAGGAACGTTCTTCTCCTTGAGGCCACGTACTAATTCATATACTTTTTGATCACGAGAACGGTCATAGAGCAAGTAGCCTGGAAATTCAATACCAAAATCATTGAGGATAAGTTCGGCTTCTGGATCTGCTTCATTAGCCCACCTGAAAGCCATTTCAACCCATTCGTAACTTGGCCCAAGCCTATCATGCCAGAAGGAGCTCAATCTCTCTCCACCTTCCCAGGAGAGACCAAACAATTCGTTGACGACAACCCATCTTTTGACTCGCCCTTTATACCGTCCGACAACCGTTGTAGTGTGTTCGTGAAGAATGGACAATAACTCTTCTCTACTAAAATTGCCCTGAGCCAGCCATGAGGGGATAAAGGCTTGTCCGCCTGCTACGAGATGTAATGCCATAATCGGTAGTTGCAGAGTCTGTGCATTTTGAACCAGGGCGTCCATTTCTCTAAAATCAAATTCTTCTCGAGTAGGACGCAATCCTCCATAAGACACAAACCAGTTTAACTCCCAACTACTAACCCAAAGATTAGCCGTTTCCAGAAACAATTTCTTTAGTACTGTGCGTTCTGATTCTGGCCACCATAAAAGCCCGCCTACTGCTACCACTATACCAAACTCAATACCTAGCAAATCCGCACAAGCACGAATGGAGTTGGGAACAGGTGTTGGTGTCTGCGGTATGGTGGGTGTGGCCGTGGGTGTGCTGGTAGGTGTTGGTGTCGGCGGTATCGTGGGGGTGGCCGTGGGTGTGCTGGTAGGTGTTGGGGCAGCGGTTGCTGTAGGTATAGGTGTGCTGGTGGGCACGTCGGTGGGAGGCGGTGTGGCGGTGGTAGGCGTCGGAATGCCCCTACAAGCGGACAAAATGAGCCCCAGAGAAGCTGTTCCACTCAACTTGAGCAAATCACGTCGGCTCAGTTTGCGGTTTTTCATACTCCCAGCTCTTTGACTTCAGCCGCCCAACGGTTTGCGCTTCACCTGCGCCGCGCAGCGCAGCGGAGCGGCGTCGGGTGCAAGCGCAGGTTGGGCGGCATTCTTTCAGGAATTAACCATTTTCAAAGAAAAAGAGCCCGTTTCCATCTATATCAAGCGCGACAAACTCTTTTACGCCCCAAGGCTTTTCTTCCAAAGCGCCGTTTGGATGGATAACCCCTGCTTGCTGATACTCCTTATACAACGCCTCAATATTGTCCACTGCTATCCTGCAAGCAGTGTTCTCGGCGATATTCTTATCCTGACATTCCCAAAGATGGATTTCTACGGCATCGCGCTTAACGGCAGCATAATCGCCATAGTTGAAAAGTTCCACAAAGCCCAATTTGCTCTTATAAAATTCGACCGAAGCCTTTACATTGGCAGCAGGGAATTTGGGGACAACATATTTAAACATCGTCTGCTCCTATCTATGATTGCCTACAAAATCGGAACACAAAAGTCCATAGTATGCTCGTAGTAGACTTCATAACTGGGACGTTGTGGGTCTACAATCAGTTGATGTTGTGGCACATACTCTGCAAAGAAACGCCCAATAGTCTCTCCTATCGTGTTCGAGTCTTTCTCAAGTGATAAGATTGCATAACGCCCACCTGGTAGTTGTTTTGTTTGGATATCTTCTGTGTCTTGGAAAATGGATTCAGGAAGCTCTAATGCACACTCATAACCAACTAATTGAGCGCCGTTGGTGCGTGGGATGCCAATTACCTTTAGGGCTGAAGGGTCGTAGCCGCACTGTTGAGCCCAGTCTTTTATATGTTGAAAACTGTCCCGAATTTGTTCGTTATAACTACCAGTTGCTTGTTGTAGTTGGCAAGACACATAGGCGATAAAGGCAGGTGTCAAATCTTGTATAATAACGTGCAATGGTTGTTCAGTAAGAATGTTCATAAAAAGTCTCCCGTGCTGAAATTGTGAATGACAAAGTAAGGGTATTGGTGTGTTGGAACGGATTAAGCCGCCCAACGGTCGGGTTCAGCCGCGTTGCGGAGCGCAGCGGAGCAACGTCGGCTGCAACCCGTTGTTAGGCGCACTACCTTGTTACCATCTCCAATATTTGATAATCGCCAAACTCTGCGACTAGCGAATATTTAGATCGGATAAAGTCATCTAAATAACTTACACCACTACTATTTGCGCTGGCATTAGGCTCTCCAGATTCAGGTATGTTTACAAGAACTATCCATTTCACGTTTTTCGATTCAATGTCATGAGCTATTACTTGCTGGACAGGCAGGGTCGTAGCAACTCCTGGATACAGTTCACTGTAACGTGACGCACTCTGGCGGGCGGATAGAAAATAAAACCCAATATCATTTACGAAAATGAGGTCATGCCTTCGATTACCCACAAAGATTGATTCACCTTCTATAGTATGTGTCCTAATATACTCAACTGCCTGTTCTTGATCGTTCCTTAGGGGGATGCAACTTGCTCTCTCTACTTGAGAGTAGCACCCCAGCGGTGAGAAGTTCCTTAGAGAAAACGAAAGGTATCTGGCAGGTAAAAAAATATATAGAGTGACAAGACCAGTTAGCAACAGCAGAAGCACTAACTTGATTGCTCGGTTCACAGAATTGAACACGTTAGGGGAGAGGAGCGAAACAACAACGAGTGATGCCATAAGCGAAGTAGGTACTACGTGGATGTAATCGTATCGGCTTAATGCTTGAGCAAAGAGCAACACTCCCAGAATACCAGCAGCAACCCTTCCAAAATATTGGGTATTGAAGATAATACGTTTGCTAAGAATGGAGTGAGCATAGCAGGAAAATGCAATGCCATATACAGCCAGAGGGAAGTAAAATCGCAGCCAGCTCAAGAGTTCAGAATAAGTACTCCTGGAAGTGGAGATATTCAAGCTTGAAAGAGCAAAAATGGGAAAAAGTAGCGCAGGATAGGGTCTCCAACGCACATCATGGAGTATAGTTGTAGGAAAGATTACCACCTGATCCCATAAATTGCCAAATCCGCTTACGGAACTCACGTATCCATAACATGTTAGTACAACGGTTACTGTTGCCCCTAATAATATCGCTATTTCGGATGCGGCGAATAATGCTCTGGTTGAAAGTCTACTCTCTCGAGTAACACGGAAAAGGTGAAACAGGAAGACCGTCGCAACTAAACTAATGCTAACATATAGGCCGATATCCCACCTAAAGAAAGAGGCAAAACCTATGAGCGTTCCAGCTAAGAGAAGCCAATATCGTCGACCAGTATCCGTATATTCAAGCAAACTCAAGATTGACAAAAGGCTGAGTGCTAGTGATGGAAACACTGCGTAAGTATAAAAACCAGCGGAGCCAAGCAACAGCGCGGTAGTGATAAATGCAAAGTAGGCCAAGGTACGAGATGTAATTTTCTTGGCGATCAACCACACAGAAAATGCTATCATGAAACGCACAAATGTGTCGTATACACGGGAGACAAGCAAAGACGTGCCGAAAGCTTTGAAAAGGGCGGCTAAAGCATAAAATTGACCTGGGGGATAAATCGCCCAGAAGTCTTTATACGGAACATCACCATTCATTATCCTTGTTGCATTGAAGACGGCGAACCCTTCATCATAGAAGTTGAAAGGAGTTTTAATCTGGATAAGCAAGACCAACAATACACAAAGCAAAAGCAGGGATGTTGCGGTTTGTGAGAGCAACGGTGCATTTCTTATCATCATATCGTGTGTTTACTCCATGACATCCGACTGCGCCTAACGGCCCGCGCATCAGCCGCACGCAGAGCGAGCGAAGCGAGCGGAGCGTGTCAGCTGGATGCGCTGGTTATGTCGCTTTTCTTTGAAGTTTACCTTCTTTTACAACCAGAATGGTACGTCTCCTTCTAAATCTTTTGGTTTGATGCCAAGCAGTGACAACTCTGCAATCTTGTCGCTGTAATGAATCGTCACTGGCAAACGCGGCTCTCTAACCGAACCATAATGCAAGAGCGTCAGCGATAGCACCGAATGAATAGCATTTTCGATTGGGAAGGTTGGTTCTGTCCTGATTTGAAGCGGACGTGGTGTACTGCCTTTGAAAGGAGGCAGTGAAGAAACCAAGAATGCCTCCGTATCGCTTATTTTAAATGCTGTCCCCTTCGGCGGTCTGTCTATAGCGGAGGCGACTGTGCCTTGATAAAGACGGGGTGCTCCAGATTTGATTACTTCAACCAGATGGAACTGTGCACCAATCTGTTTTGCCCATTCCATCAATGCCAATTTTTCCCCACCACGAAATTGTCCGTCACGATGAATCACGACACGTTTGCCTTGAAATTCCTTGAGAGGGAAAAGACTGCGCAGAATACTGCTTGGTATTGTTTCCCCTTCAATCGGCGCATCGTGGATAATGTATCGTAGAAATTGACCATCGCTAAAATAGATTCTTGCAATGGCAGTCGCGTTCACTGTTCCCGATAACTTTTGTTTCGCTCTACGAGCAATGTCAATTCCAACGACAATATCAGCGTAAGGAAGCGGTTTCGCTAAAACAAATGGAACATTCCTTGTTTTTGCCAATATACCCAACACGATATTGTCCATCGCATATTGTTCAGAGAATGTATCTTCATAGACAACTTGGCTCGGGATACCATGTCGCATTGTCAATGACTTGAAGACATGATACATACTCTCTTCTTCATCTTCTTCCCACTCGTCGTGGTATGCATTTCCAGGGAACAGAGCAAGCAAAATGTCAGGCTTTGCCGATTCGAAACAGTCTATTGCGTTTTCCAAATTTGCTCGTGAAAGTCTTTCGATCTTCTGTTGACGTTGTCCATTGACTTCAACTGATTGAATAGAGAAATTCAATTTCTCCAACGCGGCTTTGAGCTCATGTAGGAATGTCATCAATGCTTGCTGCGCAACTTGCGATGACGCGTTAATTACCCCAATTTTTATAGGGTGCTTCTTGTCAGGAAATGCGCTTGAACGTTTAAATACACCATGCTGTTCCAAGCTCCGATAAATGCGTTGCCCTTCGCCGCGATGAATTTGATTGTCGCCAACACGCAATTCGGGCACAAAGGCCACATCGGGCGGTCTCAAGAATGCTTGCGGCAACGATCTAGACTCGAAACTGTCGGCGAGAATTCCGTGCTTTTTACCAATGGCGGCGATTTCATGAACAAGAGTGTATCTTGTTTGTGGATCAAGCCGCAATGCTTTGGAAACTTGACGTGGATCCACTCTAAATTTCTTGAGATCACCCATTCGAACGACAGGGCGTAACATACTTGCAATATAAATATATTGGCTTGTGCGAGTTTCAATTTTAACGGTCAGTTCATCATCAGGAGCGCGGCTAATCAAATTGCGTGTCATCTCATCGCTGGATTTACTGAGAAGCCATTCACGCATTTCGCGAACATTGCCAGTAATCTCGACGATTGTCCCTTTGAAATCCTTCGCTGTCACAGCGACCATCATTCCGACAAGTTCTTGCGGACTTTTCAGGGTGGCGGCAAACTCATGGAGTAATTGAGTATGAAAAATGTTGGACGAAACAGTGATGGAAACCGCTGGTTCGTTGTTCACTGCCCAACCGCGTAAAGCGTAGTCGCGGTCAACTCGGATTTTGCCGAAATTCTGTTTTTTCGGCTCAAGCACTCTCCGAATTTCTGCTTGGTAGTTTGCGAGCAAACCGCGAGCTGTGAATTCGCCCTGCTCCCAAGCCGAAGGTTTCCATGTTGTATTAAGAGTAACACTCCGCACATCGTTTAATGGTTCTTCTGTCCATAATTGTTTCAGAAATTCTCCATTTGCTTCATCTTGGGATGGCTTGTCTGTGACGATTTGACCACCGCACCACACCCAATTCCCACCAAACTTATTCCGCAAGCGATATGCTAACCTTCCGCCGATTGCCGATACATCATCGCTTACCGCTTTGATTGTATACGCAAACAGCTTAGGCAACGCTTGAGGAATAACAGGAAAGACATCAACGTAGATAATCATATCCATATCGTAGTTTCTCCTTCTGGTGGGAACGCTTACACGGCGATATTGGCGGCATAACGGCTTGCGCATCACCTGCGGCGAGCCGAGCGCAGCGAGGCGAAGCCGTCAGGTGGATGCGCTTGTTAGCCTGCCTGTTCATGCAAAGCAAACGCCAATTGGACAGGCTTGGCAGCTTTCGTAGTTTCAACTTTCCCTGCTTCATGGCCAGGTTTTATCAACAAAGCTTCTTCCATTAAATTTCTGAGATTTTCGGTCGAACCTACATGATAAAAATGAGTGAAGGTTCTTTCGACTAATCCATCCCAATAATAAGCAATATGTGGATTTAGGCGATATTTGTTTTCTTTCCACATAGACAACGCAAAACCACACGGCAAATTCCTAGCAAGCATCGCCAAATCAGCCGCGTCATCTTCCGACCATTGCTGATAATAATCTGTATGTCTGCCAATGTAAGGCGGATCTAGATATACAAAATCGTCTTGTGTGACATTCTCAAGAACGTCCCGCCAATCTCCAACGCGAAACGCCCAATCTTTGCCCTGCATGATTTTACGTATCCGTGAAATCTGATTAACTATCTTAGTCACGTAGGCCTGACGAAAGCGGTCTGGTTTACGGCAAAATGGAACATTAAACTCCCCTTTACTATTAAAGCGCATTATCCCGTTAAAACACGATCTGTTGAGAAAAATGAAGTCTAATGGATCTCCACCCTTGTTGAAGCGTTCTCTTACTGCATAATAGTAATCTCCGCCACTGACCAGCAATTTTTTACCTTCTGCTGTTAAATACTTTCTTACTTCTTCTGGCGACAAACTCCCATCATAAATCATCTGATATAGTCTGATGATGTGGGGATTGATATCATTAACTAATGCACGTTCTGGCTGAACATTGAACAAAACGACGCCTGACCCAAGAAACGGTTCTATCCATCGCCCTTTGCCATTCCAGGAGACATTGCTCAAGATGAATTTAACAAGTTTGGTTTTAATCCCCTGACACTTTATCGGGGGGACAATTACTTGCTTTACTGTGCGCGGTAAACCTGGAAGAACAATCACTTTGCCAAGCCTTTGTATTTCAAATAACTGCGCAAATTGGTATAAGGCGGCCGCTTCAATTCCGCTGCTCTTGCCATATCTTTGGTCAAGTAATACATCCAGTAGTCATCAAAAACATCTTCTCCTAACGAAGCAAACGGACCAGACCCATTTACAAGCTTATCAATCTCCGTGACTGAACCAATATTCTTGGTATTGCCACTCCCTGGACGGTCAGACGCGATGCAATATTTTTCTTGAGCAAAGAATTGAAAGTCTCTGATAACAGATGTAATCCGTTCAAGTTCATCGAGAGTGTATCTTCTTCGCTCATCAATCAAGTCATCAGTCTTTGAATAAATTACACCCAGAACAAAGTGTCCGCTATAAGAACTGTAAGGAAAAGTTATGTTTTTTGTGCTATTCCGTTCGCGGAAATATCCAGTAAAAGCCCCAAGTGTCATACCATTTACGCGGCTGCCATCAACTCTGTAAGTACTTTTCAAGTCAAGTGCAAAACGGTGATTATCATCATCTACAAAACTTATGTCTGGATAAAAGTTCTGCTGTTCCGATAAGACCATTTTCAAGCCATGCTTTTCTGCGAAGTGCGCAAGCTCTGGGAACAACAAAAGTTCCATGATTTTTGAGATA
>NZ_JAAFGM010000061.1 GCF_012931985.1 Candidatus Roseilinea sp. NK_OTU-006
CGATGAGGCCGGTCTCGATGAAGCCGACCGACATGGCGCCGAATACCGCGCCGATGACCGTGCCGACGCCGCCCCATGTGGGTGTGCCGCCGATGAACACCGCGGCCAGCGTGCGCAGCAGGTAGCCGTCGCCGGCCGTCGGCCACCACGTGTTGTTGATCAGCGATGACAGCACACCAGCGAATGCAGCGCATAGCCCGACGATCACATATACCAATGTCTTCGTGCGCGCTACATGGATGCCCATTTCCTTAGCGCTCTCCGGGTTGTCGCCGACGATGGCGACATGCGCGCCGAGCTGGTGCCGGTTGAACAGCACCAGACAGATCACCACGACCAGCAAAGCCCAAAGGACGGCTACTGGCACGTCGCCAACCTGGCCCACCAGGACGTTGTAGAACGGTGTGTCAATCATCATGGTCAACGGGATGCCGATGCCCTGTGTAAGCACGTTGATCAGGCCGCGCAGGAAGAAGTTCATGCCCAACGTCGCTACCAGCGACGACAGGCCGACCTTGGTGACGAGTAGGCCGTTGACCAAGCCACAGGTGGCGCCGACGAGCAGTGCGGCGAGCAAACCTACAACCGGTGAGACCTCGTTCGAGACCAGCAACGCGAACGCGTAGGATGACAGGCCGAATACCGAGGGAAAGGACAAATCGCTTTCGCCCGATGTGACGACGAACACGAGTGATACAGCGAGGATGATATCTATCGGCAGCGTAGTGAAGATCGCGCGATAGGACTGCGGATTGGTGAACGTGCCGGGCGCCGTGATCAAGAAGAGAGCCCACAACGCTAAGAAGATAGCGAACGCACTCAGGCCGCGCCGGTTTTGATCGAGCCATGTGCGAATGGCGCCATGCTCGCGGGCTTGAGTAGAAACAGCAGTGACTTCCATGCATCACCTCCGTCAGTGCTCAATGTCGAGCGTGCCGTGTCGCGCGACCGTTTGCAGCTTGCGGATCAACACATCTGCCGAGGGCACTTCGGATTTGTCCGCTGTGTAGACGATAGTGCCTCGATCGAGGATGGCGAAGTAGTCGGACACGTCGTAGCTGTGGTAGATGTTGTGGCTGATGAAGATGCTGGCTGCGCCGCGCGCGCGCAGTTGCCGGACGAACGCGAAGACTTTTTCGGATTCGGTCAGCGAGAGCGCCGTGGTTGGCTCGTCGAGGATGACCAGTTGCGCCTTGAAATAGATCGCCCGCGCGATGGCGACGCCTTGCCGCTCGCCGCCGGAGAGCGTCATCACCCGTGAATCCGGCGAGAACACCTTCGAGGTGAAGCCGATCTCGCGCATCAATCGCTCGGCCTCTTCGCGCTGGCGTTTCACGTCAATCAACCCCAACGGATTGGTGAGTTCGCGGCCCATGAAGATGTTGCGGGCGATGCTTTGCTGTTCGGCCAGTGCGCGATCCTGGAACACCGTCTCGATGCCGGCGGCGCGTGCCTGAGCAACCGACCAGTGCGTGACCTTTTTGCCCTTTACCCACATCTCGCCGCTATCAGGTGAGTGCACGCCGGCGATGAGCTTGATGAGTGTGGATTTGCCGGCGCCGTTGTCGCCGATCAGCCCGAGCACGCGCCCTTCTTCGATGGTGAGGTTGACACCGCTGAGTGCATTGACGCTGCCATACGACTTGTAGACGTTCTTCAGTTCGATGAAAGGAGTCGCCATCGGTGTATATCGCTGCACCGCATAGCCTCAAGTTGCGTGTCGTGCGTCACGTATCGCGTATTGCGTATCACGTGCTTCGTGGCTGGGCACGCAACACACGATACGCAATACGTGACATACGACAGCCGGGCATTATCGGCTATGCGTTGCGCTGTGAGAAAGCACGGTTACCGCAGACCTTTCTTAGCGAGGTCGGCGACGCTCTTGTAGTTCTGCGCGTTGACGAAGCCGGCGCCGGTGTCCACATTCATCGGCGCAAAGCCGAACTTCTTGGTCAGGCAGATGCTTTGGATCGGCACGTAGCCTTGCAGGAAGGGTTGCTGGTCGGATGTGAGTTGCACAAAGCCCTTGTCGAATGCGTCAATGATGGCCGGGCTGGTGTCGAAGCCGATGTTGAACACTTCGCCGGGTTTCTTGTTGATTGCCCTCATGTAGGTCGGCGCTGCACCGAGCGTCTGGCCACCTGAATACACGATCAGCTTGATCTCGGGGTTTTTGCCAAACGCGCCGGTGATCTGCGGAATGAGCAGGCCGGGATCGGTAGCCGCAGCGGGTTGACCCGCGACTGTAATCACCTTCATGCCGGCTTTGATCAAAGCGTCGGTCGTCCCTTGTTCGCGGATATAGCGGCCGGGCTGGCCCCACGCGCCGAACACCAGCGCCGTGTCGCCCTTCTTCAGGCCGAGCGTGCGGATCGCTTCCTCGCCCAGCGCGCGGCCCTGGGGATACAAGTTAGCGCCGACGTAGCCGCCACCGAACTTGGCGCGCACCTTGGGCACGTCCACGTTCTGATACATCATGATGATGCCGGCTTTTGCGGCCTGCTCGGCCAACGGCATGATCGCGTCATCGCCCGCGTGGCCCATCATTGCGATGCCGTCCGGCTTCGAGGCGATGGCGTCGCGCAGTTGCGCCAGCATCTTTTCGGTCTGCCAGCCGGAGAAAACATACTCCACCTTCGGGCCGAAATCGGCCTCGGCTTGCTGTGCGCCTTTGTAGACGATCGAGGCGAAAGCGTCGCCGGGGTCGCCGCCGACGAAGAAGCGGATGCGCACGCCCTGGCACCACTTCGCGCCGCCCTGGCTGGGGTCGGCCGCTTGTACGGGCGAGGCGGCAAACGTCGTCGCAGCGAGCGCACCGATGAGCAGGGCAGATGCCCACAGAGAAGGTTTGCGTGCAACGGTCATGGAATCCTCCTGGATTTGAACTGATTGTCTCCTAACGGTTTGACTTGAGCTTGGTCGGACTGAATCGAGTGTGCAAGGTTCGGATCGGAAAGTAGAAGTGATAGCAATCCTCGAATAGGCATTCCTCCTTTTACAGTTCAAGTTTTGTTACGCCGAGCCGTTTTGCCGTGCCATGGGCAGTGCGGCAACGCTCCGACGCAGGACGAGCTGGGGTGAAGGCAGGAGATGTTCCACCGCACCGGAACCTTGTAGCTGCGCGATCAGCATGCGACCGGCCTGGTAGCCGAACTCGTAGGCCGGGAAGTCAATGGCCGTCAACGGCGGTGTAAACAATTCGGCTGTGCGGCTGGTGATGAATGCGATCACCGAGATATCCTCCGGTATGCGGAGGCCGCGTTCCTCGAGCACGCGATAGGCTGCGATCGTCACATCGCCATGCATCGAGATCATCGCCGTAAGGCCCGGATGGTGATCTAGGAGTTTATGGGTCGCTGCTGCGACTTCGGCTGCGATATCGGCAGAGGAGACAACGATAGAAGCTAGGCCGAGCTTCCTGCAGGTTTTCACATAGCTATCGCGGCTGCGCACCGCCGGACCGTAGCCGCGCTTGTAGGCCTCGGACGAAAGCGCGAGCAAGGCGATTTTGCGATGCCCGAGGCCGGCCAGGTATTCCACAGCTTGTGCGACGCCGTGTTCAAAGTCCATGTCAATGAAGCTGATCCCGTTGTTGTTCGCACAGCGACCGATCATGACGAACGGGAAGCCCATCCGCTTCAGGTAGCTTACGCGCCAATCGCGCAGGTGAATCTCCATGAGGATGATGCCGTCGGTCAGCGCGCTGCGGCAGAGCGCGGTCAGTTGAGGACGCGAGAGGTCGCTCGTCATCAGGTAGAACGTATAGGACGCGTCACTTGCCGCCTTTGCTGCTCCGAGGATGAACTCTTCGCGCATCAAGCTGCGCTGCGCATCGGGGAAGAGCAAGGCGATGGCGCGGCTCCGGCCGGCGGCCAGGCGTTGTGCCTGGGCATGCGGTGTAAACCCGAGCTCCTCGATGACGGCTCGCACGCGCTGGCGTGTTTCTTCGGCCACGTCGGGCTTGTTGTTGAGGATGCGCGATACCGTCGAGACCGACACGCCGGCGGCACGGGCGATGTCCGCGATCGTGACGTCGTTGGTGGATGTGGCCATCGGTTTATGGCCGGTATCGCTACCGGCAGCGATGCCGAAGATCTTAATGATCCAGCGGGCGATGTCAAGCGATGGTGTGAAAGCGACACCGTGTTTTAGACGGGTGGCGCGCATGACCTGCTCCTTCACGACTGGGCGCTCGCGTTGCGTTCGGGCCGGCGTGTATGCGCCTTTCTCGTTCGGATATTGCGACGCTCCATCATGGACCAGATCAGCATGATGTGCTCGCGCACGGCGCGTGCGGCGGCAGCCGGCCTGCGCTTGCGCAAGGCAGCGACGATCGGATTATGGGTGTCGGCGATGTCGGCCAGC
>NZ_JAAFGM010000032.1 GCF_012931985.1 Candidatus Roseilinea sp. NK_OTU-006
TCAACTCCGGCGTTTCGTTGCAGGCGAACCCGAACATCATGCCCTGGTCGCCGGCGCCGATACGCTCGATCTCATCCTCGCTCTGGCTATGGCGCACCTCAAATGCTGCGTCCACGCCCTGCGCGATATCGGGCGATTGGCTGGCGATGGCGACCTGCACGCCGCAGGTGTTGCCGTCGAAGCCTTTGTCGGAGGAGTCAAAACCGATTTCTTTGACCACCTGGCGCACCAGTTGATCGAAGTTGACAAAGGCGCGCGTGGTGATCTCGCCGAGGCACAGCACGAAGCCGGTCTTCACTGCCGTCTCGCAGGCAACGCGGCTCATCGGGTCTTGGGCCAGGCAGGCATCGAGCACAGCGTCGGAGATCTGGTCGCACATTTTGTCGGGATGCCCTTCGGTCACCGATTCCGAGGTGAAGAAGAGCTGGGGGGATTTCATGAAGCTGTTCACGGCGAGCTCTCTCTGGTTCATCATCTTGTTTCGGGTGCGTTGCGCATGATTACTCTGCGCTCTGTTTCAACTCATCAGGCAAAAGAATTGCCCTCTTGCGCTCGATGAGAGGCAAGAGGGCGCTGGTCGCTCATACGCGCTCGCCTCTCATCTTCCGGTTTCACCTGCCGGACTTGGCACCGTTTCGGATCACTGGTCGCGCGGGCGAGATCGGCGATCCGAAGGTTGCCGAGGCTTCATCGGGCCGGTCCCTCCACCTCTCTGGATAAGAGCGGAGCAATGTCCATTTTACCTTGCCGGCTCGTCGGTCGGGCGCGGGGCGCGGGGGTTGCTTCACGCTGCATTGGAGACGATACTTGAGCGCTGTGAAGGGAATTGCGCATTTTGCCTCTGGTTTGTGCGTGGCTTCGTTCGTGCCAGGCGTGGTTGAACAGGCGGCCCAAGGGGGATTGCTCATCGCGTTGGGTGGGGCTTGCGCCATGTTGCCTGATACGCTGGACTTTCGCTTTGCCAAGTTCATCGAGCGGCGTGATGCGGACATCATCCCAGATCGAGCCTATCCCAATCCACAAGCGTTGGCCGAGGCGCTAGCGCATCAGTTCGCGCTGGTCCAGCCGAAGCAGCCACGTGTCGTACAGCTTCACCCGCTACGCCTGGGGGTGGTGAATTGGGTGACGTACGCCGTGCGTTTTGACAGCGCCCGCGGAGAGGTGGTGGTGACGATGAACGGTGTGGAAGGGCGGGCGCATGTGGGGACGCTGGATTACCGTTACGATGGTGCGCTGGAAGTCATCGAGCTGGGCGGTCCATCGTTGCGCTTGTCCCGAGGGACGCGCGGTTACTGCGTTGAGTTTTTGCCCTGGCACCGCCAGTGGTCGCATTCGCTCGTGTTGGCCGCGGCGCTTGGTCTCGCGCTGGCGATGGCGCTCGGCTCGCTGGCCGGCTGGGTGGGTGGATTGGGCTACGCCGTGCACGTGCTGGAAGATCAACTGGGCTACTTGGGTTCTAACTTGTTTTGGCCGTTCACACGGCGGCGTTTCGACGGCCTGCGCTTGCTGCATGCTAGCGATGCCATCCCCAACACGGTCACGGTGTGGGTGTCGTTGATGTTGCTGTTGCTCAATTTGGATCGCGCACAAGAGATGCCGTTGATCGCCAGCGGGCCATTCCTTGGTTTTGCCGTGTTGGCGCCGGTGGCGCTGTTGATTGCGATCTATGCGCGACGCAAGTGGCGGCGCTATGTGGCGTCGCTGGAGGTTGAGCGCAACCGCGATGTCCTGGCTGAAAGTGAGGACGCGGTGAGCTAGAGAAATTGCGTGGGCACGCGGGCGGCGCACCACACCCACTCCTGTGCGGCACGCACGCTGCGCACGATCTTGGCCAGGTTGCCTTTAAGCTTAAGCTGGTTCGCCATCAGCGCCTTGATCGGGTCCACTTCGCGCTGGAGGACACGCCGACAATTTTTTGGCCGGCGCCCAGATGCGGAATTCAGGATTGCGCTCGCTTTCGTCCTGCGCCAGAAAGCTTTGCGGCGCACGTCGCGCCAGAGGCCCCAAATAATCAACTTGCGTGTGCTTTCGGGCCGTCCGGCTTCCGGTTCAACGATGCACCAGAAGTCGCCCTCCCAGGTCTGGGCTGCCTCGCGGTAGGCGGCGCTGGCGTTGATGGGCGTCTTTGAAGGCAGCGGCCCATTCAGACGCGGCAAAGGGGATGCGCATGGTCTAAGGCTGCTTTGGCAGAGGCCATTGCACAGGTGCCGGATGATGCCGAGCTGCGATCATGGGCTGCGAGACTGGCGCCATCGAGCGGAGCCGGCAGTTTGGATGGGATACAATCGTGTTTCTAATGGCCGCGCTGTTCGAGCGGCTGGTTGATGCGCGTACACATGAGCGAGTGTATGACGAAGGACATGCACTCCTGCCTTGTGCCGGTCGCTAGGGAGGTGCTTGGTTGAACACGGTTGAGATCGAGGCGACGAATGAATGCAACACACGTTGCCTACACTGCCCACATGAAACCATTACCCGCCCGAAAGGCAAGATGACGTGGGAGACTTTTCAGGTCGTGGCGGACAAAGTGCTGGCGTATGGCAAAACGCAGGCCATTGATTTCGCCGGCATGGGCGAGCCGACGCTGAACCCCCATCTGCCGCGCTTCATCGCCTACTTCAAAGGCAAAATCCCGACCTACATCACCACCAACGCCTCGGCGCTGACGCCGAAGAACGTCGAGCGTTTGATCGAGGCCGGCCTGGGGACGCTGATCATCAGCTACAACGGTGCCGACGCTGAAACCTATGAGCTGATGATGGGCGGCCTGAACTTCGAGCGCGCTGAGAAGTATATCGCCCATGCGGTGCAACTTGCCCAAGGGCGGATGCGCGTGGTGGCAAATGTCAGCGTGACCCGCCAGACCCGCCCAAAACTGGCCGAAATCCGCCGCCGGCTGAACGACCTGGGCATCGAGAAAATTTCTTTCTCGCTGTGCCACAACCGCGGCGGGCATCTGAAAGGCGACGGCATCTGCGACACACCTATCCCCCCGCGCAGCATCAAGCAGTGCGATATTTTCGACTACACCCTGTTCGTGGCGTGGACCGGCGAGGTGCTGGCCTGTTGCCATGACTTGGATGGCGTGGGCAAGATCGGCAATTTGGTGACGCAACCTCTGGAAGACATCGTGCGATACAAAGAAGGGTTGCGCGGACAAGGCGCTATCTTCCCGATGTGTGCAACGTGCAACGATCTGTATCGCTTCAGCGGACAGGCGAATATAGCCGGCACGCCGGTCAGCGAATGGGTGTATGCGTTACATGCCGATCAGTCGGAACTGGCCAACTTATACATCGCGGCGTTGCGCCAGCGCGATGCTCTGGTCGAGGCGCAGCATGCACAAACCGATCAGGCGCGCAGCGAGGCGGAACAGTACAAACAACAGTTGGCCGAGGTCGAGAGCCGGCTGGCTGCGCTGGAGGCGCGCGCCCAGCGCGCCGAAGCGCTGGTATCAGCTTACGAGCAGGGGCGCTTCATACGCTTGGTGCGCACGTTGAAAAGAGCTACCGGGCAAATCGTCCCACGCGCTGAGGGCCAGTGAACACTGCGATAGAGTTTTGCAACGTCTCCAAAGTCTTTCGGCTGCAACACGACCGGCCGCGCGCGGTTCACAGCATTGCCCGGCGGCACGCGCGAGCGATACGGGATCATCGCGCTGGAAGGGCAGTGGCATCACGCCAGTTTCGAGGATGCGGGGATGAACGCGCCGGCGCGCATACATGAGCGCAGCAACGGCGCCTTTGAAACGGCGCTGCCTGGGCGGTGACGCATGACGCGACTGCTGATCATCAGCCACGACATCATCGGCGAGCGCATGGCCGGGGTGGGGATTCGATACTGGGAGATCGCGCGCGCATTAGCCCAAGATCCCGCCTTGCAGGTGACACTTGCTGCGCCATCCGGCTCTACTGCTGACAGCAATTTTGGCGGCCAGTTCATGGTGTACGACGAGAATCTCGGCGGGCTTAGCCAGGCTATTGCTTGCAGCGATGTGGTATTTGCTTATCCGGACATGATCTGGCGGTGCCGCGCAGCGCTGTCACAATTTGCCAAGCCGGTAGTTGTGGATGGATATGACATCACACTGCTGGAGCATCTTGCGCTTGACTACCCAGCCGTTGGATTGCGTGAACGCCTGACCTGGCATGCTGAATATCAGCGCATGATGGCGTATGTGCTTGAACGAGGCGACTTCTTCCTGGCTGCCACAGAGCGTCAACGCGATTGGTGGCTGGGCATGCTGGCGGCTGCTGGCCGAATCAACCCGCTCACCTATCGCGCTGATCCTACCTTGCGCCAACTCGTTAACTTGTTGCCTTATGGACTGCCGGATGATCCACCCACCCACACCCGCCCGGTGATGCGCGGCGTGATCGAAGGGATTGGGCCTCAAGACAAGATTGTATTGTGGGGCGGGGGTGTGTGGGAATGGTTGGATCCGTTGACGCTCATTCGCGCAGCGGCACAGATTGCCTCGCGGCGCTCTGATGTGAAATTTGTGTTTCCAGGTGTGCGCCATCCGGCCAATCAACCCGCTCAAACGATGCCCGTCCAGCAACAAGTAAGTGAGTTGGCTGCCTCGCTTGGCCTTCTCAACCGCGTGGTCTTTTTGGGTGATTGGGTCGCCTATAAGGACTGGCCCAGTTACTTGCTCGAATCGGATATTGGGGTGTCATTGCACCACGATCATCTGGAAGCGCACTTTTCGGCCCGCACACGCGTGCTGAGCTATCTGTGGGCCGGCTTGCCGATGGTGCTTACGCGCGGCGATGCGCTGGCCGAACGTATGGCGCAGGCGAGCATAGCCCATCTGGTAGCAGAAAACGACGCCGATGCAGTCGCAATTGCCATCGAAGATTTACTCTCACAGCCGCGTAGCGAGATTTCTGCCAAGTTGAGCACCCTGCGCAGCGCATATCATTGGTCTAAAACAGTTCAGGCGTTGCGATCTTTTTGTCTGCGTCCTACCCGCGCGCCAGACAGATCGCCCCAAGCTACAACAGCAATTGCCGAACTCGAATCCACGCCGGCGACCGAGTCGAGCGCCGATCTACGATCTGGGACCTCTCCGCCGGCTCTCCATCAACCAACCATGAAGCGTTCCTCCAATTTACCCGAGCTAGAGCTTGCCCAACCGGCCAGTTTCCTGGCGCGCCTACTGTCGCCACTGCTAGATGCGCTGGTTTTTTGGTGGCTTAAGAAGATGGTCTTGCAGCAAAATCAAATCAACTGTTCTTTGCTCGATACGCTGAACAGCATCCAGGCGGCTGTGGCGGACCTGGCCGGCCAGCAGCAGCACACCCATGCAGTGGTGATGGACCTGGCCGTCCAGCAGCAGCACACCCATGCGGTGGTGATGGACCTGGCCGGCCAGCAGCAGCACACCCATGCGGTGGTGATGGACCTGGCCGGCCAGCAGCAGCATACCCATAGGGTGGTGGCGCATTTGGCCGAGCGATTAACGGATGCAGAACACTTGCAAACCGACTTGATCGCCGAAATAGCCAAGCAGTGAAGTGATGAAATCGGTCGTTGTGCTGGTGACATGGAACGGAGCCTCACACGTCGAATCATGCCTGCAATCTCTGATTCGACAGACGCGTCCACCTCAGGCACTGATTGTGATCGACAACGCCAGCCGTGATGACACATTGCACATCGTCAATGCACATCGCGCACAACTGGCCGCCGTTGGAACCGAGTTGCAGGTCACATCTAATGAGGTCAACGTAGGATTTACGTGCGCAGCAAACCAGGGGATGCGCTACGCGCTCAGCAAGCCGACAGATGCTGAGATCGTGGTGTTACTCAATCAAGACACAGTGGTTCATGAGAAGTGGATGGAAGCACTGGAAGACGCTTTCTTGCAATGGCCTAAGGCAGGCGCTGTAGGCTGCAAGATTTTTTATCCAGATGGCGTGACCATCCAACACGCCGGCGGCATGCTGAGTCGGCCTCGGCTAGTTGGTTCACACCACGGACATCACAAACCGAATGTGCCGGAGTATGACGTCCCGCGCGAGGTGGATTTTGTGACCGGCGCCGCGATGGCGCTTCGCGGAAGCGCGCTTGAGCAGGTGGGGGTCTTCAACGAGATCTTTTCACCGGGCTACTACGAAGATGTAGAACTGTGCGCGCGCATGCGCGCTGCGAATTGGCAGGTATGGTATTGCCCGTCGGCAACCCTCAAACACGCTGAGTCGGCATCGTTTACAGATTGGATGGAGAGATGGACGCTCAGCCATCGCAATCGCCTTTTGTTTGCGCTGATGCACATGCGCGACGCGTGCTTTCGTCGCGACTTTGAGCAAGCCGAGGCCAAATTCTTGCAGGAGGAAGCGCAGTTGGATGAGCGCCGGGCGCTGTCGCTTGCCTATGGGCGCGCCATGCTCATGGCCAGGCGCGTGTTTGCAGAGGGCGGTAGCAGCCCGCCGATGGCTCATCCCGAGATCATTCATGCCGCAGTCGATGTTTTGGCTCGATTGAGGCACTTGTGTTTGAAACTCAGCAAAGAGGCAATCGTCGCATGAATCGCACACGCATCGTGGAGGTTCGCCGTTTTGAACTGCCCGAAGATCGGCTGATCGGTGTGGGTATTGATCTTCCTGTAGCCAATCAGTATCAAGGACGTTAATCTGCAAAAGCATCGCACAGTGGATGATGCGATGCAATCCATCGGTCGCTGGCGGCGGGAACTTAGCCCAGCGCTTCAGGCGGTGATGAATGATGCTTTTCGAGACAGCCTGCGCGCGTTTGGCTATAGCGTGTGATGATTAATAAAACCGTTCCAGGCGACGGATGATGCGATCGGCCATCACGGCAGGTCCATAGAGCCGCTCGATATCCTGTGCGGCCTGTTGCCCTTTTCGTGTGCGATCCTCAGGATGCTCGAACACCCAGCGCATCAGTTCTGCGGCATGCTCAACGTCCGGATCGGCCCACACGTTGCCGGCGCGATACGGGCCATAGTCCTGCTCCAGTTCAACCAGGCGGTAGCGCACAGGATAACCGTTGTTTTGGTTGAGGAAGTCGCGTGTGCCACCGTAATCCGTGGCGATCACCGGCTTGCCCATCCGCATCGTTTCGGCCACTGTCAACCCAAATCCCTCGCTGCGGTGTAATGAGACATAGACATCGGTGAGCTGATATAGGGCGTTAAGGTGTTCTCGGTCTAGTGTTTGCTCGATGAGCGCACCTTGCACAGAAGCCACTGCCTGGCGCAGACGAGCCTGCCATTCTGGAAAGCGGTGCAAGTGGTTGGCCTTCAAAACCAGATGGGTGTCCTTGAAGTATGGCTCGAACGCCAGGCGATATGCCTCGACGACGGCGAGCGGATTCTTGCGCTCGGGAATACTGAGCATATCGAAGGCGTATAGGAACACGAACTTGTCTTCAGGCAGGTTCAACTCGCGCCGGCTCAATAAGGAGGGCGGGCGCAACACGATAGGCACGCCTATTTTCACCACAGGGATAGGGGACACCGCCCCGATAGCTTCCTGAATGAAAAGGCTACCTGCCCAAATCTCATCCAACTTGTCGAAACGATCAATCCATTCTTCAGGGAAGTGCGCAATTTCCCAGAACCAGAAGCCTATGTTTTTGCGTCCTTCAATAATGCGAGGGTCTAAGATCTGCTTGATGCTAGCCCAGCCATCGGAATTTACTGAGAACAGGTTAGCAGAGTATGGCGTGCCTTCTGGCAAGTCAAGCACCGACTTGTCGTTGCGACGAGCCCCATCAGGGTTATCGAGATGTGTGATGGACACAGGATACCCGTGATGTTGAAGCGCGCGAATGATGGCTCGCGGTAATTCTCCCACCCCCGTCTCAGCGCTCAGGTAACCCAGCACATTTAGCCCGCGTTGAGCTGAAAAGGAGCGTTCTGGCGAAGAGGCCGCTGGAGGAGGAACTGCCGGCGCAGCCAACTCAGGATAAAAGAAACGGCGCAGGCGATACAGTCGAGGAATCGCGCATAGGCGCTTGACCCAAGATGCAGCGCGCAAGCTTAAGAACAACCGTTGCACGATCGGCAGCCTTCCGATGGCGCGGCGCACGCGCAAAGGCAGGCCGGCGATTCTTGCTATGCGCTGCCTTAGGGCCATTGCGCGCATTTGGTCCGCCGCCAATCGCTGAGTTAGCTCATCGCGCATGCGACCGATGAGGACGTCAGGGATGCAGTGCTCTTTGACGCCTGTGTTGAGATACCAGGTGATGAACGGCACCCGATGGCGATGGCGAATATCGGGGAAAGCCTGGCGCACATCGAGGCGGTTGAGATAGATCCACTCTGCCAAGCGGTTGATGGGGGGCTGATGGCTGTCGGCGGCTTGGGTAGCAAAAGCAATACAGTCGTCCAATGAAGCAGAGGCGCTCAGCTCGCCATTTTCAAACGCTTGACGCCATAGGTTTCGAGCCACTGAAGGGATTTTCTGGCCGGTGGGCAAGTGGTCAAAAGCAAACGGCCAGCGTTCTGTCTCGATCGCACCATGCTTCAGCAGCAACGCGTGATAGATTTCAAACAGGCGCGCGCCATCGCCGAGGTCTTCTAGAGACAACTTGTCCAACTCAGGGGGCACATGCCGAGAGATGCGGTCGGGCGAGCGATGCGAGTAGCCGCTGAAGTGAAAGAACTTCAGCGGGCTATCCTTGACGTAGAACTTGTCGCCGCGCTGAATGATGGGGCGCTCGGAGAGATTCCAATAGGCCACATTACACCCAGGATCGCGGTGAATCCAGACGCCGTCGAACATCCCCGGCACGAGATCAACCCATCGCTGGTCAACGAATAGATTGCGCGACGGATCGGAATAGCCGTGATCAAGCAGCTTTTTGCCCCACCAGTCGAGCAAGCGATCCGTCTCTGCGCTGCGCCGTAAACCGATGAAGCCCAAGTTGTAGGCGCCGGCGCTCAGCATGGTGCGCTCGCTTGGCGTGCGCTCAAGGCGTTGTGGCTCGACCATGTGGGGGGTAAGGACAACGTTAAATGTGTCGAGCTTTTGCCAAATTGATTCGATGGATGAAAGAAAGAGAATATCTGGGTCAAAGTAACACAGCTTCGCGAGATCGTACTTTTCAAACAGGTATTGCAGAAAGAAAGGCTTAACCGCAGTCAGGAGTTCGACAATCGAATACTTAATCGTAAGCTCGGTAAACCGAGGCACGTGCAGGTCTTCGACGAGTATTGTCTCAAATTGCTCACGTTGCGGATCGTAGCGTCCCTCTAATCTGTCGCAAAGCAGGCCAAAAACCCGTTCGGCTGGGTGCTGCGCAAGATAGGACTCGGCAAGGATCCGCGCCTGCGGGAGATAGTTTTTGGCGAAAATAGTGCAAATAGCGCGATCGCTGGTCACAAAGTTCTCCTGTGATCCCGCCCTAATTCTCTAAATCAATCAACTCACCTGCCCAAATCTCGACGGGAATGGCGATGGGAGAACACCGGCTAGAAGATCGTCCAAGATTTTGAATCAAGCGGGTTTTGTCCAACTGGGACATGGGGGATCAAGCCATAGGCGATGTGATCTCTGTTGACGCGCTTTTGTGGAGCTTGTGCTTCCACCAAGCAACGCGCCCCCCAGACTTCCACACGCTCGACATGGTAGCCGAGATCACGGATCATTAGCTCGACGCATTTGGAAGTAAATCCCCAAAAGTTGCTCGTATCCTGATTGGGTTGCTGATAACCCGGCAAACGCTCTGGGTCTGGGATGAAACGCGCCAAGGGGATATTCGCGAAATCAACGGGCAGATGCTTGTCAATACAATAGGTCTCGACGAATAGTTTATGTTTGGCTAATCCAGCACAATTGGACAGCAATCGGTAAGGCTCCGAAACGTGATAGAGCAGACCGAGACAGAGCACGATATCGAATTGCCCAAAGCGATCCGCTGTGACGTCAAGCACATTGATATGGTGGTGAGTTATATCATCTAGCCCGTTGATGAGTTGCAGTAGACCAAAGCCAGAATTGTCTTTATGCCGAAAATCAAAAGCGGTTACACGCGCGCCGCGCTGACGAAGCACAAAACTGAAATAGCCATTTGAAGCGCCCAAGTCAGCCACAGTAACTCCACTCAGGTCTTTAGGAAGATCGAGCTTTTCAAGCAGAAAAGTAGGATCATAGCTTCCTTGTGTGCGCACGCCCGGGATGACTTCAAAGGCATGATGCCAGGGGTGGCCGGCGATGAGTTGCTTGGCTTGATCAATGTTCATAGTTCCCTTTTGCAAATTGCGGGTCTACTCTTTTGTGGCACTGTCGGCTCTTCAGACTGTCGTGCAAGATTAACATTATACCTGCTGCCACTACTCCGATCGAACCTTTGAACGCCATGATCGAACTACCCGGCTATCTGCAAAAGCTGCAAGCGCGTCTGCTGGCCGGCGATCCTGCAGCCCGGCGAGAGCTGGAGCGCCTGGCCTTGCTGTCTAACCTCCAGGCGCTGGCCGAAGAGGCGACTCAGGCCGGCGCGCTGCGCGAACACCGCTTTGCACCTTCGCTGCCGTTGATTGGGCGGGCTGTGGCCGCGCTGCGCACGGCGCTGTTTGCCATCACCGCGCGTTGGCCGCTGCGCGTCTTGATCGCACAGCAAACCCAGGTCAACCAGGCAACCGCCCGCGCCCTGACCGAGTCGCTCAAGCTGAACGAATATCTGCTGGCGCGCATCGAAGCGTTGGAGGCCCGCGTGACAGAATTGGAGCGTGCGCGCCATGGATAACGCTGAGCATCCGCACATCGCGTGGTGGTCGCCGTGGCCGCCGGCGCGCAGCGGCATCGCCGAATACAGCGTAGCCTTGCTCGACGCACTGCGCCGCGCAGCCAGCATCCAGGTCTTCGTGCGCGATGGGGAGGCAGCGCGGGCGCGCCGGCCCTTCTCCGATATCGCCGTGCTGCCGGCCGGCGCGTTCCTCGCCGAACACGCTCGGCAGCCCTTCGATGCCGCGGTGTTCCAATTGGGAAACCAGGCCGGCCATGCCTATATGGCCGACGCCTTGCTCAATGCGCCCTGCCCGCGCGTGGGCGTCTTCCACGACGGCTCGCTGTATCACCTCTATCAGGGCATCTCCCTTTGGCGGCTGCTGCGCGAGATTGGGGCCGAGGAAGGGTGGATTTCGGCTTGGCGCGCCTGGCGGCGCATGCGCCTGCCAGGCTCAGACAGCTACGCCCACCCGCTCTTGCGGCGCATCGCGCGCGCTTGCCAGGCCGTGATTGTTCACAGCGCCTACCTTGCCGAGCGCATTCGCAGCCTTGCGCCGGGCGCCCCTGTTGCAGTCGTGCCCTTTGGCACAACGCTCTACGCCGAGGACGGCGGGCGGTTACAAGCTGAATGCCGGCGCGTCCTCGGCCTGCCCGCAGATGCGGTGATCTTCGGCGTGTTTGGCTATGTGACGGCAGCCAAGCGGGTTGAGCGGGTGATCGAAGCCTTTGTGCGCAGTGAGGCGCCCGACAGTTGGCTCTTGATTGTCGGCGAGGTCACCCCGCTGGCCCCGCCGGAGGTTCGGCGTTGGGCCGACGACCCGGCAGCGTGCCGGCAGCGGCGCATTCGCTTCGAGGCGGGGTACTGCACGCCGCTCTACACCTCCCTGGCCATGCAAGCTGTGGATGTGGGCGTCACCCTGCGCTTCCCGACTACGGGCGAGACTTCGGCGGTGGTGAGTGAGCTGCTCGGCATGGGCAAGCCCATGATCGTGTCGGATGTGGGCGCCTTCCGCGAGTTGCCCGCTGCGTGCGCGATCAAGGCGCCCGTGGGAGACGGCGAGATCGAGGCGTTGACAGCCGCCATGCGTGCTTTGGCCAGCGATGCCGGCCGGCGCGCCGGCATGGCGGCGGCTGCGCGCGCCTATGGCGTCGAGCGCACTTGGAGCAGGGCAGCGTATCATTACCTTGAATTGATCCGGCGCGCGCAGACCAGATAGCCGTTATCTTGCGCTGCGGTCACGGATTGAAAGAAAATTCAAGTCCGGGAGACAAGCGGTGAAGAGCAAAGTGTCAACGTTGAGCCTGACAGCCCGTTATAACCTGGTAGCCGTGGCGCTGTTGATGCTGGGGATTGGGACGCCGGCGCCAACCAGCCGAGCGGCGTCAACCACCGCGCCGATCGTCATCAACCTGGGCGGGTCGCGCATCGTGCGCGCCAACCCCGCTGCGGCCGACTTCAACGGCGATGGCTTCAAAGAGCTGGTCGTGCCCACCGACGACGGCCGGCTGTTTGTCATTGGCTGGAACGGCAGCGCGTGGGCTGTGCTGTGGTCGCGCAACGTGGTGCTGGACATCAACGCTGCCAATCCACCCAATCCGACCAGCGACACCAGGATCACCTCCGCCGTGGCCGTCGCCGACCTTGACCTGGACGGCAAGCTGGAGATTGTGGTGCCCGCCGGCGGCTTGCCGGAATATCACAAGAACGGCGGCCTGCTGGTCTATGGCTACAACAGCCCATGGAGCTTCAGCATCCAAGGCGACTGGCCGCAGCCGAAGATTGATCAGGTCGGCGGCGGAACAGGATTTGGCAATCCCGACGGCTACTGGGATGGCATCTTCTCCAGCGCGGCGCTGGGCGACATTGACGGCGACGGCGATCTGGAGATTGTGTGGGAAGGCGAAGACCGACGCATCCATGCCTATCACCACACCGGCAGCGTCGTGGCCGGCTGGCCCCTGTATCGCTGGCCGCCTTACCTCGATCCGCTGGCGCGCGGGGGACTTTCCTCGCCGGCCATCGGCGACCTGGACGGCGACGGCATTCATGATGTCGTAGTCGGCGGCACCAGCCCGAAATGCATCCCTTCGCCGATTGATGGCTGTAGCAGCGCGGACTATACCTTGGCGCCGGTGTGGGCGATCCGCGGCGATAGCAGCCTGATCCCCGGCTGGCCGAAATACGTGGGGCAATGGGTAGATTCGTCGCCGGCCTTGGGCGACCTGGACGGCGACGGCTATCTGGATGTGGTGATAGGCACCGGCCGGCCTGGAATCGCCGGCGCGGGCGGATACAACGTGTTTGCCTGGAAGCGCGATGGAACACCGCTGCCCGGCTGGCCGCGCCCCACCGCCAACAACATGATGGCGTCGCCGGCGCTGGCCGATTTGGACGGCGGCGGCTTGGACGTGGTGATCGGGTGCGGCGCAGATGGCGTGGCGAACTGTCCCACCCTGTATGTCTGGCGCGGCAACGGCAGCAACGCGCCCGGCTTTCCCATGACGCCGCTGAGCGCCAATTACTGGGATCGCCAGCCTGCGGATGGGCGCCATTCCCCCGTGGTCGCCGATCTAAACGGCGACAATCAGTTTGAGGTGTTGTTCATCAGCCACAGCTCGGTGGGCATCTCGCTGATCACAGCTTCTGGCGGCAACAGCCCGGATGTGTCGCGCGCCCAGGGGCCGGCCGATGGGGCGTTGTACTCTCCGCCTCTGGTGACCGACATTGACAACGACGGCCTGCTGGAGACGATCTTCGCCGGCAGCGTCAACGGCACCAACGGGACCGATGGGCAAGCCGCCGTGTATATCTGGCAGGAATCCGGCGCGGCGTTGCCGTCGCGCATGCCCTGGCCGATGTACCGCCACGACAACCGGCGCACCGGCAACTATTGCTACACCGAACAGCCCCCCGCCCCGCCGAGCGCCGTGAGCGCCACCCCGGCGGTCAACGTATGGAGCAATCAAACCACCGTCAACGCCACCTGGAGCGGCGCAGCCGGTTACGGCTGCGCCCGCCTGCGCGGCTTCTCGCTGAGCTGGTCGCAGTCGCCATCGGCCGTCCCGGACACTTTGGTGGACACCTTCGCCAACAGTGCGACCAGCCCGGCCCTGAGCGACGGCGCGTGGTATCTGCACGTTCGCGCCCGCGACGAATGGGGCAACTGGAGCGGCGCGGCGCACTTCGGGCCGTTTTTGATTGACACCACGCCGCCGGCTGTGACGGTGCAAGCGCCGGCCGCTGTGCCGGGCGGCAGCGCGCCGGCGGGTTGGAGCGGCGCCGATGCGGGTTCGGGCGTCTTCAGCTACACCGTGCAGGCGCGCATTGGCGCCGGCGCATGGACGACCTGGCTGGGCAGCGTGCCGGCCGGCACCACTAGCGGCAGCTACGCCCTGGGCAGCAGCGCCTGCACCACCGTCTCGTTCCGCGCGCGAGCCAGGGACGTAGTCGGCAACCTCGGCGCGTTCAGTGCGCCGGTCACCACCGCCATCGGCAGCGCGCATATCATCAGCGGCTGGGTGGTCAACAACCAGGGGCAGCCAGTGTTTAACGCCCAGCTCAGTGCGACCGGGGCCTGCCTCACCCAAAACAGCAACACGCAAGGACTGGCCCGCGCCTATCTGGCAGCGCCCGGCGCCAGCGACTTAAGCGTGTCGCGCGCCGGCTTTGGCAGCCTGCCTACGCTGTATGTCCGCGGCACAGGCACGCAGGACACGATTGTGCTGCCTCCGGCCACCAACGTCATCAGCCGCTCGCACTTCGAGGTCGGCGGCGCCTGGGCTTTCAGCGGCAACGCCGGCTATACCGCGCAAGCCCACAGCGGCGTGCGCGGAGCCGCCATTACCGGGACGGGCAGCCTTCAGCAAGTGATCAGCAGCGCGCCGGCCGGCGGCGTGCTGTCGCTGTTGCTCAAGGCGAGCAACGCCGAGCCGGGCGACCTGGTCTCCATCCGCTTAGAGGGCGCCTCTCACACCGTCGCGCTTACCCCTACCCTGGTCGCAGCCTGGCAACATGTGTGGGAAGACGCGGGCGCGCTGGCCGGTCAGGCCGTCACCCTGACCATCGAGGCAAACGACGCCGGCAACCTCGGACTAATCGTCATGGTGGACGAGGTCACGCTAGGACCGACCCTCACAGGCAGCTATCCCATCTATCTGCCGATGGCGCAACGCTGAGCAGCACACCGCCGGAACACGCTCAGTCGTGATTCGCCGGTTCAGAAATTACGTTGAGGTAGTTCATAGATGAAACAGCTTTGGATGCGCCAAGCGTTGGCACAGTGCGCCTTGCTGATCTGGTTGCTGGTGGCCCAGAGCGCCACGCCATCTGCCCGCGCCGCGCCCAGCGTGCCGGGCACGGGCGTGTGGATCGGCGGGATGCGCGTGATGCGTTCCTCGCCGGCTGTGGCCGACTTCAACGGCGATGGGATGAAAGAGATTGTGGTCGGCACATACGATGGCCGGCTGGTTGTGGTCGGCTGGAGCGGCGGGCAATGGCAAAAAGTGTGGGAACGCCAAGTCGCCGCCGACATCAACGCGGCCAACCCACCTGTGCTGCAATCTCAGTCGCGCATCGAATCACCGGTCGTAATCGCCGACCTGGATCAGGACGGCGTGTTGGAGATCGTGGTCACGGCAGGCGGACTGCCAGCTGACTGTATCAACGGCGGGACGTTGGTCTATCGCTACGTGTCGCCCTGGCAGTTTGCCCTGTACGGCGACTGGCCACAGCCCAAGCTGGATGAGGTCGGCGGCGGGCCGACCTGGGGTTCGCCGGATGGCTGCTGGGACGGCATCTTTTCCAGCGCAGCGGTGGGCGACATTGACGGCGACGGCGACCTGGAGATCATATGGGAAGGCGAAGATCGGCGTATTCACGCCTACCATCACACCGGCGCCGTCGTGGCCGGCTGGCCCTTTCACCGCGCCAATGGCGACCCGCTGGTGCGCGGCGGCATTTCTTCGCCGGCGCTGGGCGACATTGACGGCGACGGCTTGCTGGAGATCGTGGTGGGCGGCACCAGCCCGCGCTGTACGCTGTGGAACACAGATCCATGTGGCCAGACGGACTACAGCGTAGCGCCCGTCTGGGCGTTAAACGGCGACAGCACGCTCGTGCCCGGCTGGCCCAAGTATCTGCCCCAAATGGTGGACTCGTCGCCGGCGCTGGGCGACCTGGACGGCGACAACCAACTCGACGTTGTGGTGGGCACCGGCCGCAATCAAATTCCCGGCGAAGGAGGCAAGTTTGTATATGCCTGGCGCGGAAATGGTGTACCGCTCCCCGGTTGGCCGCAGCCCCTCATCGCGTGGGCGCAAGGCTCGCCGGCGCTGGCCGACCTAGACGGCAACGGCGGGCTGGATGTGACGATCGGGTGTGGACACATGGACAACGCATCCTGCACCACCCTGTATGCCTGGCAGAACAGCGGCAGCGCTCTGCCCGGTTTCCCCATGACGCCCTCTACGACGCACTCCTTGCCGCAGGCGCTTTCCACGCAGTTTTCGCCGATCGTGGCCGACATTGACGGCAATGGCCAACTGGACATTGGGCTGGCCGGCCACAATTCAGCAGGCGTCACGTATATCGGCGCAAACGGACAGATGCATCCCGACATCTCACGCAATCAGCACATGGCGCTCGATGGCCTATATGCCCCGCCGATGATCGCCGACGTGGACAACGACGGCTTGCTGGAGACGATCATCGTCGGCGAAGCAAACGGCGGCGCAGCGTTATATATCTGGGATGAGACCGGGCCGGCCGCCCCTACGGCCATGCCCTGGCCCATGCACCGCCACGACAATCGGCGCACCGGCAACTATTGTTTCACCGAGACGCCGCCTAGCAATCCCACTGCTTTTAGCTCCAGCGTGCCCACCGCCACTTGGACCGCGCAACCCAACATCACCGTGTGGTGGGCAGGCGCCGGCGTCGGCGGGCCTTGCCCCGGCGTGCCCAGCTATTCGGTCGTGTGGAGCAACTCGCCAACCACCATTCCAGATACAGTGGTGGACACTGCCGCCAACAGCGCCACCGGCGTCAACCTGGGCGATGGCGTGTGGTGGTTCCACCTGCGCACGCGCGATAGCTGGAGCAACTGGAGCACGAATGTAATCCACATCGGGCCGTTTTGGGTCGATCGCACCCCGCCTACGCTGGCCTTTGCCACCGCAAGCACGCCGGCCCTCAACACCTGGAGCAACAGCAGCCACATCACGGTGAGCCTATCGCCCGGCCTCGACGCCGGCAGCGGGTTGAGCGGCTATGCCGTCGTATGGGATCAATCCCCGCTGACCCTGCCCGGCCCAACGCAAAATGCCGGTCCGGTGAGCAGCCTGAGCTATGGGCCATTAAGCGGGGCCGGCGCGTGGTATCTGCACATGCGCAGCGTGGATCAGGTGGGCAACTGGTCGCCCGATGCAGCGCATTTCGGCCCGTTTCGCATTGACCGCGAGCCGCCCAGCTTGCCCGGCGTCACCGGCGCGTCACCATCGCCTAACACCTGGACGGCGGCAAGCACCTTACAGGTGCAACTCAGCGCAGGCGGCGATGTGGGTAGCGGGCTAAACGGCTACTCCTTCGTGTGGGACACGATAGCGGGAACAGTCCCCGATACAGTGGCCGATGTCGGGCCGGCGCCCAACCTGACGACCGGCACCACGCCGGCAGTGGCCGACTGGTATTTGCACGTGCGCAGCGTGGACAACGCCGGCAACGCCTCGCCAAGTGTCCTGCACTATGGCCCGTTCAAGGTGGATCGCGTGCCGCCGGGAGCGCCCTCTGTGGCCGCCTCTTCGCCGCCCAGCGTGAGCTGGAGCAACGCCTCGGCAATTGTGCTCAATCTCATTCCAGCCATAGATGCCGGCAGCGGTCTGGACGGATATTCGGTGGTGTGGGACGCTGCACCGACCACACAGCCCGATGCCGTCAAAGACATTGGCAACCTGACCAGCATCAGCCTGACCACCACGGCGAACGCCGTGATGACCTGGTATGCCCACCTGCGCACTGTGGACCTGGTGGGCAACGCCGCCAATACAACGTTGCACTACGGCCCGTTTCGCATTGACCGGGTTGCGCCCACATCGCAACTGGTCGGCCCGCCCACCGCGCTGAGCGATGCCGCCATCGCGCTTGCGTGGAGCGGCAGCGATGTCGGTTCCGGCGTGGCCGGCTACGATGTTCAGGCCCGCCAGGCGCCAAGCGGCGCCTGGACGCCGTGGTTGAGCAACGCGCCCTCGACCACGCTGAGCGGGGCGTATGTGCCTGCTGGGCCGGCCTGCGGCCAGCGGTACGAGTTCCGCGCGCGGGCGCGCGACCAGGCCGGCAACCTGCAAGCCGGCTGGAGTCCCACCCAGTCCACGCTGCTCATCAGCGCGCATCCGATCAGCGGCGTAGTCGTCAACAACCTGAGCCAGCCCGTGTACGGCGCACAGGTCGCGTCTGCCGATGCCTGCGCCGCGTTGCCCAGCGATGCCCAGGGACGCGCATTTGCCTACTTCACCGGCAGCGGCGTGTATTCGGTGAGCGTGTCGCATGACCAGTTTGGGGTTTTGCCGCCCTTGCGCGAACGCGCGCCCAACGACCGCCGCCCGTTGATCGTGCTGCCGCCGCAAGACAACGTGGTGACCAACAGCCACTTCGAGACGACAGGCGGATGGGCCTTCTTTGGCGCGGCCGGCTACACCCAAACCGCGCACAGCGGGGCCGGCGGGGCGGCCATCCTCGGCACAGGCGTCATCAGCCAGCGCGTCGTCATTCCGGCGCAAGGGGTGCTGTCGGTGCTGGCGCGCGTGACCGGCAACAGCCCCGGCGACACAGCGTCGGTGCAGGTGCAAGTGGATGGCTCGCTGTTGCCGCTGAACCACGCAGGGCCTCAGCCGTTGCGCGCCGTGGCCTCTGCCGATCTGCTCGCCGGGCGCAGCGGACAGGGACCCGGTGTGCTGCACGTCCAAGAGGCTGAACCGCCGCTGGAGGATTGGCGGCATGTCGCGCTCGACTTGCGTGCTGCCAGCGGGCTGCCGGTGGCGGTGGTGATCGAGGCGGTGGATGTGGCGCCGGCCGGCTTGAACGTGGTGGTGGATGAAGTGACGCTGGGGTCGCCGGCCAGTGGGCCGCGTTTCCTGTATCTGCCCGCCGTCCGGCGTTAGCAAGTGTCGGCTACGGGGCGCACCTGCCTGTTAACTCGAAAGCATCTACCGTCGCCGAGGCGGTGTTCAACACGTCAAAGCGCAGCCGTGAGGCAGTGGCATCTAATCGCAGCGCGCCGTAATCCCCGTTGTATCGCACCACGCTGCCGGCGATCGGCGCGCCAAAGGCATAGAGTGGTGCGCCGCCGATGCCGTTGACCAGATACACGATCCCATCACGCGAGAGGCGCTCGTAATTGTGGGCATGGCCGGCGATCACCACGTCGGCGCCCCAAGTTGCAAATGGCCATTGCGTGGCCGGCGTTGAGCCATGCCCGCCGACGAAGAGTAAGGCGGATGGTGCAGGACGACGATCTGCCAGCAGGCGGTCGAGGCGGCCAGCGCGCTTTGCAACCACAACGCCTGGGCCGAGGATGCCGTGATGCCATCCGGTTCATTCACGTCGCTGTTCAGGATGAACCAGTGCGCCGGCCCGATGAGCACCTCGTAGTAACGCTCGTTGCCCGGCAGGGTGAAGTAGCTCAGATGCGCGGCGTAGCCGGTGCTGCTGTTCCAGTCGTGATTGCCCAGGGCAGGATAGAAGCGATTAAACCCCGGATTGTTCGGCGCAGGATACGAACCGAGATAAGGATGGATGAAGTCGGCGTAATACTGGCCGATGTTCTGGTCAATGGTGCCGGCGAGGCCGCTGTAGTAGTTGTTATCGCCGGTGGTGACGATGGCCTGCGGCTGCCAGGCTTTCACCAAGTTTGCGACAGCAGCCGCCGGCGCGCCGGCCAGCCCAAAATCGCCGATCACGGCAAAGCGCGTCGGCTGGTTCAACACAATCGGCAGGAAGACGCGATAACTCTGCGCGATGGCGCCTGGTCGGGCGTGTTGCCTTTCGATTTGCGGCGGCAGTGGCCGGGCCAATGCGCTGAACATGATGCACAGCAAGATCGTTGCTCTCAGCATGGTGACTAGGCAGCTAGCGCGTGTTGGCTTGCAAATGTTGATAGCGCGCCATAACCGCCCTCGGCGATTGCGCCGGAGCTAACACGTCGAAGATGTGCCGGTCGGAACAGCGTCGCAGCAGGGCGCGCCGTTTGCGCCAGGCGTGTGCCGCGTTGCGCCAGCCTTCCCAGCGGCCGGCCAGGACGCCTGCCGCCTGGCGCATGATGAGCGCGCGAGCCACCGCAGCCGCGTCGTATCCCCACATCAACGGCCAATATCGCCACAGATACGGCAACGGATAGTTCTTCAGGATCAACCACACCTTGTTGCGCCCAAGCAGCCGGCGCTTCAGCGGCGAGCCTTCGCCTGCCGTGGCCGAGTGACAATGCAACACGCGGGCGGCGGGAACGTATGCCGTCGTCCAGCCGGCCCATTGCGCCCGCCAGGCCAGATCCACATCCTCCAGATACGCAAAGAAATCTTCGTCGAACAGGCCCACCTCGTCCAGCATGGCGCGGCGATACAGCGCTGCTCCGGCGCACGCGCCAAACACGGGCGTCGGCGCGGTCTCGCTCTTGGCGACCGGCTGCCCTCCCCGCCGGTCCCAGGCAATGCCCAGGCGATCCACTGCGACGCCGGCTGAGTTAATCACGTCGGGGCGATCGGCAAACAGCATCAGCGAGGCTGCCGCACCCAGGCGCGGGTCTGCATCTAGCGCGCGCACCAGTTCAGCCAGCCAGTTGGGATCGGGAACGGTGTCGTTGTTCAGGGTAGCGACGTAAGGCGCGCCGCCGGCGCGGATGGCTTGATTGTTGGCCGCCGCGAAGCCTCGGTTGTGTGGGTTGACCAGCAGGCGCACGTGCGGTTCGCGCCGGCGCACCCAGTCCACCGAACCATCGGTCGAGCCGTTGTCCACCAGCCAGAGTTGAAAATCGGTGAAGGTCTGAGCGCGCAGCGCGTCGAAGCAAAGGGGGAGATGGCGCAGCCCGTTCCAGTTGACGATGACCAGATCAACCCGAGACATGATTCCTGGCTGTGCGCGTGATAGAATCGCGCGTGCGATGCCGTCGCCCGATGCGGAAGTGCGCGCGCTGCAACCATGGTATCACGACTTCTCGCGCTTTGGCCTGCAAACCCAATTTCCTCCCCGCCGCGCCGATCAACTGCGCGCCCTGTTCAACACCTTGCGCCGCCGGCTCGACCCTAGCTACGTCGAGAAGGGCGAACGCTTCTCGCTGCGCCGGTTCCTGAAACCTGCGCCGCCGGCCCATGTCGCCAATCAAGGCGCCAAAGAACAGGTGATCGAAGCGTACTTGCAGCGTTGTCTGGCCGACCTGCCGAGCGCAGCGCCGGAGTGTCTGGACTTGTTCTGCGCCGATGGCTACTATGCGTGCTTGCTGGCCACGCTGCGGCCCAATGCGCACATCACCGGCGTGGACCTTGACCCGCAAGAGATTCGCCGCGCACAGACGGCGGCCCGCTTGCTGAAACTGCCGGCGCTGCGCTTCGAAGTGGGCGACGTGTGGGATGTGACGCGCGCGGGACGGGCCTATGACCTGGTCTTGTGCACCGGCGGCTTGTATCATCTGGCGCAGCCGGCCGAGTTCGTCCGCGCCCTGCGGCCGGTGGCGCGCCGCTTCCTCGTGGTGCAGAGCGTGGTCACGCTGGAGACGGATGATCCGAACTACTTTGTGACGCCGGCCCCCGGCTGGAAGCACGGCAGCCGCTTCACCCATGCCGCGCTGGGGCGCTGGCTGACCGAGGCCGGCTGGCGCATCCTCGACAGCGCGCTGCGTGAGTTGCCGGCCAACCCGCGCCGCTGCGATCGTGGGTCTAGCTTCTACTGCTGCGCTGCAGGCTGAATAATCCCTTCACTATGACCCTGGGCGTCATCATCTTGAACTGGAACCAGGCCGGGGATACCCTGGCTTGCCTGCGCAATGCCCAGCAGTGGGATATGCCGGGCAAGCGCATCTGGATAGTGGACAACGGCTCACGACCAGAAGATGTGCGCGCGCTGGCCGAAGTTTCGGGCGACGGTGTACAGGTTATCTTCAGCGCGGTGAATCGCGGCTTCGCCGGCGGCAACAACCTGGCGCTCCAACAGGCGCTGGATGCCGGTTGCGGGGCAGTGCTGTTGCTGAACAACGACGCACAGGCCAATGCAGACGCCATCGGCCAACTCCGGCGCACGCTGAACGATCGCGCAGAGATCGGCATCGTCGGGCCGGTGCTGGTGGATGCTGCCGACCCGCAACGAGTGTTGTCGGCCGGCGGCAAAGACATCGCGCGGCATCTGGCATCTCACCGGTTGGATGTGCCGCCGCCGGGCCAGGTGCGGCTGGTGGATTACGTGCCGGGCACATGTGTGATGATCCGCGCCAACGTGTTGCGCACGGTGGGGCTGTTGGATGAGGATTACTTCTTCGGCGGCGAAGTGGCTGACCTGTGCGCACGGGCAAGACAAAGCGGCTGGCACAGCGCCGTGGATGGCTCGGCAGTCGTGCGCCATGCTGTGGATCGCTCGGCCTTCATCCGACATCAAGTTCATGTTTATTATGTAATAAGAAACCGCTTTCTGTACATCCGCAAGTTCTACCCGCAAGGGCGCTGGAGGCTATTTGCCGCCTGGACGGCGTACAGTCTGTATGCTGCTGCGCTCGCCGCTCTGCGCGACGATCTGGCGCATGCGCGCGCCATTGGGTTAGGCTGCCTGGACGGCTGGCGCGGGCGATTCGGCGGGCAGAATGCGCGTGTGACGCGGGGCAAGGTCTCTTGATGCGCGCGTTGTATCACGTCACCATTCCGCCTTCTGCAATGGCTGATTGCGAGGCGGTGATGCAGGATGTCCAACTGTTGCAACAGATTGCGCCGGGGGAGGTCATTCATTTCTACCCGACGCGCACGCCCGGCACGCGCATCCCGCGCCTGCTGTGGGGGGTGAATCAGGCGCCCGAACTTTGGCGCGCCGAACGAGCGGTTGACTTGCATCACGTGTTCAACCCCGATCCGTTTCCCTTTCCGGCGCTGCGCTTTCTGAAACGGCCAATCGTCTACACGGTGGTCGGGGGCCTTGATGAACGTCATCGTGATATGGCATGCCGGCTGTCTAAGCTGGCCCGCACGATCATCGTGTCGAGCGAGGCAGATTACGAACGTCTACAGGCATGGGGCATCGCTCAGGGGCGCTTGGTTCAGCCGGCCATAGACGCGAGTCGGTTTTCGCACACGCCGCTCCCGCCCGACGCCCCGCCTACCCTGCTGGCCGGCTCGGCGCCCTGGACAGTGGAGCAATTCACCAGCAAGGGGGTGGATGCTTTGCTGGACGCCGCACAGCGACGCCCCGACTTGCGCCTGATCTTCTTGTGGCGCGGCGTGTTGTTCGATGAGATGATGCAACGGGTCAGGGCGCGCGGTCTAGAGGGGCGCGTCCATGTGCTGAACGAACGGGTGGACGTGAATGCGGCGCTGGCCGGCGCGAGCGCCGGCGTGGTGCTGGCCACGCGGCCGGATGTGGTCAAAGCTTATCCCCATTCGCTGCTCGAGTCGTTGGCGGCCGGCAAGCCGGTTTTGGTGAGCCGCGTCATTCCGATGGCGGCATGGGTCGAGCGCGAGGGGCTGGGCCTCGTGATTGAGGCCGTGGAGGCCGAAGCGATCTTGCGCGCGGTGGCCGAGCTGGAGCGCGGGGCGGCGCGCTTTGCGGCCGAGGCATTGCAGACGGCGGTGCGTGACCGGCTGGCGCACTTCATGCAGGCGCATCGAGAGGTCTATGCCTCTGTCGCGCGTGCGCATCGCTGATGGCTGTGTCGGTGGGAGAGAGCACGCCATGCGGGTATTGTTTGTCACTCATGCGTATCACCCTTCCAAAGGCGGCGTGCAGTGGTTGATGCAGTCGCTGGCCGAACGGCTGAGCGCGCAAGGGGATGCGGTGACGGTGTTCACCACGGTGGCCCATCGCTGCGAGCTGTTCATTGATTCCCGTCAGCCCCGCTTGCCCGTGGGCGAGGTGACGCTGAACGGCGTGCGGGTGCGCCGATTTGATGTGTTCAACCGGCTGACATGGCTACGGCTAAATGCGGCGCGCGTAGCGCACAAACTGCGTTTGCCCGGCCAGGATTGGGTGCGTGGGCTGTACTTTGGGCCAATCGTGCCGGGGTTGCGCCGCGCGATCCTCGATCAGCCGGCCGATGTCATCGTGGCCGCCTCGTTCCCCATGATTCACATGTACGACGCGCTGGCTGCCGGCTGCGCCAGCGGTCGGCCGGTGGTCTTGGTCGGGACGGTGCATCCTGCCGATCCATGGAGCTACGACCTACCACGCATGTATCGCGCGATTCGCCAGGCCCATGCCTACGTCGCGCTAAGCGACTACGAGCGGGACTACCTGGCCGCGCGCTGTCCGGGCGCGCGCCTTCACGTCATCGGCGGCGGCGTGGATACGGAGGCATTTGCTTCCCCTGCCGCAGGCCGGGCTTTCCGCCTTCAGCAGGGCTGGACGGACGATGCGCTGGTGATCGCCATGATCGGGCGCATGACGGCGTACAAACGCGCCGATGTGCTGCTGGCAGCCATGCCGGCCATCTGGGAGGCGCTGCCGCAAGCGCGCTTGCTGCTGGCCGGCGCCGGCGAAGCGGCCGAGCTGCGGAAACATGCGCAGGCGCTGCCGCATCCGCAGCGCGTGACGATCCTGCCGGACTTTGACGAGCGCGATAAGCCGGCCATCTTTTGCGCAGCCGATATGATTGTTCATCTATCGGAGCGCGAGTCGTTCGGCATGGTGATCGTCGAGGCGTGGGCAGCCGGCAAGCCGGTGATCGGGTCGCGGGCCGGCGCGTCGGCAAGCGTGATCAGCGATGGTGAAGATGGCTTGCTGGTGCAATACGGGGATGCAGCAGCGTTGGCGCGCGCGGTGATCGCGCTCGGCAATTCGGCGACGATGCGCCAGGCGCTGGGTCGCGCAGGCCAGGCTAAGGCGCGTCGGCTGTATGACTGGCAGGTCGTGGTGCCCCGCTATCGCGCATTATTCAACGTATGGGTGGAAGGTAAGGGCGCATGAGGCCGGCGCATTGGTTCCTGCCGTATGATCTTTACGAGCGTCATCAGGTTGTGGCGCAGATGATCGCTTCGCACGGCGGGGAGATCAGGCGCGTTCTGGATGTCGGCGGCCGCGTGGGATTGCTCTCTCGATTTGTTGCCTGTCCGGTGGTGAGCGTGAATGTAGATGGCAGCGGCGATGTGCAGTATGGCGGCGACTGCCTGCCGTTTGCGCCGGCGTCGTTTGATGTCGTGACCGCGATAGATACGTTGGAGCATCTGCCGCGCGAGCGGCGGCTAGGGTTTGTGCAAGATTGCCTGCGCGTGGCCCGACGCGCCGTCATCCTGGCTGCGCCGTTCGGCAGCCCTGGCCATGCCGAGAGTGAAGCCCGCCTGAACGCACTGCATACGCAGCTCATCGGTCGTCCGCATCCCTACCTGAGCGAGCACATCGCCTATGGCTTGCCGGATTGGGATGAGGTGCAGATGTTGATCGCGCGCAGCGGGGCGACAGAATCGCGGCTGTTGTTTGCCGGCGACTATCGGCGCGAGGCGCGCCACTTCACAGCAGCCATGCGCGGCCGCGCCCGGCAGGGCTGGCGAGCGCGGGGGGAAGCCCTCCTGTGGCACTGGCGCAGCCGGGCCATACTGACCCCTTTGCACCTGTCGGACCAACCACAGCCCTACAGCAACCGATTTTTCATGGAGCTGGTTCCAGGGTAACTATCACACTGCGTATCGCCGAGGCACCCGCTACGGCGCGACCAGCAGATCAAAGGCCGGCGTGTGAAACCCGCCGACGGAGCGACACGCGCACCTCAGCGTTTGGTTGGCCCGTTTTCGGCGCAGTGCCATAGCCCACGGCGACTACGCTCAATCCGTCCCCCGGCTGCCAGCCCGGCCGGCGAACCCTCGTCGCAATCCGTAACTGCCCAGGACAAACACGTGCAGCGGTGTTACGCGAGCGTCCTGCCGTCCTGCCCCGAGACGTGGATGGGCGTGAGCCGACCGCGCATCTCATGCGGGACACATGACGTGCTGCGTTTCCCCTCAGTCCAAGGGATGGGAGGCTTGCAGCTCCCACTCCAGGAGGGCTTGCGGGTCGCCGCAGATGACGTGCTCGATGAAGCGTTCGTAGCGGTCTGCGAAGCGTTCCAGTGAGAACTTCTCGGCACGTTTACGGACGAGGCGACGGTCGAGCCGGTCCACGCGGCGCACTGCCTCGACCAGGGCATCTACATCGCGCGGCGGGACGAGGAAGCCGCTTACCCCATCCTGCACCAGCTCGGACGGCCCACCGGCGTTGTAGGCAATGACAGGGGTGCCGCCGGCCATTGCCTCGATGCACGTGTTACCGAATGCCTCGATCCAGTGCGGCGTCATCAACAGCGCTTTGGCGTTGCGCACCACGCGATGCAAGGCATCCTGATTGAGGAAGCCGTGATAGGTCACGTCCACATCCGGGTAACGCGCCACGCACGCCTCCCAGTATTCCGGGTGTTGCATCTTGCCGCACACATCAAGCGGGATGCGCAGACGCTGGGCCACAGCGAAGGCATCCTCGAGGCCCTTCTCCGGCGAGATGCGCGCCACCCAGCAGATGCGGTCCTGCGGGGCGAGGTTCAGTGAGTACCGCGCGAGGTCCACGCCGCCGTACAGCGACATCATGCGGCAGGGGTCAATGAACGGGAAGGTGGACGCCTGGGCGCACGTGTTCACCGCGAAGTGATTGGGGTATTCATAGAAACGCTCACGGATGATGGCGTCCACGGCGTCTATGGTGGAGACGATGCTGATGATGTGCCCCACCGGCGTCTTGAAGAAGGGCGTGAGGTAATAGGCGAGCCAGTCGTAGTTGATGCCGATGATGACATCGTACTGATCCTGGACGCGCATAGCCAGCTCCCACATACGCTCCAACACCCCATCGGGCTGACAGATGACGGGGGCATCGCGTCGCGCCGTAGTGGCGTAGGGCGGGGGTTTCCCCTCGACTTGATACACGAACACCTCAGGCGCGGGTTGAACGCTGCCGGCTGGCGCGGCGATCGCCACGGTGTGGCCGCGCCGGGCCAAAATAGGCGTCAGGTTCATCAGATTGGTCTCTACGCCGCCGCCCTCGCCTGAACCCAACGGGCCCACCGGGCTGGTCAGGAAAAGCACTCGCCTCCGCGCCATGCGACCTCCGATGCAAAAATTGAGGGCATCCCCGCGCCGCTATCGCGTGGATGCCCATCCCGACGCTCAATCCGCCAAGCCGCGCACGTCCTCAACCATTGCCTTCGGTGCGCCGAAGTCCTCGGGACGCTTGTGAATCTCGCGCATCGTCACAAAGCTCTCCACTATCCCTTTGGTGTGCTCCACCCCCAGTCGGTTGAAGAGCATGCGGAAGCGCTCATACAACGCATCGCGCACCCGCGCGCGATCGCTTTCGGGCAATGACCAGAGCTCTTTCTTGAACGGGCCGGTCGCCTTTTTGCGCGTCTTGTAGAGAAATTGCTCATCAGTATCGCCCGGCTTGCGCTCGTCGGCCGCATTCTTGAAGAGCCAATGGGTGATCATCTCATTGAGCGACTTCGGCAAGTGCGCGTAAGCGATTTGTTGGAAGGCAGTGGCCAGGTGCACTTCGATCGCACCGGCCTGCACAAACTTGCCGAAGGCCTCCTCGGGCAGCGTGCTTGCGCCGTGTTGCACGGCGCCGCCCATGCCGTATTCCTCCCGCGCCGCAGTAGAGAGTTCGCGCAGCGTGTCGAAGTCAATGTTCACATCGGCGATCGAGCCATCGGGCAGCACCACCCCGCCGTGGGTTGTGCCGGTCTGGATGGAGATCTTGCTGATGCCGGGCGTATGCTTGATGAGGCGCAGATAGCCGCTCATGAAAGCGCGCAGCTCGTGAACGTCGCTGTTCTTCTGGCCGACTTCGCCGATCTCACCGCCCAGCGAAACAATCACGCCGGCCGGTTGGCGCTGACGGATGTAATCGCTAAACAACGCGCATAGCTCATAATTCAGATGCTGCTGCTCATCCAGGGTGGGCTTACTCAGGTCCACCAGCGTTGAGGTGTCAATGTCTATGTTGTAGAAGCCGGCAGCCATCGCCTCATCAATCAGCTTGCGCAGGGCCGACAACTCGGCATCAGCATCCGCTTTGTACTTTTTCGCGTTCACCTGAAAGTGATCGCCTTGGATGAACAAAGGCCCTCGGAAGCCCTCCTTGATGGCCGCGGCGATCATCACCGTGGTGTATTCCGCCGGGCGCTGTTCGGTATAGGTCATCTCACTGCGGGCGATCTCAAAGATGAGCGCTCCGACTTGCTTTTCAACTGCGGCGCGGAAGGCTGCGCGCGCCGTGTCGTAAGCCATCATGCGGATGTTCATGGCCGGCGTGGTGAAGGTGTGGCCGAGCGCATCGCGACCACGCGCCACGTATAGCTCGTGGATGGACGCTGGCCGGATACCCACGGCCTGCCCGATCTCCCAGATCAACCAACGAGCGGCGGCTTGCTGTTCGGGTGTGCCGAACACCGCTGCGTTCACTAGCACATCAATCCCGCGGCTACACAGGCCATCCTGATCGCGCACCTGTACGCTCATCTCACCCACGCGAGTAAATGGGTCGGATGACGTCGCCTGCCGCGTGACAACCTCAACCACATCGCCGGCCGAACGAAGCAATTCACGCAAGGTGTTGGACATTCAGCACTCTCCTTAAATGAGGGAATAGACGGCCACCCCAAGCGGCCGTCACACATGAGATTTGCATGACGCGAACGATCCACAAAAATAAACCCGCGTAAGTATATCCTTTCAGCGCAGCGGGACATCGCACGAGCCACTATCACACGCGCGATTCGCATGGACGCGGCATCGGTGGGACCACTCACGCGCGTGTATAATCGCTCGCGCATACGGGGAATGGCGCAGCCTGGTAGCGCGCTGCGTTCGGGTCGCAGAGGTCTCGGGTTCAAATCCCGATTCCCCGACTGCGCAGGGCGAAGCACCCCTGCAAAGGTGCTTCGCCCGCTTCGTACGCGCTCATAGAATGCGATCTCGCCAGGTTCCACAGCGCGCCCGACCGCGCGAAATTCCCGCTTCCGAGTGGGACAACTTCGTCTCGCGACATCCCCGCGGTCACATTCTACAGACTCAGGCGTGGGGCCAGCTTAAGGCTGCGCACGGATGGCGTGTCTTGTACGCCAGCGTGCTCGGCGCCCACAACAGGCTGGTCGGCGTAGCGTTGGCGCTGATGCGCGCGCTGCCTGGCGGCTTGGGCAGAATCATCTACATTCCGCGCGGGCCGGTGGTGAATTGGGACGATGAAAGATGTGCGGAGGCTGCCATACGCACCCTCTGTCGGCTGGCGCGCCATCACGGCGCCTTCGCCGTCGTACTCGAACCAGATTTACTCGACACGCCGTCGGATCGTCACCTGCTCCAGTGTTTGAAACTGAAGCCGGTGGATTTCAGCGTGCAGCCGCGCCGCACCATCTGGGTCAATCTGGACGTTGATGAAGATGTGGACATCCTGACGGCCATGAAGCCGAAGACGCGCTACAACATCGGGCTGGCCAAGCGGCGCGGCGTGACGGTGCGCGTCGGCAACGTGGATGATGCCGAGCTGTTCTACGCCATGATGCGCGCGACGGCGGTGCGCGACGCGTTTGCCATTCATCCGGCGTCTTACTATCGCGATTTCCTCGACTTGTTCACGCGCGGCGCGGATACGCCCGCCCGGCTGCTCATCGCCGAGTATCAGCACGAGCCACTGGCCGCTTTGATTGTGACGGCGCTGGGCGAGCGCGCCACCTACCTCTACGGCGCCAGCACCAACCACCATCGCGAGCTTATGCCCACGTATCTGCTGCAGTGGGAAGCGATGCTCTGGGCGCGCCAGCGAGGCTGTAAGACCTACGATCTGTGGGGCGTGCCCGATGAAGACGAGGCCACACTTGAAGCTAACTTCGAGAAACGCAACGACGGGCTATGGGGGGTGTATCGCTTCAAGCGCGGTTTCGGCGGGCAGGTGGTCAGGCACGTTGGCGCATGGGTATGCGTGCTTTCTCCGCTGCGTTGGTGGCTGTTCAACCGCGCCCGCGCGCTACGCAAGTCCACCGGCTTAGCTGCATAGTCACGCCCTCGCTGGTTTGCGCGCTGTGTCCGAGTTCACCCTGCACTTCCCCCCCAACTTCAAATGGGGCACTGCGACCGCCGCCCACCAAGTGGAAGGCAACAACACGAACAACCAATGGTGGCAATGGGAGCAGACGCACAAGCGCATCATGAACGGCGATCGATCCGGCATCGCCTGCGATTGGTGGAACAACGCCGAGGCAGATTTCGACCGGATGGTCGCACTCGGCCTCAATGCACACCGCTTGTCTGTTGAATGGAGCCGCATCGAACCCCGGGAGGGCCGATTCGATTCAGCCGCCCTCGACCGTTATCGCGCCATGTTGCTTGCCCTGCGCCAGCGCGGCATCGAGCCAATGGTCACGCTCCACCACTTCACGAACCCATGCTGGCTGGAGGAGCGCCGCGCCTGGGAAGATGCCGATGTCATCGTCCCGCTCTTCCGACGATTTACCGAGAAAGTGGTGCATGCGTTGGGCGACCTGTGCGACCTGTGGTGCACGATCAACGAGCCGAACGTCTATGCCACCATGGGCTACCTGTCCGGCGGGCGCATGCCGCCCGGACTGCAAGACGCCAGGCTAGCCGCTCAGGTGCTGCGCAACATGCTCATCGCCCACGCCGTCGCCTACGAGACCCTGCACGAGAAACAAACGCTGGCCCGCGTCGGCTTGGCGCACCATATGCGTTACTTCCAGCCTTTGCGTCCCGGCCACTTGCTCGATGGCATCATCGCGCGGGCGCTCAATAGCATGTTCAATCAGAGCATCCTGGAAGCGCTGGCGAAGGGTCGTTGGCAACGGATCCTCGCACGCGGTGCACCGGTGAGCGCGCGCAAACTGCGCGGCACGCTCGACTGGATCGGTCTGAACTACTACACCCGCCACCGCGTCGCATTCGATCCCACCAAACGCGAGACGTTCTACAGCGAGCTGCTCCTCTACCCACAAGACGTGGCGATGACCGATTTCAACTTTGGCGAGATATACCCCGAGGGCATCTTGATCTTCGCCCGGCAGCTCAGCCGCTACAAGCTGCCGATCTACATCACCGAGAACGGACTGCCCGACCACGACGACGATCTGCGGCCGGCCTTCCTCGTACAACATCTGCATACCACTTGGCAGGCGATCCAGATGTGTTACGACGTGCGCGGCTACTATCACTGGAGTTTTGTGGATAACTTCGAATGGGGCGAGGGTTGGCGGATGAAGTTCGGCCTCGTCGCGATGGACACCCACACCCAAGCGCGCCAGTTCCGGCGCAGCGCCCTGCTCTACCGCGACATCATTCAGGCCGGCGCGATCACCAGCGCGATCGTGCGCGAATATACGCCGCAGTTGTTCCAAACGTTGTATCGCTGAGCGCGTCAGTTCTCATCCGCACGCTTCACGCCGAATACGGTCTGCTCCAGCGTTTGGGCGGATTGGGTGCTGTCGTAGTATTCGCGCCAGCGCCAAAATCGGCCATCCTGCATCACGCCGATGTTGAGGTCTTGATCGTCGGCACGCACACCGGTTTTGCGATTGGTGCAGCTCCAGGTCTGGTGAATCGCAAGATAATCGCCGCTATACACGACGCGATGCACGGTGATGACCGTGTCGGCATAGTTCTCGGCGTAGGCGCGCACGGCGCGACGCAACTGGTCATGACCGCGCACCACCTCGAACGACGTTTGGATTAAGCTTTCAGGCGCATGACAACTAATCACGGTTTCTGCATCGCCGCGCGCCCAGCCCTGCCGCACATGTCGGTAATGCACGGCCAGGATTTCGTCATAGGTCATGTCGCGCGTCCGCGGTGGGATGAACGCAGGCCAGGCCTCGTCGCGCAGGGGCGCATCGGCTGCCACCTTGCGAACGCTGCGGTGGTCGTTGTGGATGCGCAGATGAGTGATCTGCCCGGCGCTGAAGCACAGCATCACGCCCTGTTCCACTTCGCGCCAGCAGCCATCGTCCGCCGCAGTGCGCAGCGCCCATTCAGCCGCCCACCATGCCGGCTCGCGCAAGTCACGAAACGCCCGGCGGATCAGAATGCGGGCGCGATGTGGCATGACGCCGATGCTGCGCAGCCAGGCGCTGATCTCGGCGCGGCCGTGATATGGCCGGCCGTCCACAATCCATGTGGCGTTAGGATGGCAGAGGCTTGCGACCTGCTCCGGCTCGCCGGATTGCCAGGCGCAAGCCAGGGCATCGAAAGGGAAATCTTCAGCCATTCGGCCTCTCGATCAGCCGGTCATGAACATGCGCTGGAAGCGCATCATCAGACCGAGGTCGCCGGCAATGCGCAGCTTGCCGCTCATAAACGCCTTGGTCGGGTCAAGCCGACCGCCGATGATATCAATCCAGTCCTGCGCCGCCACATTGATGGTGACGGTGGGCTGTTCGGCCACGCCCTCTTTCACGTCAAATTTGCCGTCTGCGATGGCCAATGCATAATTGCCGCCACCGTCGCCGGTCGCGTTCAATTGAATCACCGCATTTACGCCTTTGGCCAACGCAGGGTTGAAGTTTGCCGCCATGGTCTGCAGCGCCTCGATCAGCGTCATGGTTCACTCCGTGTGATGTATCAGAGCATATGCGATCCCCGTTGGTTCGCCAGCGGGCAACTTGGGTGAGTATACCGCGCCGCACTTTCGCCTACAACTGCTCATGGGACGACGCTTCCTGAACCGTAGCACGCTGGAGAACGCCGCCGTCGTCTCGGCCATCCTCATCTTCGCCATCTTGGTCGCCAACGTGATCATGTTTATCAGCTCGCGCGATCGGCTGCCGCCGGAGACGCGGTTGGGCGACCTGGACGTGAGCGGACTCACGGTGGACGAGGCGATCGGCGCTGTCACACGCGCCTTGCGACAGCCGGTGACGCTGCGTTATCTCGACCAGCGCATCGAGCTTGAGCCGGCGGCGATCGGCTTTCGGCTGAACGAGCCGGTTGCGCGGTTGCAACTCGAAGCAGTCATCGCCGGCCAGCAAGGGCTGGATAAGCTGCCGGCATTCATCTTGCGCCGGAACGATCACCCGGCGCGCATTCCGCTGCCCTACCAGTATTCCGAGCCGCAGCTTCAAGGGGTTTTGGCCGAACTGGCCACGCGCTACGACCGCGACCCTCGCCCCCCTGCGCCCGACCTGGCCTCCGGCACCGTCACGCCCGGCCAGGACGGCACCGTGCTCAACGTGGCCGAAGCGTCACAGGCGATCCTGGCCGCAATGCAATCTGGCGCCGCGCGCACGGTGGACCTGCCGGTGGATGTCATGCCGCTGGGTATGAAAGGCGTCCGGTCGCTCGAAGCAGCCGTGCTGGAGCGGCTTCGTCCGCTCACCGCGCGTACGGGCAATCTGGCCGGGGTCTTCATCAAGGACCTGGTCAGCGGCGAGGAGCTGGCCATCAACGGCGACGTTGCCTTCTCCGGCGCAGGCTGGTTGAAGCTGGGATTGATCCTGGAAGCCTACCGCGCAAATGCACTGCCCATCGCACCGACGCTGCGCGAAAAGCTCGAGCGGGTCTCGGCGGGCGGCGGCCCGGCAGAGATCAACGACGTCTTGCGCGAATTGGGCAACGGCGACGCGCAGCTCGGCGCCGACCGCGTGAACGCCACACTGCAAAAGCTGGGACTGCGCAACACCTTCCTGGCGCAGCCGCTCGGCCAAGGCGTGGCACCGCCCACCATCGTGACGCCGGCCAACGCGCGCGGCGACATCAACGCCGACCCAGACCCGAACGCGCAATCCACCGTCGCCGATGTCGGCGTGCTCTTGGAGATGATCGAGCAATGCCGCAACGGCGCGGGCGGGATGTTCCTCGCGTTCGACGGCAGGTTCTCGGCGGCGAAATGCGACGAGATGCTCACCGTGATCGCCAAGAACAACGCCTCGGGCTTGATCGCAGCCGGCAGCGGGAGCGCCACCGTCTTTCACCGCCAGGCATGGGACGCGCGCAACCACGGCGATGCCGCCCTGGTGCGCTCGCCCAAAGGCGAGTATGTGGTCGCCGTGATGTTGCACGGCCCAGGCCAGCTCGATTGGAAAGAGACGTCGCCGATCATCAGCGACATCGCACGTCTGGCGTATGGCTTCTTTAACGAGGAGATGCCGCCTGCACCTCCTGCGCTGACCGGCGCGCCGCCGCCATAACCCTCACTTCGGTAGGTAACGGCGGGGAACTTTGCACACCATGGTGTAGGCCGGGTCGAAGAAGTTGCCCAAGTCATATCGGGCAGCCTGGCCCATCAGGATGCCGGTCGCGTGCGCATCTAGCTCGTAGTCATCGCGCAGCCAGCGGGCCATTTCAGTCGTGGCGTGCTGTAATACCAACTGCCACATCAAGGCGTGCTAAATAAGGACAGGGCCTGGACGTTGTCTTTGATCCAACGCCAATCAACCAGCCTGCGAAGTGCGTCGGCGTCGTCAGCTAACGCATGCAATATCTGCTCG
>NZ_JAAFGM010000062.1 GCF_012931985.1 Candidatus Roseilinea sp. NK_OTU-006
GGCCCGACGGCCGTCATCGCTCTGGCGTTGATGGCGACGTGCGTCATGCTGGCCGCGATCGCTGCCGCACTCGTGCTCAGCCCCAGCTTGGCGCGCACTCGCCGTGCGATTTCGTCGGCCTACCAGCCCACACCAACGCCGGCAGCGACTCCGCTTGCAGCGGCGACCGTTCCGGCTGTCGTCAGCACGCTGGATTCGCCGTTGGTTCCTCAGCCGACAGAGGCCGCAGCAGCCAACGACCCCGGCGAGGACGCCGATGAACCGAAGATTCCGACGCCTACGGCGACGCCTGAGCCTCCGCAACCCGGCCTGATACCGACGCTGCCGCCGACGCCCGCGTCCATGCTGGATTCGCCGCTGCCCGGGCCAGAAGTGACGCTGCCGCCGACCTTCACGCCGCCCCCGCCTACGCCCCAGCCGACGGCGGGCACGCCGCAGCCGATATCTGAAATTCCGGCGACACCGCTCCCGTCACCTACGCCGCAGGTCCAAACGCCGGTTGCAGCGACGGCGCCGCCTACCGCCCCGTTGCCCGCTACGCCGGCCGAGCCCCCGCCGCAGCCGACTCCAACCCCGATCAAGATGGGCTCGATCGTTTATCAGGGCACGGTGCGCATCCTGTCCATCCAGCCGGTGGGTAGCGGGCCCAACCAGGCAGACGAGTACGTCGAGCTATACAACGAGGGCCTGCAGCAGGTAGATTTGAACGGCTGGACGCTGAAGGCCATCCGCATTGCCGACAATACCATCATAGACACCTTTCTCTTCGGCAACGGCGCCGTTATTGCTGCCGGTCAGGTCTGCCGCATCTATACCAATGTGCTCGTCGCGCCCGACAACTGTGGCTTCTCCGGCGGATTTGCCAGCGACCAACCCATCTGGCCGGATAACGGCGGCGCACGGGCATCGTTGTTCAATCAGGGGAATGTCGAATACGCCCGTTTCACATATTGAACTTGACAATATAATGCGAAATCACTAATATCTTCCTGATAAGCTTGGCCCTTCACCGGCCAATTTGCGCGTGTTTTAACGTATATCTCATTAGGGGTGTGTATAACACTAAGTCAATGGTTACGAAGAAATCCTCGAAGAGCCTCAAAACTGTTCGCAAGTCGGCGACCAAGCCGGCCAAGCGCCAGTCCAAGCGGGCGGCAAAGGTTGCCGACTCGCCGGTGAGTGCTGTACCGAGTGCGGCTATTGAAACGCCTACTACGCCTGCTCCGATCGTTCAAGCCAACACCGTCTCCCCAACGGCCGCCTCGATCGAGGAAATTACCGTCGAGGAGCTGAGCGGCGAGGAGCAGTTGATCAACCTCGGCCGTGAGAAGGGGTATGTGACATACGAGGATATCCTCAACCTCTTCCCCGACGCCGAGAAGAACATGGATCAGCTCGAGGACCTGTTCGCTGCCCTGTCGGACGCCGGCATCACCGTCGTTGCCAGCGAGGATGAAGCCGCCGACCAAATCGTGGATGACGAGGAAGACGAGGAGGACGAGTTCAACGACCGGACGAACGACAACCTGCTCGAGGCAATCGAGGCGGATGATACAGTCGGCCTGTATCTGAAAGAGATCGGTCGCGTGGCGCTGCTCACGGCGCCGCAAGAGGTGGATCTCGCCCAGCGCATGGAGCGCGGTCGCGAGGCGCGCGAACGGCTTCAGTCCGACCCGAATCTGACGCCGGAAGAGCGCGAGCGTCTGGAGATGCTGGTTGAAGACGGCATGGCAGCGCGCGAGCATCTCATCAACGCCAACTCGCGCTTGGTCATCAGCGTGGCCAAGAAGTATATCGGCCGCGGCGTGCCGTTCCTGGACCTGATCCAGGAAGGCAATATCGGCCTGATCCGCGCAGCCAAGAAGTTCGACTGGCGCCGCGGTCACAAGTTCAGCACGTATGCCACGTGGTGGATTCGCCAGGCCGTCACGCGCGCGATCGCCGACCAGGGACGCACCATCCGCGTGCCGGTGCATATGGGCGACCAGATCAACCGCCTGCTGCGCGCCAGCCACCAGCTCACGCAGGAACTGGGGCGTGACCCGACCGTGGCCGAGTTGGCCGAGGCGTTGAACGTGACCGTGCGCAAGGCCGAGCAGATGATTCAGGTCGCGCGCCGGCCGATCAGCCTGGAGACGCCGACCGACGACGAGGAAGAGAGCGTGCTCCGCGACTTCATCCCGGACGAGGACAGCCCCGCGCCGGCCGAGATGGTGACGAATCAGATGCTGCGCGAGCAACTGGCCGACATCCTCGATACGTTGCCGCCACGCGAGGTGCGCATCTTGCAGTTGCGCTACGGGTTGCTCGACGGCGAGACGTATACGCTCGAAGAAGTGGGGCGCAAGCTCGGTGTCACACGCGAGCGCGTCCGGCAGATCGAAGCGCAAGCGCTCAGCCGGCTGCGTCTGCCTGCGCACGCCCGCAAACTGCGCGACTTCTTGAAGGAATAACCGCTCATTCGTGCCCGATCCGTATGATCGGGCTTTTCTTTCCACCATCGCAGCTTCCATGGCCGTCCGGCGTAAGCTCACCCCGCTGCCTTTCACACACATCAAACTCTCCGATCGCTTCTGGGCGCCGCGCATCGAGATCAATCGCACCGTCACCCTGCCGGCGGAGTATGCGATGTGCGAGACCACCGGTCGCATCGCCGCGTTCGATTTGAAGTGGAAGAAAGGCGACCCCAATCCACCGCACATCTTCTGGGATTCCGACGTCGCCAAGTGGATCGAGGCGGCGGCTTATTCGCTCGCGACACATCCCGATCCCGAACTCGACGCGCTGCTCGACGGCGTGATCGCTCGCATCGCCAAAGCGCAGCAGCGCGACGGGTATCTGAACACGCATTACATCGTCTTCGAGCGCGCCAGGCTCGATAGGCGATGGACCAATCTGCGCGACAATCATGAGCTCTATTGCGCCGGCCATCTCATCGAAGCCGCCGTCGCTCACTATCAGGCCACCGGCAAGCGTACGTTGCTCGATGTGATGTGCCGTTACGCCGATTACATCAACCGCGTGTTCGGGCGGGGCAGGGGCAAGCTGCGCGGCTATTGCGGCCACGAAGAGATCGAGCTGGCGCTGGTCAAGTTGTATCGCGCCACCGCCGAAAGGCGCTATCTGAAGCTGGCACAGTATTTCGTGGACGAGCGCGGGCGCAAGCCGCATTACTTCGACATCGAGGCGCGCCGGCGTGGCGAGGACCCGTCGCGCTTTCGCTTTCGCACCTACGAATACAACCAGTCCCACATCCCGGTGCGCGAACAAAGCGTCGTCACCGGCCATGCCGTGCGCGCCATGTATTTGTATTCAGCGATGGCCGACCTGGCCGGCGAGGCCGGCGACGCGTCACTGCTGGCTGCCTGCGAGCGCATCTGGCACAGCGTGGCCGACGAGCGCATGTATCTCACCGGTGGCATCGGCCCATCGGCCAGCAACGAAGGCTTCACGGTCGCCTACGACTTGCCCGACGAGACGGCCTACGCCGAGACGTGCGCGGCGATCGGCATGGTGTTCTGGAATCATCGCATGCTGCAATTCGAGGGCGACGGCAAATACGCCGATGTGATGGGGCGCGCGCTCTACAACGGGACGATCAGCGGCGTGTCGCTGGACGGCACGAAGTTCTTCTACGAAAACCCGCTGGCGTCGCGCGGCGATCATCACCGCCAGCCGTGGTTCGATTGCGCCTGCTGCCCGCCCAACATCGCGCGCCTGATCGCAAGCGTCGGCGGCTATTTCTATTCGACCGACGACGATGGCATCTGGGTGCACCTCTACGCCGGCAGCACAGCCGAGTTTCCGGATCGGCGAGTGACGATTGTGCAGACGACTGACTATCCTTGGGACGGTAAGGTTGCGCTTCGATTGACAACAGACGAACCGAAGCAGTTCACGCTTCATCTCCGCATCCCTGGCTGGTGCACGAAATACACGCTCAAGGTCAATCAATCGCCGATCTCCGATCCCCGGTCTCGAACCGGCTACATCGCCATCACGCGCACATGGCACACCGGCGATGAGGTCGTGCTGAATTTAGACATGCCGGTGCAGTTGGTGCGTGCCAATCCAAACGTGCGACAGATGACTGGTCGCGTCGCGATTCAGCGTGGACCGGTCGTGTATTGCCTGGAGAGCGCCGACAACCCGGTTTCGCCGCTCGACCGTATCTCGTTGCCGTTGGATATGCCGTGGCGCACCGAGCACTGCCGGG
>NZ_JAAFGM010000033.1 GCF_012931985.1 Candidatus Roseilinea sp. NK_OTU-006
CATGTGCCGGACAAGGAGAACGGCCAAAAAAACGCCAACGCAAGCCGGGCCGACGCAAGTCGCGCCGCTGGGTGGTCGAAGTGACTCATTCATGGCTCAATCGCTTTCGTCGGTTGCTGATTCGCTGGGAGAAGAAGGCGAGCAATTATCTGTCCCTGCTGTTTTTCGCCTGCGCCATCATCTGTTGGCGCAAATGCGAGGTTTAGAGATAGGCTCTAAACATCAAAGAGAAGGTGGTGAACGGTGAGCGGCATACCTACGTGCTGGAACTCATCCTGGCGTTGCGCCGGCAAGGCTGGCTTTGGACCGAGGAATACATCTGGCACAAGAAGAACTGTTACCCCGGCAAATGGCCGAACCGATTCCGCGATGCCTGGGAATGCTGCCTCCAATTCAACAAGACCAAGAAGTTCAAGATGTTTCAGGACGCCGTGCGCGTCCCTATGGGAGGCTGGGCGGAGACGCGACTGAAGTCGCTTGGCAAAAACGACGTGGTTCGCTTCGACTCGCGCGTGGGCAGCGGTTTCGGCAAGAATATCGCCAACTGGCTCGATCGCGACCTCGCTTACCCGACCAACGTGCTTCATCTCGCCACGGAAACAGGGAATAAGAATCACAGCGCCTCCTTTCCTCTTGCCCTACCCGCATGGTTCATCAAGCTCTTCACCGAGGAAGGCGACTGGGTGCTCGACCCTTTCGTTGGTTCAGGCACCACGTGCGAAGCCGCGCAAAATCTTGCACGCAACTCGGTCGGCATTGATATCAAGCAAGAGTATGTGGATCTGGCGCGTTCGCGCCTCAGTTCGGTCAAATTAACGCTCTTCGAGCCGGGTGAACAGTATGTCGCCAATAACGGAAAATCAGCTCGCCGCTTACATCGTTCCAAACATTCGTAAGTTCCACCAGGCGCGTGAAGAGCGCCTATCCCGATTGACATTGCAGAACATCCTCCTGAGAAAGAATCCTTACCTATATCGGGCGAAGGATATCCAAACTGCCGAACCCTTCGTGCGCAACATCCTCGACGCCTACCTGTCCTCGCAAGAGGAAGGCATGTTTGGCAGTTTTCTGGAGGGCTTGGCCGTCTATGTTTGCCAAATAGTCTACGGTGGTCGCAATCAGCAGCCGCCGGCATTGACCTGGAATTCGATAAGGACGGCGTGTATTACATCGTCGCCATCAAGTCAGGTCCGAATTGGGGCAACAGCCAACAAATCGCTCGCATGCTTGACAACTTTAAGAAGGCCAAGACTATTCTGCGCACGAACGCACCGCGGCGAGTCATTGAAGCAGTGAATGGCTGCTGCTACGGACGGGAGATCAACGAGGATAAGGGCGACTATCGCAAGCTATGTGGTCAAGCGTTTTGGCACTTCATCTCCGGCGTCGAGACGCTGTATGTTGACATCATCGAACCGCTCGGGCGCGAGGCGCGCAAACCCAACTGGAAGGTGCAGCAGTGCTACACCAGCTTGGTCAACAAGTTCACGAAGGAATTGCTTGAGAATTTCTGTGAAGCCGATGGGCGCTTGAACTGGCAGAAGATCGTGGAATACAACTCCGGAAGAACTCCGCCGAGTCGCACCCCGCGCTAATACGCCCCTCGCCCGGACAACACGTAGGGAATGGTGCGCAACATGATCTTGAGATCGAGCGAAGGCGACCAGTTCTCGATGTAGTACACATCCAGCAGGCACATTTCGTCGAAGGACAATTCGCTGCGCCCGCTGATCTGCCACAGGCCGGTGATGCCCGGCTGCACCCGCAACCGCTCGCGGTGCCAATCTGCATATTGCGCCACCTCCGACAGCAGCGCAGGACGCGGCCCGACGATGCTCATGTCGCCCTTGAGCACATTCCAAAACTGCGGCAACTCATCTATGCTCAGCTTGCGCAAGAGGCGGCCGACCTTCGTCCGGCGTGGATCATCCTTGATTTTGAAAATTGGGCCGTCCGCTTCGTTCATCGCCATCAATTGGTCGCGCATCTGGTCGGCGTCTTTATACATCGAACGCAGTTTATAGAGCTTAAAGGGCTTGCCGTTTTTGCCGGCGCGCAGTTGCGTGAAGATGACCGGACCGGGCGATTCCAACCGAATCGCCAGGCAGGCGATTGCAATGACCGGCAAGCTCAGCAGCAGGAGGATGCCGCCGAAAACTACATCCATGCCACGTTTAACGACCCAATCCATGCCGACGATGCCGTCTTGCGCGTCGCGTGGGCTGAGCATCGGGATGCCGCCGAAGTCGTTCACGTCCAGCTTGCGCAGGTTGATCTGCAACAGCGATGGCACCACGTGCACCCGCACATTGTGCGCCCGGCAGATTTCAACCAGCTCCAGGATCTTAGGCTGTGCCGACCAGGGCAGCGTGATCACCACGTCGTCCACCGGATAGCGCCGCAGCAGATCCGACAGCGTGTCCACCTCGCCCAGTGCGGGGAAGCGGCCGATGTCGGTGTGGCCGCGTCGTGGGTCATCGTCCACAAAGCCGATGCAACGATAGCCCAGGTCAGGCCGGGCGAATAGCGTGCGCATCACCGCTCGACCGAATTCGCCCGCGCCGACGATCAGCACATTGGATACGCCGATGCCCCGCGCGCGCTGGTGCGCGTCGTAGGCGTTCTTGATGGCGCGCGAGACGCCGAGCAACGCGATCAGGAACACGCCCGCTTCGGCTATCAACAGGCGCGAATACACCGCCGGCCCGTAGATAAAGATCGCCACCCAGACGATGAACATCGCCTTGAGCACGCTGCCGGTGATCGTCCATATCTGGTCGAGCCAGGAAGGCGTACGCCGCAGCGCATACACGCCATCCAGCCAGAAGAAGGCCAGCACGGCAAGCGTGAACAACACCTGAATCGGCCAATAGTCGCTGAAGGCGGCGTTGAACTCGATGTCGCGGAACAACTGCCAATGGTAGCGCGCCACGTAACCCAGCGCGAACGCGACGTTGATCAACGCGAGATCGCTGATGAGGATTGCGAACAGGCCCCGTTTCGCCGACGCCTCGCGACGCGCCGAACGCAACGCGCTGCCGCGTCCAGGGACATCCTCGCTGCGCGAAGCAGCCTCAGCCGATGGGGAGATCATAGATGCGATAGGTCTTGTACACAGTCGCGCCGACCTGAGCGATGATCCGGTTCATGGCATCGTTCGTCTCCAGAATCCACGACATCTCGCCGCCGATGTAGCCCTTGGTGATGCCCGCCTGCAACATCCGCAACATCAACACGGCTTCAATGCCGGATGCGCGATACTCCTTTAACACACCGGCCAGAATCACGCGCACCGAATTCACCATCCTGCGCCGGTAGTAGAGGAATTTGAGCAGCGTCCACCATTCTGGCGTTTTGGGGTTGGGATACGCTTTGCGCAGCGGCCGGTTCACGTTCGGCAGGGCGATGCCGATGCCCACCGGCTTGCCCTGCGCCTCGACAATCAGGATGAAGTCGGGGTCGGCAAACTGCTTCAAGTTGTGGACCACGTGCTCTAACTCACGGTCGGTCATCGGCACATGCCCCCAGTTCTCGCGCCATGCGCCGGATTCGCTGGCATAGACTGCCTTGAGCGCCTGCACCTCGCGCGCCAGGCGCCTGAAATCGGCCGTGCGCACGGTGAAGCGACCGCGCTTCTCAACCAGTCGGCTCAGCCGCTCCAGCTTCTCGCCGATGACGCGCTTCGCCGTCTCCGCGGATACCCACCACGCCCAAAGGTCCATCGCCTTCGTGAACCCGTAGCGCTCGATCAATTCGACGTAGTAGCGTGGGTTGTAGGTCATCAGCACCATCGGCTCACTGTCGAAGCCGTCCACCAGCAACCCGCATTCGTCGTTCAGGCTGAGCGTCGCCGGGCCGCGCAACACTTTCATGCCGCGTGCCTTCACCCAATCGCGCGCAGCGTCGAAGAGCGCCGCAGCCACCTCGAAGTCGTTGATTGTCTCGAAGCCCCCAAAGAAGCCGGTCTTCTCGTTGTGGAAAGCATTGTGTCGGTTGTTTTGGATGGCGACAATCGTGCCGACGATTCGTCCATCGCGCCGCGCCACGAACATGGCAGCGTCGGAATGCTCGAAGAAGGGATTTTTGGCCTTGTCGTAAAACGCCACGCGCTCGCTCACCAGGGGCGGCACCCAGTAGGGGTCATCTTTGTAAATCTGCCATTGGAATTCGATGAACTGCCGGCGCTCTTGGGGCGTGCGACATTCCGAGACGACGATGGAACTACTCATGGGCGGTATACCGGAGACGGGCGATTGTAAATCAAGCCGAACTCGTGATATATTATCCCGCCTGTTCATGGTCGCACAACTGCGCTGCGGCCGACTTTCCGCTCTCGCCGGGGACGGTCTGCGTCATCAGTCCTCCCGAAACGAGGGCAATGATTCCGAGGAAAGGAGTGATACATACGATTCATGCGCAAATACGAACTCACTTACATCGTCAAACCCGATCTGGACGCAAGCGCACGAGCTGCCTTGCTCGAACGCGTAAACGGCTTTGTGACGTCTGAAGGCGGCGCCGTTGTCGAGACCACGCCGTGGGGGCTCCGCCAGTTGGCTTATCCGATCCGCAATTACCGCGAGGGCTACTACGTCTTCTCGGTCATTGAACTCGAAGCCGTCAGCCTCGCGCGAATCGAGCAGCGGCTGCGTCTGATGGAGGACATCATCCGCTATCTGCTGGTGCGCGCCGACGAGCATGGCGGCGCAATGCCAAGCGCCGCCGGCGCTATGGGCGCCGCAGAAGTCACCCCCCAGGATGCCCCCGAGCCGTCCGCCCCTTCTGAAAACGATCAGCGTATCGCTTTGACCGAGCCGAGCGCAAATCCCTAACTCGTTAGGGGAGGCCATCGGGCACGATTCACGTATACCGCGCTACAGTCATCCAAGGGAGTTTCACCACGATGCGTGGACTAAACAAAGTTATGATCATCGGTCACCTGGGTCGTGACCCGGAGATTCGATACACGCCCAGCGGGAAAGCCGTCACGTCATTTGCTGTGGAGACGCGCCGTGATTGGATGACGCCGGATGGACAGCGGCATGAGGAGATCGAGTGGTTCAACGTGATCGCTTGGGGAAGCCTGGCCGAGATTTGCAAGCAGCACCTCTCGCGCGGCCAGCAGGTATATATCGAAGGTCGGCTACAAACGCGGGGCTGGGAGGATAGCGAAGGCAAGCGCCACTACCGCACGGAAATCGTCGCCAACGAGATGATTGTGCTGGGTGAGCGCCGCCCCCACCACGAGCACACCCCTGCCCCTGAAGCTGCCGACGAGGCCCCCCTCGCTTTCTGAATCACGCACGCCGATCGGCGGCCCGGCGCCTTTCTATCGTGCGTTGGCGCGCTTTGCCGCGGCCGGCGCAGAGGGGGATCTGCTGCGCCCACTGTTGCAATTCGTATGACTAAGAAAAACGAATCACTCAGCGCGCGCCTCACGCGCGTGCAGATATCGCGCTACGAGCGCGAACGCCGTCAGCGCCAGATCATCATCCTCGGCAGCCTGGCGCTTGCGGTAATCGTCGGGGGGCTGGTTGTTGCAGCCCTGGTAGATATGTTGGTTATCCAGCCTCAGCGTGCAGTGGCCAGCGTCGGCGATGAGACCATCAACGTCCAACAACTGCAAAAGCGCATGCGCTATGACCAAGCCCAACTGCTCGGCCGCTTCAACCAGCTCCAGCAACAAGTCTCGCAACTGCAACAGGATAACAATCCCAGCGCCGAGTTCCTTCAGCAGTTCTACCAACAGCAACTGCAGCAGATCGTCCTGCAAAGCAGCGCGGAGCAGATCGCGCAAAACGCGCTGAGCACACTGATTGACGATGCGCTCATCCGCCAAGAGGCCAATCGCCGCGGCATCACCGTCACCCCGGATGAGGTGACCGAAGAGCTGGAGAAGAGCTTCGGCTTCTACCGCAAGACCCTGACGCCGTTCCCGACCTACACGCCAGTCACCCCTGATACACCCGTCCCCACCGCTGCTGGCGCAGTCACCGCAACAGCCGCAGCCGGCCTTACACCCTCACCGACCGTCGTCTTGCCGACGGCTACGCCGCGACTGCAGCCCACTTCGATCACCGCGGGGGACTTCCAACTGCTCCTGCAAAGCACGCTCGCCGAGTATCAGCCGCTTGGCATCACCGAGCAGGACCTGCGCGACCTGGTCGCCAGCAGCCTGTATCGCGAACGCTTGCAAGAAGCCTTCGCTCAGGAGACGCCGAAGACCGCCCCGCACTACAAGTTTGATTACGTACGCTTTAACGCGCTCGAAGAGGCTCAGAAAGCTGCCGAACGACTGGCGCGCGGGGAATTGACCTTCGCCGCGTTGATCTCGCAGACCAACGCGATCACAGAGCCGGCGCCGATCGGGAATGGGGCCAGCTTGGATTGGATCAGCCGGCCGCGTGCGCGGGACCAGTTCGGCGCCACCATCGCCGACCAGTTAGCCACCGCACCCCTCGGCACGCCGACACCGGTGATCACGTCCTCGTTTGGCAGCTTCTACATCCTGCTCCCCTTAGGCCGCGAAGAGCGACCGCTTGCCGAAAGCGAACTTCAGAGTGAACAGCGCCGCACGTTCGACAATTGGCTCAGCGCCGCGCGCGAAAATGCCGCGCAGGTGAAGCGATTGATCGACCCCACCAAAGTTATCCCGCAGGCAGTGCGTGACGCAGCGAGGAACTTCCAGGCCCAATACGGTGGGGGGGAGGGCTAGGCCTACATTCGTATTCATACGCATATCATTCGCGTCCCGTAAAATCGGGCAATGCTGTCGTTCAGCCAGCCGATCGTGCTCACGCTGCTGGTGCTATTGCCCATCAGCGCGTTGATCGCGTGGCCCAGGCTGTTGACGCGACGGAGAGCAGCCGGCAGCCGGCCAGGTGGTCCGTGGCGGCTGAACAAACACGCGCTCAGCGCGCTCGTTGTGCGTTGGGCCTTGCTGACCTCGCTCATCTTCGCCCTCGCCGGCCTACAAGCTGTCCAGTTCACCAATAAGCTGGCCGTCGTGTTCGCCATCGACGCTTCGGACAGCGTCGGGCCAAGCGGCGTGGAGCAGGCGGCGCAGTTTGTGCGCGAGGCGCTGCGCAGCATGCGCACAGACGGGAACGACGAAGCGGCGGTGATCGTCTTCGGCGCCGACGCCCAAATCGAACGCGCCATGTCCAGCATGCGCGACCTGGCCCCGATGGGTGCTCAGGTGCGATCCGCCGGCACGAATGTAGAAGGCGCAATTCGGCTGAGCCTGTCCCTGTTCCCAGCCGATGCGGCCAAGCGCATTGTGCTGCTGAGCGACGGCCAACAGACCGTCGGCGACGCCGAAGCCGCCGCCCGGCTGGCGCGCGCCGCCGACATACGACTGGACGTCGTCGTGTTGCCGTCGGTGCAAGGCCCCGACGCCGCAATCGAGCGCATTGACGCGCCGCAGCAGGCTTCGGTTGGCCAGATCATCCCGCTGCAGATCGTGGTGCGCTCGAACCAGGCCATGCGCGCTCAGCTCACCGTGTTCTCCGGGCCGGACATCGTCGCTCAAGAAGTCGTCAACCTGACCCCCGGACTCAACGCGTTCAATGTGCGCGCCAATGCCACGCGCACCGGCTTCAGCGCCTTTCGCGTGCAGATCTCGCCGGAGCGCGACGTGCGCCCGCAAAACAACGCGCTCGTGTCGTCGGTGATCGTCGGCGGGCCGCCGCGCATCTTGCTGGTCTCGGTTCCACCGGCGTTCTCGTCCAGCGGCGTGGACGAGGTGGGCGCGCTGAAAGCTGCCCTCAGCGCGATCGGCATCGAGTATGACCAGGTCTCGCCGCGTGCGATGCCCAGCGAGATCCAGTCGCTAGCCGGCTACCAGGCCGTGGTGCTGGCCAACGTGCCGGCGCGCGAGCTCTCGCTGCGCGCGATGTACTCGCTGCAGAGCTACGTGCGCGACGTCGGCGGCGGCCTGGTGGTCATCGGCGGGCCGAACAGCTACGGCGTGGGCGGCTACTTCAAGACGCCGCTGGAGGAGACCTTGCCGGTTGAGATGCAGGTCAAAGACCCCAAACGCTTCCCCTCGGTGTCCATCGTGGTGGTGATGGACAAGAGCGGCAGCATGAGCGCCATCGAGAACGGCGTGACCAAGATGCGGCTGGCTGCAGAAGCCGCCGCGCGCGTCGCCGAGTTGGTGAACGAGGACGACGAGGTGACGGTGATCGGCTTCGACACTGAGTTGGTGGACCTGATCGGACCGTTCCTTGGCCGCGACAAGAACAAATACATCAACCAGATCCTGAGCATCGCGCCCGGCGGCGGCGGCATCTACGTCTACGAGTCGCTGCTGGAAGCCCAGAAGATCATCGCCAAATCCACCAAGCTATCCAAGTTCATCATCCTGCTGGCCGACGGCAACGACGCCGAGCGCCAGGAAGGCGTGCCCGAACTGGTGCGCAAGATGCGCGATGAATACAACACGACGCTGAGCGTCGTCGCCTTTGGCGATGGCTCAGACATCCCCTTTCTCAAGCGCATCGCCGCCATTGGCAAGGGGCGTTATCACTTCACCGACAAGGCGGCCAATCTGCCGACCATCTTCACGGAAGAAGCCGCGCTCGCCCAGCGCAGTTACATTGTCGAGCAGCGCTTCTTCCCCAGGCTGGGGATGTCCCACCCCATCTTGAGCGGCATCAACGAAGTCCCTGCGCTGCAGGGCTACATCGCCAGCACTGCTAAACCGGCTGCGCAGGTGATCCTGCGCGCCAACGAGAGCGACCCACTGCTCGCCGTATGGCAATACGGCCTGGGCCGCGCAGTCGCGTTCACCTCGGATGCTACCGGGCGCTGGGCCAAGAACTGGGTGCGATGGGGCGACTTCCCCAAGTTCTGGGCACAGGCCATCCGCTGGACGATCCTGGACCGCGGGCAGTCGTCCATCCAAGTCAACGTGCAACAGCGCGACGAGCAGACGGTGATCGTCGCTGAGGTGCCGGAGTCTCAGATCGCCACGGACCTGAAGCTGATGGCGACCGTCATTGAGAGCGATGGCCAGGCGCGCGAGCTTGCGTTGATGCAGACTGCACCAGGCCGCTACGAGGCAGAGACCTATCTCGACCAGGCCGGCGCCTATTTCGTGCGCGTCGCGCCATCCCACACGGCAGCGAGCCCGCCCGTCGCCGGCTTGAGCGAGACGATCGTCGCTTACGTGCGGCCGTATTCGCCTGAATATGCGCAGGTGGAAGGCGGCGAGGAGAACCTGCGCGATTGGGCGCTGCTCGGCGGCGGTGAAGTGTTGACCTCGCCGGCGCAGGCGTTCGCGCTGAATGCGCCGGTCGCTGCATCGCGCACCGACCTCTTCCCCCTGTTGCTGGCGCTGGCCGCGTTGCTGCTGCCCTTCGACGTTGGCGTGCGGCGGATCACCGTCAGCCTACGCAGACTGCTCGGCTTGTCCGGCGAGAAACTGGCGCCGGCCGGCAGCCTGGAGTCGAGCGGGCGCATGGACCAACTGTTCCGCGCCAAGACCCGCGTCACCCGTGAGCCGGTGCCGCAGATCATGCCGCGTCGGCCGGCACAAACTCCTCTCGCCTCGCCACCGGCTGCCGCCGAGGCGCAAGTGCCGTCGCCACAGCAAGCCGCCGCTACTGCCTCCGAGTTGCTTCGCCGGCGCAGACAGCGCGCGCAGGCCGAGGACGATGCAAAAGCAACAGGCGGTGAGCAGGCATAGTGCGCGCCACGCTGGCTTTCCCCAGCCGCCACAGCGCGCGCGGCAGCTATAAGGGCCGACGGCTCCTGCGTCGAAAGCGACCGTTCGTCGCCCCATAGGCGAATCCTCGGATCGCTGCGTGATGCGATAATCCGGCCTGTCTATCCTCAATCATGAAATTCGTCCGGCCGTTCGCCCTCGCGTGCACCCTGATCTTCGCCCTCATTTCATCGCTCACCGCCGAGCCGCGAACAGCACGCGCCGAAGTGCCGATCCTGGAGACCCACGCGCCGGGTGGAGACTACGGCTTATTCGAGGGTGGCCAGTATGTGTCGGAGCCATGGTTCATGTGGTTCGTGCTGGGCGAGCTGTCGTCAGCCGACGACGTGGACATGGCCAAATTCGACTACCAGGCCGGCGATCGCTTCAAGGCCGAGATCTTCATCCCCGGCCACGAGCAACTGCGCGACTTCAATCCGAACATTGCGCTGATCGGCCCCGGCCTACCACGGCCGCTCGAGCCGCTGCCGTTCGAGATTCCCGAAGGCATGGGCGCGGTCGTCGCGACCAGCGACGGCACGTTCGACTATTTCGACATCTTCACGCAGATGGTGTATTTCCCGCGCGCCAAGATCGAAGTGATCATGCCGCAGACCGGCCGCTACTACGTCGCGGTGTGGGGCGAGCCGGTAGGCATAGCGCGCTACGCCCTCGACATCGGCATCATGGAAAACTTCGCCCCGCACGTGCTGGTGCGCTATCCGATCAACTGGTGGGAAGTGCGCGACTACTTGCAGTGGGGGCACTGGCCGGCGCTGTTGGTCCCGCCGTTGATCGCCGCAGCGCTGATCTGGCTGATGCGCCAACTGACCCGGCGCAGGCCGATCCGCCAGTACGAGCAGATTACGTTTGCGATTGCGCTGGTCGGCTTGACGATGACGTTCATCCTGCTGGTGGCACAACAGACTACCGGCTACGGCCCACAAATGGCGATCACCTTCTCGATCGCCGGCGTGGTTGCGCTGTCGCTGGCCGGCTCAGTCGTGTGGGGCGCATACCTCCTGACGCCGTTACGTGAGCGCTTCAACCTGCGTGAGTTCGCCGGCGATGACCAATTCGTCTGGGTCAACGGCTATGCCGTCCACTACACCGACGACGGACCGCACAGCGCGCCGGCCGTCGTCTTGATCCATGGCTTCGCCTCGTCGGTCTTCACCTGGCGCGGCATTAAAGCGGCTTTGCTTGCGGCCGGCTATCGTGTGATCGCCGTGGACCAACTGGGCAGCGGCGCGTCGGCCCGCCCGGCCGAGCCGATCTACACCACGCAGACCCAAGCCGAGCTGGTCCTAGGCGTGCTCGACGCCCTGGGCGTACCGCGGGCGCACTTCGTCGGACACTCGTTCGGCGGGCGTGTCGCCATGCAAATCGCCATCCTCGCGCCGGAGCGCGTACAGTCGTTGACCGCGCTGGCACCGGAGGCTTTCGCGACCAGCCGGCCCGGCATCGCCCGCTGGGTGCGCCTGCCGGTCCTCGGCTACGTGCTGGCCTTCTACTCCACATCGCCCTGGCTGGTGCGACTGGGGTTGCGTTTCGTCTCGGCCAAGCGCCACTGGATTACCGACGCGGTGGTGAAAGGCTATGCCCGTCCGCTCTATGTGCGCGGCTCGACGCTGGCGCAGGTGTGGCAGGCGCGATCGCCCAAAGACGGCCCCAGGCCGGTGCCGCACAACCTCAGCGCCATCACCCAGCCCACGTTGCTGTTGTGGGGCGAGCGCGATCCGGTCTTCCCCGCCGGCGACGGCGCCAGGCTTGTGCGCATCCTGCCCGATGCCCGGCTGCAGGTGTTCGAGGGCGCCGGCCACATCGTCCACGAAGAATGTCCCGAACCCACCCAGCGCGCCATTCTGGATTTCCTCGAACTCTCGACGAAAACCCAGGCTGGTCTCAGCTTTCCGGCGCACCCTCACCATCAAACCTCCGAAGCTTCGCAGGCCGCGGATGTCTGACCGAATGCAAGCCAAGCGCAGCGCCTACCACGAATTGATCGAGGCGATGTCGAGCGCCAGCTTCGGCGCGGTATTGCAATCAACCTGCGCCGTTTTTGCGCGCCATCCCTTGCCCATCTTGGCGTGCAGCCTGTTGTGCTTTGCGGGCGTGGGCATTCTCGGCGCACTCATCTATGCCGCGCTGATGCTGCGCGGCATGGCCGCCCAGAACAGCTACTTCGCGCTGGCCGCGAGCGCGTTTAACTTGCAGATGCAAATCCAGGCCGCCCTTGGCGCGTTCACCTTTCTCGTCGGTCGCGGCGCGATCACCTGGATCGCGCTGCGCGCGCCGGTGGGCGCGGCAGTCACCTTGCGCGCGGCTTTCGGCGCAGCGCTCTGGCGCTGGCGACCGTTGCTGGCCAGCAGCCTGCTCTACGGCGCGTTGATCACGGTCAGCCTGGTTGGCATCACGTGGATGCTGCGCGAGGCGCGCCTGGACGTCTCCAACTATCGTTGGGTGCGCCGCGACGCTCACGCCATCCTGAACATGGCCTTAGTGCGGACAATCGCGCAGTTGCCGCCCGATCCGGGCTCGCCTTTCACGGAGCTGTACTCGGCGACGCGCTTTCACCTCGCTCGTCAAAGTGGCAGTTCACTAGGCTGGGTGCTCTATCAGCCTTCGCCGGTTCGGCTGCCCGCCGCGGTGCTGCTTGCAGGATTCGCCGGCGCGTTGCTCGCGTGCTTGACCGAAACGCTGCTGTGCATGCGCACTGCGCGCATCATGCATATGCCACAGAGCAGCGCGCTGGGCTGGCTGGTGCCGACGGTGCGCCTAAGCCTATCCCGCTTCTGGCGCGTCGCCGCGTGGCGTTGGGGCGTCCGGCTGGCCGTGGTCGGCCTATGCGCGGCTGCCCTGACGCTGCCCATCACCCTGCATCAGGGCGCTGTCGTTCCGCTCATGGTGAGCGAGGCGCGCGCCTATTGGCCGTATCCGGTTAACATTTCAGCCTACGCCATCGGCGCAGCCCTGGTCGGCGCGTTCACTATCCCATTTGGCTTGATCTTCGAGGCGCAGATGTTCCTGGCCTTATCGAACGATCGTTAGTTGCCGGCGACAACCCTCAATCCGCCCGGGTCGCCCTCGCACCGCAGGGCGGAAGCGATCACCCAGGCGAAGTTGCCGCGCGCCGTTGTGCCATAGAGCCAAGTGGCATCGGCGTTGCGCCCGGTGGCATTGAAGGTTGCGCCAGGGCGCAGTTGGCCGAGCAATCGGGTGGTGCGATCTGGGCCGGCGCGCAGGTTCAACGCTCGATCAATCGCAACGATGCACGCCAGCGGCTCGGCCGGCGACTCAGCCGCTCCAACGGCGGCGGTTGGGAACGCCGTCGTTTCGGGCGTTGGCATCACGGTGGCGGGCGCGTTTGCGTCCGGCGCAGGAGCGGGCGGCGCCTCGGTCACGGCCGGCTCGGGCGTCTGCGTCGCAAGCGGGGTGGGCGTCTCCGTCACCGCAGCGGCGACGGCCGCCGGCGTCGGTAGGGCTGTTTTTGCGTCCGCCATCAACGCCGGCGGCGTGACCGTTGGGCGAGGGGTGAGCAAAACATCCGGCTCGGTAGGCCGCAAGTCCCCGAACGGCGCGCTGCAGCCCAGCACGCCGGACGGGATCCAGCCAAAAGCGATCTCTCGGTTCCAGATGAGGATCCACTGCCCGTTTGCCGTCCGACCGTAGGCGGTGACAATATCGCTCGGCTGCAGCGGGGCAGTGACGCGGGCGGCGTCCTCCGGCTCTTGGCGCATGGGCGACTCGGCGCGCACGATGCAGCGCGCAAAGACCATCGGCGGCAGCGGCGTCGCGGTTGGTTCAGTTGGGGTCAGCGAAGCCGCTTCAGTTGGCGAGGAGATCGTCGAAGACGCCGCAGCGCGTGGGGTGGGCGCCGTCGTGCGCGTAGCGACTGCGGTGAGAATCCGGCTGGTCGCTTCACGCGATAGATTGGGGCCCCCGCCCGATGCGCACGCAGCGAGAGTCAGCGACGCCAGACAGATCAGCCGAACGAGATGCGCGAGCCGTGTTGGCATATCGTGCTTCCAATGGTTGGACATCCGCCCATTTTAAGGCGTGTCCCGCGCTGCGCGAACACCGGCGCACAAATGAATCACTAGCGACGCTCCAACGTCGCTCTGACACGCAGATTTATGATGCACGACGAGATTGCAATTCCTACAGCGAGCGCGATTGCGTCCGCTGTTTGACTTGGAAGAGAAGGCACCATGAATCTGAATCAATACACCGAGAAGGCGCAGGAAGCGTTGCTCAGTGCGCAATCGCTGGCGCAGGAATACGGCCAGCAAACCATCGAGCCGGAGCATCTGCTTCTTGCTTTGTTGCAACAAGACGGGGGCATCGTCCCACCCATTATCCAGGCTGCCGGCGCCAATCCGACGCGCATCACCGATCTGGTGGAGCGCGAGCTGCGCAACAAGCCAAAGGTCAGCGGCGCCGTCGGCGAAGTGCGCCTCTCGCGCGAAGTCAGCCTGTTGACCGACCGCGCCGAGGTCGAGGCCAGGCAAATGCGCGATGACTTCGTGAGCACCGAGCACTTGCTGCTGGCCATGGCTGATCCGACGGCCGTGCGCACCGGCCGCACGCCGGCCGCCACGCAGATCCTCAACGCCAACGGCATCACCCGCGACGCCATCTTGCGCGCCCTGGTGCAGGTGCGCGGCAGCCAGCGCGTCACCTCGCAAAACCCCGAAGCCACCTACCAAGCGCTGGAGAAATACGGGCGCGACCTGACCCAGCTCGCGCAGCAGGGCAAACTCGACCCGGTGATCGGGCGCGATGAGGAGATCCGCCGCGTGATCCAGATCCTCAGCCGGCGCACGAAGAACAACCCGGTGTTGATCGGCGAACCGGGCGTGGGCAAGACCGCCATCGCCGAGGGGCTGGCGCAGCGCATCGTGCGGCGCGATGTGCCGGAGGGCCTGAAGGACAAACGCCTCATCGCGCTGGACATGGGCGCGCTGATCGCCGGCGCCAAATATCGTGGCGAGTTCGAGGAACGCCTGAAGGCCGTGCTGAAAGAGGTCACCGCCTCCAACGGCAAGATCATCCTGTTCATTGACGAGCTGCACACCGTCGTCGGCGCCGGCAAGGCCGAGGGCGCGATGGACGCCGGCAACCTGCTCAAGCCGATGCTGGCGCGCGGCGAACTGCACTGCATCGGCGCGACCACGCTCGATGAATACCGCAAGCACATCGAGAAGGACGCTGCGCTGGAGCGGCGCTTCCAGCCGGTGTTTGTGGATGAGCCAAGCGTCGAGGACACCATCAGCATCCTGCGTGGCCTGAAAGAGCGCTACGAAATTCACCATGGCGTGCGCATCCAGGACGCCGCGGTCATCGCTGCGGCCACGCTCAGCGCGCGTTACATCAGCGATCGCCAGTTGCCGGATAAGGCCATTGACCTGATTGATGAGGCGGCCAGTCGCGTGAAGATGGAGATTGACTCCAAGCCCACCGCGCTGGACGAGATTGACCGCAAAATCCTGCAACTGGAGATCGAGCGCGAGGCGCTGAAGAAGGAGACCGACGACGCCAGCAAGGAGCGCTTGGCTAAGATCGAGGCCGAGATAGCCAGCGAGAAAGAGAAGAGCAACGCCTTGCGCGCGCAATGGGAACAGGAGAAAGCCGCCATCCAGGAGGTGCGCGCCATCCGCGAGCAGATCGAACAAACCAACGTGCAGATCGAGCAGGCCGAGCGCGACGCCGACCTGGCCAAGGCGGCCGAGCTGCGCTACGGCCGATTGCGCGAGCTGGAAGCCAAGCTCAAGCAGGCGCAGGCTCGCCTGGCCGAGTTGCAGAAAGGCAACCCGTTGCTCAAGGAAGAGGTTGGGCCGGACGAGGTGGCTGCGGTGGTGTCGCGCTGGACCGGCATCCCGGTGACCAAGCTGCTCGAAGGGGAAATGCAGAAACTGGTGAAGATGGAAGAGCGGCTGCGCGAGCGGGTGGTCGGCCAGGACGACGGGCTGCGCGCCGTGAGCAACGCCGTGCGCCGCGCCCGCGCCGGCTTACAAGACCCGAACCGGCCGATCGGCTCGTTCATCTTCCTCGGCCCCACCGGCGTGGGCAAAACCGAGACTGCTAAGGCGCTGGCCGAGTTTTTGTTCGACGACGAGCGGGCGATGGTGCGCATTGACATGAGCGAGTATCAGGAGAAGCACACCGTCAGCCGGCTGATCGGCGCTCCGCCCGGCTACGTGGGCTACGAGGAGGGCGGCCAGCTCACCGAGGCCGTGCGCCGTCGCCCCTACGCCGTGGTGCTGTTCGACGAAATCGAAAAGGCCCACCCGGAAGTCTTCAACGTGCTGTTGCAATTGCTGGACGACGGGCGGCTCACCGACGGCCAAGGCCGCACGGTGGACTTCCGCAACACCGTGGTGATCATGACCAGCAACCTGTTGGCCGGCGAGGACCTGGAGGGCATGAGCCGCGACGACATCGTGCGCCGCCTGCAACGCTTCTTCCGGCCGGAGTTCCTCAACCGCATTGACGAGATCGTGGTGTTTCACCCCTTGGATGCGCGGCACATCGAGCAGATCGTGGATATTCAGCTCAATCGCCTGCGCAAGCTGTTGGCCGAACGCAAGCTGGCGCTGGAGCTAACCCCGGCGGCGAAGCGTCACCTGGCGCAGGTGGGCTACGACCCGGCCTTCGGCGCCCGACCGCTCAAGCGCGCCATCCAGCACGAGCTACAAGACCCGCTCTCGCTGGCCATCTTGGAGGGCCGCTACCGCGAGGGCGACACGGTGCGCGTGGATGCCCGCGATGGGATGTTGGTCTTGGAGTGACGACCGCTGCGAAGGCGCATGGGCAACCCATCCCGCCTGGCCCCCGCGCTTTCGCAGTTGATTGAAATGGCCGAGGGTGCTTCGGCATAGTCCCGCACTGCAGCGGGGATGTGTTAAAATGCTGTTCAGAATGCGGTGCCTATAGCTCAATGGCAGAGCGCCTGACTGTGGCTCAGGAGGTTGAGGGTTCGAGACCGTCTAGGCACCTCGCAAGAACGCCCGCCTTCCCGGCATTTTGCCGGAAAAGCGGGCGTTCGTCGTTCTGAGCGCCGCCAAGGGCGGTGCAAAGTCTTCCAGCTATGACTCGCCTGTGACTCAAGCGGATGCAGCGTGGCGCGTCTGCCGGTGTTTGTTCAGGCGTTTAGACTACGATCACCGGCGTGGCCGTTGAGTCCTGCGTGCGAATCTCGACCTTGTCGTAGGGCTGCACCGGCGTCGTCCAGCGCCACACCCACAGCGCTACCGGCGCCGGCACATTGACGCAGCCGTGGCTGCGCCGCCGGCCGAAGTCGTTGTGCCAATATGCGCCGTGAATGGCGATCGCGCTTCGCGTGAAGTAGCTGGGGAAGGGCACGCCGGGAAGGTCATAGTAATCCGCGCCGGTCCCGCCGATCATGCGCGATGTGGTGCGTTTGCGGATGATGCGGTACTGGCCTTTGGGCGTTTGAAAGGGGCCGAAGCCGGTCGCCGTGCGCGAAACGAGCAAAGGCTTATCACCCTCATACGCTGTCATTAGCTGTCGGCTCAAGTCAATGACGATGCGCTTGTTTTCGGCGCTCGGCGAGAGTGGGGTCAGCTCGGCAGGGTCGAAGCGACGGATGTGCGCGGCGGGCACATACGGCCCTGGGCTGAAGGTTACCCCGTCCTGCAGGCGATACCACCATTCGCCCGTTGCATCCTGAACAGCGGCGATGACGCGAAAGACGCTGGTGTAATACAGGCGAATCCATCGCTGGGCATTAGGATCCGGCGCGACGCGCGCGTCGCTAAACGGCACGGTGATCTCCCCCCAGAACTTCTCTGCCGCGTGCATCGGCTCCGGTGGATTCTTGATGTCGTTCACCGGCTGCACCCAGGACGAATAAACGTAGCCGTCGTCGGTCTTATACCAGACGTCGTTGTGCGGCATCTCGGCGTCGCCGGTCACCTGGGCGTAGAGCTGCAACACCTCGTCGCGCCTGGCCGAGCGAACAAGCCGAGCGCGCGTCTGTGGCGCGGCGCGGATGTCCACCTTCCAATTCGCTACGCGCCCCAGCGGCGCCGGCGGCGCATCCGGCTCCGGCTCGTTTTCGATCTCCAAGTCAATCCGATGGGCGAACAGATGCGTGAGGTGCGTCAACGGCAGCGCGGCCATCGCTGCAGCCACACCGCCGGTCAGCTTTATCAGTTTGCGACGTGAAATGAGCATCGCTCACTATACTACTGATGATCTGCACTGGATCAAGTCAATGCGGGCGCAACGCGGGGCATGCGCGCATCGGTCACAAATCGGTGCGACACGCCCAGTAACGTTCACCACCCACTCGCGATACGTAGCCACGCACGCGCTCCGGCATCGCCGCAGCCGACCCAAACACGGCGGATAACTGCGACGCATAGCACGCAATCGCGCGAATGCGCATGTTTACTTCATCTGTCGTTAACGCAATTTCATCACATGTCCACCCATCAGGTGGAGTGAACCGATCCAGCTTGTCCGCGTAAGGAAAGTCTTCGTAGTAGCGGATGTCAGGCTGGCCAGCAAGCAACTCGACGGCGTGCCGAACGATGACATGATCCACGTGGCCGCCGACGGCTAAGGGGCAGTAAACCTGCGTTGCAGTGCGGATGAGCGGTGCCAACACCGCCTGCACCTGAGGAAGCTGAACTTGCCAATCGTATGGATGCACGGCGCCACCGATGAAGTCGTTCGTATAGAGCGGCGCGCCCTTCTCATCGCGGCGGTAAATCGCGTCGAGCAGGCCCAGGTGTGCCGCATTCGCTCCTAACACCCGGCAGGCCTGCGCATCCTCGGCACGTCGGCCCTGGTAAGGCCGGTCGCCGAGCTGCCATTGCCGATGCTCGTGCTGTGCAGCCTCCGACAACGGCCAATCTGCCGGCGGATCCGCCGTGCATATCGTCGCAATGGTGACCGACTGGCCGGCAGACGCGAGGCGATAGACCAGCCCGCCACAGGACAAGGCGACATCGTCGAGGTGCGGCGAAATAAAGAGGATCACCGTTGCTATCAGGGCCGAATGACGACCAGTGTGCCTAGCGGCGCCCAGCGATATAACTTGGCAGCATCGGGGATATTGAGCACCACGCAGCCGAACGAGCCGCGCGCGCCGACGCGCCAATTCACCAGCCGGCCGTTGCGCGAGGGCATGGCATGGATGCCGTTCTCGATGCTGCCGGCATCATAGATGCCCATCCAATACGGCATATCCAGATTCCACAAATTGGCGCGCGCCATGGGCATCTTCGTCTTGATGCGAAAGACGCCAGGCTTGGTGTCGCGGTTGGGGTGCTCCTCCGTGGGCAGGCCGGTGCTGACAAGGAACTCAAAAATCAATTGATCGCCATCGTATGCCCACATGCGTTGCCGGCTGAGGCTAACATAGATCACTTTACCGTCGCCCGGCTGTGGGTCAATCTTCGGCGCCATCCAAGGAGAGATGACGCCTGGCGCGGTGGGAATCGTAAGCACGGCGCCGGGGATAACGCGGTTGTTGGCCAGGCCGTTCGCTCGACGCAGCGCCTTTAGGCTTACCCCAAACTGCTCGGCAATCGCCGGCAAGCTATCACCCTGCTCGAACGTGTAGGTGAGCTGCCCGCTGATCGAGCCGGCAGGCGGCGCGGCTAACACAGCAGGATGCACACTCCCGCCGATGAGCAGCGCGACCAGGATGTTGAGCGTTCGCCGGATGAGCCTCGCCATAATCGCAAGTACTACCGCCGGATATATACAGGCGTGCCCAGCGGCGCCCAGCGATACAGCGCGGCTGCATCGTCGGCAGTGGCGACGATGCACCCGAACGATGCCGGATAGCCGACCGGCCACCGCACCAAAGCGCCGTTCTTGCGCATGGGCATCGCATGAATGCCGTTCTCAACCGTCCCAACGGTATAGATGCCCATCCAATACGGCATGCGCAGTTGCCATACGTTCGACCAAGCCTCAGGGATTTTGCTCTGCACGCGAAAGTTGCCCTGTCGCGTGCCGCGCTTTGGCTCGCCACTGCTGATGAGGAAGGTCATGACCACCTCGCCGTCCTCGTATGCCCACAACCGCTGCCGGCTGATGCTGACGAAGATTTCACGGCCGCGACCGTTGATGATCCTATCACCGGGGGTGCCTCGCGTAGCGAAGGCTGCGCTTGCCGGGGCGGCCAACATGCCAAGGCTGCCCGCGATCAGGCCGGCGAGAAAAGATCTACGGTTCATCGTCTGGATAAAGTGTAGCCGGGAGCCGACAAATCTACAAGGCAGAAGCGGAAGGCGATGAGCAGGGTGGGGTGGATGTCTGGCGGCTTCGACGCGTGCGCCGCGCCTGACGAGATGGTCAGCCGAGTTTGAACATGTATGCGCTACGGTTGCGGCTTCACAGCGTGTGCACTAAACTGAGGCCCATCCATCAGTTCATACCTCCGAAGAGCAGACCGTGACACCCAACGTTCACCCCCAAGTGCGCGACTTACTCGCCCGCATGACGCTCGACGAAAAGCTTGCCCAGCTCAACGCCTGCTGGATGCGCGACCTGCTCACCGACGGCCGGCTTGACGCTGACAAATTGCGCCAGCGCTGCCGTGCGGGCATCGGCCAGATTACCCGCCCGGCCGGAAGCTCTGCGCTGCTCCCCGACGCGCTGGCCGAGGCTGCCAACCAAATTCAGCGCTTCCTCGTGGAGGAGACCCGGCTGGGCATCCCGGCCATTTTGCATGAGGAGTGCTGCGCCGGCGCAATGGTGCGTCAGGGCACAACCTTCCCACAACCCATCGGCTTGGCCAGCACGTTCCAGCCGGATCTCATCGCCGAGATGAGCGCGGCCATCCGCAGCCAACTACGCGCCATCGGCGTGCGCCAGGGCCTAGCGCCGGTGCTCGACCTGGCGCGCGATCCACGCTGGGGACGCTTCGAGGAGACCTTCGGCGAGGACCCGCTGCTCGTCGCACGCTGCGGCGTGGCCTACGTTCGCGGCCTGCAAGGCGACGATTTGCGCGACGGCGTGATGGCCACCGGCAAACACTTCATCGGCCACAGCGCCTCGCAGGGCGGCCTGAACTGCGCGCCGGCCCTGTTGGGCCGTCGTGAGCTGTTTGAGGCTTACCTGCTGCCCTTCCAGGCAGCGATCCAAGCGGCCGGCCTGGCTTCGATCATGAACGCTTACCCGGAGTTGGACGGCGAGGTAGTGGCCGCTTCGCGCCGACTGCTCACCGACTTGCTGCGCGAGGCGCTTGGCTTCGACGGCCTGGTGGTCTCCGACTACGAGGCGATCATGATGATCCACACTTACCACTTCGCCGCCGAAAATCTGCGGCGCGCCGCCGTGCTCGCCGTCCAGGCCGGCCTAGACATCGAGTTGCCGACAACCTGTTGCTACGGCGACCTGCTCCGCCAGGCGCTGGAAGCCGGCGAGGTGGACATGGCGACCATTGATCAAGCGGTGAGCCGAAACTTGCAAAAGAAGTTCGAGCTAGGCCTGTTCGAGCATCCCTACGTGGAGGCAGAGCGCGCCGCCACGACCTTCGCCGACCCACGCCACCGTGAACTGGCCCAGCGCATCGCACGACAGAGCCTTGTGCTCCTGAAGAACGATGGCCTCTTGCCACTGCCGCGCACGTTGCACTCCCTGGCCGTGATCGGCCCAAACGCTCACAACGCGCGCAACCTACTCGGCGATTACACCTACCCGGCCCACCTCGAGGACCAATTCCCCGCCGAGACGGCAGAAGAGTTAACGCGCATCCCCACCGTGCTGGATGGCATCCGCGCGCTGGCCGCGCCGGGGACGCAGGTGCGCTACGCGCGCGGTTGCGACAACCTCGAACCCAGCACGGACGGCTTCGCAGAGGCCATCCGCGCCGCCGAACAGGCCGACGCGGTGATTCTGGTGTTGGGCGACCGCTCCGGCCTGACACCGCGCTGCACCTCCGGCGAGACGCGCGACAGCGCCTCGCTGCGCCTCCCCGGCCCACAGGAGGCGCTGGCCGAGGCCATCCTGGCCACCGGTAAGCCGGTGGCGCTTGTGCTGGTCACCGGCCGCCCCTATGACCTCTCGCGCATTGAGCCGCGCGTCCAAGCCATCCTCCAGGCGTGGTTGCCCGGCGAAGCCGGCGGACTGGCCATCGCCGAAGCGCTCTTCGGCGAGGTCAACCCCGGCGGCAAACTGCCGGTCACCTTCCCGCGCAGCGTCGGGCAACTGCCCATCTTCTACAATCACAAGCCTTCCGCCTCACGCTCGAACTGGCACGGCGACTACATGGACGAGTCGGTGCGGCCGCTATACCCTTTCGGCCACGGCCTGAGCTACACCTATTTCGGCTACAGCGACTTGGTCATCTCACCGGCCCAGGTCACGCGCGGGGAGCAGGTGGACATCTCGCTCGAAGTGTGCAACAGCGGCGAGCGCGCCGGCGATGAGGTGGTGCAGCTCTATGTGCGCGACGAGTACGCCAGCCTGCCGCGGCCGGTCAAGGAGTTGAAGGGCTTCGCGCGGCTCACGGTGGCGCCGGGCGAGCGCCGGCGCGTGACTTTCCATTTGCCTGCGGACGCACTCGCCTTCTACGACGCCGACCTGCGCTTGACGCTGGAGCCGGGCCGCGTCCAAGTCATGGTGGGCAGCTCGTCGGAGGACATCCGTCTGACCGGCGCGTTTGAGATTGTTGGCGAGGGTCCGATGCCGGTCAGCCGGCGCGTGTGGGATTGTCCGGTTAGCGTCGCGTGAGCAGGGCAACGGGACAACCGGCATCAGGCCGGGCGCAGCATCAGCCCTGGCCAATGCGCCATCACGGCCTGCGCCACCCGGTCCAGCTCGGCATCGAGGCGTGCGTGCCAATCCTGCGCCCTCCCCTGCCAGCCGAGCTGAGCCAACCACCATTGGCGGTAGGCCGTGTGCTTGAACAGGTCGTGCAGATAGATGCCGATCACGTTGTCCTGCCGCCAGCCGAGGCCGTCGCTCAGGTGTGGGCGGGCGCGCGGGCCGGCTACGGTGACGCCATGGTGAATCTCGTAGCCCGTCACCGATCCAACTTCCACGCAGTGCGCCTCGCGTTGTTGGGTGACCTTGGCCGGCGCCAGCTCGGTGGTCACGTCCAGCAGGCCCAGGCCGGCGATCTCGCCGCCGCCCTCCAGCCCGTGCGGGTCGCGCAGCGCTCGGCCGAGCATCTGCATCCCGCCGCACACGCCGTGGATCAGCGCGCCGCGCTGCGCCGCGCGCCACACCTCGGCGGCCAGCCCGCCGGCGCGCAACGCCGAGAGGCTAACGGCGGTGTGCTTGCTGCCGGGCAGGATGACGGCATCGAAATCGTCCAGCGGCTGCCGATGGCGGATTACGCTCACCGAGACGCCCGGCTCGTCCACCAGCGGGTCGAACTCGTCGAAGTTGCTGGCGTAGGGGTAGGCGAGGATCGCCACGCGGATGGCGCGCTCCTCGCTGGGGCGCGCGCGGTCGGCGCGGGCGGCCAGCGCCGCGATGTCGTCCTCCTCCGGCAGCCCGTGCGCCAGCATCGGCACCACGGCCACTGTCGGCACGCCCGTGCGCTCGCGCAGCCAGTCCATGCCGTCGCCCAACAGCATCGGGTCGCCGCGAAACTTATTCAGCACGAAGCCGCGTATCAACGCCTGCTCCTCCGGCGCGAGGCAGAGAAAAGTGCCCAGCAGGTGGGCAAATGCGCCGCCGCGGTCAATATCGGCCACCAGGTACACGTCGGCGTTCGCCTCCAGCGCCACGCGCATGTTGACGATGTCGCCGGAGCGCAGGTTGACCTCGGCCGGGCTGCCGGCGCCCTCGATCACCACCAGCTCGAAGTCGCGCAGCAGCGAATGCAGGCTCTCGCGCACCACGCCCCACAGGTGCGGCTTGCGCGTCAGCCAGGGCGTGTCGGTGAGGCGCGGATCGTAGCGCCCCAGGACGATCACCTGCGAGCGCGTCTCGGCCTGTGGCTTCAACAGCACCGGCTGCATCCGCGCCTCCGGCCGAGCGCGCGCAGCCAACGCCTGCACGAATTGGGCGCGGCCGATCTCCAGGCCGTCGGGCGTGACCGCCGCGTTGTTGCTCATGTTCTGAGCCTTGAAAGGCGCCACGCGCACGCCTTGGTTGGCGAAGTGGCGGCATAGAGCTGTGACCAGGAAGGATTTGCCGGCGCTGCTGGTGCAGCCCACGATCATGATCGGCTTGTAGCGCGTTCGGGGATTTGCAAGGTCTGCCATGCCTCGATCAGCTTGCGATTGTCAGCCGGCGTGCGGGCAGCCACGCGCACACGGTCGGGCAGGCCGAACGACGCGCAATCGCGTATGCGGATGCCCTGCGCGCGCAGCGCCGCTGCCACGGCTGCCGCATCGCCTACGCGAACGGTGAAGAAGTGCAGGCCCGTCTCCTCGCCGCCGAGGTCTTGCGCCAGTTGCTTTGCCCACACTCGCGCGGTGGGCAGGGTGCGCGCCAAGAAGTCGCCCTGTTTCGGCAGCGCCTCCAGCGCCGCCGCCAACGGCGAGGGGATGGCCCAGGCTGGCTGCAAGGTGCGCAGCTCGCGCGCGAGGTTCGGTTCGGCCAGGGCATAGGCCAGGCGCATCCCCAGCAGCCCATGCGCCTTGCTCGGCGATTGCACCCGCACCAGCCCCGGCCATGGCGAGACCGCCAGCGGCGCGGCCATAAACGGCAAGTAAGCCTCATCGGCGATGACGACGCCGGCGAACGCGCGCAGCCGGTTGAGGTCGAGGTAGTGGCCGGTGGGGTTGTGCGGGTTGGAGAGATACAGCACGCGCGCCGCTGGCTGCGCCAGACACGCGCGCAGGCCGCCCTCGTCTCGCGGCAGCACGCGCAGCTCGCCGCCTTGCTGCGCGACGGCGAGGGCGAATTCGCCGAAGGGCGCGCCCAGGCTGAGCACCACGTCGCTGGGGCGCACCAGCAGCCGCGCCAGGCGGTGCAGCAGCTCGCTCGCCCCGACGCCCAGCGCCACGCCGTCGGGATGCCACCCGTGCCAGGCAGCCAGCGCCTCGCGCGCCCGCGTGTAGTGCGGGTCAGGGTAGTCGGCCAGCGGCGCATCGTGCCAGGCGCGCACCAGCGCCGGATTAGGGCCGAGCGGGTTGGTGTTCACGCTGAAGTCCAGCAGCGCGTCGTCCGGCCCCTGCGGGCCGCCATGCGTGAAGGCAAACGCGCTCATTGCAAGCCCCCCATCTGCATCGCCAGCTCAACCGCGCCGGCGATGACAACCCACGTCCACGCCGCAACGCTACACCAGCGCAGGGCGCGATGCACGTCTTCGTCGGCCGGCAAGGGGAACTCCGCGCCCAGCGAGTACAAGTTGCGCTTGGTCAAGTTCACGCGCAGCGCGCCTGCCGCGACGCTCATCGGTTGGCCGGCGTTGGGTGAGGGCGTCCGCCGGCCGTCGCGCCGCCACACGCGCCAGGCGCTGCGCGCGTCCAACCGCAGCAGCCACGCTGTGGTTAACAGCAACAGGGCCGTCAGGCGGGCAGGGATGAAGTTCAGCGCGTCATCGGCGCGCGCCGCCCACTTGCCGAACCATTCCAGCTCCGGCGTGCGATAGCCCCACATGGCATCGGCGGTGTTGGCGAAGCGATACAGCGCGGCCAGCGGCAACCCACCGACGACAAACCAAAACAGCGGCGCGACAAGGCTATCGCTCAAGTTCTCGGCCAGCGATTCGATCGTCGCGCCGTTGACCTCGCCTGCGCTCAGATCGCGCGTGTCGCGGCTCACCAGGTGCCAGCTCAACAAGCGCCGTCTCTCCGCCGGCGCGTCTGCGCGGAGGATCTCCAGCGCTGCTGCGCGCAGCCCGCGCCAGGCGAACAGCGGCTTCAACATCACCGCAAGCGCCACTGCCGAGGCCGCCGGCGGCAGCGCGGCCAGCAGCGCCGACTGGACCAGCCACGCGCCGCCGGCGAACAGCAGCGCGCCGCCCCACCACGCCAACGCGCCGGCCAGAAAGCGCGCCGGCAGCCGCCGCTGCATGTGGCGCAAGTAGCCGCCCATCCACACCACCGGATGAAGGCGCGCTGGCGGCTCGCCCAGCAGCACGTCCAGCGCAAAGGCCGTCGGGATCACCATCACGCCGTAACCGAGTTGATGTATTTGCCGTCGCTGCGCAACACGCGCGCGTGGGGCTGTGCAGTGCTCATCGTCAGAATTCAATCCCAGGCTGGGCGCGAATGCCCTGGTCGCGGTAGGGGTGCTTCACCTCCCGCATCTCGGTCACCAGGTCGGCGAATTCAATCAGCGCCTCGGGCGCGTCGCGACCGGTGATGATCACGTGGGTCATGGGCGGCTTGTGCTCGCGCAACCAGCCCACTACCACCTCAGCATCCAGCCAACCAAAATGCATCACGTAGGTGAACTCATCAAGCAAGAACACGTCGTAGTTGCCGCCGGCGATCTTCTGCTTGGCCACTTCCCAGCCGTGCAGCGCCCTGGCCTGCGTCTCGTCCAGATTCTTGCTGGTCCAGGTGAAGCCGTCGCCCATCGGCGTCAGCTCGATGCCCATCTTTTGCAGGGCTTTCAGCTCGCCATACGAGGACTTCTCGTGCTTGAAGAACTGCACGCCGCCGACGCGCATGTTACGGCCCCAGGCGCGCAGCAGAATGCCCAGCGCGGCTGTGGTTTTGCCTTTGCCGTTGCCGGTGTTGACGATCACCAGACCCTTGGGCCGGTGGCTGTCTCGCGCGGCTTTGCGCTTGGCTTCGCGTTCGGGGTCGCTGCGCAGAGGCGTGTTGGCCAGCTCGATGCCGAAGCGGTCGGTAGGTCGAGACTCGGTCGAGTCGGTCGGTTCCATGTTTGTCATCATCGTCCTTCCTCTGGGGTTAACCGGATGTGGCGATGTGCTCGGTTTGGGCGGTTTGCCGGCGCGCGTGCCACACGAACACCGCATTGAGCGTCGCGGCGCGCACCGCCCGGCCGATCATTGCGCCAACGTGTGAGATCGGGCCGCCGTATTCAAAGTGCGCGCCGCGTTCGGTGCTGGCGACGACGAGCGCATCGCTGCCGGTGCCGCTGGCCAGGTGGCCTTCGGGCGTGCGCACACTGCACTCGGCCATGACCAGACTCTTGGCCTCGGTTGCCGTGATTACGGCATTCACCTGCGCGGCGGGCGACAATTTGCCGTCTACCAGCACGATAGTGTTGATCGTGCCTGGGCCGGCGCGCCGGGCGCTCTGGCTTACACCGGCGGCGGTCGGATGGCTGATGCCCAGCGTGACGATGGCGGCCACCGTTGCAACATCATCGCGTTCGACGACCACTTGAGCATCCGCAACGCGCGCGGCCGTGAGCATGCCGACGAACGGGTCGATGATGTTGCGCTGCCGCGCAGCGTGTTGCAGGTCGGCCAGATGGTTGCCGCATTGATAGTCGGCCGGCACGCCTAAGTTGAGGATGTGATGTGTGCGCAACAAGCCGCCCCCCAGAACGGCCGAGCTGAGACAGCTCAGCGCATGTTCGCTCTCGACGTGCAGGGCGGTCGGCAAGCGATACAGGCGTACGCCGGGCATCAGCCCGATAGGGGGTTCAACGGTTTCTCGATCGCGTGAGGTTTTCATTGGTTTCATGGGTGACCTTCGGATTGGCCGGCGCTCGACCATCGTCGGGCCGCCTGCACGAACCGCGCCGCCAGCTCCGGCTTGCTCAGGAAGTGGAGGTGCAGGTAAGAAGCGATCACGTTGTGCACTTGTGCGCCGTCGGGCTGCGCTTCCTTCTGATAGCGCACCGGCAGCAGGGTGTAGGCTGGCTCCGGCCCCTGGTCGGGCTTCTGCCAGGTCGAGTAGTGAAACTCGTGGCCGCGGATGGTCTCACCGCGGCGCCACAACCAGTTGTCCCGCGGCGCGCGAGCCAGACGATAGCCCAGGGTCAGCCGTGCAGTCATGACCGAGCGGCCGGGCAGCACTCCGCACATGGGGTGGATGGCGCCTGCCTGGTCCACCAGTGCCTCGCACAGATACATCAGCCCGCCGCATTCGGCGTAAATCGGCATGCTGTTTGCCGCGGCCTGCGCAATGGCCGCCCGCATAGCCGCGTTGCCGGCCAGTTGCGCGGCATATAGCTCGGGGAAGCCGCCGCACAAGATGACTGCGCCGGTGCGATCGGGGAGTCGCTCGTCATGCAACGGGCTGAAGCAGGCCAGCGCTGCGCCGGCCGCCTCCAGCAGCTCCAGGTTGTCGGGATACAAAAAGCTGAAAGCTTCGTCGCGGGCCACGGCAATGACCGGCCGTTGCGACGGCGTTCGATCTTCTGGTGGAAGATCGGCCGGTGATGGGTGCATTGCCTCTGCTGAAGCGGGAAGCGCGAGCTGCGGTGGCCGAACGCGCGCCAGCGCAACCAGCCCATCCACATCCACCCCCGCCTCCACCGCCTCGCGCGCGGCCGCAACCCAGGTCGCAGCATTGTGCTCGGCGGCCGGGATCAGGCCCAGGTGACGCTCCGGCAAGGCAAGTTGCGCGTGGCGCGGCAGGCTGCCGAGCACCCGCACGGCCAGGTGTTGCTCGACCGCCTCGCGCAACATGGCGGCGTGGGTTGGGCTGCCCACGCGGTTGAAGATCACGCCGGCGACGTTCACCCGTGGGTCGAAGGCGCTCAGCCCGTGCACGATGGCCGCAACCGTGCGCGCCATCGCTTGCGCATCCAGCACGAGGATGACCGGCGCGCCGAGCAACCGTGCGATGTGGGCCGCGCTGCCGGTATCGTCATCGCCTGCGATGCCGTCGAACAGTCCCATTACGCCTTCGATCACGGCGATGTCGGCGTCGCGCATGCGACGCGCAAACAGCGCGCGCAACGCCTCCTCGTCCAACATCCAGGCATCCAGGTTGTGGCAGGGTCGTCCGGCAGCCTGCGCCAGGAGCGAAGGATCAATGTAGTCTGGCCCGACTTTGAAGGGCGCTACCCGCAGCCCACGCGCGACCAGGGCAGCGATGAGGCCGGCCGTGACCGTGGTCTTGCCGCTGCCGCTGGACGGTGCTGCGATCAACAGCGCAGGCGACAAGGGCGATCCGTCGAACATCTCCCTGAGAAGGTTGAACAAGGTCTGCTCGCTAGAGTCGAAATGCCATCAATGACGCCGTCGCCGATCTTTTCGACAGCAAAATCGGGAGCAAGGGACTTGGCAACTAAGATGTCGTCCATCGTTGGTGTATCTCTTGCAAGTAGCGCCTGACCTCGGTGCCTTCATCGGCGAAGACGCGCAGCAGCTCACCCCGGCGATGCACCTGCTCGGGCGTCCCGGCGACGAACGTCCCATCGCCGCCCATGAGCCAAAGCGCGTCGGCGTAGCGCAGCGCCAGCTCCAAGTCGTGGGTGCTGATTAACAAGGCGCGGCCGGTCTGATGGGCCAAATCGCGCAGCAGGTGCATGATCTCGATGCGCCGCGGCAGGTCGAGAAAAGCCGTCGGCTCGTCGAGCAGGATGATCGGGGTCTGCTGCGCCAGCGCGCGGGCGATCATCACGCGCTGGCGCTCACCGTCGCTGAGCTGGGCTACCGCGCGCGCAGCCAGCGCCTCGCAGCGCGCCGCGCGCATGGCTTCTTGCACAATCGCCTCATCCTCCGCAGTGAGGCGGCCATCCCATCGGGTGTAGGGCGTGCGCCCCAGCGCGGCGAGCGCATAAGCCGTCATGTAGCCGACGTCCACGCGGTCGGTGAGCACCACGGCCAGCTTGCGCGCCCTGCGCTCCGGCGAGAGGGCGTGGAGCGGTTCGCCGTCAATCCATACTGTGCCGCCGAGCGGCGGCTGCAAGCCGCACAGCGTGCGCATCAGGGTGCTCTTGCCGGCGCCGTTCGGGCCGAGCAGGGCGGTGAGTTTGCCGCGCGACAGGCTCAAGTTCAGTCCGCGATGCACTACCCGCCGGCTCGTGCCATTTCGGTAGCCGGTGATCAGGTCTGTGGCGCGGATGGCGGACTCGTCCCCGTTCGGCGGCGGCGCGTCGGGCGCGCTGTGAATCGCTCGGGGGCGAGTGAAAGCGAATCGGTGGGTGATCATGCGCCCCTCACACCCGCCCGAAGCTCTGGCGGCGCAGGACGATCCACAGCACCACCGGCGCACCCACGGCGGACGTGACGACGTTGAGCGGCAACGCCGCGCGCGCGCCGGGCATCTGGCTGATCAGGTCGAAGATCAGCGCCAGCCCGCCGCCTAGCATCAGCGCGGCCGGCAGCAACACGCGATGGTCGCTGCTGCCAAAGAGGGCGCGGCACAGGTGCGGCACGGCGATCCCGATGAAGCCGATAGGGCCACAGAACGCCGTCACCGCGCCGGCGAGCAGCGAGGCGCTGGCCGTCACCCACCAGCGCGCTGCGCGCACGTTGATCCCCATGCTGGCTGCATAGTTCTCGCCCAGCAACAGCGCGTTCAGCGGCTTAGCCGTAAACAGCGCCGCCGCCAGCCCCAGCAGCAGCGTCGGCGCGAAAGCGCGCATCTGCTGCCAGGTGACCCCGCCGAAGCTGCCGAAGGTCCAGTTGAGGTAGGCGCTGACCTGCTCGGGGATGCTGAAGTAGATCAGCACGCTCACGACCGCGCCGGCCAGGTAGCTGATCATCAAGCCCAGCACCAGCAGCGTGATCACGCTCTGCACGCGACGGGCAATGGCCAGCACGAGCGCGAAGACGGCCGCCGCACCGAGCGAGGCCGCGGTCACCAGCCCGAAATCACCCAAGTAGGCGGCGCGGCCGAACACGCTCACGCTCGCCGCCGCGCCGCCCAACACCGCCAGCGCCACGCCCAGGCTGGCGCCGCTGCTGATGCCGAGCGCGAACGGGTCGGCCAGCGGGTTGCGGAACAGCGTCTGCATCTGTAGGCCGGCCACGCTCAATGCCGCGCCGGCCAGCAGCGCCGTGATGGCTTTGGGCAGCCGGAAGACGAGCACGATGGTCTGCCAGGTGTCCTTGCTCGCCTGCACGCCAAGCAGCACGCGCACCACTTCGTCCAACGGGATGGGCACGCTGCCGACGGCCAGCGAGAGCAGGAAGGCGGCTACGGCGAAGACGGCCAGCCCGAGCAGCACGCCGCGCCGTATGCCGAGGGGCGGGAAGGACTCAGCTGCGTTGGTTGCAACGGTCGCACCGGTCAGACCGCTGGGAGCGGCCTGACCGGTAGATGTGGAAGAGAGACGCGCGACAGGGTTCACTTCGACTCGAGCTTGCGCCAGAACACGAACTCGTGATCGGCCATCAGGTCTGGGTGCAGGATTTTGGCGAGGTCGGCCAGCAGGATGTCGGGGTTGCCGACGCCGGTCTCCCAGTAGTCGTTGCCGCCGTTCTCGTTCACGCGCTTGTCGTTATTCCAAACGTTGCCGTTCTTGACAGCGGCCATCTCGGCGTAGCGCGGCTCGGCCGCCAGGATCGCTTGGATGGTGTCATAGCGCTCGAAGCTACCCAACAGCCAAACGTCGGCCGAGACAGCTTTGTCATAGACCTCCTCGAAGGTCAGAAACAAGCTGCCGGCGCTCTGATCGTCGGCGAAGGGATAAGCACCGCCGGCATCGCGGATGAGCTGCGCGACATAGCTGGCGCCGCCCGGCACGATCCATTTATCTTGCATCGCCATGTTGGGAATCACGACCGGCCGGGTTGTGGCTGCCTTCACCTTCTCGGCGATCGCCCGGTAGCGCTGCTGGGTCGCGGCATACGCTTCCTGCGCTTGCGCCTCTTTGTTGAAGAACAGCGCGGTGAATTTGATCCACTCGGCGCGGCCCAGAGGGGTTTCCTCCATATATTCGGCGTTGATCACGGTGGGGATTTTGGCCTCCAGCAGCTTGGGGTGAGCGTCGTACTGCGGGTCGCCCGAGCCGTAGGTCATCACCAGGTCGGGCTGGGCGGCGATAGTCTTCTCGACGTCAACCTGTGCGCCGCTGCCGATCTCCATCAGCGCGCCGGCCTCGATCAGCGCGCGCACCTTGGGGTTGTTCACGTACAGAAAGCTGTCCAGCCCAAGCAAACGGTCGAGCAGGTCGAGCTTCTCCAGGTGCGGCAGGTGCGTGGTGCTCATGGCGATCACGTCCTGGGCCGGCGCTTCGATCACTAGGGCGTCGCCCACGTCGGTCGGGGCCGGCGCGCCGCACTGCACGATGACGTACCTGAACTGCTGCTCCGCCCCACGCCAGGGGTTGAGCACGGTGACGACTTTGTAGTGCTTGAAGTACTCCACCGTGAAGCCGGTGGCATCTTCGAGGGTAACCTTCTCCGGGAAGTAGTCAACGTCCGGGCTGAAGGTCTCGATGCAGCCGTCGGTGAGGTTGGTTGTTGGCGCTTCGACGGCCGGCGCAGCGGTCGGTTGTGGCTCGGGCGTCGCCGTCGGCGCCGGTGTAGCAGTCGGTTCTTGGGCTGCCGTTGGCTGTGCAGGGATAGCGGTCGGCGTTGGCAGGGGCACGGCGCATGCGGTCAGCGCCGCCGCCAGCACGGATAGGACGAACAGACGATGAAAAGTTGAAACGGTCGTATCGGTGTGTGACATGGTCAGTCGAAAAGGGATGAACGCGCGCCCATGACGAGCGCACCGTCGGAATCGCACAGTCGTAACGAAACGAAAGACCCCGCCTTCTCAGACGGGGTCGGAATGTCGCTCAACCAAGACACACACCGCTTTCACGGTGCATTGGCCATGCTCCACCTCCTTGGTCACGAGAAGGTTTGCAACATAGATCGAGGCAGGCATCCTGGCTTGTGCGCTCGGCGGCGCACTTACAGTTGCGGCACAGCGCCGGACTTTCACCGGCTTCCACCTTTAAGCCCTAGCTTCCGAGCTTTTCAGCCCGCGCAAATGCGCAGGCATCGGGTCACCTCGACGTATTCAATTGTGAGGGCGAGTATAGCACAACCACGGCGCGCCGTGTGGCCGACGCTTTTCGGCGAAGATGGTCTTCGCTATAGGTCTTTGCGCACAACCGGTGCAAATGTGCGGTATTTGCTCAGTTGAAAACCTCGCATAATGCGAAGCGATGAATGCCAAAACCAAAGGTAGACGGCTGCGTGAGCGTCGGCATGTGAAAGCGGCGCGGATCATCTACGCCCAGGCGCAGGCGGCGTTCCCGCGCTACAGCCATCGGTTCAGCCCGAAGCAGTTCACCCTGCCGCAGTTGGCGACGTGCGTGCTGCTGAGCTAAGATGAGCTACCGCGACGTTGAAGCGTTCTGTTGATGAGCCGGGAACGCCGCGACGTGTTGGAGACGACCGCCGCGCCGGACTACAGCGCGCTCAACCGGATGTATCACCGCTTTCGAGCCGGTCACTTGGACAAGATGAACGAGGCGCTGCTGAGCACCCTGGATAACGGCGGTTGGGTTCAGGAAGACGCGATCACACTCGACTCGACCCTCTTTTCGCCCGACCCATGCCGGCGCCTACGTTCAGACCCGCCGCGGCAAGCCGTTCAAACGCCGGCTGAAAGGCGCGTATGCTGTCGGTGTCAGCAGCCATATGAT
>NZ_JAAFGM010000063.1 GCF_012931985.1 Candidatus Roseilinea sp. NK_OTU-006
TAAAAATCTCACCCTTTATGGAAACTTTCCAGAAAGTCGTTCAGTTCAACATTCTTTTGGGAGAAGATGGTTGGCAGCCAGTCCAGCATGGTGTTGCGCAACCATTTTTCCGCTATCGGGCGTCTTGAAGCCCGAAAAAATCTTTCAATCCAAATCCTGTAGGCGGAGATAGGACATGAAGCAAAAGTCAATGCTGGTTCTCGCTCTGGTTGTTATCGCCAGCCTTGTCCTCGCCGCCTGCCAGCCTCAGACGATTGTTAAGACCGTCGAGGTGACCAAAGAGGTCGTCGTCACTGCGGCACCCGGCGCCGGCGCGATAGACCCCAATGCAAAGTTCCAGCTCACCTACTTGAACGTCTGCTTTCCTTCGTCTATGGCCGTCACTGACCTGATGCTCGCGGCCTTCGGCGCCAAGTATCCAAACATAGACGTCAAGGTGGACTGCGCGCAGGGAGACTACGCCGAAGGCATCTTCGCTCAGGCTGCCGCAGGCAACCTGCCGGACGTGGTCTTTTCGGCCGATCTGTTCACCGTGCCATTCGTAAACGCCGGCGTGCTCCTCGACCTCGAACAATTCGACAAAGCTGACGAATCGTTCAGCTTCGACGACATCTATCCGAACATCCTCGCCCTGGGCCAGGTGCCCGGCAAGCCCGGCACGTACATGATCCCGGCGTCATGGGACAGCGTGCAGATGTACTACAACAAAGACCTGTTCGAGAAGTCAGGCGCGCCCGTGCCAACAGACGAATGGACCTGGGATGACCTGATCACGGCCTGCAAGGTTGTGCAGGAGAAGAACCCCGGCGTGTACTGCGTCGGCAACGGCGGCACCGAGGGCTGGGATTGGTGGGCTTACTTCATCCCGTGGATCGTCGGCCACGGCGGGTATCCGGTGAGCGAAGACTTCAAGACCTCGACGTTCAGCTCGCCCGAGTCGCTCGCCGGCATCCAGGCCTACGTGGACTTGTGGACCAAGCACAAGGTGACCATCCCCATCGGTGAGCAACTGCCTAGCGGACGCGACGGTTGCTTCATCGCCGGCAAGTGCGCCACCTACTTCATGATCCCAGGCTTGATGAAGACCTTCCGCGAGAAGATCACCGACTTCACCTGGGATGTGGTGCAGATGCCCGCGCTGCCCAAGAAGCGCGTCACCGGCATGGGCACGTATGGCTATGGCATCAGCAAAGACAGCAAAAACCCGCAGGCAGCCTGGGAGCTGATCAAGTTCCTGGCTTCGCCCACCGGCCAGCGCCTCAGCCTGACGAACTACATCGGTGTGCCGTTCCTCAAGTCCATGGCAGACGATCCGGTGTATGAGCGCCTGCAGCCGCCGCCGCAGAACATCAAAGCCTTCCTCAAAGGCGGCGAAATCGGCATCTTCCCGCCCAACGGCTACCCGCCCAAGTGCGGCAGCCTGTACGCCGGCTTGATCAACCAAACCATCCGGACGGCGCTCGAAGAATCTATTCGCGGCGTCAAGACGGTCGAACAAGCCTTCAAGGATGCCGACGCAGAGATTCAGTCCTGCCTGGATACCGCGCAGTAGCGTTCGCTTTCAGCCCTCACAGGGTTCGAACCCTGTGAGGGCTTCGCTCGAGGGGAGATGGTCACACAACCGACAGCACCAAACACGCGCCGGACACGTCGTAGCAAGCTCTACTGGCGCGAGGCGATTCAAGGCTATGCATTCATCATGCCGGTCGTGCTGGGCCTGATTCTGTTCGTCTTCGGGCCAATGATCGCTTCGCTATATATCAGCTTCACGGAATACAGCATCCTTCAAGCCCCGATGTGGGTCGGCCTGCGCAACTATGTAGATATGTTCACGCGCGCGCCGCTACGGGTAATGCATTCGTTGTGGATCACGGTAATCTACGCCGTATGCTCCGTGCCGCTCATCCTGGTGACCGCGCTGGGCGCAGCCCTGTTGCTGAACCAAAGGCTACGCGGTATGCGTTACTTTCGCACCGCGCTATATATCCCCACCGTCGTGCCACTCGTCGCTACAGTGTTCGTATGGGGTTGGTTGTTGAATCCATCGCTCGGCTTGGTCAATGCAACGCTCAAGCTGCTCGGTTTACCGCCCGGCACATGGCTTTCCGAACCGAACACGGCGCTACCGACGTTGATCATGCTAAGCGTCTGGGGAATTGGTGGCTCTATGGTGGTCTTTCTAGCTGGTTTGCAGGGCATTCCCGAATCGCTGTACGAAGCCGCCAAAATTGACGGCGCCAACGAATGGCGCACATTCTGGCATATCACCCTACCCCAACTCTCACCGACGATCTTCTTCCTGCTCATCACCGGCATCATTTCAGCCTTCCAGTACTTCGCGCCGGCTTTCATCCTCACCCGGGGCGGCCCGTTGTTCGCGACGTATTTCTACAACTTGAACCTATATGAAAAGGCGTTCCGGTGGCAGTTCATGGGCTTAGCTTCGGCCATGGCCTGGCTGCTGTTCATCATCATCATCGTGCTCACCTATATTCTGTTCCGATCCTCCGACGCCTGGGTGCACTACGAGGTGAAACGATGACGACGCTGCACAAGCCGATGCGCACAACAGCGCACTCGAGCGCTGCATCCTATGCACGACGTCGCAAATTGCTGCGCGGCTTACGTGCTGTTTCCGTCTATGCCGCGCTCACGATGATGTCGTTCATCTTCCTGTTGCCATTGGCATGGATGATGCTGACCGCGATCAAGACGCCGCAAGAGGCCATGCTATTTCCGCCGACCATCATTCCGCAGACGCCCCGGCTGGACAACTTCATCAAAGCGTGGAACTACCCCGGCATGCAGTTCACGCGCTGGACGCTCAACACATTGTGGATTTCGCTCACCGTCGTCACCGGTGTCGTGCTCACATCGTCGCTATGCGCGTATGGCTTCGCACGCATCCGCTTTCCAGGACGGGGATTCTGGTTCGCAGCCACGCTGGCTTCGGTCATGCTCCCGCCGCAGGTCACACTCATTCCGCTCTACATCCTCTTCTATCGCATCGGCTGGCTCAACACGTTCAACCCACTGATCATCCCCGCTTGGTTCGGCGGCGGGGCACTCAACATCTTCCTTCTACGCCAATTCTTCATGGGCATTCCGGCCGAGCTGGAAGACGCCGCGTACATGGATGGCGCAAACCGCCTACAGATTTGGTATCGCATCTTTTTGCCGTTGTCCATGCCGGCGCTGCTCACCGTGGGTATCTTCACGTTTCAAGCGACGTGGAACGATTTCTACGCGCCGCTGATCTACCTCACCGGCCGTGACAACTACACGCTCGCATTAGGCATCAATTTGTTCAACAGCCAGTTCGGATCGGAAATCCAATACATGATGGCCATCGCATTCTTAATGACCATTCCGATGATCATCGTGTTCTTCGTCGCCCAGCGCTACTTCGTTCAGGGCATTACCCTCACCGGCATCAACCGCTAGACCTGTCCATCGCCGGCGCGAGCCATTTCCCTACTCGCGCTTGCAGGACGCGCTTGAGATGGTCGGGCGCACTCCTGCGCCTTTCCCGGTTTAGCGCACAATAGCACCCATGCACCTCGTCGAATCGCTGGAGGCCTTCCGCGTCGTCGTCCCGCTGCCGGAGCCGCTGTTCGTGTGGGGCAGGGTGATCACCGAGCGCGAGTTCGTCTTCGCCCGCGCGCAGGCCGGCGGGCAGACCGGCATCGGCTACGGCCTGGGCCGCGTCGCCGGCATCGTCGAGATCATCGGACGCCACCTCAAGCCGCTCGTCGTCGGCCGGCCCGCGCACGCCATCCGCCCAACTTGGGAGGCTGCGCGACGTGCCATGCGCATGATCGGCGAGGGTGGCGCATTCGCACGCGCGCTGTCCATCGTGGACCTCGCTCTGTGGGACCTACACGCTAAGCTGATAGGCGTGCCGATCTGGAAGCTGCTCGGCGGAGAACAGCACGAGGTTCCGTGCATCGCCATCGCCGGCTACTACCAGCCCGACGACCCGGTCGGCAAGGTGCGCCGCGACGCCGAGGCGCTGGCCGCTGCGGGTTACACCGGCTTCAAGCTACCCATCGGCGAAGATCGCGACCTGGACGTGCAGCGCGTGCGCGCCATGCGCGAGGTGGTGGGCAAAGACGCCCTCATCGGCGTGGACGCTTCGGGCACATTCG
>NZ_JAAFGM010000034.1 GCF_012931985.1 Candidatus Roseilinea sp. NK_OTU-006
TAGCGGGATGCGCTGGAGCCGTCCCGGCATCGAGCGTCTGCTCCCGATTCGGGCGGCCGTCATGGGTCACGCCTTTGACGCGATGTGGTCTGCTGCCTATTCTTCGCCCCCAAACTGAAATAGACCCCCCAGCATCTCGGCCTGGACGGCGCAACAAAGATGGATTACAATGGTTCCCGTCTGTAGAGATTTACGGATCACGTTCGGTCAGTCAGCAGTCGATCCGCGCAAGTTCCACGCCCTCGGCCTTCTCCGCGGTGCTTTTGTGTCAGATCGCGCGATTTGAGCCAAACCGTCCTTCCATCTCCTACGGGTGAATTCTTGACGCGCTGCGGGGAAAGCCTCGCAGCAAACGATCACAGGAGGATCGTATGAACACCAAACTGTATGTTGGCAATCTGCCTTTCGACACCTCAGAGGACGCGCTGCGCGAACGCTTCACACAAGCCGGCGCCATCGTATCGGTCACCATCCCGTTGGATCGCATGACTAACCGACCGCGTGGGTTCGCCTTCGTGGAAATGGAAACCGCCGACGGAGCCAGCAAAGCCATCAGGATGTTCGATGGGCAGGACTTCGGAGGGCGCACCATGAACGTCAGCGAAGCGCGCCCGCCGGAGCAGCGCAGCAATGGCGGTTACAACAGCTCGCTCAACAAAAGCGGCTTTAACCGCGACCGGCGCGGACGCAGCAACAACCGTCGCTACTAGCGCACGCCCGAACGAGTCGGATGCAGGCCGGCTCCCTTGCGCGAGGGAGCCGGCTTTTTTTACGCCTTGAGCTTTTGATACATCCCTGCGTTGAAGTCAGCGGATTGGTGGCGGAAGTAGGTGTCGTAGAGCGTCGCATAGTGGCCGCCGCGCAACATCAACGTCGCGTGATCACCTTCTTCGATAATCCTGCCGCGATCGAGCACAATAATGCGGTCCACGGACTTCACAGTCGAAAGCCGGTGCGCGATCAGGATCGAGGTGCTATCGGCCAGGATGAGATTCAGCGCAGCCTGAATTTGCTTCTCGGTGAAGGGGTCCACGCTGGCCGTTGCCTCATCCAAAATGAAGATGGCCGGGCGCTGCGCGAGCACGCGCGCCAGGGCGACGAGTTGCCGTTGACCCATCGAGAGATGTTGGCCGCGCTCGCCAACTTGCGTCCACAGGCCGTTGGGCAGTGCCGCGACCCATTCGCCGTCGCCAATCCGCCGCGCGACCGCTTCCACCATGTCGTCGCTCAGATCCGGCCGCGCGTAGCGAATGTTGTTCATCACCGTGTCATTGAAGAGGAAGGGCGACTGCGACACCAGGCCAAGCTGGCGACGATACTCGGTTAGATCGAAGGTGCGAATATCACGCCCATCAATCAGAATCTGGCCACCTTGAAACTCGTAGAAGCGCGTGATCAGCTTGATGATGCTGCTCTTGCCCGCGCCGGTGTGCCCCACCAGCGCTACGCTCTCGCCGGGCGCGATGCGCAGCGAGAAGTCGCGCAGCACCTGCTGCTGTTCGTTGTAACGGAAGTGCACACCCTTGAACTCAATCTCCCCCTTCAACCTCGAATGAGGCGCCGAAGATCGCGCGTTGGGAACGTGGTCGCTGGCATCGGCTTGAATTTGCGTGACGGATGACTCGGCATCAATCAGCGCAAAGATGCGCTCGCAAGCCGACAGGCCGCCTTGGATCTGGCTCCAGAACGACGCGATGTTGGTCATGGGGAACCAGAACTGTTCCAAACTGATGATGAATAAGTACCAGGCGCCGACCGAGACCGTCCCGCCGATCGCGGCCAGGCCGCCCACGTAGGTCATGACAGCCGTGCCGAGGCCGGCCATCGCGTTCAACGTTGGGAAGACGTTTGAGAGCACGAAGCCGCGCCGCAGGTTCACCTCGTACGACCGCCGGTTGATCTGCTTGAAGCGGTCGTAGATCGCCTGCTCCTGGCGGAAGGTTTTGGCCACGCGAATGCCGGCCACGGCCTCCTGGATTGCGCTGTTCACCTCGGCGATCGCGCGAAAACCGGAGCGCGTGACCATGCGCGCCACGCGGCGAAAGGCCCAGCCAAAGAACACCACCACCGGCGCCATGGCCAACAGCGCCAGGGTGAGCGGCCAGGAGATCGTCAACAGCACGCCGACCAGCACGATCAAAATAGTGAATTGGCTGATCAGGTCGGAGATCAACACCGTGACCTGCGAGAGTTCCTGCGTGTCGTTAGTGATGCGCGCAATCACCTTGCCGGACTGGAACTCGTCGAAGAAGGCCATATCGTGATGAATGGTGGCCCTGAACGCATCGTTGCGCATCTGGCCGATCACATCGGCGATCAGCCGAACGGTCATCCGCCGACGCGCCAGGTTGCATACCCAGTTGATCACCGACAAGGCGAGCAAGCCGGCGCACAACGCGACGATCGCGCCGACATGAGGTTGCGCGCCGACCAGATCAATGCCGCGCGCGATGAGCAGCGGGCTGACTAGACCAATCGCCGTAATGGAGAGGATGATGCAGGCGAGCCGGATCAAGCGCCCCCGATACGGCGCAAAGTATGCCGCCATGCGGCGGAGCAACTGCCGGTCGCTGTATTGCCGATCGTATTTCTCGGCGGCAAGTCCCATGAACATCGCGCCTACCCTTACTCCCCCCTCTCGACCTCCGGCATCCGGCGCGCCTCGCGTGGCCAGTCGGGAGGCGAAAGTGGGGAGAGCGAGGCAGATTTCTTCGGGCGCTCGTCGTCGCCGGCGAAGATCGCGCGGTAGTCCTTGGACGTGCGCATCAACTCTTCGTGCGATCCACAGGCGACCACGCGGCCCTGCTTGAGCACCACGATCAAGTCCGCCCAGCGAATCTGGGACAGGCGATGCGTGATCAAGAAAGTCGTGCGTCCCTGTGCGACGCGAAACATCGCCCGCTGAATCAGATCTTCGGTGGCGCTGTCGATCGCACTGGTGGAGTCATCTAGGATCAGGATGCGCGGGTCGGCCAAGAAGGCGCGGGCGATGGCGATGCGCTGGCGTTGCCCACCGGAGAGCGTGACGCCGCGCTCGCCGACGATGGTGTTATAGCCGTCCTTGAAGGAGAGGATGAACTCGTGCGCTTGCGCGGCTTTGGCGGCCTGTTCGATTTCCGCCTGGGTCGCGTCTGGGCAGCCGAACTTGATGTTCTCGGCGATGGTGCGCGAGAACAGGAAGACATCCTGCTCGATCGTGGAGATTTGCCGGCGCAGCGCGTCGAGATCCCAATCGCGCACATCAACGCCGTCCACGCAGACGCATCCGGCGTCCACATCGTAGATGCGGTTGATCATCTTGGTGAGTGTGCTTTTGCCGGCGCCGGTCTGGCCGACGATGGCCACAGTTTGACCGGCCTTGACCGAGATCGTGACGTCTTGCAACGCCGGCCGCTCGTCCTCGCCATAGCGGAACGTGACGCGATCGAAAGTCACGTCGCCGCGCATCGCGCCCGCGTAGCCCCCCTTGTTCTCATCGAGCGAAGTTTCCGCGTTCATCAACTCCAGGATGCGCCGCGCGCTGGCCAGGCCCGAGGACACCTGCGGATAGGCGAACTGGGTGGCGAACGTCGGAAACTGCAAGAACATCAGCACGCCGTTGTAAGCCACCACATCCCCCACGCTGATCGCGCCGGCGTGATACAGCAACAGGCTGTGCAACAGGCCCAACGCCATGGTCATCCCAAAGATCAGCGAAGGCAAGTAGAGCGACTCCACATCTCCCTGCCCGACCGCCGCAGCGCGCCAGGCATCCACCACGCCACGAAAGCGCGCGATTTCGCGGTTTTCCTGCGCAGCGCCTTTCACTGTCTCGATGCCTTCAATGGACTCGGCCAGCGTCGCGTTCATCTGGCCAAAGGCGCGGCGCACACGCTCGGTGGCCGGCGCCAGCTTGCGCAGGTAATACGCGACCGCAACCGCGTAGGCCGCCACATAGAACAGCGGCACAGCGACGAGCTGCGGATGGATGCGCGGGCCAATGACCAACGGGAAGAGCAGAAATGCAGCCGAGCCCACCACCAGGTTGACGCCGGGGTTCATCAGCAGGTTGACTTCGCGCACGTCGTTCGTCGCGCGGGCCATGATGTCGCCGATGGACTGGCGGTCGTGAAACGACATACTCTTGCCGATCAGGCTGGTGTAGAGTTCGTCGCGGGCATCGCGCTCAATGCGTTGGCCGATGATCTCCGAGGAGAAGTTGCGGCCCAACTGCAAGACGGCGCGAACAATCTGCGAAAGGACAATCAGCACGACGACGAGCCCAAGCGCCGCGGTGTCCGGCGGTTGAGCAACCACTGCGTTGAACGCCTGACCGACGAGCAACGGCATGACCGCAGCGCCGCCGGCATTGCCCAGCGCGCCGATCAGGATGCCCAGGATATAGACCTTGTAGCGCCAAAGGTGAGAGAAGACCCACCGCCCTGGGCTGCGCCGGTCGGAACGCCACTGTCGTTCAACTGAAAATTCGCTCGTCACAGAGGACGGAGGCATAGGGGTTGTGGGTTGCACCTGCCGGACATTCTAACGCTGATCAGCGGCGCCGCCGACATGAGGCGCAATGGGACAGGACGCATTTCTCCACAGGGACGAGACACCCCTCGCCAGAAACGCCCCGCTTGGGACAGGCAGACCGCGCGAAACGAGGGGTGACACATTCGCAAAAATGCGTCGCGCGCTGCCAACGCCGACGTGATCGCTGCCGGCAGCCCATTCGTCCCAGACGCCATCACCACTCAGCCGCTGCATGCCACATGCCGCTCCCGGCCGTGCCGGCGACCAATGTGCCATCGTCGAGCAGCGCCATGCACATCACGTCGGGCTGGTCGGAGGCCCTGCGCCAGCGTCCGCCCGAAGCAACGTATATGCCGGAATTCGTCGCCGCCCATCCGGGCAAGACGAAGTTGACCTCGTCGGCACGCAGCCCTTTGATTTGTTGCCATGCCTCGTAAGGGGCGACAGCCGCCCACAGGCCGTTGCCCTCCGTGCCGGCGTAGAGCGTCGGGCCGCGCGGGGTTGTCGCGACGGTCAGCGACGTGAACGGGGCAGCCGCCATCGACGCGGGCAACTCCTGCCACGCCCGACCGCCGTTGACACTCATGAACACAGCGTGATCGCTGGCGGCAAAACACGTCGTATCCTCGCCGAAATCCGGCGAAACCGCGATGGCGTTGATGCCTAAGTCGAGCAGACCGTAGTTCCAGGCATGCCAGGTCACGCCGCGGTCGGCGCTGCGCAGCACACCATCTTCGGCGGTAGCAGCGAGCGCGATGCCATCGCGCTCGAAGGCGGGCGAAATGGCCAAGCCGAGCACCCGCGCTTTCACCGGCAGGTTGGCAAGTTGCCAATTCTGGCCGCCGTCGTGAGAGAAGGCGATGTCGCCGTTGGAGCCGATCAGCCATGTTCGGTCGTAGGCCGCGACCGCGGTGAGCGGCACATGAGCGAACTGAGGGGCGATCGGTTGCCAGCCACCATGTCGAGGATCGAGCTGCCACAGGCCCTGTTCGGTGGCAGCGAGGCAACCGCCGCCCGGCTGCGGCGCGAGTGCGAAGATGGACGCGGGTTCGTCTAAGTGCTTCCAGTCCATGTTCGATGCGACAAGGTAATTTTAGGCGCGTCGAGCGCGCTGGCACGTTAACACGTTGGCACGTTGGCGTGCTGTGCACAACGCGTTTACCCCTTGATCGCGCCGGACATGACGCCTTCGACCAGCTTGCGCTGGAAGACGAAGAAGAGGATGAGCAGCGGGATGGTCGCCATCACGCTGCCAGCGAAGAGCAGGTCGTATAACGGCGCGCGGATGGTCGCTTGTTTGAAGTTGGCCAGGAAGAGCTGCACGGTGCGCAGATCGGGTTTGCTGATGATGAGGTTGGTAAGGATGTATTCGTTATAGACGGCGACGAACGTCAGGATGCCCAGCACGACCATGCCGCCGGCCATGATCGGCATGACGATGCGGGTGACGATCTGGAATTGCGATGCGCCGTCAATCGTCGCCGAGTCAATCAGCTCGTCCGGGATGGTGGAGGCGATGAACTGGCGCATCAGGAAGATGCCGAAGGCCGTCGCCAGGCTGGGGATCCAGAACGGCCAGTAGGTGTCCTTCCAGCCGAACGTGCCGGCCACCAGCAGATAGAACGGCACGAAGTTGATGGCTGCCGGCAGCAGCAACGTGGCCAGGATGACGCTGAACAACTGATTCTTGAAGGGAAAGTTGCGCTTGGCGAAGGTGTAGCCGGCCAGCGTGTTGAAGAACACCTGCAGCGCCACCGCGACGCTGGCGATCAGCAGCGTGTTGAAAATGTAGCGCACGAAGTTGTAGTTGTTGATGTTCTGCAGGCCGGACGCGGCCACTTCCTCGGGCGTCGCTATTTGCAGCAACAGCCGGTAGGCCGTGAACTGCGGGCCGTTCGGTGGCCACAACTGTGGATACGACCGGAAGAGTTCCTCCTTCGACATCAACGATCCGACGACCATCGAGTAGAAGGGGAACAAAAAGATGACCGCCAGGATGGTCAGGAAGACGTAGAGCAAGCCGTAGCCGATCGCCTGGCGCAGCGAACGCGACCGCTTCGACGGTCGCGCGGGGGAAGCGGGAGCGAGCGCAGCCATCTGAAATCAGCCCTTGAGATTGCCTTCCACAGTCCACCAACTACGCAGCAAGCGGAGCTGGACGAAGGTGATCACCAGGATCACGGCGCCCATGAGAAAGCCGAGCGCCGCCCCTTCGCCGAAGCGATTGCCGGCGATCAGGTCCATCATGCGCATGAACATCGTGTAGGTGTTGTTCTGCGGGCCCCCGTTCGTCAGCAGCTTCACCTGAGCATACAGGTTGATCAGGCCGATGGTGGCGGTGATGATCATGAACAGCAGCACCGGCCGCAGCATCGGCACGGTGATGCGGAAGAAGCTCTGCACGGCGTTGGCCCCGTCAATCTCGGCGGCCTCGTAAAGCTCTCGATCAATCGCTTGCAGCGCACCCAGGAAGATCAAGATGTTGGTGCCGCTGCCCATCCAATGCAAGAGCAGCGTCACCGAAATTTGTGCAGGGATCGCCTCGGTCAACCATGGCACCGGTGGAATGCCGACCTTGCCCAGCAACAAGTTCACCCAGCCGTAGTTCTTGTCCAGGAACTGCGAGAACACGATGGCAACAATGACGCCGGAGGTGACGAAGGGCAAGAAGTAGATGGTGCGGAAGATGCCGCGCCCCCGCAACCGGCGCGCGTTCAACATCACGGCGACGATGAGAGCGAACGCCAGGCCGGTCGGCAAGATCCAGCCCAGCAGCATCATCGTGTTCACGAAGGCCTTGCCGAGCAGCGGATCGCTGGTGAGCAGGCCGATGTAATTGTTCAGGCCGACCCACTCCATCGGCTTTTGGCCACCGGGCCAGCGCGACAAGCTAAGCCGCAGCCCCCACACTGTCGGGTAGACGCCGAACACCAGGAAGACGATGAAGAACGGCGAGATGAACAGGTAGTCCACCCGATGCTTCCACATTTCCCTGAGCAACGCACGCCACTTCGTGCTGCGCGTCGCCTGTGGAACCGCGCTTGTCGTTCCGATCGCCTGCGCCATCGCTCCTGTCTGGGCCCGACACCGGGTTGACTCGAGCGACCCGGTGCCGGGCTAACGCGCCTGTCGTGCTACAACTCACTTCAGGCTTTCCAACAACTTCTTGTTCTCGGTGCGCAGGTCATCCGCCCACTGCTTCACGCCCGCCTCGATGTCGAGTTCGCCCTTCATCATCGGGATGAAGTACTTGTCGTAGAGCGGCCCGCCACCTGCGATGCCGGACAGACCGTAGGCCGGCGTGCGATAGTAGTCCTCGCGCATCAACGTGAGCGCTTCATTCAGCGTGTCGGTCCAAGTCTGGTCGCTGAACAGCGTCTGCTTCACGTCCTTCAACTTGGTCGTCAACCAGGGCAGATAGGGCGGGACGATGCCCCAGTCAGCCGTGACCTGTGCGCCCTCCATTGTAGCGAAGGTGAACTCCATGAACCTCTTGACCAGGTCGGGCACTTTGGTCTGGGTGTATGAACACAGCGTCGCGCCGCCCCATACGTTGGTGCGATGCTTCTCGCCACCTGCGTAGATCGGCAGGACCACGCTCTTCCATTTGCCTTGGCCGGTCTCGGGCGTCTTCACCTCGGTCTCGAAGAAGCCACGCATCCACGGCGGCGAGTAGGTGCCGCCAAGCTTGCCTTCCTTGATCGCGGCCCAGTAGGGCGGCGAGAACCAGCCGGCATCCAGGCCTGCGCCGGCATCCCAGGCCATCTTCGCGTATTCCACCGCGCGCACAGCAGCGTCGCCCTGGTCGAACAGGATCTCCTCGCCGCTCTCATCCGAAATGTTGCCGCCCAGCGCGTAGAACGGGCACTGGAACATCAAGCTGCTCTGGCCGCCACCATCCGCGCCGAAGACGTATAAGCTGGAATCAGCCTTTTCTTTCACCGTCTTGGCCGCGATGAGGAAGTCCTCGTACTTGATATCTTTCTCGAACATCGGCACGCCAGCTTTCTCCAGGATATCCGGGCGCACCCACAACGTGTTGGGCGTGATGTCGCCGGGCATGCCATAGTAGCGGCCACTCACCCGCGCCTCAGCCAACTTGGCCGGCACGAGGTCCTTCTCATACTGCTTGACCACGTCGGTCACATCGAGCAACACGCCTCGCCGGCCGTAGAGCTGTACCTCGTTCGCCTCCAGCCAGTTCAGGTCGGGCGCACCTTCGCCGGCGGCCAGCGCCGCTTCGACCTTGGTGGTGCGCTCGTCAGTGATCTCGACCTGGGTGAACGTGACGCCGGGGTACTTTTTCATGAAGGCCTGGCCAGCGTCATAGATCGGATGGTCGGCATGGCCCCAGAAGATCAGTTCGCCCTTCAGCTCACCATCGGCCGCTGCCGGCGCTTCCGCGGGCGCTGCCGGTTGAGCGGGTTGCGCCGGCGGTGCAGCGGCGGGTGCGGCGCAGGCCGCCAGTGCGCCGGTGACGCCGAAAGCCGCAGCTTTCAAGAAACGTCGCCGAGACATGGATTGAGTTCGTTCGAACATCGGGTCTACCTCCTTTTTCTGTTACGCTTCGGTTTAGCAGAGCGATGACCGTGACTGTGGTCATCGCAATGCGCGCGATGGTGGCATGGCAGCGCTTCCGCGAATCCACTTCCTGGCAGAGGCGGCGCCGGCGAACGGCGATTGCGATGCAGCGACAACGAGGGCAAAATGCGCGTCAAACCTGCCAGTAGTAGGAAGTGATAGCACAATCCTGCCGGTCGCTGCAATCGTTTCAGTTCACGATGCGTTCACAAACCGTTCACCCCGAGGTGATCCATGTGGTACTTGCTGATCGTGGCGCGACGTAAAGACCCGGAATTCCAGACGTCGGCCGAAGACCTGTTTCTGAGTACCACGCGCCTGCTAATTCTGACGGTGATGCTGACGTATTGCGTCTGGCACGTGGTGGCCACCCAGGTCTGGCCGGAGCGCTTCGGCGGCGCGCTATGGTTCGTTGCGTTTTGCATCTTGCCGGCCAGCGGCTTGGCCCTGTGGCTATCCCGGCAACACATGTTGGCATCGAGCGTGGTCTGGCTGCTGGGGTTAGCTGCCGGCGTCACCACGGCGCTCTACGTCTTCCAAGACGGAGATACAGCATTCCTCTACGCTTTTTTACCCCTGCTCGCCGTGGTGTTGATCGGCGCACCCGCGGCCCTGCCGGCCGGTGCATTGACGGCAGGGCTGGTAATCGGAGCGGCACACTGGCCGGGTATGCCGGCGCTTTCGGCCACCCAGCAGTGGATCGCCATCTTGAGCGGAGGGATGGGTGCGCTGATCGGCTGGGCATCATCTTCGGCACTGACGACGACCACGGAATGGTCGCTCAGGCACTTCATGGAAGCCCGCGATGCCCTGAAAGAAACACAGCGTCACCGCGCCCAATTGGCCGACATGGTGAAGAGCCTGGATCAAGCCTACTATCGCTTGGAACGCGCCAACACGGCCCTCGTCGCTGCCCGCAAGCAGGCCGAGGATGCCGAACGGGCCAAGACCGAGTTCATCGCCAACGTCAGCCACGAGTTACGTACCCCGTTGAACTTGATCGTCGGGTTCAGCGAAGTGATGTTGACTGCGCCGGAGAGCTATGAGGGCATCGCACTGCCCAGCGCCTATCGCTCCGATCTGAGCGCCATCTATCAAGCCGCGCAGCACCTGCTGGCGCTGGTGGACGACATCCTCGACATGTCGCGCATCGAGGCCGGCAAACTGTCGCTGGTGCGCGAATCCACCGACCTGGCCGCGCTGGTCGAGGAAGCCGCGAATACCATCCGCGACTACGTCAACCTGAAAGGGTTGCGCTTGTGCGTGGAGATCGCGCCGAACCTGCCGCCGGTATGGGTGGATCGGCTGCGCATTCGTCAAGTGATCCTCAACCTGCTGGTGAACGCGGCCCGCTTCACCGATCGTGGCCAGATCACCATCCGATGCGCACTGACCGACGACGGCCAGATGCCCGGCGGTGCCATTCGGATCGCGGTGAGCGACACCGGGCGCGGCATCGCCGAGCGAGATCTGCCGAAGATCTTCGAGGCCTTCCACACCACTGAACTGCCGACTTCGACATGGCACAGCGGCACCGGCCTTGGCTTGCCCATCAGCCGGCAATTCGTCGAACTGCATGGCGGGACGATGGGGGTGACCAGTACAGTGGGCAAAGGCAGCACGTTCTGGTTCACGTTGCCCTGCGACCAGATGCCTGCCGCCACTGTGATGCCACCGGCACGATATCGCCCGCACGTCCCCCTAGACCATACCGAGCGGCTGATCGTCGTGGCCAGCGAAGATGCACGGGTGAGCGATGCGATTCAGCGCCATCTCAGCCATCACCGCGCCCTGCATGCGGCCGACCCAGAAACCGGCGCAAAGTTGGCCGCCGAGGTCAAGGCGATCGCCTTGATCATAGATCGCGATGCGCCGACCCCCCAAGCACCTCCGGAGACTTTCGTCGTGCGGTGTCCGCTACCCAACCGGCGAGAGATCGCGCTGGCTTTGGGCGTCCAAGACTTCCTGGCCAAGCCGGTCCTGCGCCAAGACCTCCTTCAAGCACTCGAGCGACTGCCGGCTGCGCCCTGCACCGTGTTGATCGTAGACGACGATCTGAAGATGGTGCGGCTGCTGCAACGGATGTTGCGCGCTCAGTCCACTGTGCAGACGATCATCGTGGCACACACCGGCGCCGAAGCCCTCGCGCAATTGGAAAAACACGCCGTAGATCTGGTGTTACTCGATCTGGTCATGCCGGACATGGACGGGCTGCAGGTGCTGCGATGCATGGCCGAACGTGGTTGGGCGGCCATTCCGGTCATCGTGATCTCCGGGCATGCCGAGGATCACGCCCGTTTACCGTTGCCCGGCGCGCTGACCCTCTACCAGGATGCGGGCTTCCGCCTGGGTGAGTTAGTCCGCGCCATTGAGGCGTCGCTACACGCCCTCGCGCCGGGTTGGGATAAGCTAGATTCGTCTATGCCAAAGACGCCAGCGCCTGCAACAACTGCGCCTGCGTCACCGGCTTCTTCAGATAACCTGCTGCGCCCAATTGCGCCGCCAGTTCCGGCTGGTGCATGACCGAGCAGATGATCACCGGCGCACGGCGGGTGTGCTCGTGCGACTTGAGTGTACGCAGCGCCTCCCAGCCATCTTGTCCAGGCAGCATCACATCGAGGACAACGGCATCGGGCGTGGTTTCGGCGGCCACCGCCAGCGCCTCGGCCAAATTGCCCGCGCCGATCACGCGCCAGGCATGTCCGGTGAGATAGCGGCGGAAGAGTTGGATCAGACCGGCGTTGTCGTCTATGACCAACAGTGTTTTCGCCGCAGCGTCCTCGGCAGGCCAACGCAGGTGAATTTCGCCCGACTGCACAGTGACCTCACCACCCATCAAGCGCATCAACTGGGTTGCCAGCGCCAGCGCCGATGCCGGCAGCGCCGCGTGCGCTGGCGTTGGCTGAATCGAGATGCGCACGCCTCGCGATCGGGCGTCGGTGAAGCCCGCCAACGTGAGCGAGAGCGTATCTGACATCTCGAGCACATGGCCGAGCACGTCCACAATCGCCTGTCGCAGCAAAACGCGATCCGCCCGCACATGCAAATCGGCGGCAGGAGCGCAGACCAACATGCAACCCTTGGCTTGCGCCAGCGGCATCATCATCGCGCACAACTCATCCAGCACCTGGCCTAGGTTCAAATGCTCGACCCGCGCCTGGATCGAGGTCAACTCCTCGAGGCCATTCTGGGGAAGCGCGTCGGCTTGGGCTTCATCGAGCGCGAATCGCTCGGCATGCTGCTCCCACAACACCTGCGTCAACGCTTCGACCATGCGCGCCTTCTCTTTGAAGTACAGCGTGCGGCCGAGTCCCAGCGCCCTCATCACCTGCGCCGGCGTTTGGCCCTCGATGAAGTGAAGCTCCAGGATGCGGTAGGCGCGCCAATCCGGCGATTGCGCCGGCGTGCCCGGCTCAGGTGCCATGGACAAGATGGCGTTGATCAACAGGCGGCGCAAGGTTTGGCCACGTTGAACGCGCGTGGCCGACCGCTCCGCCAACAGTCCGGCCAGCGGATGATCCTGAAGGCGCGGCGAGTCGTACAGGTGATTCAAAGCATCCTGTACCCAGGTCGCGAACTGCGCGTAGGAGATCGGCGTCGAGGCGCTCACCTGTCGAAAATTTCTTCCATCACCCGGCCCTCCCACTGGGCGTGCACCGTGACGCCGAGCAGACGCGCCAAGGTAGGCGCCGTATCCAGCAGGCTCACCGCCGATTGAATCGCATAGCCGGCCTTGATCTTCGGCCCGGCGGCGATCCACGGGATCGTCATGTCTTCCGGCGCGTCGGTGCCATGCGTGCGCTCGTGGCCGCCGTGGTCGCTCTGGACGATGAGCGCGGCGTCTGCCGGCAGCGCGTCCAACACTTTCGCCAACTGCCGATCCACGCGCGCCAGTTGGGCTAAGTACTCCGGTGACATCCAGCCATAGGCGTGCCCGGCGGTATCCACGGTGCCGAAGTAGATGAAGGCGAAATCGAACGGCTCATGTGCCATCGTGCGCGCCGCGGCCTCGGCCACCAGATCGTCACCATGTTCGAGGTAGCTGGCATCCACGTAGAAGGCGTACGACAGGCTGCCCGGCCGGCTGAGGTCGCGCAACTCCTCCCAGTTGTAGAAGAACGCGCAGCGCAGGCCCAACTGCTGTCGTGCCCAATCCACCAGGCCGGGCAATGGGCGCGCCATAGGCGTCCATACGTTCGTCGTGATGCCGTGGCGTTCGGGCGGCGCGCTATGAAAGATGGATGTGTGACAGGGCAGCGTGATCGAAGGCATGACGCTGCGCGCGTTCATTGTGTACGCCCCGCGCGCCATGAGTGCGTTCAGCGTCGGGCAGTCGGCAGCAGCGATAGCGTCCGGCCGCACGCCGTCGAGCATGAAGAGATAGGCTGGCATGAGATGGGTTACAAATTAAAGGTTGCAGGTTACGTATCACGTAAAACGTAAGACGCGACACGCGAGCCACTCACGGATTCGTCGCCAGCGCCGGCTTGCGATGGTGCACCACGGCGTCGGTCGTGATAGCAGTCACCGCCAGGCTGCCGGCCACGCGCACCGCGCGCTCGATCACCTCCGCCGAGTCCACAACGCCGGCGGCGAACATATCGCCCGTGCTGCCGTTGCGCACATCGAATCCGTAGCATGTATGCGGATTGGCGCGTAACGCCGCGCGGACTTGGCCGACAACGTCGGCGGGATCGAAGCCGGCGTTGCCCGCGATCGTCATCAGCGGCGATTCGAGCGCGCGCGCTAGACAGCGCACACCGAACGCTATATCATCTGCGCGGCCATTGCTACGCTCTGCGTCGTTCAGCAAAGTCTGGGCTATTTTGAACAGCGCTGCACCCCCACCCGCCACGTAGCCGCGCCCGGCTGCCATCTGCAACGTCCGCGATAAGCGCACCGCCTCGTCCCGGCGGCTCTCTTGGATCTTGCTCGTCGCCCCGCCGACCCGCACGATCGCCAGCCCACCACACAGCCGGCCCAGACGCATACGCAGTTCGGCGATCTCATCGAGGTTCAGCGTTTCATCAATTTTCCGGCGCACCGAGGCAATGCCGTTTCGCAACGCAACCGGGTCGCGCTTGCCGCCGATGATCCCGAATTGGCGCGCCGTGGCCCAAGCGCGACGCACGCTGCCGACATCCTCCGGCGCCAGGCTGGCGAATGCAGCGGCATCGCCAAACAGGATGCGCGCGCCGGTAAGCGCCGCCAAATCCTGCAACGCCACAGCACGCTTGGCATCGAAGCCCGGCGCTTTGACCGGCAGGATCCTCATCACGCCGCTCAGCTTGGCCTGGACCAGCACCGTTTTGGCTTCGTCGCTTAAGTCGCCGGCAATGATGAGCACGTTGCGATGGCCCAAGTCATAGAGGCGCTTGAGGCCCTCGAGCACGTTCACGGCTGAATCGAGCTTGCCATCGAGCAGGATCACGGCGGCGTCGGAGATGCGGGCGATGGATTGCGCAGCATCGGTCGCGAAGCCGGTCGTCAGCCACGGCGAGTCCCACATCGCGCCTTCGATGTACTCGCGATCCACGCGGCGCGCATCGTTGTTGACGACGTGAATGGCACCATCGGCGCCGAGGATGTCTACGATCTCCACCAGCACGTCGCGCAGCTCCGCGTCGTGGCACACGGACCTGGCTAAAGCAGCCAACAGCTCGCGACTACGCCGCCCACTCATCGGGCGCACCGCACCGGCGCGCAGATCCGCAGAGGCTTGCGCCACGCCGCGCTCGATGCCCTTGCACAACAGCGCCGGGTGTGCGCCGGCAGCGATGGCCTTCGTCGCTTGTTGTACCAATGCTTGCGCAATGGTCGCCATCGTCGCCGAGCCATCACCGCAGGTTTCATGCATACGCCAGAGCGCGTGGCGTATCATCATCGCACCCACATCTGCCGTTGGATCGGCGATCTGGATGATGCGACGGGCGATGGTCGCGGCGTCATCGAGCAATTCCGGCGGCCGATCGCGCGTCATGCTCTCGATGCCGACGAAGCGCGGCAACGGTCCGAGCGTCGGCTTCACCGCGTCGGCAATCAGGTTGATCCCATCGAGCAAATTGGGGTGAAAGACGACCGCGGGGCGGATGAAGCGACTCCGCCGCCGAGCGGTCGAATCGCGCAAATAACGCCGTTGCACCTGGGGCATGACCTGTGCATTTTACAAATGCCGACCGGTACGCGCGACTACAATCCCCGACATGTACGACCCTCGCTTCAACAAGATGGCGCAAGTCATCGTCCACTACTCGATTGAGGTTCAGCCCAGCCAGACGGTATATGTTTGGGGCCAGACGCCGGCGGCGCCGTTGATGCTGGAAATCTATCGCGAGATCCTCAAGGCCGGCGGCAACGCCTTTCTGCGCGCCGATCTGCCCGGCGCGCAGGAGATCCTCTACGCGCACGCACAAGATGCGCAGCTCGACTTCGTCTCTCCGGTGGACCGCATCTCGGTCGAGGAAGGCCAGTTCGACGCCTACATCCGCATCGGCGCGGAGACCAACACGCGCCGGCTCTCGAACGCCGACCCGGCCAAAATCCAGCGCCACCAGGCAGCGATGAGTCCGATTCTGACCAAGCGGTTGCAGCGCAGCGCCCAGGGCAACTACAACTGGTGCGTGACTCAGTTCCCTACCGAGGCGTATGCCATGGACGCCGACATGAGCCTGGCCGAATACACCGAGTTCGTGTTCGGCGCGTGCCTGGTCAACGATCCCGACCCGGTCGCGCGATGGCGCGAAGTCGGCGCCACTCAGCAACGCTACGTGGACTTCCTGCGCGACAAGAAAGTTCTACGCGTGCAGGGAGCGAACGCCGACCTGACTCTGCGCATCGAGGGCCGCACCTGGAAGAACAGCCAAGGCAAGCGCAACTTCCCCGATGGCGAGATCTTCACCGGCCCGCACGAAGACTCGGTCAACGGCTGGGTGCGCTACTCGTACCCGGCGATCTACCAGGGGCGGGAGGTGAGCGGCATTCAACTGTGGTTCCAAGATGGCCGCGTGGTGAAAGCGACAGCGGACAAGAACGAGGACTTCCTGCACCAGGTGCTCGACACCGACCGCGGCGCGCGCTACGTGGGCGAATTCGCCATCGGCACGAACTACGGCATCACGCGCTTCTCGCGCAACATCCTGTTCGACGAGAAGATCGGCGGCACGTTCCACATCGCGATCGGCGCCGGCTATCCCGATACCGGCTCGACCAACACCAGCGCCGTGCACTGGGACATGATCGCCAGCGCGCACGACGCCGAGATCAGCGCCGACGGCGAAGTGTTCTACCGCAACGGCCAGTTCTTGATCTGACCGACCTGATGGACCCGTTCGGTCTCACCGGTCCTGACCATGACCCTCATCGAGCAACTCATCGGCCTCGTCTTTCTCTTCGCCGCCGCGTTCATCGGCGGCGCGATCAACGCGGTGGCCGGCGGCGGCAGCCTGATCGCCTTTCCGGCGCTGGTGGTGTTCGGCGTGGATAAGATCATCGCCAACGCGACGAACACCGCGGCATTGTGGCCGGGCACCGTCGGGAGCGTGTGGGCCTACCGCGAGGACCTCAAACCGTTGGTCAATCTGCTGATCCTGCTGCTCGCGCCCAGCTTTGTCGGCGGCTTGCTCGGCGCGCTGCTGCTGACGCGCACGCCGCCAGAGCTGTTCGGGCGCATCGTGCCGTTGCTGGTGTTGTTCGCCACGCTCATCTTCGCCGCGCGCGACGTCTTCAACCGTATCGCCGCGCGCAGTGTGGAAGCCATGCGCCGCGCCGACGACGGCCATGTGTCGCTCGGCGCGCGCATTTGGGGCATCCTGTTCCAGCTCTTCGTAGCCACCTATGGCGGTTACTTCGGCGCCGGCATCGGCATCCTCATGCTGGCTTCGCTCAGCCTGATGGGCTTGCAGGACATCCACCGGATGAACGCGTTGAAGACCGCGCTGGCATTCGTCATCAATGGCGTGGCATTGGTCTTCTTCGCGCTGAGCGGTATCGTGAACTGGCCGCTGGCGATCTTAATGGGAGCCGGCGGCTTGCTTGGCGGCTACTTCGGCGCACGCTATGCCAAGCGCGTGAACCAGCGCTACCTGCGCGGATTCGTCGTAGTGATGGGGCTAGTCGCAACGGCCTATCTCTTCACACGATCGTTATAAACAGCGACGCGATGACGCGCTCGGCATTGGCTTCCCGGCTGCTGCGCTGGTTCGAACGACACAAACGCGACCTGCCCTGGCGTCGCGAGCCGCGCGATCCATATCACGTCTGGCTCTCCGAGGTGATGCTGCAGCAGACGCAGGTCGCCACAGTCATCCCGTATTTCGAGCGCTGGACGCAGCGCTTCCCAACGCTCGAAACGCTGGCGGCTGCGCCGCTCGACGAAGTATTGAAGCTGTGGGAAGGGCTGGGCTATTATGCCCGGGCGCGCAACCTGCACGCCGCTGCGCGGATCATCGTGCATGAACGCCGAGGGCAGCTCCCGCGCACGGTCGAAGGTCTGATGGCGCTGCCGGGGGTCGGGCGATACACCGCGGGTGCGATCGCCAGCTTGGCCTTCGGCGCGCGCGCCCCTGTGCTAGACGGCAACGTCCGGCGCGTGCTCAGCCGCATCTTCGGGCTGGCCCGGCCGACCGAGGCGGAGCTATGGACGCTGGCCGAGTCGCTGCTGCCACGCAGGCGCGCCGGCGCCTTCAACGAGGCGCTGATGGATCTGGGCGCGACGATCTGCACCCCGCGCGCGCCGCGTTGTTCGGCTTGTCCTCTGCGCGCGCTGTGCAAAGCCTATGCCGGCGGCCACCCCGAGGCGTATCCGTCCAAGCCGGCGAAGCAACAGACGCCGCACCGCGAAGCGACGACCGTCGTGCTCGTAGACGGCGCCGGCCGCGCGCTCTTGGGCCAACGCCCGCGCCATGGCTTGCTCGGCGGCTTGTGGGAATTTATCTCCGCGCCGCGCGCGCCGGCTGGTGCTGCTGCGCGACACCGTTCATGCCCACCCACCGACCTCCATCCTTCCGACCTGACCGACCTGATCGCGCACAAGACCGGCCTGCGGGTAAAGGCGACCCAAGCAGAGCAACTCGGCATCGTGAAGCACGCCTTCACCCACTTCAAGCTGACGCGGCGCGTCTGGCTCGTCCGGCTGCCGATGCCGGGTCGAACGCCGCCGCGCACAAATGGCTATGATCGGCTGATCTGGGCAACACCGGCGGAGGTCGAGCGGCTCGCGCTGACGCGCAGCGACCGGCGGATTTGGGAGATGTATCGCGCGCGCCGACCGACGTTGTTCGATTAGTTGCCGCGGCGGATGGTCTCGTAGATCTCCGCGACGTTAGGGCTTTCCTGCCACAGCCAGTCCACATCCAGCCAGAAGCCCGGCAGCACGGTCGAGCGAAAGATGCGGTCAGCTTCCAAAGATGCGGGGCGGTAGCGGCCGGCGTCCGCGTCGAGCACGTAGGAATCGGCACGTTGGCGTTCGGGGCGCGGGGCAATCAGCCGGTATTCGCGCACACCGGCAGCTTCGTATTCGTCGAACTTCGTCACCCGGTCGCGGAACAGGCTGTCGTCCGAGATCACTTCGACGACCACATCCGCAGCGCCGATGAACTCCTTGCCGGTCTCCTGTCGCGGGTTATTTTGCATGACCGCGAAGATATCAGGCTCACGGGCGTTGCCTTGTGCCTTTGCGCGCAGCGTATACGGCCCCGAGTACACCTTGCCCAGTCGCTTCAGGCTTAAGCAAGAGCAGGGCGATCAGGAGATTGACTACGCGCTGATGAACGTGGGTCGCCGGCATGTATTGCACGCCTTCGCCGTCAACCCACTCGGTCAAGCCGCCTTCCGGCGCCCATGCCAGGAACTCCGCGTAGGTCATCGGGCGCGACTGCACCACCCCCGAACCGAGAGGGGTTGTCGCCGGCCATCTCGACTGTCGGCGTCATAGTGCTCATGGCGTGAATGATACGCCTACTCTTGGCGCACGGCGCGGGCGATCTCCATCTGCCCCAGGCGCAGCATGGGGTAGATCGCCGCCAGCAGGGCCGAAATCACGGCAACCAGCATGGCCTGTGCGAACGTCTCCCACTGGAGATCGAGCCGGATCGTCCAGCCGAAGGAGCGCAGGTTGATGATATAGACCAGGATCAGCGCCAGCAGGAAGCCGGTAGGCATGGAGAGCAGGCCAGCCGTCCCCCCCATCAGGCCGGTTTCCAGCAGCGTCATCCGCCAAAGCTGGCGCAGCGTCATGCCGTTGGCGCGCAGCACGCCCAGCTCGCGCGTGCGCTCAACCTGCAGCGCCATCAGCGCGCTCAGCACGCCGATGAACGCGACAACTATCGCCAAGAGGTTGAGCGCGCCGGTGATGGCGAAGGTGCGGTCGAAGATGACCAGGGCGTTCGCGCGCAGCTCACGATTGGCCGAGATGACCAGCTCGCGCCCGGCAAATTGCCGGCGCAGCCCTTCGACGAACGCGCCGATGTCGCGCACGCGCGCATCGGCTACGTAGAGCGCCAGCGAAGAGATTTTGTCGTCGCGCCAGTAGCGCTGATAGGTATCGCGGGGCATCAGGATCACGCCGGCGTCCGACGCGTAGTCGTAATACACGGCGACCACGCGGAACTCGCGATCCCCCTGCTCGGTGCGCAGGATCAGCCGGTTGTTCTGCGGCGTGACGCCGTGTTTGTTGGCGAACGGCTCGGAGACTTGCACCTCATCTTTGCCCGCCATGCTGCGCCACAGCCCATCCGCCGGCCGCGCCGTCCACACGAACGTCTCGGGTGCGCGCTCACGATCGGAACGAATGGCGAGCAACACGGCGGACGAGTAATCCGTGGACCGCTGAGCGGACAACGCGCCAGATTCGCGCGGCGGCGCAGCAACGCGAAAATCCACCGACGCGCGCCGGAAGAGCGTCACATCGGTCACTCCCGGCAGCGCCTCGAACGCCTCGACGACATCGGGGGCGACGGTGGCGTAGTTGGTGTTCACGCCGGTGGTCGGAGGCGCAACATAGACATCCGCCGTCAACGACGCATCCAACCACGATTCGACCGTGACGCGAAAGCTGCCGATCATGCTCTGCAGGCCGATGACGACTGACACCGCCACCATGAGCGAGGCGATCGCGATGGCCGTGCGCGAGATTGCGTTGGCCACATTGCGCGCCGACATGCGCCCGATCAGCCCGACGATGCGATCGAGGATCGGCGCGAGCGCACGCATCAGCCCCAGCGTCAGCAGCGGCGAGACCGACGCCAGGCCGATCAGCACAAAGAAGATGCCGGCCAGGTTGACGACCAGCGCGCGCGTGAGCAGCAGCATTGCGCCGCCGACGGCGAACATGACGACGCCGGCCAGCGCGATCCACGGCAACAAGCGCTGCACGCGCTGCTCAATGTTCGACCGCCTGAGCGCAGTGATCGGCGGGATGCTGGTCGCTTCGTAAGCCGGCGCCAGGGCCGCCGCCAGCGAGGCAGCCAACCCCAGCGCAAACCCTTTGAGCAGCGTCAGCGGGTCAACGGCGACCGAACGCACGTTGACCGTGTAATACAGGTCGTTGATCGTCTGACTGACCAAGCCGACCGCGCCACGACCGAGCAAGACGCCCAGCCCAATCCCCAGCACGCCGCCGACGACGCCCAACAGCAGCGTCTCCAGCAGGATCTGCCGGAAGATTTCGCGCTGCGTGACGCCCAGGCAGCGCAGCGTGCCGATCACCGGCCGGCGCTGCACGACCGAGAACGTCACTGTGTTGTAGATCAGGAACATGCCGACGACTAAGGCCAGCAGGCTCAGCGCCGTTAAATTGAGGCGAAAGGCATCGGTCAAGCTCTCCACGCTCTGGCTGCGGGCGCGCGGCTTGACGATCTGTGCGCCCTCGGGCAGGATGCTACGTACGCGCGCGAGTAGCGCGCGGCCGGCTGCCGTGCGCTCATCGGCGATCAGGTCAATATGGCTGAGCCGGCCGGTCATGTCGAACAGCTCTTGCGCCGTGCTGATGTCCACGATGGCCAGACCATCGAGCGCGCGTCGGCTGTTTTCGTCGGCGGGTGTGAGGATGCCAGCCACGCGCATCGCATGACGCCGGTCGCCGGCGCGCAGCGTGACCGCGCTGCCAACGCGCAAGCCATACCGCTGCGCCATCGCCTCGCCGATCAAGATGGCGTCGGGTCGAACGAAGAAGTCAGTCAGGTCACCTTGCTGAAGTGCAGCGTTGCCCTCGCCCAAATAGCTACGGAACGGCGCATCGGCGAACGCATCTATGCCCAGCACGCGCAGCGGCTGCTGGTCCAGCTCGATGGCTGTGGCGTATGACTCGACCACCGGCGCCGCCTCGCGTACGCCCAGCTCGACCTTAATGCGGCGATATACGTCCTCTTCCAAGCCAGCGCCGCTGCCGACGACCTGGTGCGTCGCGCGGCCGACGACGGTCTCGGTGCTCAACTCGAACGCGCGCGACGCGCTGCCGTTCGCCAGGTCAATGGCGATCACCATGGCTACGCCCAACGCCACGCCCAGGATGCACAAAATGGACTGAAACGGCCGGCGCAACAGATAGCGCAAGCCGGTCTTGAACAAGATCATCGGAAGGGCAGCATAGACGGGGCGGCTAAGAGCGAGATGAGCCGGATTCGCGTGCAAGTCATGGGGACCTCTATACAATCTAGGCCCAGGCACGTTGATGCGCACTGCGGCACGTCTGTTACTCACATTCGCGATCTTCGTGATCATCGCATTCATCGCGCGCCTGGCGCATGCTGCGCCGCAAGCGCAAACGCCGATGTTGGACGGCATCTGGAGCAGCACAGCATGCGAGCCGTGGCCGGGGCGCCCCTTCGCTCGGCGCGAACTCACGCTCTCCGGCACAGATTACCGGCTCGACGTGATCTCGTTCGCCGACAACCGGTGCACCATCCCCACGCTGCGCACGCGCTACGAAGGACAATTCATCGCGCGCAAACCTTCGCCCACCCTCCCCGGAACATGGGAGGTGGAGTTCGTCATCCAGCGCGCGCTGCTGACGCCATACATCCTCAACACCGCGGATTTCCTGAACGGCGCGCCGAGAGGCTCTTGCGGCAGCGACAGGTGGTTCGTCGGCATCGAGCAGGATTTAACCGCTACAAGCGGATGCCTGCTGATCGGCCTCAACCTGCGTGGGCGACCGGTGGAATACGACATCGCGACTGTGCAAGACAACCAGCTCTTTCTCGGTCAACGTCCGGCGGACGGCGGCTTGCTCTTTACGCCTGAACGCCGTCCGACCGCCTTCGGGCCGCCACTGTTGCGCACCGGCGAGGTGGTCATCCTGTTGCCGCCGGTTGGCGGCGACCATGCGATTTCCGCCATGCTGATCGTGATAGGCGTTAGCCTACTGGCTGCGGGATGGAGCTGGCGGCGAGGCATCGCGCGCCGTCGTTCCATACTCGCGCTGCAGCCGGATCAATCTTCTGCTATGGCGACCTGGCCTTCCGAGTCTTCCAGGGGGCTATCTTGGCCTGGCCGCGCTCCGCCCATTTCGTGAAGGGCGGCTGCCACCTCGACCGATTCATCTTATCCATTTCGATGCCGGCGCATACAGCCTACGATCGGCGCACCGAAATCTGCTAGAATACGGGGGTATGCCCCAATAGCTCAGTTTGGATAGAGCGTTTGCTTGCGGAGCAAAAGGTCGGGAGTTCGAGTCTCTCTTGGGGCACTGGAGAGATTGGAGATTTCGCGATTGGAGACTGCGTAAGCACCATCTCCAATCCTGGATTTCCAATCTCTTTTCGTCTACGTCGTATGTCGCCACAGATTCACGTTGCGCACCTCTCAAAACACTACCAGGTTCACGAGAAGGAGCCAGGGCTAATGGGCAGCTTGCGCGCGTTTGTGGCGCGCAAGTACCGCACCGTCCGGGCAGTGGATGACGTGTCGTTCGACATCGAAGCCGGCGAGATGATCGGCTTCCTCGGCCCGAACGGCGCCGGCAAGACGACCACGCTCAAGGTGCTCTCCGGCCTGCTTTATCCCACCAGCGGCATCGTCACGGTATTAGGGTTTACGCCGCATAAGCGCGAGCCGGCCTACCTCAAGCAGTTCACGCTGGTCATGGGCCAAAAACAACAGTTGCTCTGGGACCTGCCGGCCATCGAGACCTTTCTCGTCAACCAGGCCATCTACGAAATTCCGCGCGACCAATTCGCGGCGACGCTGAAGGAACTCGACCAACTGCTCGACCTGGGACCGCTGCTGAAGAAACAGGTGCGCAAGCTCTCGCTGGGCGAACGCATGAAGTGCGAACTGGCCGCAGCGCTGTTGCACCGTCCCAAGGTGCTATTCCTGGACGAGCCAACCATCGGCCTGGACGTGACGATGCAGGTGCGCATCCGCGACTTCATCGCGGAGTACAACCGCCGCTATGGCGCGACGGTCATCCTCACCAGCCACTACATGGCCGACGTGACCGCGCTGTGTGACCGCATCATCGTCATTGATAAGGGCAAGGTGCTCTACGACGGCAACTTCCGCGCGTTGATCGAGCGCGTGGCGCCCTACAAAATCCTCAAGTTGCAGTTCGAGCAGCCGGTGGCGTGCGAACAATTGGCCGCTTTCGGCGCCATCGCGTCGTGCGATGGAATGACCGCTGTGCTCCACGTGCCGCGCAGCCAGGCAGCCGAGGCGGCGGCGCGTTTGCTCACCCAGGTCGAGGTGGACGACGTCAACTTTGAAGACCCACCCGTCGAAGACATCATTCGAGAGGTATTTACGGGAAAGGTCACTGGGCTGGGGACGGCGAACGAGCGAACGCCGGCTGTGAACCCTGCGAGCGCCGGCTGATCCGCCGCGCGATCAGGTCGAACGCAAGCGCTGCAATCAGCGTCATCGCGATCGCGGCGGCGAACAAGGGGGAATAGCCAAACCCGCGCTGGATGAACCCGCCGACCGGCGGCGCAATGGCCGGCCCGACGTTCGCCGCAATGGCCATCACGACGCTGACGATGAAATACTCCCTGCGCAGTGACACGTTCACGACGTAGACGCGGTAGAGCACGCGCGAGATCTGCAAGGCGGCGACCTGAAGGAACACGGACAGCGCGCCGAAGAGCAAATTGGGACTGAGGGCAAACGCCGCCAGGCCGGCTGCCGTCGCGAACGATCCCCACACAATCGCCGGCCGGTAGCCCATCCGCCTCGCAACGCGCGGAGCGCACAGCGCCGCAACCGACCCCATCAACGCGTTCACACCCATCATCAGGCCGATTTGCGCGTCGCTCGCCCCAAACCGGTCGCGCATCAGTAAGTTGAAGAATGTGAATACCAGGGCTTCGGCCGACAGCAGCAGCATGAACGGCGCACCGAGCGCATACACCTGCAACCGTTGGCCGAGCAAGACGCGGGGATTGAGATAGCGCGCCGCGCGCACATTTGGCAGCGCCGAGGTGGGTTCGCCCGGCACCGGCCGACGACGGGCGATCATGGCCAGCAGAACGACGGCCAGCGTCCGCACGATGAACGCAGCGCCCAGCGCCGCCCGATACGCTTCTGCGCTCTCGCTGCCGACCTGCAACAGCGGCGCGATCAGCGCCGGCAAGCTGCCGGCGGAGACGCTGCCCAACAATATCGCCGCTGTGCGCGTGAAGTCACCGACGCTGAACAGCGCAGCGCGGTGATCCTCAGCGGAGGCATCGGCCAGCAGTGACACGCTGGCCAGGCCGAAGATCACCGTGCCAAAGCCGCTGAGTGCCTCGGCAGCCAAGATGACCTCGGGCGCAGTCGCCAGCACTGTGGGCAACCGCGCGAGGCTGGCGAATGCTGCGCCAAAGACCAGCGCCGCGCGCCGTCCGATTCGCTCGAAGCACAACAGCGCGGGCAACGCGAGAATCAGCCCGCCGAACTGGCTGGCGCCGTGGAACAGGCCGATGAATGCACGATCGAAGCCCAGCGCCTCGAGATAGAAGTTCATCAACGTCGCCGGGAAGGCAAAAGTGACGTAGTAGATCGCAACCCACACCAGATAGAGGCGGGCGATCTCACTGAAGCGGCGGACCACGTCGGCAAGTATAGTTGTGTGCGTGGGCGTGGTGGCGGCCTGCGCTTCGCGCCGCCTCGCGCAGCCCCGACTGCTGATGACCTGAGATGTGGAGAAAATACCTAGCCCTCGGTAAAGCCGCGTGGGCGCTCATCGTCGAATATCGCGCGCAGATCGTCATCTGGATGATGAACAGCATCCTGATGGTGATCATGCTGCTGGTGTGGCTCAGCATTAGCCGCGATGGTGAAGTGAACGGCTACAACTCGGCAGACTTCGTGACCTATTTCATGATCGGCTGGGTTGTGCGCAACCTTACGGCCGTGTGGGCGTCTTGGGAGCTGGACTTCGCCATTCGTGAAGGCCGGCTATCGCCCATGCTGCTCAGGCCCATTCACCCGATTCACCATGAGATCGCCGTCAACTGGGTGGAGAAGCTGCTGCGCCTACTCATCGTAACACCCATCGTCACGGTCGTGCTGATCGCAACGCCGGGGGTGCAACTGAACCTGAACCCGCTCAACCTTCTGGCGTTCAGCATATCGGTGGCCGGCGCGTGGCTGATCGCCTTCATGTCGGACTACCTGATTGGGATGTTGGCGTTTTGGACGACGCAGACCGGCGCGTTTATCCAGGGCTTCTACGGCATCCGGCTGGTGCTGTCGGGCGTCATCGCGCCGCTCGCGATGTTCCCGCCGGCCGTTCAAGATGCGCTGCGTTGGCTGCCCTTCCCCTACATGCTCAACTTCAGTGTGTCCATCGCCATGGGTCGCGTGGAAGGCGAAGCGATGCTGCAGGGATTCATCGCTCAGTTTGTCTGGGCGGCATGCTTCGTCATAGCGGTGTGGGTCGTATGGAAGATCGCGATTCGCAACTACAGCGCGGTAGGCGCGTGATCGCCAACTGACCATGATCCTCGGTCAACGCGGCCGAACTCCTTGCGCCTACGACACGTCATCATGGTTCGGCTAGCCCGTATGCGTTACTTTCGCCTCCTGGCCCTGTTCTTCAAGTCCAACTTGCTGATGGAGCTGGAGTACCGCGCTAACTTCGTCGCACAGGCGACGCTGGGGGTGCTGTGGGCCGGCGTCACGTTCGCCAGCGTGACCGTATTCTTCACGCAAACCGACACCTTGGGCGGATGGACGTACGAGCAAGCGCTCGTCATCGTCGCGCTATCCGTGCTGGTCGAGGGCGCCATCCAACTGTTGCTGCAACCCAACGTTGACAAAATCATCCAAATGGTGCGCGAAGGCACGATGGACTTTGTGCTCACCAAGCCGGTGAACAGCCAGTTCCTGGCCACGCTGCGCTACGCGCGCTACTCCGGCTTGGCCGATATGTCGGCGGGTGTGGCGATCATGCTGTGGGCGCTCAGCCGGCTGGGCTACACACCCGAGCCCTTGGCCCTGGCACAATTCGCCGTGATGTTGGCGGCGTCATTCATCATCGTCTATAGCATCTGGCTGGTGATGGCTACATTGTCGTTCTGGTTCGTGAAGATTGACAACCTCACCGAGTTGTTCCGCTCTCTATTCGACACGGCGCGCTTCCCGGTGACCACGTTTTCCGGCTGGGTGCGCATTGCCCTGACCTTTGTGCTGCCGGTGGCGTTCATGACCACCTTCCCCGCTGAAGCCGTGCTGGGCAAACTGAGCGGCGCGACGATGATCGCCGCTGTCACGCTTGCGGCGTCTCTTTTTGCGTTCAGCGCGTGGTTCTGGCGACGGGCGGTGCTGAACTATAGCAGCGCCAGCTCGTGACGCGTGGCTGCGGCATAATCCGAACACGCATGCGAACCTTAACTTACAGCGAAGCGATCAACGAAGCGTTGCGCGAGGAGATGGCGCGCGACCCCAGCGTATTCGTCATGGGCGAAGATGTCGGCGTGATGGGCGGCGTATTCGGCGTCACGCAGGGCCTCATCCAGCAATTCGGCGATGAGCGCGTGCGCGACACGCCGATCAGCGAGGCCGGCATCGTCGGCGCGGCGCTGGGCGCGGCCATGATGGGCATGCGGCCAGTCGTCGAGATCATGTTCGGCGACTTCCTCGGCTGCGCAGGCGACCAGATCATCAACCAGGTCGCCAAAGCCCGCTACATGAGCGGCGGCAAAGCGCGCGTGCCGCTGACTATCCGCGTCACCACCGGCGCGCCCGGCGCAGCCGCAGCGCAACACTCGCAAAGCCCAGAGTCGTGGTTCATGAACATCCCTGGCATTAAGATCGTCGCACCCGCTACGCCGGCCGACGCCAAAGGGCTGCTCAAGAGCGCCATCCGTGGGGAAGACCCGGTGCTGTTCTTCGAGCACAAGATGCTCTACGCCACACGAGGCGCGGTGCCCGAGGGAGACTATGTGGTCGAATTCGGTCAGGCGAATGTGCTGCGCGAAGGCCGCGACGTCACGATCATTGCCATCGGCGGCATGGTGCCGCATGCGCTGGCCGCAGCCGATGCGCTCGCCGAAGGCTCGCCCGCCGTCTCGTGCGAGGTGATTGACCCGCGCACACTCGTGCCGCTGGACGCGCCGATGCTGATTGCCAGCGTCAAGAAGACCGGCCGCGCTGTGATCGTGCACGAGGCGCATAAGCGCAGCGGCCCCGGTGCCGAGATCGCCGCGGTGCTCGCCGAACACGCCCTGGATTACCTCGACGCGCCCATCCGGCGCGTGGCCGCCAAGAACGTACCGCTGCCCTACGCCCCGGCGCTGGAGCAGTTCGTCCTGCCGGGCAAGGAGGATATAGTCGCCGCCGTCAAGGAGGTGCTGCGATGATGGCTGCACCTGCAACGCTGATGGCTGTCCCCACCCTCTAACCGTGCGCGTCCTCGTCGTCCTGCCCACCTACAACGAAGCCGAAAACATCGCCCTGCTCCTCCCCGAGTTGCTGGCGCTGCCGCTCGACATTTGCGTAGTGGACGATGCCTCGCCGGACGGCACCGGCCGCATCGCAGACGACTGGGCGGCGCGCGAGCCGCGGGTGCATGTGGTGCATCGCGCCGGTAAGCTTGGCCTGGGCACGGCCTACGTGACCGGCTTCCACTTTGCGCTGGATCGCGGCTACGATGCTGCGCTCACCATGGACGCCGACTTCTCACATCATCCGCGCTACATCTCGGCCATGCTGCGCGCCATCGAGCACGCCGACCTGGTCATCGGCTCGCGCTACGTGCCCGGCGGCGATGTGTTGTATCCATTCCACCGGCGCTTCCTGAGCAAGACAGCGAACGTCATTGCGCGCGCGGCGCTCGGCCTGCGGCCGCACGACTGCACCGCCGGCTTTCGTCTCTACCGCGCCGCCGTGCTCCAGACGGTGCCCATTGACTCGGTCTTCTCCAACGGCTACTCCTTTTTGATCGAGATGCTAAACCTGGTCCAGGGCTTCGGCTTCAGCATCGTCGAGGTGCCGATCGTCTTCGAGGACCGAACGCGCGGCCAGTCGAAAATCTCCTCGACGGAGATTGTGCGCGCGGCCTACACGGTCTCTCGGTTGACCTACCGTCGTTTGCGCGACCGGCTGATCGGCCCACCGGCGACGCGTCATCCCTTCGTGTAAGTTGTAAGTCGCACTACTGTGGGTTGGTTCCAGGCGCTTGTGGTATGCACATCGTCCACATCTACAAGGACTACTTCCCGGTGCTGGGCGGCATCGAGAACCACATCCGCCAACTGGCCGAGGCGCAAGCCCAACATGGGCATTGCGTGGATGTGCTGGTGACCAGCCTGGACGCAACAGGCCAGGCCGGGGAACTCAACGGCGTGCGCGTGACCAAGGCGCCGCGCCACCTGAACGTGCAATCGGCGCCGATCAGCGCAGCCTTCCCACGAGAGGTCGCGCGGCTCACGGATGGCGCAGCTATTGCGCACCTGCACGCGCCCTACCCGGTCGGCGAAGCGTGCAACTTGTGGTTCGGCCGGGCGAAGCGCACCGTGATCACCTGGCACAGCGACATCGTGCGACAAAAGGCGCTGCTGCGCCTGTATGCGCCGGTGTTGCGCCGCGTCATCGCCCAGGCCGATGCAATCATCCCCACCAGTGAGACATACGCACGCACCTCGCCCTGGCTGCGCGACCATCTGGACAAGTGCCGCGTGGTGCCACTGGGCATCCACGCGGATCGCTTCGATATGGGCGACGACGGAAGCCGCCGGCGCGCCGCGCTGCGTCGTCAGCTCCTCACTGCTACCCATGCTGCCTCAGCAGCGCCACTGGTGCTGCTCAGCGTCGGCCGCTTGCGCTACTACAAAGGCCTAGACGACCTGATCCGCGCCATGCCCAACCTGCCGGATGCCGTCGCCGTGATCGTTGGCATCGGACCGATGGCGGCGGAGTGGAAAGCCCTGGCGCAGCGGCTCGGCGTGGCCGGGCGGGTGATCTTTGTCGGTGAGGTGAGCGACGGCGCGCTGCCGGACTACTATCGCGCTGCAGACATCTACGCCATCCCGGCCAACTCGCGCGCCGAAGCGTTCGGCATCGCCATTCTAGAAGCCATGGCCAGCGGCCTGCCGGTGATCTCGACAGAGGTCGGCACGGCGACCAGTTGGATCAACCAGCACGGTGCCACCGGCCTGGTCATCCCGCCGCGCGATCCACAGGCTATCGTGCAAGCGGTGAATACGCTGCGCGATGCCGCGCTGCGCCGGGCGATGGGCGAGGCGGCGAGGCAGCGCGTGCGGGCCGAGTTCACACTCGAACGCATGGCGGCGCGCATCCAGGCGGTATACGACGAAGTGCTCGCGACGCCTCGCACAGCAACCTCCTTCCGCAATTCCGGCTAAACTAACGCTTCCGCATGAACAGCAATCTTCAAGTTGCCGGCCACCCGCCGGCGAACAAACCGCTGCCTTTCTTCAAAGTCATGTTCACGCTGATGGAGCCTTACACGTGGTTCGCGCCGGCGTGGGCGTTCGTCGTGGGTTGTGTGGCCAGCCACAGCATCTACTTCGACCTCGGCGGCGACATCTGGCAGAGCGTCCTCAGCGTGGGCAAGATCGCCATCGGCACGCTGATGGCCGGGCCGCTGCTGGTGGGATTCTCGCAAGTGTGGAATGATTGGTGCGACCGCGACGTGGACGCGATCAACCAGCCCGAAAGGCTGATCCCGTCGGGCCAGGCCACGCGCAACCAGGTGTTCGCGATCATCGCCATCTTAGGCGCAGCCGCGATGGCCATCGCGCTCTTCCTCGGTCCGCCGGTGGCGCTCGTCGCACTCCTCGGCATCCTGATTGCGCTGGCCTACTCGGCGGAGCCGATCCGGCTCAAGAAAAACGGCTGGCTGGGCAACTTAGCGATCGGCTTGACCTACGAGACGTGCGCGTGGATCGCCGGCCATTTCACCTTCGACCCGCAGTTGCAATCCGCCGGCGCGTCGCGGAGCATGATCCTGGCGCTGATCTACGGCCTGGGCGTGACCGGCACGATGATCATCAACGATTTCAAGAGCGTGGCCGGCGACCGGCAGATGGGCATCCGTTCGATTCCAGCGATGTACGGCGAATCTACCGCCGCGAAGATCGGCGTCGTCATCATCAACGTCGCCCAGCTCGTCGCCGTCGGCCTGCAATTCGCATGGGGCAACACGCTCGCCGCCGGCGCATGTGTTCTGTTGTTGCTGGCGCAGTTGCCGATCCAGATGCAATTGGTGCGCGAGCCGACGCAGCCGATGGCCGTGCGCTACAACATCGTCGGCATCCCCCCTTATACGTGGGCGATGCTCGTCGCGGCGATCGGCCTGGGATGAGAGAGGGCGCGGCGCATTTCACATGGGTGCATTTCAGTTTTGGGGCAGGAGCGCACTCAAAAAGCGCGCAGATTGACCTCGCCCGCGTGAACATCCGAAGATCACGGACGTCGTCGTGGATTGACAGACCGGCATCTCAGCGAGGGACGACAAGCCGCAGGCCGCTGCGGGCATAATGCGAGGACAGTTATATCCGGGAGGTGTGCCATGAAAGAGACCAGGGCGACGACACAGCGCAA
>NZ_JAAFGM010000035.1 GCF_012931985.1 Candidatus Roseilinea sp. NK_OTU-006
CGAGCAGATATTGCATGCGTTAGCTGACGACGCCGACGCACTTCGCAGGCTGGTTGATTGGCGTTGGATCAAAGACAACGTCCAGGCCCTGTCCTTATTTAGCACGCCTTGATGTGGCAGTTGGTATAATCTCTAATCTCTAATTACCAATTACCACCTCACACACCGTGATACACTCTCCGACGTGGCAGAGGCGCTGTATCGCAAATGGCGACCGAAGACCTTCGATGAAGTCGTCGGCCAGGAACATGTCACAACCACCCTCAAGAACCAAGTCGCAAGCGGGCGGATCGGCCATGCCTACCTTTTCGTCGGTTCGCGCGGATGCGGCAAGACCACCAGCGCGCGCATCTTCGCCAAGGAGGTCAACATCGCCGGCCTCGAACCGGATTCGCCGCGCGCCAAACAGATCGCGGAGGCGATCGCCGAAGGCCGTGCGCTCGACGTGATCGAGATTGACGCGGCCTCGCACACCGGTGTGGACGACATCCGCGAGATTCGCGAGCGCGTCGGCTTTCAGCCCAGCGAGCTGCGCTACAAGGTCTACATCATTGACGAGGCGCACATGCTCTCGACGGCGGCGTTCAACGCGCTGCTCAAGACGCTGGAAGAGCCACCGCCGCATGTGATCTTCATCCTGGCGACCACCGACCCGCAGAAGATTCCAGCGACGGTGCTTTCCCGTTGCCAGCGCTTCAACTTCCGTCGCGTGCCGATTGACAAGATCGTCGCGCGCCTGCGCCAGCTCTGCGAGGCCGAAGGCATCGAGGCAGATGACCACGCGCTGCGGCTGATCGCGCGCCACGCGGCCGGCTCACTGCGCGACGCGGTGAGTTTGCTCGATCAGCTTGCTTCGTCCAGCACCATGCGCATTTCGGCGGCGGATGTGCGCGAGGCGCTCGGCGCGACCGACGCGGCAACCGTGCGCGCGTTGGTGGACGGGTTAATCGCCCGCGACACCGGCGCCGGCTTCGATGCCATCCAGAACGCGCTGGATCAGGGCGCCGACGCCCGACAGATCGCCCGGCAGATGGTCGAGCGCCTGCGCGCGTTGCTCCAAGTGAAAGTGAGCCGCGCACCGCAGCAAGCGCCGGCGCTGACGGACAGCATAGATGGCTGGAGCGAGGCCGAACGCATCGAGCTGGCCGCACAAGCCGAGAAGTTGAGCATGGCGCAGTTGAAGCACGCGGTGCACGCCTTCAGCGAAGCCATCAACGAGATGCGCAGCGCGACCGACGCACAGTTACCGCTGGAGATGGCCTATTTGGATTGCGTCGTCGAACCGGAGGGCATGCCGGCAGCCGTCCCGCCACCGACGCGCGTGGCGCAAGCAGGCCGCGCCGCCTCCCAAGCGCCAGCCGGTCCCGGGCCTGCGCCGGCCACAACCCAGCCCGCGCCTGCCCCCGCCCCGCCGGGCGGTGAACTCACCTACGAGGCGCTCAAGGCGCAGTGGCAGCAGTTCATCCGCGAAGTCAATGCGGTGAACAAGCCGGCCGCGGCGCTGCTGCGATCGTGCGACCTGTACGCCGTCGCAGGCGGTGTGGTTCACTTGCACGCCCACCACGACATCCCGCTAATCCGGCTGCAGGAGCCGAAGAATAAGACCAGCGTGGTCGCCACGCTCAACCGCATGTTCAACGGCCAGTACGACATTCGCATATCCCTACAGCAACGCCAGGTTGACCTCGACGCGGAGGAGGACCCTGTCCTGAAAGCAGCTAAACGGATGGGCGGGATGGTGAGACGATGAGTGATGCTTGAGATTCGCAGCCGATCGGACGGCTGAGAGCTGACACAACAGAGGGGAGAATCTATGGCCAAAGGAAGACGAAGTGACTATATACCGCGCGGCACGCAACCCGCCGCTGGCGCTGGGCTGCAACCGGGCATGCTGGAAAAGATCAAGAAGATGCAGGAGGAGATGGCGGCCACGCAGGCAGCGCTGGAGACCGAACTGATCAACGTCACCGCTGCCGGCGGCGCCATCACCATCGTGATCACGGGGCACCAGCGCGTGCAAAGCATCAAGCTCGATCCGGCGTTGATTGACCCGAATGACGTCGCGATGCTTGAAGATACGCTGGTCGCGGCAATCAACGAGGCGATTGTGGCGTCTCAGGCGCATTCCGCGCGGCGGCTGGAGGCCGTGACCGGCGGCATTGAACTGCCCGGCTTGTTCTGACCTGACCGGGCAGGACGTTCGATGTCGCCCAATCCAACGCTTCCACCATCGGTCACGCGTCTGATTGACGCGCTCACCCAGCTCCCGGGCATTGGCCCGAAGTCAGCGTCGCGGCTGGCGTTTTTCCTGTTGCGCGCGCCTGCCGAAACGTCGCTGACGCTGGCCGAGGCATTGCGCGATCTGAAGGCGCGCACGCGGCTGTGCTCGGTTTGCTTTAACATCACCGAGGACGACCCCTGCGCGATCTGCGCCGATCCATTGCGCGACCCCGGCTTGATCTGCGTGGTGGAAGAACCGCTCGACGTCGCTGCCATCGAGCGCTCGCGGGTCTATCACGGCACCTATCACGTCTTACACGGCGTGATCTCGCCGATCAACGGCGTCGGCCCCGACGACTTACGCATCGAGGAGCTGGTCGGCCGAATTCGCCGATCGGCGGAGGCCGGCCAACCGGTGCGCGAGGTCATCCTGGCCACCAACCCTACCGTGGAGGGCGAGATGACGGCATCGTTCATTCAGCGCAAGTTGGCCGGCCTGGAGGTCAGCATAACGCGCCTGGCGCGCGGCTTGCCGGCAGGCGGCGACTTGGAATACGCCGACGAGATCACACTGAGACGCGCATTGGAAGGCCGGCAGCGCCTGTGAATGCGGCGCGCGCAAACTGCCGACCTCAGCCAGGCCACCGTCGAGCGGTATGGGGGGCGATAGGCGCGGGCGCGATGCGCGCCGAGTTGAGCTACACCGCCGCAATGTAGGGCAGGTTGCGATAGCGCTCGTCGGCGTCAATGCCGTAGCCGCACACGTATACGTCGGGGATCTCGAAACCGAGGTAGTCAATGGGCACTTGCACCTCTCGACGAGCCGGCTTGTTCAGCAGCGCGCACACTTTGAGCGACGCCGGCTCGCGCGTGCGCAACAGTTGCAGCAGGTGGTCGAAGGTATAGCCGCTGTCCACGATGTCTTCGATCAACAAGACGTTGCGGCCGAGGATGTCCTCACGCAGGTCGAGCATGATGCGCGGCGAGCGGTTGGACTCGCGCGCGCCGACGCCGTATGACGTGACAGCCATGAAGTCCAGGCTGCAGGGGATGGTGATGCAGCGCATGAGGTCGGCCAGGAAGACCACGCCGCCGCGCAGGATGCCTACGAGCAACAGGTCCTTGCCGGCGTAGTCGCGCGAGATTTGCGCGCCAAGCTCGGCCACCCGCGCAGCGATCTGCGACTCGGTGAACAACACGCGCTTGATGCCGGAGGTCAGTTCAGTGGACATGGCCTATGGTTTATCCGGAACTTCGTGATGTTTGCGGGCGCGCGCCTCGTAGCTTTCTGTTGCGCCGACCAGGATGATCGGGTCATGATAAGAGGCGGGCTTGCCGTTGATGATGCGTTGGGTGCGCGTGGCCGGCTCGCCGCTGACGACGCAGATGGCCGTGAGCTTGTCCACGCGCTCGGCGATGGCCAGCAGCGTGGGCATCGGGCCGAAGGGTTCGCCGCGAAAGTCCAGGTCGAGGCCGGCGCAAATCACCCGTTTGCCGCTGTCGGCCAGCGCGTTCACGATGCGCGGCAGATCATCGTCGAAAAACTGCGCTTCGTCAATCGCGACCACGGTCGTGTCCGGCTCGGTCAGCCTCAGGATGTCGCCCGCACAGGCCACCGGAATGGCGTCGAACCCCGAGCCGTTGTGCGACTTGACCTGATCGGCAGCGTAACGGTTATCCATCTGGGGCTTGAACACCTGCACCTTCTGCTTGGCAATGAGGGCCCGGCGCACGCGGCGGATCAGCTCCTCGGTCTTGCCGCTGAACATACAACCGCAGATGACTTCGATGCTTCCATCTCTCGGGAGGGCGTCCATGGCCAGAAAATTGTAGCCCCATGCCGAACTGCTGTGCGCATGGGGCGTTCTCCGGCACCGGCGCGTCGGTCATCGCGTGGCGGGCTACTTGCGCTTTTCGCGTTCCTCTTCCTCGATCTGATGCAACAATTCTTCGTCGCGGTCCAGGTTGCGCCGACGAAGCCATAGCGAGACACAATAGACCGCCAGCCCGCCAAGGAACACGCCGTAGGCGGTGAAGAGATAGACAGCGTTTTTGTCTTCGAGCAGGGTCACGTCGTTTCAATCAAAGCAGCTTTGCGCGCGGCTAATTCGTCTTCTCGCTCCAACAAGCGCACGCGCGAGCGAAACAGGAAGATGTAGATCAGCGTAAAGGTGACCAAGCAGAACAACAGGATGACCATGCGGTCAGCCGAGACGCCAAAACCGCCTTGCTCGGCGGCGTTGACGCTGGGGCCAAACACGGCCGGATGGATGCTTTGCAGCACGCGGCTGACCAGGAAGTTGAGCGGCACGGTCAACGCGCCCACGATGCCATACACCGAAGCGAAACGCGCGCGTTGTTCCGGATTCTCGATGCCGCTGCGCAGCATCAGGTAAGCAACATACATCAGGAACTGCAGCGCGCTCAACGTGAGCTTGAAATCCCACGTCCACCAGGCGTTCCAGGTGGGTCGGCCCCACAACATACCGCTCAGTAACACAAGCGTGATGAACAACACGCCGATCTCCGCTGAGGCGTGCGCGCGGCGATCCCACTGCATGTCGCGCGTCTGTAGGTAGCGCACGCCGCAAAAGGCGGTGACCAGCCACGCGCCGAAGCCCAACCAGGCAGAGGAGATGTGGAAATAGAAGATGCGCTGCGCTTCGCCACCGGAGCGCGCGTCGCCGCTAGGGGCGACCAAGAACACCAGCGCCAGCGCCACGATTAACAGGGCGAAGGCTGCCGCGCCAATTCCACGTGTAATTTGCGCTTGGGATTGGATGCGCACCGCTACAACACCGGGTCGAATCACACTGTTCATCACTCCAGGCTCCTACACTTTACTTTCAGTTAAGAATAAGGCGCAGCGGCCTATCGGCCTAGGCTGCGCCTTTGCTTTGCTCGATGCGATGCTGATTATACTCATGCGCATGATGACAGGTCCTGTCGAATTACGCCCTCGCTCCACCGGCGAAATTTTCGCACTTGCGTTCAACCTCTACCGGCAGCGTTTCCCGACCTTTGTCTTGATCACCTCGACTGTGCTTGTGCCTATCTTCGGGTTGAACGCACTGCTGAGCGCAATGGCGGTGATCCTCACCGTGGGCAACCTGCAATGGCAAGCCCCTCAGCTCATGCCAGGTGGCGCGCAGGATGCGGCTATCGCAGGGCTGACTGCTGCCTTTAACTGCGTGGGAGCGCTCGTCTGGTTGCTGGGCATCTTCTGGCCCTGGGCGGAAGGCGCATTGACCTTTAATGTGATCGAGCAGGTGCTGGGACGCGCGCTGAACGTGCGCGCCTCGTTTGGACAAACGCGCCGGCACTGGGCTTCGTTGTGGACTGCGAACTTCCTGGCGCAGATCGGCATTCACCTGCCTCTCGTGGTCGTCTATGCGGCGCTGATTGGCGTCCTGGGGGTGGCGCTGGCCGCGCCCACGTTTGCCGTCTTCGGCGCAGATTTCTTCGCCAGCATCTCGCCTGCCGTCGCGGTTGCCGTTGTGGCCATCTGCGCGCCGATCGTCATTGGCGCATTGGTCGTCGCGGTCGTGCTGGCGATCAACTGGACTTTTCGCGCAGCAGTCATCGTTGGCGAGGGCGCAAGCAGCCTGCAAGGCCTCAGCCGCAGCGTCGCCATCGCGCGTGGCAACCGCTGGCTCATCTTCTGGCGCTACGTCCTCTTGTTCATCCTCGAATTCGTCGTGACCGCCGCACCGTCGCTCGTCGCAACTCCTCTAGCGCTGATCGGCATGGTCGCACTCTTGCCGGGGACGCCGTCGAACGGCATCAACCAGGACGCTATCCTGCCGCCCGGCCTCGTCGTGACTGTCCTGGCTATCACTGCCATTAGCCTCATCAGTTCGCTGCTGCTTGCGCCGTTTCGCGTCGTCTTCACCACGTTGAACTATCTGGATTTGCGCGTGCGCAACGAAAACCTTGCTGCGTTGCTGGCAAAAGCCCCAGCTCCGCAGCCGGAAGCCCCGAAGGCGGAGCAGGCTCCCCCGGCGCCCGCGCCGAGCGCGCCACGGGCCGGCGCAAACTGGCAGGACGTAGACCTCGACAAGTTAACGCCGGCTCAGCGGGTCGGCGTGTTATTTAACCGTCTGCGGGCCGAGGGGGAGAGCGCGCAGACGCTCAAAGCGCTGGCCCTAGCCTTAAAGGATGTGGGGGATTGGGGAGGCGCGCTCGATTCGCTGACGCGCGCACGCAACGTCGCCCCGAGCGATCCTGAAATCGCCTACAACTTGATGGTGCTGTATCTTGAGCGCCGCAACATGACCGCGGCGAGTCGGATGATGCAGGAATATCTGCGGCTGGAGACCGACCCGAACGAGCTAGCTGCCCTGCGCAACAATCCAAACTTCAGGGAATTATTGAAGGAGTGAATGTCTCTGCCTGCGCTTCGCCCCGATCGGCGTGCGGGTGGATCACACGAGCCAGGTATGTTAAGTCTACAAGACGAGATTTGTGTCGTCACGGGCGCGACTGCCGGCATCGGCCGAGTGAGCGCGCATCAGTTGGCCGAAATGGGCGCGACGGTGATCGTCGTCGGCCGCAACCCGCGCAAATGCGAAGATGTGGTCGAGGCCATCCGGCATCAGACGGGCAACCCGAAGATCCAGGCCATGACGGCGGATCTGTCGTCGTTGTCGCAGGTCCGCGCGCTGGCGCAACGCTTTCTGGATACCTACCCACGGCTCGATGTGTTGCTGAACAACGCCGGCGCCATCTTCACCACCCGGCAGGTCAGCGCGGAGGGCATTGAGATGACCTGGGCGCTCAACCATCTGAGCTACTTTCTGCTCACCCATCTGCTGATGGACGCCTTGAAGGCTGCACCTGCGGCGCGCGTGATCAACGTGTCGTCCGACGCGCACCGGATGGGGACGATCGCCTTTGACGACGTGCAGTTTGAGCGCAGGCGCTACAGTGGATTCGGCGCATACAGCCAATCTAAGCTGGCCAACGTGATGCATACCTACGCATTGGCGCGCCGGCTGGAAGGCAACACGATCACCGTAAATGCGGTGCATCCCGGCGCGGTGGCGACGGACTTCGGCAAGAACAACGGCGGCGTGTTGGGCAAGTTGTTCAGGCTGTTCGGTCGGTTCGCCATCAGCCCAGAAGAAGGCGCACGGACAAGCGTTTACCTGGCGTCCTCGCCCGAGGTAGCCGGCGTCACCGGCAAATATTTTTACCGCTGCCAGCCTAAACCGTCCTCCCGGGCATCTTATGACACCCAAGCGCAAGAGAAGTTGTGGCAATTGAGCGCAGAAATGGCCGGGCTATAAGGCTCAGGCGACGGTGCGCTTCTGCGGAGAGGCTTCAACCGACCGGTTGAGGCCTCTCTTTATTTTTCCAATGCTGGAGCGCCGCCGGGTCCGAGCATTATCCAAATCCGCCCACGATTTATCCCCAGCCTGTGGATAAGTGGTTGCGATATGTCCATTTCCGAGTATCATGGGCCATCAGTGGGAAAAAGTGGATTGATGTGGAATAGAGTGGAAGGGCTTGGATGTTTCTCGGCGAATTCACGCATTCCCTGGACGAGAAGAGCCGCCTGACGTTGCCGGCTAAGTTCCGCGCGCGTCTGGCCAATGGGCTGGTGATGACGACCGGCACAGACAAATGTCTGCTGATCTATCCACTCGACGAGTTCAAACTCCTGTTCGAGCGCGTGAGCGCGTTGCCGGTGATGGGCCGAGAGGCGGCGACGCTGCGGCGCATGCTCTACAGCAACGCGCACGACGCCGTGCCCGACAAGCAAAACCGCGTCGTCATTCCGCAGCCGTTGCGCGAATATGCCGAGATCACGAACGAGGCCGTCGTTGTCGGCGTCGGCAAGTTCATCGAAGTCTGGAATCCACGCGAGTGGCAGCGCGCGCTTGAGGAGGTGCGCGCACATGCATCTCAGAAAGAGATGTGGGCTGGGCTAGGGATTTGAGGTTGGACTGCCGCAGTGGGACATTCGCAGATCGGAACAGGGTTTAGGCCATGCATGCGCCGGTGTTGTTCGACGAGGTCATTCAAGCGTTGCAGCCGAGGAAAGGTGGGCGTTACCTCGATTGCACGCTGGGTGGCGGCGGACACACCCAGGGCATCCTCGATGCCAGCGCGCCGGACGGGCGCGTGCTGGCGATGGACGCCGACGCCGAGGCTATCGCGCGCGCGCGCGAGCGGCTATCCAGCGCATATGCAGACCGATTGATGCTGCGACAGGCATGGCTGGACGCGGCACCATCGCTCGCGCGGGCGCTTGGCTTCGCGCCGTTGGATGGCGTATTAGTGGATCTGGGGCTGTCGTCGGACCAACTCGACGCGGCCGAACGCGGTTTCTCGTTCATGCGCGATGGCCCACTCGACATGCGATTTGATCGCACGCAGGGCGAGCCGGCATGGGCGTTGATCGAACATATGGACGTACACAGCTTGACTGAGATGCTGCGCGAATATGGCGAGGTGCGCAACGCGCGACGCGTCGCCGAGGCCATTTGGCAGGCTCGACCCGTTGTGACGACCGGTCAGTTGCGCGACATCGTCGCCGGCGTAGCACGGACGCGCTCGAGCCGCATCCACCCCGCTACGCAGGTCTTTCAGGCGCTGCGCATCGCGGTGAACGATGAACTGCGACGGTTGAAGGAGGCGTTGCCGGAGTTGATCGCGTTATTGCGGCCGGGTGGACGCATTGCCGTGATCACCTTTCATTCGCTGGAGGATCGAATCGTCAAGGAGGTCTTTCGGCGCGAATGGCGCAGCCAGGTGGCTCAACCGGGCTTTGGCGGGGGCGAAGATCGGCCGGCGCGCATTCGGCCGGTGAACAAGGAGCCGATTAGGCCGAGCGAAGCCGAGCTGTCGCGCAACCCGCGCGCGCGGAGCGCCAAGCTGCGCGTGGCGGAGCGGGTGGCCGACGATCGCGCTGAGTGACTATGAGGTGAGGCTGGAGAGGGAGATATGGCGCAGACTGGGTGGGGCGGAGCGCGCACGCTCCGCGTGAATGACCGATGCGCAGTGGCGATGGCGATCGTGAGCGGCGCCGTCCTGGTTGGGCTCACGGTGGCTTGGCTGGCCGTGTCTACGCGCACGGCGCTGCTCAACCGGCAGCTCGACGAGCTGGAATGGAAACATACGCTGCTGACCGAAGCGATCAACCGGACGTGGACGGAGATCGGCGAAGCGACCTCGCCGCAGGTCATGGAAGACCGCGCCAAGCGCCTAGGCTTCCGGCCGGCTGAACGAATCGAATATTTGGTGACGACGCTGGACGGCGCACCGGCCATCACAATGACACATTCGACAAAACCGTGAGGCGCAAACGCGCGATGCGCTCAACAAACGGCGCGACGGAGGCGAACAAGACACATGTTATCTTCGCGACGACTGACCATGCTGGCGATCAGCATCGGCCTGACCTTCTCGATCGCGTTCGCGCGGGCGATACAGGTGCAGGTCGTCGAGAGCCCGAAGTACGCCGCTGCGGCTTATGACCAACAGATTGAGACGCGCATCACGCTTGCGCCGCGTGGGGCGATCTTCGACCGCAGCGGCAACCCGCTCGCCGTGAGCAATCGCGCCTACATCGTCCACGTAGACGCGCGCACGCTCACCGATACGGCCACGGTTGCAACAGCGCTCGCGCCGATCATCGGCAAGCGCGTGGACGAAGCGCAGCGGCGCCTCGAGGCCATCCTCGAAGATCGCAAGTCCCCCACCCCTACGCTCAGCACGATCGTCGCCTATAACCTCTCGCCGCAGGCGACTTCCCAACTGACCCAAACGTTGCGGTCGCTGGCGCGCGGCGGCCTGGTGGTGGACGAGACCTGGGCGCGCGTGTATCCTTATGGCCCGATTGCCGGACCGACGATCGGCTTCGTCAGCTTGCAACCGATGGGCTACTCGGGCGTGGAGGCTTACTACAACGCTCAGCTCAGCTCCCCGATCGGCCAGCGCAGAGAGCGCAGTCGGTTAGAGCTGCTTGCGATCACCCCTACGCACAGCGGCGCCGACCTAGTGCTTACGCTCGACCTCAGCTTGCAGACCTACGTTGAGGCGCGGCTGGCGCAGGCAATTCAGGACACAGGCGCGAGCGGCGGCACGATCATCGTGTTGGAGACTCAGACCGGCGCCGTCTTGGCTTCGGCGTCATGGCCGGGGTATGACCCGAATCGCGCGATTGAACTGGCCGGCTCGCCCGACGCCCGGCTGCTGCGCGATCCCGCTGCAAGCGACGCGTATGAGCCGGGGTCGGTCTTGAAAGTGCTCACCCTCGCCACAGCGTTGGATCTGGGTCAGGTCACCCCACAAACGATCTTCACCGATACCGGCCGGCTGGTCATCCACAACAAGCGCATCTACAACTCCGACCGTGGGCGTCACGGGCGGGTGACCATCGAGGACATCCTCGCTCACTCGTTGAATGTGCCGACGGCGCAGATCGCCCTGGAGATGGGCGCAGAGGCGTTCTACCAGCGATTCCGGTTGTTCGGCCTCGGGCATCGCACCGGCGTTGATCTGGGCAATGAGGCGAGCGGCGTGCTGCGCACGCCGTCCGACCCCGAATGGTCGCGCGCCGACTTGGCGACCAACAGCTACGGCCAGGGCCTGACGGCCACGCCTTACCAGGTGATCAACGCCATCAACGTCATTGCTAACGACGGCGTGCTGATGCAGCCGTATGTGGTGCAACAGTGGCGCGCGACGAATGGCGAGATCGTCCGCAAGCAGCCGGTGCCGGTGGCGCGTGTCATTTCGGCGCAGACGGCGCGCGCGTTGCGCCAAGTGATGATGAGAGCGACGCGGCGCGGCACGCCCCGGGCGCTGGTCAAAGGCTATCCCGTCGCCGGCAAGACCGGCACGGCCGATTGGTACCTGAACGGGGTTCAGCTAGAGACCACCATCGTGACGTACGTGGGTTTCTTGCCCGCCGACGATCCGCGCATCACGATTCTGGTGAAGCTCGATCAGCCACAGAGCTCGCAGTGGTCGGCGCCGACGACGGTGCCGGTCTTTCACGACGTCGCCGAACGCGCCTGCCAGATCCTCGGCATTCCACCGACGATGGCTTGAGCTGGGGTTGCGACGGCATCCATGGGCTTGAACCTGAACTGTTGGGTGAATCGGACTTCTCACTCCTGACCTATGTTGACACTGGCGGATATAGTCGAAGGGGTAGGCGGTCGGCGCATCGAGGCGCTGGCGCAGCACTCCATCCAGAACGTCGTCATTGATTCGCGGCAGGCGCAACGCGGCGATCTATTCGCCGCGCTGCCCGGCGAGAGCCGGGACGGCCACGATTACGTCGGCCATGCATTCGGCCGCGGCGCGCTGGCGGCGCTGGTGCATCACGATCGCGTGCCCCACTTGGAGGGTCTGGGGGTGGGGCGAGTGGACGCGCGGCATCCGGCCGCCGCGGAGATCCTCGATGTCGCGTTGCCTGTGCTCATCCGCGTAGACGACACGCTGACTGCGCTCCAGCGCCTGTCGGCTTACTGGCGGGCGAAGTTCAACCTGCGCGTGATCGGCGTTACCGGCAGCGTTGGCAAGACCACGACGAAGGAGTTGATCGCGCAAGTGCTGAGCGCACGCTACCGCACGCTCAAAAGCGAAGGCAATTACAACAACGAAATTGGCGTGCCGCTCACCCTGCTCAAGCTGCGAGCGGAGCACGAGCGCGCCGTGATCGAGATGGGCATGTATGCGCTGGGCGAGATCGCCGCCTACTGTCGGTGGGCCAGGCCACAGGTCGGCGTGGTCACCATCGTCGCGCCGGTGCATCTGGAGCGGCTGGGCACGATCGAGAACATCGCCAAGGCCAAGTCAGAGCTACCGGCGGCGCTGCCCTCCGCCGAACTGGGCGGCGTGGCTATCCTGAACGACGACGACGAACGCGTGCGCAGCATGGCCGCTGTGACTGCCGCGCGCGTGGTCACGTATGGGTTGACGCCGCGCGCGCACGTGTGGGCCAGCGACATCGAGAGCTTTGGCCTCAACGGCCTCTCGTTCACACTGCACTACGGCGGCGAGCGCCAACTGGCGAAACTGCCGTTGCTCGGCCGGCACAGCGTGCAAACGGCGCTGCGCGCCGCAGCGGTTGGGCTGGTCGAAGGCATGAACCTGGTCGAGGTCGTCGAAGCCCTGCGCACAGCGCCGGTGCAGTTGCGGCTGGTGACAGCCAAAGGGCCGTTTAACTCGATCGTGTTGGACGACACCTACAACGCCAGCGCCGAATCCACCATTGCGGCGCTCAACCTGCTCGCCGAGATCGAAGGGGTAGGCCCGCGCATCGCTGTGTTGGGCGACATGCTCGAACTGGGCGACATGGAGAAGCAGGCGCACGATGAGGTGGGATGCCGGGCTGCGCTGGCGGCGCAGTATGTGATCGGCGTGGGCGAACGCTCGCGGTGGACATGCCAGGCGGCGGTCGAGTGCGGCATGTCGCCGGAGCGCGTCTTTCACGTCATGACCAACCGCGAGGCCTTGGAGGTGTTGAACGCCATCGTGCGCGAGCCGTGCGTGATCCTGGTAAAAGGCTCGCGCGGCATGAGGATGGAGGAGATCGTCTCTCGCCTTGGGGAACTCGCCAATAGCGTTTGAGGAGGAACAGATGTCGATGCGGCAGCGCGCACGGCATTGAACATTCGACACGATGTATAACCCCGCACCACCCGAAATGGGGGTTTGTCTGCTGATGGGCGGCGTCGCCTTCATGATCGCCGTTCTGTGTGGGCGACCGTTGATTCGAACGCTCAAGCGTCTGCGCATCGGCAAGCAGATCCGCATCGAAGGTCCGGCCAGCCACTACGTGAAGATGGGCACGCCTACGATGGGCGGCATCCTGTTCGTCGGCGTGACATTGACGCTGATCCTGGCCATGTACCTGTATTCGCGCGTCGCTGTGCGCGTCAATCCAAACTTTGCCGGCGTAGTGCTCGTCGGCCGGTCGCTCGCCATCCCGATGTTCGTCATGCTGAGCTTTGCCATCCTGGGCGCGATTGACGATTACATGGGCGTGCGCGGCGTTCGGCGCGGCGAGGGAATGCGCGGGCGCAGCAAGGCGCTGTTCCAGTTGCTGATTGCGCTGGCAGCCGCCGTGGTGATGAACCTGGCGCCGTCGTTCACGCTCGACGCAACCGGCGTCACGCTCATCCCCGACCGACCGCTGTTCGGCATCAGCAAGATGGCCGTCCCCGGCATCCCCGACCCAATAGACCTAGGCGTGTTCTGGATACCGTTTGCCGTCTTCGTCATCCACGGCAGTGCCAACGCGGTGAACTTCACCGACGGCCTGGATGGGCTCGCCACCTTGGTCAGCGGCGTGGCCTTCGTGGCCTATGGCGTGATAGCCTACATGCAGGGCCAGGTGTTCCTAACGATGTTGTGCATGGTGCTGGTGGGGGCCATGCTCGGCTTTTTGTGGTTCAACGTTCATCCGGCGCAGATGATCATGGGCGACCTGGGCAGTGAGGCGCTTGGGGCAACGCTGGGAGTGGTCGCGCTCATGACCGGCCAGTGGTTGCTGCTGCCCATCATCGCCATCATCCCGGTCGCGGAGGTATTGAGCGTCATCCTGCAGACCACGTATTTCAAATACACCCGACGCCGGTTCGGCGAGGGCAAGCGCTTCTTCAGGATGGCGCCGCTCCACCATCACTTCGAATTGATCGGTTGGAGCGAGCCGCAGATCGTGCAACGCTTCTTTGTGATTGCTCTGCTCTTCGGCATGATCGGCATCGGGTTGGCCACCTTCGGCAACCCGGCCTCGTGAGCGCGCCGGAGGGGCCAAGCGCAGGAAGATCCGACAAGATGGACTGGACCGGCAAGCAAGTGGTGATTCTGGGAATTGCGCGACAGGGGACAGCGCTGGCGCGCTACCTCGTCGCGCATGGCGCGCGCGTGACGCTGAGCGACCTCAAACCGCGCGAACAGCTCGACCTGCAACCGCTGGCGGATCTGCCCGGCGTGGACTTCGTGCTAGGCGGCCATCCGTTGGCGCTGCTCGACCGCTGTGATCTGCTCTGTCTGAGCGGCGGCGTGCCAAGCGATTTGCCCATCGTCCAAGAAGCCCGTCGGCGCGGCATCCGGCTCAGCAACGATGCGCAGGTCTTCTTCGAGGTTTGCCCGGCGCGCATCATCGGCGTCACGGGCTCGGCGGGCAAAACCACCACCACGACCCTGATCGGTGAGATGTTGAAGCTCAGCACCCAAGAGGCAGCGGGAAGCCCCGCGCCTGCCCGATCGGTGTGGGTCGGCGGCAACATTGGCAACCCGCTCATCAGCGATGTCGAACGCATCCGCTCAGAGGACTGGGTGGTGATGGAGTTGTCCTCGTTTCAACTCGAACTGATGACGCGCAGCCCACACATCGCTTGCGTGACCAACATCACGCCGAACCACCTCGACCGGCACGGCACGATGGAGGCTTATATCGCCGCCAAGCGGCGCATCCTCGACTTCCAATCGCCCCGCGACTGGCGGGTGCTTTCAGCGGATAACGAGGTGACGGCCGGCCTAGAGGGGTCGGCGCGCGCGCTGTGGTTCAGCACACGGAACGAGCCGCGCGGCGACGGCGCATGGATGGACGCGGCCGGGTATTTGCGCATTCGGGTGGATCGCACCGCTGAATCGCCGATCGGCGGTCGCCCATCGCGCATAGACGCAGTGATCTGTCATCGCCGCGAGCTGCTGCTGATGGGCGAGCACAACGTCGCGAACGTCCTGGCGGCAGCGACGGTCTGCGCAGCGGCCGGCGCGTCCGTCGAAGCCCTGCGCCGCGTCTCGACGACCTTTCGGGGCGTGGCGCACCGCTTGCAACTCGTCGCCCAGCGCGGCGGTGTGCGCTGGTATGACGATTCCATCGCCACCACCCCGGAGCGGCTGATGGCGGCGCTGCGCTGCTTCGATCAGCCGGTGATCTTGTTGTGCGGCGGGCGCGACAAGCATCTGCCCTGGGAGGCAGCCGTGCGCATGATGGTGGAGCGCTGTAAGGCCGTCGTGCTGTTCGGCGAAATGGGGCCGATGGTCGCCGAAAAGTTGAGCGATGAGCAGAAGCGGACGAATCGGCTCGCCTTTCAATGGTCACAATGTGGCTCGCTGGAAGAGGCCGTGGCCGAAGCGCACCGGCTGGCTCAACCCGGTGATGCGGTGCTGCTCTCGCCCGGCGGGACAAGCTACGACGCCTTCAAGGATTTTGCCGAGCGCGGCGATTTTTTCCGCAAGTTGGTGGACGCCCTGCCGGCGGCGTAGACGGCAAGTGAATCTTCAGGAGGGGTGTGGTGGACAAGGGCGCGATGATGCGAACCGTTCGGCGAGGGCGATCCTCAAGCCGGCGGGCCGGCGCGCCGGCGGCTGCGCGCCGGGGCGCCGATTGGGTCTTCATCGGCGCGGTGCTGCTGCTGACGGCGCTGGGCCTCGTCATGGCCTATAGCACGACCTTCTTCTGGTCGCAGGTGAAGGAGGGCAATCCGCTGGCCATCTTCAGCCGACAGTTGCTCTATGCCGGCATCGGCCTGGTCGGGCTGGTGTTCTTCAGTTGGCTCGACTACGGCATCCTCCGTCGCTTTGCGGTATGGATCATGGCCGGGTGTCTGGCTGCCCTCATCGCCGTCCTCCTGTTCGGCGACGACGTGTTCGGCGCGCGCCGGACGCTGCTGAACGGCTCGATGCAACCCAGCGAGCTGGTCAAGCTCGGCGTGATCATCTATGCAGCAGCCTGGCTGGCCTCGCGCCGTGATCAGGTGCGGAGCGTATCCAACGGCCTGGCGCCGTTTGGCGTGATCGTCGGTGCAGTGAGCTTCCTCATCGTCCTCCAGCCCGATCTCAGCACGGCCGCTGTGATCGTGATGGTGGCGCTGGCGATGTTTTTCATGGCCGGGGCGAGCGGGCAGCAGCTCGGCCTGGTGACGTTGATCGCCCTAGCGGCCTTCCTGGTGTTGACCACCGTCGTCCCGCACGCTGCTGTCCGGATGAACGAGTTCATCAAAGTCTGGCAGGCGCCGAACGAGATGGATTATCACATCCGACAAACGCTGATCACGCTGGGCGGCGGCGGCTTGCTCGGCAACGGCATCGGCGCCAGCGGTCAGAAGTTTGGCTACCTGCCGACGCCGCACACCGACAGCGTGATAGCCGTGCTGGGCGACGAGATGGGGCTGCTGGGGTTGGCGATCACGTTGGCCTTGTTCGTTATTTTCGCGTGGCGCGGGTTGCGCATCGCGCAGTCAGCCGATACTGCATTCGGCTCGTTCGTCGTGATCGGCGTAGTGATCTGGGTGATCGGCCAGATGTTGCTCAACGTGATGGCGATCATGGCGCTCATTCCTTTCACCGGCCTGCCGGTGCCATTCCTGAGCTTCGGCGGGTCGTCGCTCGTCTCGCTGCTCATCGCCTGCGGCGTGGTGATCAGCGTCGCGCGCGGCAGCCGCATATTGCGGGAAAGGGAGAGGCAGGTCGAGCTGCCGGTTGTCGGCAGTCACGTCAAAGGAGGCAAGGCAGTTCGTGCGAGTTCTACTATCCGCCGGGGGCACAGCCGGACACGTTTTGCCCGCGCTCACCGTGCTCAAAGCGCTCGAAGCGCAGTTGAGCCCGAATCCGCCGACGCGCTCATCGTCGGGCGCGACATTCGCATCGGTGGCGCGCTCGGCAGGCGCAACAGCCGGCGCGGTCCAGGCGCTGTTCGTTGGCGAGGCAAGTGGCATGGAGCGTAGTCTGGTGAGCCGCGAGGGCGTGCCCTTTCGGGCGATCCAGGCCGGCGCGATGCACGGCGTGGGGCTGGCGCGCGCTGCCGGCGGCGCGCTGCGCACGTTGCGCGGCATGGTCGAGGCGTGGCGCATCCTCGCCGAATTCAAGCCGGACGTGGTTTTCCTGACCGGCGGGTTCGTCGGCGTGCCGGTCAGCCTAGCGGCATGGCTGCAGCGCATCCCCAGCGTGGTGTATTTGCCGGACATTCAACCCGGCCACGCGCTACGGGTCATGGCGCGCTTCGCCGCGAGGGTCGCAACGACGACGGAGGCATCTGCGCGTTTCATCGCACCCGATAAGATGGTGGTCACCGGCTACCCGGTACGCGAAGTCTTCGCAGCGGTCTCGCGCGAGGAAGCGCGTCAACACTTCGGCATCGCGCCAGGCGAACGCGTGTTGTTGGTCTATGGCGGGAGCAAGGGCGCGCGCAGCATCAATCGTGCGGTGCTGGCCGGACTTACGCGCCTGCTGGAAGGCGCCGTCGTCTTGCACGTCACCGGCGCAACGGACTGGGCGGAGGTGAGCGCCGCGCGCGCGCAGTTGCCGGAAGGACAGCGCGCGCGCTATCTGGCCTTCGAATACCTGCACGATGAGATGGCGCTGGCGATGGCTGCGGCGGATCTGGCGGTCTGCCGCGCCGGCGCGAGCGCGTTGGGCGAGCTGCCCTACCTCGGCCTGCCGGCTATCTTGGTGCCGTATCCCTACGCTTGGCGTTATCAGCGGGTCAATGCGCAATACCTCGCCGACCGGGATGCCGCCATGGTGGTCGAAGATGGGTCGCTCATGGATGAGCGAGAAGGTCTCCTGCCGCGCGTCATCGCGTTGCTTGGCGCGCCGGAACGCCTGAACGCGATGCGCCAGGCGTCCCTGCGACTGGGCCGAAGGGATGGCGCGGAGCGGATCGCGGCCTTGCTGATTGAAGCGAGCCATAGCCAATTGACATGATCAACGCCGACGTCTTCTTCGTCTTCTATCTCATCGTGTGGGGGTTCATCGGCACCTCGCGCGGCTGGGTGCGCGAGGTGATCGTCACGTTTACCGTGTTGTTTGCTCTGTTCATCTATTCACTGCCGCAGTTCACCAACATCATGAATCCGCTGTGGGCAAATGAAGACCCGGTCTGGCGCTTCTTCTGGCGCGCCGCGCCTTTTTTGCTGATCGTGTTCTTTGGCTATCTCAGCCCGATCGTCGCGCGTGGTCGCTTTCAGGCTAACGGCGCGAATCGCTTTGAATATGGCTTGCTGTCGTTCCTGGTTGGCATGTTCAACGGCTACTTGCTGTTCAGCTCGCTGGCCTTTTGGGCGCTACAAGCTGGCTTGCTGGATGGGCAATACGCCAATCTCTTCACGCCGCCGCCGGGAGGTTGGAATGAGTTCTTTTTCATCAAGAGCGGGGCACCGGTTATCTTCAGCGGCTCGCTGCTGGTCTTCGTGCTCATCCTGATCTTCCTGTTCGTCATCGTGGTTCTGGTATGAGTTGGCTCGATAAACACATCCACCTCATGGGCGTCGGCGGGGCCGGCATGAGCGCGCTGGCCCGCCTGTTGTACGCGCGCAGGGTGCGCGTCAGCGGCGACGACCGCGCCGATTCGCCGGCGCTCAGGGCGTTGCAGGCCGAAGGCATCCCGGTCGTCGTCGGCCACGATCCGCGCCATCTCGAGGGAGTGGACATCCTCGTGCCGTCGTCGGCGATCGCCAAAGACGAGCCGGAGTTGGTCGAAGCGCGGCGGCGCGGCATCCCGGTTTGGCATCGCGGTGACTTGATCGGCGCTTTGATGCAGGACAACGTGGGCATCGCCGTTGCGGGCACGCACGGCAAGAGCACAACGGCAGGCATGATCGCAACGATCCTGACCGATGCCGGCCTTGCGCCGTCGTTCGTCATCGGGGCGACGCCGCAGCCGCTGGGCGTGAACGCGCGCTGGGGCGTAGGCGAAGCCTTCGTCGTCGAGGCCGACGAGTACGACCATACCTTCCTGCACTTTCAGCCGCGGGTCGCCGTGGTGACCAACGTGGAGTATGACCATCCCGACACATTTGCGGATCTCAATGCGACGTTGGACGCTTTCGCGATGTTCGTGCGGAGCGTGCCCAAAGACGGCGTGGTGATCACCTGCGCCGACGATGCCGGTTGCGTGGCCATGCTCAAGCGCGCCGGCGTGTCTGCCCCGGTCGTGGACTACGGCATCCAGGGTGGCTTGTGGCGCGCATCCAACCTGCGCGCAAACCCGCTGGGCGGCGTGGACTTCTCCTTCACGGGTGCAGGCATCCGCGGCGAAGTGAGTGGGGCATGTTCGTTGCGCGTGCCGGGTGAACACAACGTGCTGAATGCGCTGGCGGCGCTGGTGGCGGCCGATGCCTGTGGCGTGCCGATGGGCGAAGCGGTGAAGTCGCTCGGCGGCTACCGAGGCGCCGGCCGTCGCTTCGAGCTGAAGGGCGAGGCGCGCGGCGTGCGCATCTTCGACGATTACGCGCATCATCCGACCGAGATCAAAGCGACGCTGCGCGGCGCACGCCAGCGCTATCCGTTAGGCAACATCTGGGCGATCTGGCAACCGCACACCTACAGCCGCACCGCTGCGCTCCTCGATGCGTTTGCTGAGGCCTTCGACGACGCCGACCACGTGATCGTGCTGCCGATCTACGCGGCGCGCGAGCGCCAGGAGGATTTCGGCTTCATCGCAAACGCGCTCAATCCAATCGAGATCGCGCGCAAGATTCGCCATCGCGACGCGCGCAACGCAGCCTCGTTCGGCGACGCATTGGGCATGTTGCTTTCGCAGGTGAAAGGCGGCGATGTGGTCATCACGCTCAGCGCCGGCGACGGCAACCAGGTGGGCGAGAGGTTATTGGAGATGTTGAGGAGGTAGGAGGAGATTAGAGATTAGAGATTGGAGATTGGAGATTTTGGGGATAGGAGGTTGAAATGGGAACTTCGTTGGAAGATTTGAAAGTGCTTCGGGCTGCCGAAAGCATTGCCGATGAGATCTGGCGATATGTCGTCCAATGGGATGCCTTTGCGCGCGACGCGTTGGGAAGCCAGCTTGTACGAGCAACGGACTCGATTGGAGCGAATATTGCTGAGTCTTTCGGCCGATTCAACTTCGGCGAAAAGCTACAGTTTCTCTATTACGCGCGCGGCAGCTTGTTCGAGACGAAGTATTGGCTGAACCGAGCGGCTCATCGGGGTTTGCTGCAAAGCAATGTCGCGCAAGATTATTCAAATGCGCTCACGCATCTGGCTCGCCAAATCAATCAATTCGCAAATAGCCTGAAGATGCAGAAGCGTGACGCAAAAAGATCTAAGCCCTCCTTGCGAGAGGAACAAGCGCCATACATCGCCGGACCTGTGGACGAATCGGCCTTAATTTTCGACGAAAAAGACTTTGCATGGATCAAAAGTGATCCGTCACAGTCCAATCTCTAATCTCTAATCTCTAATTCCCAATCCCTGCTCTCCATTCCGGTATGAGTCTAAACGAACTGCAATCCCGCGCCAAACGCAATGAGCCGCTGTCGAAGCACACGACGGCGCGCATCGGCGGCCCGGCCGACCTGTTGATCGAGGTGCGCACCACCGATGAGCTCATCGCTGTGGCCCAACGCGCCGATGAGATGGGACTGCCCTATCTGGTGCTCGGCGGCGGCGCAAATGTGTTGGTGAGCGACGCCGGCGTGCGCGGGTTGGTGATCATCAACCGCGCGCGGGAGGTCAAGTTCAACCTGCGCGGGGGCAGGGCGCGCGTCGAGGTGGATAGCGGCGTGATGCTGACCACGCTGGCGCGCGATTGCATCGAGCGTGGGCTGGCCGGCATGGAATGGGCCGTCAGCGTCCCAGGCACGGTAGGCGGGGGCGTGATCGGCAACGCCGGCGCGCACGGCGCAGACATCGCCAGCAACCTGAACTTGGTGCGCGTCATGCGACGCGGCCAGCCGCCGGAGTACTGGACGCCGCGCCAGTTGCAGTTCGGCTATCGCACCAGCGCGCTCAAGCGCTATGCGCCGGCCAACCGGCCGATTGTGCTCAGCGCCACCTTTGACCTCAAGCTGGACTATCGCGGGAATCTGGAGCGCCGGGCGAACGAATTCATCGCCAAACGCAAAGCAACGCAACCGTCCGGCGCGTCGATCGGCAGCATGTTCAAGAATCCCGAAGGCGACTATGCCGGCCGCTTGATTGAAGCCTGCGGGCTGAAGGGCAAACGCATCGGCGGCGCCATGATCAGCGACAAGCACGCCAACTTCTTCATCAACGCCTCCGGCGACGCCCGCGCCAGCGACGTGAAGGCATTGATTGACCTGGCGCATGATGCCGTGCTGCAGCGCTTCGGCGTGGACTTGGAGCTGGAGATCGAGTTGGTGGGTGAGTGGTCGGCCGCAGCGCTAGGCGCAGGGAAGCTGCGCGGCGGCAGCCAAGCGTCTGAAATTGAACATGAGTGATTCCCCCTTGCCCAAGGCCCAAAACCACTCAGGGCTTGCGACGCGCGGCGCAAAGCTCAAAGTGGCCGTGCTATACGGCGGCCAATCCGGCGAGCACGACGTGAGCCTGATGTCGGCGGCATCGGTCATGCAGGCGTTAGACGGCCGCAAGTACGAAGTCACGCCGGTGTTCATCAGCAGAGCGGGTGAGTGGACGATCCCGCTGGAAGATCTGCGCAAGTTCGACGTGGTCTTTCCGCTGCTGCATGGCCCGATGGGCGAGGACGGCAGCGTGCAGGGCTTGCTCACCCTGATCGGCGTGCCCTTCGTCGGCGCCGGCGTGGTCGGCTCGGCGGTTGGGATGGACAAGGTGATTTTCAAGGATGTGATGCGCGCGCATGGGTTACCGGTGGTCAATTACATCGTTGCGCGCCGGCACCAGTGGCTATCGGCCCCGGAGCATGTTGAGCGCGCGGTGCAGACGCAGCTCGGCTTCCCGTGCTTCGTCAAGCCGGCCAACATGGGTAGCAGCGTCGGCATCACTAAGGCCAAGAACGTCCAGCAGTTGCATGCGGGCATGGCCGAGGCGCTGAAGTGGGATCGCAAGGTGCTGATCGAGCAGGCGGTGCCACATGCGCGCGAGCTAGAGGTGAGCGTGCTGGGCAACGACGATCTGCAGGCGTCAGTCGTCGGCGAAATTACGCCCAGCCGCGAGTTCTATGACTACGCCGCCAAATACCTGGATAAGGGTGAGGCGGCCTCTGGCCTGCATATTCCGGCGCCCATCCCGGATGCACTGGCGCAGCGGATCCGCGAAATGGCAGTGAAAGCGGCCTTACTGACCGATGCGCGCGGCATGGCGCGCGTGGACTTTTTGATGAACGGCGAGAGCAGGGAGGTGTTCATCAACGAGATCAACACCATCCCCGGCTTCACCGACATCAGCATGTATCCGAAGCTGTGGGCGGCCACCGGCATCCCGTATAGCGAGCTGCTCGACCGACTGATTGCGTTGGCGATGGAGCCATGAAGGAGATGTTGAACTACCGACCGCCGCGAGACCGCAAGCCGGCGTCGTGGACGCGCTTCGATGTGGCGCTGGCGCAGCGGGCCGAGCGGCGCTGGGCCCGCCGGTCGCAAACGCTCGCTGCTGTCGTATGCGTCGCCGGAGCGATGCTCGGCGCGCAGTGGTATAGCGGCGAGAGTTGGCGCATCGGCGACATCACGGTACAGAACAACGACGGCGTGCCGGTCGAGGCGATTATCGGCGCCAGCGGGCTACAGGGCGAACACTTCCACTTCGCCAACCTGGACGCAGCGGCTAAAGCAGTGGATGACCTGCCGGGCGTGGAAGCAGCGTCGGTCACATGTCGTTGGGAGTGGCGCGTCCAGTGCGTGATCACCGTTCAACCGGCGCGCCCGATGGCGTTGTGGCAAAGCCGGGACGGCCAGGTATGGAACGACCTCGAAGGCAGGGTGCAGGTGGCGCGGGCAGACATGCCGGCCCAGCTCTTCATCCGCGTCGAGGATGGCGCGCTGCCGCCGCCGGGCAGCCGGCTTAATCCGCGCCTGTTGCGCGCCCTGAACGAGCTGATCGCTGCGCAACCCAACGTGACGCGCTATGCGTACTCGTCGCAGTTTGGCCTGATGTGGGTCAACGATCGCAAGTGGCGCGTGCGGCTGGGCGATGCACCCTATGACGGCGCGATGAGCGACAAGTTGCGCCTGGCGCGCGCGTTGCAACAGCAATTGGTGGATAAGGGCATCGAAGCGCGAGTGTTGGATGTGCGTTTCGTGGAGGCGCCGTACTACATCCGGTGAGATGGGAGGCGGGCCACGCACAAAAGGCTGATGGCAGGTTCTGAATCGTAGACGCAAGTTTCGCGGCGCTCGACTATCACAATACATGGCAGAACCGAAGACGATCACCGTTTTGGACATCGGCAGCACGAAGGTCGTGGCGCTGGTGGGCGAGACCGCTGACAACGAGGCCGGCTTCACGATCATCGGCGTGGGCATGGCGGTCGCCCGCGGCATCCGGCGCGGCCAAATCATCAACGTGAGCGACGCCACAGCGTGCCTGAAGGAGGCGTTAGCCGGCGCGCAAGCCTCCTCGGGGATGAAGGCATCGCACGTGCTCATGTCCATCAGCGGCAACCATATCGCTTCGCAGAACAGCCAGGGCGCAGTCGCCATCGGCCGAGGCGACCAGGGTGTGTCGTTCGACGACGTCAATCGTTGCCTGGAATCGGCGCAAGCCATAGCCGTGCCGAACAACCGCGAGATCCTGCACGTGATCCCGCGGCACTTCCGAGTAGATGATCAGGATGGCGTACGCAACCCGATCGGTATGCTGGGCTTCCGGCTAGAGGCGCAGGCCCACATCATCACCTGCGCGACGACGGCGATGCAGAACCTGCTCAAGTGCGCGCACATGGCCGGCGTGGACGTGAGCGAGTTCGTGCTCTCGCCGCTCGCTTCAGCCGAGGCCGTGCTCACCCCGACTGAACGCGAGATGGGCGCAGTATTGGTGGATATTGGCGGCGGCACTACGGGCATCGCCATGTTTATTGACGGATCGGCATGGCATACCAAAGTGCTTGAGGTGGGCGGGGCGCACTTCACCAGCGACCTGGCTCAGGTGCTGCGACTACCGATGGACGCCGCCGAGCGCTTGAAAGTGCACTACGGGCACGCCCATCCGCCCGATGTGCCGGGCGATCAGGTTTGCGACGTCCAGGGGTTTGGTGATGAGCCGCTCGTGCGCGTCTCCAGGCGCGAAGCTGCGGAGATTCTACGCGCTCGCGCCGACGAGCTGTTCGGCTTGATTGAACAGGAGATCAAGCGCAGCGGTTATGACGGCCTGTTGCCGGCCGGACTCGTGATCACAGGAGGTGGTTCGCTCTTGCCAGGCTTGAGGGAGTCGGCGCGCGAGACAACGGGGCGACCGGTTCGCTTGACGCGCCCGATGAATTTGTATGGCTTGGTGGACAACTTGCAGTCTCCGGCCTTCTCGACCGCGGTTGGAATGCTGCATTGGGGATTACAGGGCGTAGTTGCCAAGCCCAGCAAACGCCGACGTTTCAACCCTCGCTTGGACTTGCCAGGGTGGTTGAGGAATTTGTTACCGGATTGAACTGAAGGGCAGTCCTCTGGACCGCGTTGCGTGGAGTGTCCGGACCGGCTGCACGCGACATCGCGCGCACGCAGGATAACCCGGGCATTCCTTGGCTTAAAACTCTCGATGTTTGGAAAAGCTGTGGATAAACTGCTTGACACTGTGGATAAGCAGAATAAAATCTGTGAACTACTTGTGAGCAAGCGGGAACATTCGCAGCGGTAATGGAGGAAGCATTCCTATGAATCTACAACCAGAAGAGCATTGGACGGACATGCGTGCCGAGTCACCTGCTCAAATCAAAGTCGTCGGCGTCGGCGGCGGCGGTCAAAATGCGGTCAATCGGATGATCGCCGAGGGCCTCGCCGGCATTGAGTTCATCGCCGTCAACACCGACCAGCAAGCACTGATGCTCAGCCATGCCCCCATTCGCGTGCGCATCGGCGAGAAGGTGACGCGCGGCCTCGGCGCGGGAAGCAACGCCGAAATTGGCGAGAAAGCCGCGGAAGAGTCGGCCGACGAGATTTACAGCTTGCTCAAGGGAGCCGACATGGTCTTCATCACATGCGGCATGGGCGGTGGCACGGGCACCGGCGCAGCGCCCGTCATCGCGCGCATCGCCAAAGAGCTGAACGCGCTCACCATCGGCGTAGTGACCAAGCCTTTCTCGTTCGAGGGGACGCCGCGCATGCGCACGGCTGAAGCCGGCATCGAACGGCTGAAGGAGCACGTGGACACGTTGATCGTAATCCCGAACGACCGCTTGCTGGACATCGTTGGCCAGAAGGCCACCCTACAACAAGCCTTCCGCACAGCCGATGACGTGTTGCGTCAGGGTATCCAGGGCATCAGTGAGGTGATCACCGTCCCTGGGCTGATCAACCTCGACTTTGCAGATGTGCGCACGATCATGTCCGAGGGAGGCGCCGCGCTCATGGCGGTGGGCACGGCCAGCGGCGAAGGGCGGGCGCGCGCGGCGGCCGAGCAAGCGATTACGTCTAATCTGCTGGATGTGACCATTGACGGCGCGCGCGGTATTCTCTTCAACATCACCGGCGGCCCAGATCTCAGCCTGTTCGAGGTGAACGAGGCAGCCATGATTATCAAGTCGGCGGCCCACCCCGACTGCAATGTGATCTTTGGCGCAGTGGTGGACGAGAACATGAAAGATCAAGTGCGCATTACGGTGATTGCCACCGGCTTCGACCACCAAGGCAACGTCCCGCGCCGGATGATCCGCCCAAGCAGCGCAGCAATGCGGACCGCCGCAGCCAATTACGCATCGTCCTCACTCAACACAGACGCATCGCGCAGCGAGGCCGAGCCTTCGCTGGCCCGCGCGGCTCAGTTCGACCCCGATAATCTGGAGCTTCCTTCTTTCTTGCGACGGCGATAGCTTGAGCACGTCGAAGCGACATCGGCGCTCATCCATGGCAGCGACAGGGTGATTTGCCTTCACGCGATCACTCTGTCGCCGTTCGGATGACCTGTCGTCAGCCTTAAATTTCCCGTCCCCCGTTGACTTTGAGCGAATGGGTCCTTAGAATTGGCGTTCCCCTTTCGGCTATATATGGGGCAGAGCAAATGTTCTAACGCCAGATATGGCACGGATGAGTTATGAAATGTCCAAGCTGCGCTTCTGGTGATACCCATGTTATTGACACGGTGCGTGAACCTTCGGGGGGAATACGCCGCAGGCGCAGTTGCAGGGCATGTGGCCATCGCTTCACCACCATCGAACGTGTGCTTGAAACGACCCCTCTGGTCGTCAAGCGCGGCGGTCGGCGCGAAGCGTTCAACCGCGATAAGATTCTCGAGGGGGTGCGCATCGCCTGCGCCAAGCGGCCGGTTGCTGCGCAAGATATCGAGCGGTTGGCCAGCCAGGTCGAGGCGCAGGTGTTTGCCATGAACGTCAGCGAGGTGCCCGCGCGCGCCATCGGTGACATGGTGCTGCAGGGTTTGCGTGAGCTGGACGAAGTAGCCTACATCCGTTATGCCATCGTTTATCTCAATCTGAAAGACCTTGAAAGTGTAAAAAACGAGATCGAACGGCTCCTAGCAGAGCGTTAGCTAGGACCGTCATCACTCAGGTGTCATCACTCGAATCAGGTGTCAACATGAAGATCACACGACGATTTACCCGAGCCGGCGAGAGTCCATACGCAGACATCCAGTTCGTTAAGCGTAGTTCTGTCATTCGCAATCCCGACGGCTCGGCGGTGTTCGAGATGCACGATATTGATGTGCCGGAGCACTTTTCGCAGGTGGCCACCGACATCCTGGCACAAAAGTACTTTCGGAAGGCAGGCGTACCCAGCGCCACCGTGCGCGTGCGTGAGCGTGGCGTACCCGATTGGTTGCAGCGCAGCATGCCGGCCAAAGGCGCAACGCTCGACCACGGTGAACGCGACAGCAGGCAGGTGTTCAACCGCATGGCCGGGTGCTGGACCTACTGGGGGTGGAAACACAAATACTTCGACACCGAAGATGACGCTCGCGCTTTCTACGACGAGCTGTGTTACATGCTGGCCAAGCAGATGGCCGCGCCGAACAGCCCGCAGTGGTTCAACACTGGCTTGCACTGGGCTTACGGCATCACCGGCCCGTCGCAGGGGCACTATTACGTTGACCCGCAAACCGGCAAGGCGAAGCGCTCCGAGGATGCTTACACCCACCCACAGCCGCACGCGTGCTTCATTCAGTCTATCGAGGACGACCTGGTCAATGAGGGCGGCATCATGGACCTGTGGGTGCGCGAGGCGCGCATCTTCAAATACGGCAGCGGCACGGGCACCAATTTCTCCAAGCTGCGCGCCGAGAACGAGCCGCTGAGCGGGGGCGGCAAGTCATCCGGCCTGATGAGCTTCCTCAAGATCGGCGACCGCGCCGCCGGCGCAATCAAGAGCGGCGGCACCACGCGCCGCGCGGCCAAGATGGTCATCCTGGACGTGGATCACCCCGACATCGAAGCTTTCATTGACTGGAAGGTGATCGAAGAGCAGAAAGTGGCGTCGCTGGTGACCGGCAGCAAGCTCAACAACAAGCACCTGAACGCCATCATGCGGGCTTGCCACGAATGGGAGGACCCGGCGACGCGCTTCGATCGCAAGAAGAACACCAAGCTGGCGCAGGCCATTGCCGAGGCGCGCCGGGCGCTCATCCCGCAAAACTACATCGAGCGTGTGATCCAATACGCACAGCAGGGATACACCGGCATCTACTTCCCGGAGTATGACACCGACTGGAACAGCGAAGCCTATGCGACCGTCAGCGGCCAGAACAGCAATAACAGCGTGCGCGTCACCAATGAATTCATGCGAGCGGTGATCGAGGACAAGGCATGGGGGCTGATCTGGCGCACAGAGATCGAGAAGGCAAAGAAAGAAGGCCGCGCGCCCAAGCCCAAGCGCATGGTGAAGGCGCGCGAGCTGTGGCGCAAGATCGCCGAAGCGGCCTGGCACTGCGCCGACCCGGGCATCCAGTACCACACCACCATCAACGAGTGGCACACCTGCCCGGCGGATGGTGAAATCCGCGGCAGCAATCCGTGCTCGGAATACATGTTCCTCGACGACACCGCCTGCAATCTGGCCTCACTGAACCTGATGCGTTTCTACGACGTCGAAAGCGGCCGGTTCGACATCGAAGCCTATCGCCACGCCGTCCGGCTATGGACGATCGTGCTGGAGATCAGCGTGCTGATGGCCCAGTTCCCCAGCCGGCGCGTGGCCGAGCTGAGCTACGAATTCCGCACGTTGGGCCTGGGCTACGCCAACCTGGGCGCGCTGTTGATGGTGATGGGCGTCCCATACGATAGCGCGCAGGGCCGTGCCATCGCCGGCGCGCTGACCGCCATCATGCACTGCCACGCCTACGCGACCAGCGCAGAAATGGCTGCCGAGTTGGGGCCGTTTCCCGGCTATGCGCGCAACCGCGAACACATGCTGCGGGTGATCCGCAACCATCGCCGCGCCGCCTACAACGCGCCGGCGGGAGAGTATGAGGGCTTGAGCATCCCGCCGATGGGCATTGACCCCGCGCATTGTCCGCCCGACCTGCTGAAGGCGGCGCGCGAGGACGCCGACCGCATGTTGGCGCTGGGCGAGCAGTACGGCTACCGCAACGCGCAGGTCACGGTCATCGCGCCGACGGGCACGATCGGGTTAGTGATGGACTGCGACACCACCGGCATCGAGCCGGACTTCGCGCTGGTGAAGTTCAAGAAGCTGGCCGGCGGCGGCTACTTCAAGATCGTCAACCAGAGCGTGCCGCCAGCGCTGCGCCGGCTGGGCTACAGCGAGGCGCAGATCGCGGACATCGTGAAATACGCCGTCGGGCACGGCACGCTGGCCGGCTGCCCGTTCATCAACCCCGAATCACTCAAGGCGCGCGGCTTCACCGACGAAGCGTTGGCCAAAGTCGAGGCGGCGCTGGCCACAGCCTTTGAGATCCAGTTTGCCTTCAACAAGTGGACGCTGGGCGAAGACTTTTGCCGGAATGTCCTCGGCTTCAGCGATGCGCAATTGAACGACTACAAGTTCAACATGTTGCAGGCGCTCGGCTTTAACAAAGCCGAGATCAGCGCGGCCAACGACTACGTGTGCGGCACCATGACCCTGGAGGGCGCGCCGCACCTGAAGGCCGAACACTTGCCGGTGTTCGACTGCGCCAACAAGTGCGGCAAGTATGGCAAGCGCTTCATATCTCCCGAGGGCCACATCCTGATGATGGCCGCCGCTCAGCCGTTCCTCAGCGGCGCCATCAGCAAGACCATCAACCTGCCCAACGAGGCGACGGTCGAAGACATTGCAAACGCTTATATGCTGTCCTGGAAAGTCGGCACCAAGGCCAATGCGCTTTATCGCGATGGATCGAAGCTCAGCCAGCCGTTGAACACAAGCAGCGACGAGGAGGAAGAAGCCGCCGCCGAGTTGGTGAGCGAGGCGAGTCAGCAATTGCCGGTGACGCCGCAGCAACAGCAGGTGATCGAAAAAGTCGTCGTGCGCTATCTGGCCAAGCAGCGCCGCCTGCCCAACCGGCGCGCCGGCTACACACAAAAGGCGAAGATCGGCGGCCAGAGCATCTTCCTGCGCACCGGCGAATACGAAGACGGCACGCTCGGTGAGATCTTCATTGACATGCACAAAGAAGGCGCCGGCTTCCGCAGTTTGCTCAACTGTTTTGCCATTGCGGTGTCGCTCGGCCTACAATACGGCGTGCCGCTCGATGAGTTCGTGGATCAGTTCGTGTTCACCAAGTTCGAGCCGTCCGGCGTCGTCACCGGCAACGATCACATCAAGATGGCCACCAGCGTGATTGACTACATCTTCCGTGAGCTGGCCATCACCTATCTCGGTCGCGAAGACCTGGCCCAGGTCGGCGCGACGTCGGAGGTGCCTGAGCCGGAATATCTGGACGAAGAAGTGATCAGCGAACGCGCGGTGCCGCCCACCCAGTTGCGCTTGCCCAGCCGCGCCTTCAGCGATGAGACGGCGCAGCAGAACGGCCACACGCGCCTTGCCGCGCACAGGGCCGCCGACAACCACCCAGCCGGTTTGCAGGCTATCAAAAGCGGCGTAGCCACCGGCCTCGCCGCCGACGCCAGCCGCAGCGAGAAGGCGCGGCTCGCGCGCCTGAAGGGCTACGAAGGCGACCCATGCCCAGAATGTGGCGCATGGACGCTGGTGCGCAACGGGACCTGCCTGAAGTGTGAAACTTGCGGCAGCACGACTGGCTGTTCGTAGTCGTTGGCGCGCCTGGGCGAGAAGTCGTCCCTCAATAGCGCGGCATGGTCATTTTGATGGAGAGGTGATAGCCGAATGCTGAGCGTTGCCCTGCACCGCTTGGATAATCCCGAAACGTGCGCCCGCAACAAGGACGAAATCACACATCTGCTGTCACAGCGTCCAGGCGCGGATGATGGAATCCAGGGTAGAAGGAAGTCCCTGCTCAAACGGCGGTGCAGCATTTGATGCTTAACCCGCATACCCCTTTGTTGAAATCGCTGATATTGCTCAGTTGAAAACCTTCAGACACAAGCGATGAGCGTTGTAAACGACAGACTTGACGCGGCCTTCACGGTTTTGGCAGGCCGGCTTAACCGAGCGAACCGCATCACCGAATTTGCGTAGTGGACGGTTTCGTTCTTCCAACGCCGACCGAACAAGCCGTCCAGACGCGCATGCGA
>NZ_JAAFGM010000064.1 GCF_012931985.1 Candidatus Roseilinea sp. NK_OTU-006
CCCTGATCGGCTCCGATGAGGCTGTCGCGCCGCTGGCTGGGGCGCTGCTGACCGATGCCAATTCCGGCGTGCGCGTGCAGGCCGCCCTCGGGCTGCGCGGGATAGCCGATGACCGCGCTCTGCCGGAACTGCTTGAAGCGCTGGCCACCGATGTCAGCGCGGCGGTGCGGCGCGCGGCGGCGCAGGCGCTGGGGGCGATCGCCAGCGGCGCCGCTGTCAACGGGTTGGAACGCGCGCTCCTCTATGACCCCGATCCCGCGGTGCAGCAGGAGGCGGCCAATGCCCTGGGGCAGATCAGCGAGCCGGAGTCGATCCCGGCCCTGATCCTCGCGCTCAATCACGAGGACTACGAGGTCTGGCACGCCGCCGCCGAGGCGCTGTGGCTGATGGATGCCGAAGCCGAACCTTTCCTTCGCGCGGGGCTGATCGATCCGTCGATGGCGATGCGCCGCGCCGCGCTGAAGGCCGTCATGTGGCTGACGCTGGAACACGACGAGGATGGCGCCAGGGCGAATGAGGTCGATATCTGGCCGGCCATGTGGGGCTGGTGGAACTGAACGCGCCGGGCGATCTCAGCGGCTTCTCATTTGGTCGGATGCCGCTGCTGCGCTATGCTGATCGGCCAGTGCAGGGATGAACAGCATCACAGGAGAGGAAACAGATGCCAGCACGAATTGCGGAAGCGGTGTGGCAGGGCACGCTGCAAGAGGGCAGCGGGACGCTCAAGCTGGGCAGCGGCGTCTATGAAGGCCCGTATACCTACCTGTCGCGTTTTGAAGAAGGCGCGGGGACGAACCCGGAAGAGCTGCTCGGCGCTGCCGAGGCGGGCTGCTTCACGATGGCGCTGGGTGCGCGCCTGAGCCGCGCCGGCTTCATAGTGAACCGGATCGCGACCACCGCCACCGTCTACCTGGAGAAAAACGAGAGCGGTTTCAGCGTCACCCGCATCGATCTGGTCACCGAGGGCGATGTGAGCGGGGTGGATGAGGCCAGCTTCCGCCAACATGCCGAAGAGGCTGAAAACACCTGCATCATCAGCCGCGCGCTGAACGTCCCGCTGACGCTGAGTGCGAAGCTGATCAACTGAACAGAGCGTTCGTTCAATACGCTGCAAACTGCGCCTCCCCGGGCGCAGTTTGTCTTTCGGGGGGCCGGCAAACTGTTGAAACGCCGTTGACAGCGCGCGTTTTTCACGTTACGCTCATCTTCACAGATGCATATTCACAGGCTCAGGTGCGCTGCTGCTCGGAGGCACAGCGCGCAATGGGGGAAGACCGGTGTAAGTCCGGCACTGTCGCGCAACGGTAACAGGGATCGCGCCGTTCCCTGAAGTCCGATTACCCGCCTGAGCCGATGCTCGAACGCCACCTTCGCGTCAAAGGTGGGTGAGCCTGTCGGCTTTTCCCCGGCTGACTGACTCAACCCGCCCATTCTGGCGGGTTTTTTGTTCCCCGCTCGATGATGCGGATGCGCGCGGCCCGTTCGGGCGGCATCTGCCCTTTATCCTTGCGGGCGTCGCGAGCTGCGCCCGGAACACAGGAGTTTCAAGCACGATGAAGCTGTCCACGGTCATAGTTGGTTTTCGCACGCTGATCAGTTTGCTGCTGCTGTTCGCCATTTCTGGCGCGCTTTCGGCGCAGGAAGCCCCAGCGCCCGACTGCGTCGCGGAGTACGATCCGGCGGTCAACTACTTCCCGGAGACGATGCAGGTCGAATACGCTGAGGGGTTCACCATCGACTACGCCAATCACTACAAGATCGTCACGGTGACGCGCCCGTGGCCGGGCGCGGAGACCGGTTTCACCTATGTGCTGGTGCAGTGCGGCACGCCCGCGCCGGACGACATCCCCGATGATGCGGTGGTGATCGAAGTGCCGGTGACGTCGGCGGCCAGCCTGTCGGCCACGTATGCGCCGCACTTCGCCGAGCTGGATCTGCTCGATACGCTCATCGCGGTGGACAATGCCGACAATCTGTACAACCCGGCGATCCGTGAGCGGATCGAAGCCGGCCAGATCGCTGAGATCGGCGGCGGCTCGACGGTCAACGTCGAACTGGCGCTCGACCTCGCCCCGCAGGTCATCTTCACCTACGGCTCGGGCTTTCCGGAATACGATGCGCACCCGGTGCTGGCCGAGGCCGGCCTGACGCCCGTGATCAACGGCGATTTCAATGAGACCACCCCGCTGGGCCGCGCCGAGTGGATCAAGTTCACCGCGGCGTTCTTCAACAAGGAGGCCAAGGCCCAGGAGGAATACGCCGCGATGAAGCAGCGCTATCAGGCCGTGGCGGAGAAGGCGAAGGCAGCCGCGAACAAGCCTACCGTCATCTCCGGCATGGCCAACAAGGACAAGTGGTTCGTGCCCGGCGGCAGCAGCTATATGGCTCGGCTGATCCTGGACGCCGGTGGCGCCTACCTCTACGCCGACGACACCAGCGCCGGCAGCCTCCCGCTAGCCTTCGAGGAGGTGTACGACAAGGCCGTCAAGGCCGACGTGTGGCTGCTGAACAGCTTCCAACGCTACGATAGCATCAAAGCCGTTCTGGAAGCCGAGCCGCGCTACGCCGAAATGGCCGCGGTGAAGCGCAGCAACGTCTGGAACAACGACAAGCGCGTGAACGAGAACGGCGGCAACGACTACTGGGAGACCGGCGTGGGCAACCCCGACCTGCTGTTGGCGGACCTGGTGAAGATTTTGCATCCCGAACTCCTACCGGATCACGAGCTGACGTTCTGGCGGCAGATCCCCGCCGAGCCTGCGCAATGAACGTTTCTTTGCCCTCGACAGGGGTTGGCCGAGCGCAAGCGCTGGCCAACCCCTTCCCTCCGCTGGGAATGCGGCGCGGCGCCTTGGCGTTGTTGGTCGCCTTCGTCGTCTTTGCCTTCCTGCTGTCGCTGGCCATCGGCGCGGTGCGCATCCCGCTCGATGAGGTGGTGCGCGTGTTGATGGGCGGCCAAGCGAGCAAAGACACCTGGCAAACCATCATCCTGCTCTTTCGTTTGCCCAAAGCCATCACCGCGCTGCTGGCCGGCGCGGCGCTGAGCGTGGCCGGCTTGCAGATGCAAACGCTCTTCCGCAACCCGCTGGCCGACCCGTTTGTGCTGGGCATCAGCAGCGGGGCAAGCCTGGGCGTGGCGCTGGTGGTGCTGGGCGGCGCAGCAGCCAGCGCCAGCGTCTTCGGCCGCGCGGCCTTCCTGGGCGAGTTCGGGCTGGTGGGCGCGGCGTCGCTGGGTGCGGCTGCCGTGTTCTCGCTGGTGATGCTGATCGCCCGCGTGCAAAGCGCGCTCACCTTGCTGGTGCTGGGGCTGATGATCGGCTACCTCACCAGCGCGGTGGTCAGCGTGCTGCTGTACTTCGCCTTGCCAGAGCAGATCAGCGCCTATGTCAACTGGACATTCGGCAGCTTCGGCGGCGTGACCTGGCAGCAGATGCGCACCTTCGCGCCGGCCGCGTTGATCGGCTTGGGCATTGGCTGGTTCACCGTAAAGCCGCTGAACGCGCTGTTGCTGGGCGAGAACTATGCAGCCAGCATGGGCGTGAACGTGCGCGCGGCGCGCTGGTGGGTGACGGCCAGCGCCTCGCTGTTGGCCGGCGCGGTCACGGCGTTCTGCGGCCCAATCGGCTTCCTCGGCTTGGCCGTGCCGCACCTGTGCCGCGCCCTGTTCGGCACCAGCGACCATCGTGTGCTGCTGCCGGCAGCGCTGTTGCTAGGCGGCGGGCTGGCGCTGATCTTCGACCTGATCAGCCAGATGCCCGGCGCGCGCGCGGCGTTGCCGCTCAACGTCGTCACGTCCGCCGTGGGTGCGCCGGTGGTGCTGTGGATCGTCCTGCG
>NZ_JAAFGM010000065.1 GCF_012931985.1 Candidatus Roseilinea sp. NK_OTU-006
GCAGCAGGAAGAGGTCCTGGGCGTCCTCTAGGATGCCGGCGGCAGCCCAACGTTGGCCCAGCTCCTTGAAGAACCGCCGACACTGGTAGAAGGCGCGCGCCGCGATCACCCGCGTCTCCTCACGCCACCAGATGTAGCGCCGCACCAGGCGCAGGTGGTTGACAAACGAGCGGCGGCCAAACCACCACAGCTTGCGCCAGCCGCGCGACAGAATCTTGAGCGCGCGCCGCTCCGCCATGCGCCGTATCTGGCGCTGCTGCTCCACCCGTCGCGCCGGATCGACCGCCTCGTCCGCCTGGGCATAAGCCTGCAACGTGGCCAGCACAAAACTGGGATCTTCATCCCAGCGCGGCTGGATCAGGTCTTCGTCGATCGAGGCCATGTAGCGATAGCGCTGGATGTAGGCGGCGATGCGCTCCCAGAAGCGGCGGCCCTGGGGAGTCGCCTCCAGGCGAGCGCGCATGTCCGACGGGTCGCCCTGGGTGATGGCAGCGGCGACCACAGGGTCGGCCAGCCCTTCGCGCGCCAGCTGCCACAGCTCAAACGAGGGCTGGGCAGTGCGCACGTCGCTCATGCCGGTGATCAGGTCCCCCTCAGCGATCTGCTCGTCCGCCGGCAGGAGCGCGTTGAGCTGGCGCACCAGCGGCTCGAACTCCTCCTGCGCCTGGCCGGAGAGCAAGCTGACGCGGATCGCCACGTTGTTGGCTTCCCAATGCAATGCGACCACGCGCCGGCAGTACGCCGCCAGATCGGCATCCGAGAGCGCCGCCGGGTCGACCGCGTCCAGCGCCGGCTCGATCTCGCTGAGGAAGCGATCGCGGTAATCGCGCCCTTCGCGCCAGACGCGCTTGTACATGCGCCGCAGCGCGAAGAGGACCGGCAGGGCGCGCAACACCGTCGTGGGCGTCCAGGGCGTGACTATGCCGTCGCCCTCATAGGTGGGGTCGATGCCGGCGGTGCGGTCGAAGAGGCGTTCCTTGAAGCCGGGCAGGCGCGCCGCCAGCTGCTTGGCCACGCCGACGTTCCAATAGGCGCGCCCAAAGAAGGGCCGCCCCCACACCGTGCCCGGAGGCGCCTCGCCCAGCTTGATCTCGCGGACGAACTGGCTCAAACTGCGCCCATACTCGTGTTCCAGGCTGAGCGACAGCGCCAGCGGACAGGCGAAGCCGGGCAATACTTCACGATAGTTGCCCGATGTCCACTGTCCCAGCGCCGGGTCAAAGCTGAACGAGGTCAGCGGGCGCGTCTGCAACAGGACGAAACGCCCGTCCACCCATGCCCATTCGATGTCCTGAGGATAGCCGTAGAGCGCCTGGACGCGCTGCCCCAACGCCGCCAGCTCCAGCGCCTGCGCATCGTCGAGCACCGCTTGCGCTTGCTGCTGCGGGGCGAGCGGCTGTTCCCGCGTGCCGCCGTTGGCATCCGCCACCAGCATGACCGACTGTTGGGCCAGGTCACGGCGCACCACTTGGCGGCGGCGCACGTTCACCACATAGCGCTGCGGGGTGACGCGCCCTGAAACTACCGCCTCGCCCAAGCCCCACACCGCCTCGATGACCATCTCTTCCTCGTTGCCGCTGAGCGGGTTGAGCGTGAAGAGGACGCCGGCGGCGACGGCATCCGCCTGCAGCTGCACGATCACGCCCATCTGCGCACGCCGCGGATCGATGCCCTGCTCGCGCATATATGCCAGCGCGCGCTCGCTCCAGATGCCCGCCCAGCACGCGCGCACCCGTTCCAAAACCGCCGCGTCACCGCAGACGTTCAGGAACGTGTCATATTGGCCGGCGAAGGAGGCCTCCACCTGATCCTCAAAGGTGGCCGATGAGCGCACCGCGACCAGAGGCGCATCGCCCAGCTGCGCGTAGGCGCTCCGGATGGCATCCTGCACCTCCGCCGGCATCGCCGCCTGCTCACACGCCGCACGACATGCCTGCAGACGCGCCGCATCCTCCCATGGGAATTCCTCATCGGCGGACAGCCATGCATCGAGGCCATTGGCGCGCAGGTGTGCCTGATAAGCCGCCGTGGTGACGCAGAAGCCGGGCAACACCGGCAAGCCCGCCTGGATCAATTGGGCCAGGCGCAGCGCTTTGCCGCCCACGTGGACGCCATCCTCTACGTCCACCGCATCCAGCGACACCACGTAGCGCCGGGGCGTGGCTGCGCTGCCATTCGGCCCATTCTGCGCGACGGCCACCGGCGGCAGCACCACACGCCTCGCCAGCGCGCTGGATTCGACCGATTCCTTGGCGGACTGTCCTCCCGTTCGCACCATGGTCACATCCCTAATGCGCCGCTGAGCGCCGAGACCATCTCCAGCATCTCCGGATGCGCTTCCAGGAACGTCAGCGCGCGATCCAGGGCTTCGAGCACAAAGTCCACCTCGTCGGGTTGGATGATCAGCGGGGGCATCAGCTGCAGCGTGCTCGGCCGATGGTCGGCGAAGACGGCGAGCACGCCGTTTTGGGCCAGCAGCGGGCTGAGCGCCATGCCCATGCGCGCGTCGGCCATTTCCAAGCCCATCATCAGGCCGCGCCGCCGCCAGGTGGCGATGCTGGCATAGCGCGCCCGCAGGTCGCGAAAACCGGCTTCGAAGCGCTCGCCCATCGCCTGGACGTGTTCCATGAAGCCGGGCTCGGTGATCTGGTCGAACATAGCCAGCGCGGCGACACAGCCCAGCGCCGCACCGCCAAAGCTGGACAGGTGGATGAAAGGGTGCTGCTGGAAGAAGCGATCCAGATGCGGGCGGTGGCACGTCGCCGACATGGGATAGACACCGCCGGAAAGCCCCTTGCCGATCACCAGGATGTCGGGCACGACGCCCCATTCGTCGATCGCCCACATGCGGCCGGTGCGGCCCAGGCCTGCCTGCACCTCGTCGAGGATGAGCTGCGCGCCCCATTGGTCACATAGCTGCCGCACGCGCGGGTAGTAATCATCGGGTGGGATGAGGATGCCGCCGGTGGCGGGGATGGTCTCCATGATGACGGCAGCCGTCTGTTCGTTGATCGCCGCTGCGAGGGCGTCGGCATCGCCGAAGGGCACTTTGGTGAAGCCGGGCGGCATCGGGCCGAACTTGCCGCGGAAGCTGTCCTCGCCGGTGGCCAGGGCGAAGCCGGTATGGCCGTGGTAGCCCTTGTGCACCGAGATGATGCCGGGGCGGCCGGTGTAGGCGCGCGCCAGTTTGATGGCGACGTCGATCGCCTCCGCACCACCCGGCGAGAAGGTGGAATACTGGATGTCGCCCGGCGTCAGCGCGGCAAGGCGCTTGCCCAACGCGGCGCGCATCTCGTCCAGGAGCATATGGTCGCCCACGTCGAGCTCGTCCAGGGCCGCCTTGACCGCTGCCACCACGCGCGGCGGACGATGGCCCAGGTTGAACACTCCGCCGGAACAGCGACAGTTGAGCAGCTTGCGGCTGCCGTCCACATCCCACAGCCAGACGCCTTCCCGCCGGCCGGGGATGAAGTCGAGCCCGATCATTTTGAAAACCGAGACGCGCCCGGGGTTGACGTAGCGCGCGTAATCTTCCAGGATGGCGGCTTTGGGTTGTTGGCCGATGAACATCGTGCCGACACGTCCTCCGTGATGGGCATTAATAGGACGCTTAGTATACCACCAGAGCCGAGAAATGTCATAAGCGCGGGCATGCGGTCATCACCTTGTCCGTGCCGCGCCCATCTGATCCGAGCCGCGCCCACCTATCCGCGCCGCGACCGTCAGGGAGCGGCACAAAACTCACCGCAGAGAACGCAGAGACCGCAGAGGTTTCTTCCCTGTTCATTCTCGGCGCTCTCGGTGTGCTCGGCGGTAAAATCCC
>NZ_JAAFGM010000066.1 GCF_012931985.1 Candidatus Roseilinea sp. NK_OTU-006
GTGCTCCTAGTCAAGCAGCTACCCAACCACTACAGCGCTGAATGACTTGCCATTGGGGGTTTTGCACCGATGCATCGTGCACTGCTTTGTTCCATCCCCCCGCCCCCCTGACGGCGCATCCCGCCTACGGCGGCGCGGGCACAAGGCCCGCGACCTGCTTTGATTCTTCGGAGTTATTCGGGGATCCCCGGTTTTTAATGGCATCAATTACCGGGGATGATTTTTTTGCAGTTTTGTCCCCCGGTCTGAGCATTAAAGATCAGACAAGCATACATGCTTGTCAGGGTGGCATTTTGGTAAAAAAATCCCTCGCTCAAAATGCCTGCACAATGCCCATTTTTCCCGTGCACTCTGTGATAATCAGCATTATCACAAGTAATTCAAGTGGCATGATTTACTACCTTGTCATGGATGATATCTTTGGTACACTTGAAGCATCGAACGGTGCACTGAAAGGGGTTCATCCATGAGCAAGGCAAGCATCGATTGGGTTACCGATACCGGGATGCAAGTCACGATCAAACGGCGCAAGCCGGCCCTGACGGCCTACCAGCAGCGCGCGCTGCAGGCCCTGCAGGCAATGGGCCGTGACCAGTACAGCCGGGCCGATCTGCAGGCCGCGGGGATTGGTTTTGCTACAGAGCGCGCGCTGGTGCGCAAGGGATATCTGGCCCTGCAGGCCGGCGAGCGCGGGGATTACTTCGAGGTACTACCATGAGTGAGCTTGAACGGGTGCTGCTGCAGGCCCTGCATTCATGCCCCGGTTGTTGGCTATCCCGCCGGGAGATTGCTGACCGTATTGGCCGGCCCAATGGCAAGCTGCTGGCATATGACCGCAAGCTGCTGCAGCGGCTGGCCTCACGGGGCCTGATTGAAGTGCAGTTATCCCGGCGAGGGGTTGTGCAGCGCGAGTACATCTACCGCGCCAAGTAAAGCAAGCAGCGCGTGACCATGCCCCGGTACGCGCTGCAATCCTGATGGGTTACAACAGGTGCAAGGATTATACCATGTGGGATATCAAAAATCTGAGACCGCTGACCAGTGAGCAGTACGATGCCGCGCGGGGCCGGGCCATTGAACGGATCAAGGCCCGCATTGGGGAAAAGCCAACCCGCAAAGCATTTGCGCGGGAATTGGGGCCGATCGCCAGCCCATTGGATTGGTTGGCGCTGATCGTGTTCGGGGCCGCGCTGGCCATCAGCAGCGTGCATATCGTGCAGTACATGAGCAAGATCGCCCTCGCCAGCTATGACCCGGCCAGCGCCGGGATCGTGATCGACTTGAATCTCTGGACGGTTGTGCATCAGGCCGGCGCGATCTTGCTGGCCGAAAGCGCTGCAATCCTATTCATGACCATGCACAACCTACGGGGCCGCGCTGGCCGGCGGGGCATACCAGTGGCGCTGCTGCTGGCCTTGCTCGCGAGCGCGTTCGTGTTCATCGCCAATGCCAGCAGCGGGGCCAACCTACTGGTGGCCCTCATGCCCCCGGCCTTTACTCTTGGGTTGGGCCTGAGGCTGGAGGCGCTGATCGCAGAATACCTGCACAGACAGACAGAGATCAGCGCAAGGTATCTGGCCGCGTTGGCCGTGTTTGAAGCCGCCAGCGCGGATCCGGAAAAGCATCCGGATTACTCCAAGATATTGGCGCAAGAGATCTGGCAAGCACTGGTAAAGATCAGCGCTAACAAGACGTTCATCGATGCACCAGCGGGGTTCAAGCGCGCTGCAGTGGTCAGGGAATTAGACCGCGAGAATTGGTCAAATTCGCTTGAAATTGGGGATGCTGATAGATCATACGGCCCCGCGCCAGAAAACGCGCTGCAGGCCGTTTTAAGCGATTCTGAGGGCATTCCTGCGAGCAGCGAGGATGCTGATCCGCGCCCTACCAAGCGCCGGCTGGCGGTCAACGGGGCCAGCGCCAGCGCCGGCGCGTGAAGTGCAAGCATTGCGGCGGGCCAATCCCTGCAGGCCGGCGAGCTGATGCACTTTTCTGCAGCAGCGCTTGCAGGGTGGCCCATCACCGATCTGTAACGGCTATGAGGTCATAACTATGGTATAATGGCCGCTATCGAAAACGAATTCCCCCATCCTACTTCTTGGCGGGACTAGGCGGGGGAATTGGCACAAGGTATTCGAATGCCTGCACTTAAATATATCAAAGTTGTCAACAGAATACAAGCCGGTCTGATCAACCGGTTCCCTCAGGGATGCTGGTCTGTTGTGCCGCGGGCCAGCATCCCGTCCCGCCAAGAAAGTGGCGGGGCATGGATGTCCTCTACAAGCTTGACAGTCTGAATATCCCCTACCTACCTGCAGCGAACAAACGCCCGGCAGTGCAGTGGCGCGAGTACCTGAAGCGCCCCCCGGCCAGCGGCGAGGTTGAGCAGTGGCGGCGCGCCGGCCTGTTTGATGGCGGGATCGGGGTGGTGCTGGCCCGCTACAACGGCCTGATCGCGGTGGACTTGGACAAGTCCGAACAGGTCGATCAATTCCAGCGCGTCGGGTTCCCCGATAGCTACAGCGAGGTCACGCCCCGCGGGGGGATGCACGTGCTCTATCGAATTTCTGCACCTGCAGAATATCCGGCCTATACGGCTGGCCCGCGCGGGGAATTGGCTGCCAACCGGTTCCTGATGATCGCCCCATCGCCGGGATACCGCGCGCTGACCGATATCGGATGCTTGCGCCAGATCTCGCACAGTACCTGCAGGGATCTGCTGGCGTACTTCGCCCCGGCCCCGGCGATCGACCTGCAGGCCGAATTCTGGCGCGCTGCACAAGCTGCACAATCCCGCAACCGGGGCCTGTTTGCAGCCGCGCTGGCGGGCCGGCGCGCTGGCCTGACCAAGCAGCAAGTGCTGCAGGCCCTGCGAGACGTGTTCATCAATGCCCCGGCATTTGGCCGGCATCAGCCCGAAAGCAAGCGCGAGCGCGAGCGCGAGTGCATCGCCACTATCACCAGTGCTTTCAAGGCCTACCGGGCCGCGGGGCCGGGGTTGCCAACCCGGATCCGTGAAGCGCTGCTGCAGGCCGGCGCGGATCAGGCTGCAAGGATGCTGGACGGCCTACTGCTGGCGGGGTTCCGCCCCGGCGAACAGGTTGCCATCCGCCAAGTGCTTGAAGCCTTTGAGCGGCGGGGGATCCCCCTGACCGAACGGATGATCCGGCAGGCCCTGCAGGCCGAATTGGCCGGCGCGCCGATCTTCGAAACTCGTGCAGCATCCGGCGGACGGGGCCGGCCCGCGCTGCTGTACCGGATCCCGGATATCACGCTGCTGGCGGACGCTTGCGGCGTGAAAGTTGGCGGCAGCACGCCACTGCGCCCTGAGGATCTGGCAAGCGCCAGCAGCTATGCCCAAGCAGTGCATGTAGACCTGATCTCGCGCGCGCCAGGCCGGTACAGCCTTGATCTGCTCACAACCCGCGTCAATCGGTCGCGGCGAACGATCCGCCGCTACAACCGGCGCGCCGGGATCCGCGTCACGCAACAGTGTGAGACGGTTGAGCTGCGGGCCGGCACGGCCAAGTACGCGCTGGCCAACGTGCCATCCGGATGCTGGCTTGACGTCGATGGGCAGAGGCTGCCCCCGCGCGCGGATCTCGCGGAAAGCCTGCTCGCCGCGGGCCGGCGCGTGCTCCTAGTCAAGCAGCTACCCAACCACTACAGCGCTGAATGACTTGCCATTGGGGGTTTTGCACCGATGCATCGTGCACTGCTTTGTTGCATCCCCCCGCCCCCCTGACGGCGCATCCC